>NZ_VIVK01000002.1:0-600000 GCF_007828865.1 Kribbella amoyensis
AAGGAGCTCTACGGCGGTACGGATGCACCTTGCAGACCGGTGGTAGCGACCAGTGGGGGAACCTGACCGCCGGCGTCGAGCTGATCCGCCGGACGGAGAGCGGCAAGGCGCATGCGCTGGCGACGCCGCTGGTGACGAAGGCGGACGGGACCAAGTTCGGCAAGACCGAGTCGGGGACCGTCTGGCTGGACCGTGAGTCACATCGCCGTACGCGTTCTACCAGTTCTGGTTCAACACCGACGACCGCGACGTGATGCAGCTGATCCGCTACTACACGTTCCGCTCGGCCGACGAGATCGCCGAGCTGGAGAAGGCGACAGCGGAGCGTCCGTTCGCACGGGAGGCGCAGCGGGTCCTTGCCGAGGACGTGACGACTCTGGTGCACGGGCGGGACGAGACCGAGCAGGTACAGCTGGCGGCCGAAGGCGTTGTTCGGCCAGTCGGAACTACGCAGCCTCAGTCCGGACACGCTGGTGGCCGCACTCCGGGAGGCTCCGCATGTGGAGGTGCGGCCGGTCAGCTGCCGACTGTCGCCGAACTGCTGGTGGACACGGGCCTGGTGGCGAGCAAGTCGGCCGCGCGCAGAACGGTGGCCGAAGGTGGCGCGTACCTGAACAACGAGAAACTGAGCGACCCCGAGTACGTCCCGGTGGCGAGGACCTGTTGCCGGGTGGCGCGCTGGTGCTGCGACGCGGGAAGCGTTCGTTCGCAGGGGTTCTGACCGAGACCGCGGCCGGCTGAGCCTTCCCACAGACCCGGTGCCGGAGGCAAATTACAGCGATGTGATGCCTCCCACCGGGAACGGATTGACCGGCCACCTGCAAGCCACGTACTGTTCTTCTGTTGGAGCGAGGCGCGGGACGCGAAAGCGGCCGGTCGCTCCGAACCCCCAAAGGATCAAGCAGCCGAAACGCGTCTTCGGACTCGGGTCGGTAGCTCAGACGCGGGGCAGGGATCGCAAGAAACTCGGTCTTGACCGAGGGGATCGCATCCGGTAGAGTAACGCAGGTTGCCCGGGGATCTGGCCGAAAGGTCCGGTCGCGGTGTGCGCCCGATTTTTGAGAACTCAACAGCGTGCCGAAAGTCAATGCCGAAAGATGCATTAACCCCGTTCACAGGCATTGGATGATTTCTGACTCCCCTGGTCTTTTCGAGATTTTGGGTGTTGGGTTGTCTGTTGTGCTGTGGCGGATTCCTTTGAAATATTGATTCAAGTCAGTTTGATTGTTTCTGATTCAAGGGATCTACTCGATGTCGACTCGCCACTTTTGTGGTTTGTCATATTTTTCAACGGAGAGTTTGATCCTGGCTCAGGACGAACGCTGGCGGCGTGCTTAACACATGCAAGTCGAGCGGTAAGGCCCCTTCGGGGGTACACGAGCGGCGAACGGGTGAGTAACACGTGAGCAACCTACCTCCAACTCTGGGATAAGCCCGGGAAACCGGGTCTAATACCGGATATCACCAATTTCTTCATGGTTTTTGGTTGAAAGTTCTGGCGGTTGGGGATGGGCTCGCGGCCTATCAGCTTGTTGGTGGGGTAATGGCCTACCAAGGCGTCGACGGGTAGCCGGCCTGAGAGGGCGACCGGCCACACTGGGACTGAGACACGGCCCAGACTCCTACGGGAGGCAGCAGTGGGGAATATTGCGCAATGGGCGAAAGCCTGACGCAGCAACGCCGCGTGAGGGATGACGGCCTTCGGGTTGTAAACCTCTTTCAGCAGGGACGAAGCGAGAGTGACGGTACCTGCAGAAGAAGGACCGGCCAACTACGTGCCAGCAGCCGCGGTAATACGTAGGGTCCGAGCGTTGTCCGGAATTATTGGGCGTAAAGGGCTCGTAGGCGGTTCGTCACGTCGGGAGTGAAAACTCGGAGCTTAACTCCGAGCCTGCTTCCGATACGGGCAGACTAGAGGTAGGCAGGGGAGAGCGGAACTCCTGGTGTAGCGGTGGAATGCGCAGATATCAGGAAGAACACCGGTGGCGAAGGCGGCTCTCTGGGCCTTACCTGACGCTGAGGAGCGAAAGCGTGGGTAGCGAACAGGATTAGATACCCTGGTAGTCCACGCCGTAAACGTTGGGCGCTAGGTGTGGGGGACATTCCACGTCCTCCGTGCCGCAGCTAACGCATTAAGCGCCCCGCCTGGGGAGTACGGCCGCAAGGCTAAAACTCAAAGGAATTGACGGGGGCCCGCACAAGCGGCGGAGCATGCGGATTAATTCGATGCAACGCGAAGAACCTTACCTGGGTTTGACATATAGGGAAATCTCCCAGAGATGGGAGGTCCGTAAGGGTCCTATACAGGTGGTGCATGGCTGTCGTCAGCTCGTGTCGTGAGATGTTGGGTTAAGTCCCGCAACGAGCGCAACCCTCGTCCTATGTTGCCAGCACGTTATGGTGGGGACTCATAGGAGACTGCCGGGGTCAACTCGGAGGAAGGTGGGGATGACGTCAAGTCATCATGCCCCTTATGTCCAGGGCTTCACGCATGCTACAATGGCCGGTACAAAGGGCTGCGAAACTGTAAGGTGGAGCGAATCCCAAAAAGCCGGTCTCAGTTCGGATTGGGGTCTGCAACTCGACCCCATGAAGTCGGAGTCGCTAGTAATCGCAGATCAGCAACGCTGCGGTGAATACGTTCCCGGGCCTTGTACACACCGCCCGTCACGTCATGAAAGTCGGCAACACCCGAAGCCGGTGGCCTAACCCCTTGTGGGAGGGAGCCGTCGAAGGTGGGGCTGGCGATTAGGACGAAGTCGTAACAAGGTAGCCGTACCGGAAGGTGCGGCTGGATCACCTCCTTTCTAAGGAGCATTTGGCACTGGTTCCCGTAAGGGGCTGGTGTCTACAGGTCGTTTCTCGAGCGAGTGTCTCGGGGCGGCCGTGCTTCGGAATGTGGAACATTGACCATTAGATTCGGACCGATGCTGGGTGTCGTTAGTACTGCTCTTTTGTGAGCGTGGAACGCGGTGGCTGGTGGAGGAATGTTTCGAGGCGCGCTGTTGGGTCCTGAGAAATCGGGCCGCCCTGGAGAAGCGAGTTTTTTCTTCTTGGGTGGACGGTTTTTCTGGGTCGCAACCAACCGGGACCGTTGGGTTCGGGGTTGGTGTGTGGCTGGGGCCGGCTCTCACCAGACTGCCAGGTGTTCTTGGTTAGTGGTGGTTTCGGGGTCGGTTTTCCTGCCCGTATTTTGAGAACTGTATAGTGGACGCGAGCATCTCTTTGTAGTGTTTTGTTGTTTTTTTGTGACAAGCTACTAAGGGCAATCGGTGGATGTCTTGGCACCAAGAGCCGATGAAGGACGTAGGAGCCTGCGATAAGCCCCGGGGAGTTGGCAACCAAGCTGTGATCCGGGGGTGTCCGAATGGGGAAACCCAGCTGGCATTCTAAAGCCAGTTACCAGTGCCTGAACACATAGGGTTCTGGAGGGAACGCGGGGAAGTGAAACATCTCAGTACCCGCAGGAAGAGAAAACAATTGTGATTCCGTGAGTAGTGGCGAGCGAAAGCGGATGAGGCTAAACCATGTGCGTGTGATAGCCGGCGTGCGTTGCGTATGTGGGGTTGTGGGAGCATTCTGGGCCTAATGCCGTGGGTCCGAAGAGTTATAAATCATCGTTGAAGTCGAATCTTCTGGAATGTTGAGCCGTAGTGGGTAATGGCCCCGTAGGCGTAAGACGGTGACTCTTGAGTGTTTTCCCGAGTAGCACGGGACTCTTGAAATCTTGTGTGAATCTGGCGGGACCACCCGCTAAGCCTAAATACTTCTTGGTGACCGATAGCGGACTAGTACCGTGAGGGAAAGATGAAAAGTACCCCGGGAGGGGAGTGAAATAGTACCTGAAACCGGTTGCCTACAATCCGTCGGAGCATGCCTTTGGGTGTGTGACGGCGTGCCTTTTGAAGAATGAGCCTGCGAGTTAGTGGTATGTGGCGAGGTTAACCCGTGTGGGGTAGCCGTAGCGAAAGCGAGTCTGAATAGGGCGTTTGAGTCGCATGCTCTAGACCCGAAGCGGAGTGATCTATCCATGGGCAGGTTGAAGCGCGGGTAAGACCGCGTGGAGGACCGAACCCACCAGGGTTGAAAACCTGGGGGATGACCTGTGGATAGGGGTGAAAGGCCAATCAAACTCCGTGATAGCTGGTTCTCCCCGAAATGCATATAGGTGCAGCGTCGTGTGTTTCTTACCGGAGGTAGAGCACTGGATGGTCTAGGGGGCTTACCGGCTTACCGAAATCAGCCAAACTCCGAATGCCGGTAAGTGAGAGCGCGGCAGTGAGACTGCGGGGGATAAGCTCCGTAGTCGAGAGGGAAACAGCCCAGATCACCAGCTAAGGCCCCTAAGCGATTGCTAAGTGGAAAAGGATGTGGAGTTGCCCAGACAACCAGGAGGTTGGCTTAGAAGCAGCCACCCTTGAAAGAGTGCGTAATAGCTCACTGGTCAAGTGATTCCGCGCCGACAATGTAGCGGGGCTCAAGCAATCCGCCGAAGCTGTGGCATTCACACTTGTACCCGGCCTCACTTTCGGGTGTGGTCCAGGTGTGTGGATGGGTAGGGGAGCGTCGTGCAGCGTGTGAAGCAGCCTAGTGATGGAGTTGTGGATGCTGCACGAGTGAGAATGCAGGCATGAGTAGCGAATGACGGGTGAGAAACCCGTCCGCCGGATGATCAAGGGTTCCAGGGTCAAGCTAATCTGCCCTGGGTAAGTCGGGACCTAAGGCGAGGCCGACAGGCGTAGTCGATGGACAACGGGTTGATATTCCCGTACCGGCATTAACACGACCCGGCCGAACCCGCTGATGCTAAGAAACTGAATCCGTAAGGCCTTCGGGCTGCGTGGTGGAGGTTTTGACCCGAGGTGGTAGTAGGTGCACTGAGGAGTGACGCAGGAGGGTAGTCCAACCGCGGCGATGGTAGGCGCAAGCTGATCCGCGGGCAAGGTGGTAGGGCGAGGCATAGGCAAATCCGTGTCTCATATAGCCTGAGAGCCGAGGCGGACCCGTTCAGGGGAAGTGGATGATCCCATGCTGCCGAGAAAAACTTCGCAGTGAGTGTTAGAGCCGCCCGTACCCCAAACCGACACAGGTGATCAGGTAGAGAATACCAAGGCGATCGAGTGAACCATGGTTAAGGAACTCGGCAAAATGCCCCCGTAACTTCGGGAGAAGGGGGGCCTGATACGTGAGGCCACTTGCTGGCCGAGGCGTTGATGGCCGCAGAGACCAGGCCCAAGCGACTGTTTACTAAAAACACAGGTCCGTGCGAAGAAGTAATTCGATGTATACGGACTGACGCCTGCCCGGTGCTGGAACGTTAAGGGGACAGGTTAGTCGGTTTCGGCCGGCGAAGCTTTGAACTTAAGCGCCAGTAAACGGCGGTGGTAACTATAACCATCCTAAGGTAGCGAAATTCCTTGTCGGGTAAGTTCCGACCTGCACGAATGGCGTAACGACTTGGGCGCTGTCTCAACCATGGACTCGGCGAAATTGCATTACGAGTAAAGATGCTCGTTACGCGCAGCAGGACGGAAAGACCCCGGGACCTTTACTACAACTTGGTATTGGTGGTCGGTACAACTTGTGTAGGATAGGTGGGAGACTGTGAAGCTCGGACGCCAGTTCGGGTGGAGTCATCGTTGAAATACCACTCTGGTTGTTCTGGCTGTCTAACTTAGGTCCGTTATCCGGATCAGGGACAGTGCCTGGTGGGTAGTTTGACTGGGGCGGTCGCCTCCTAAAAGGTAACGGAGGCGCTCAAAGGTTCCCTCAGCCTGGTTGGCAATCAGGTGTCGAGTGTAAGTGCACAAGGGAGCTTGACTGTGAGACAGACATGTCGAGCAGGGACGAAAGTCGGAACTAGTGATCCGGCGGTGGCATGTGGGAGCACCGTCGCTCAACGGATAAAAGGTACCCCGGGGATAACAGGCTGATCTTCCCCAAGAGTCCATATCGACGGGATGGTTTGGCACCTCGATGTCGGCTCGTCGCATCCTGGGGCTGGAGTAGGTCCCAAGGGTTGGGCTGTTCGCCCATTAAAGCGGCACGCGAGCTGGGTTTAGAACGTCGTGAGACAGTTCGGTCCCTATCCGCTGCGCGCGCAGGAGACTTGAGAAGGGCTGCCCCTAGTACGAGAGGACCGGGGTGGACGAACCTCTGGTGTGCCAGTTGTTCCGCCAGGAGCACGGCTGGTTGGCTACGTTCGGGAGTGATAACCGCTGAAAGCATCTAAGCGGGAAGCACGCTTCAAGATGAGGTCTCCCACCGAGTTAATCGGGTAAGGCCCCCAGTAGACCACTGGGTTGATAGGCCAGAAGTGGAAGCACGGCAACGTGTGGAGCTGACTGGTACTAATAGGCCGAGGGCTTGTCACACACACCTTCCGGTGTGTAGAGACTTTCAACAAAACGTCAAGCTGCGATACGAGTTGTTCGCGTTCACTGTACGGTTCCCGGAATACGGTCAGAACCACGTACCAGCACTGGCTGGTACCCGTGTGGTTGTGGTTGATATTTCTATAGAGTTTCGGTGGCCATAGCGTCGGGGAAACACCCAGTCTCCATTCCGAACCTGGAAGTTAAGCCCTTCAGCGCCGATGGTACTGCGATCGGGAGATCGTGGGAGAGTAGGACGTCGCCGGACATTCACACTGTTAAGGGCCACCCCCCAGGGGTGGCCCTTAACATTTCCCGGGGTAGCTTTGGTCTGATCACCCCCTGGCACGACCCTTAGGAGTCATCGTGGCGACGCCACCTCACAACCCCCGTTCCGGCTCGGGCGACCGCCGTGATGCGTCCGGCGGTGCCGGCCGTTCCGGTCGGTCTGGCGGCGGGCGCTCGGACTCCACCGGGCGCGGCGGATCCGGCGGGTACCGAGGCAGCTCTAGCCGAGGTGACGGTCCTCGCTCCGGTGGTCCGCGGGCCGGTGGGCGCGGATCTGCTCCCCGTGGTGGTTCCTACCGCGACGACCGCTCCGGTGGGCGTGGGGACGATCGCGGCGAAGGGCGTACGGAGAACCGGCGCGGCTTTGCGGGCTCCCGTGGGGACGACAAAGCACAGCGCGATCCGTTCAAGGGACAGTTCGGCGGCCGCGACGATCGCGGCGCCGGGCGCTATGGCGACGACCGCGGAGACAAGCGCGGCGGTGGGTACAGCGGAGGTCGACGGGACGACCGCGGTGCGGGACGCTCCGGCGACGACCGCCGCGACGATCGCGGGGCCGGCGGATTCAGCGGTTCCCGGCGGGACGACCGCGGATCCGCTAATCGCGGATCCGGTGGATATGGCCGCGGGGACGACCGTGGGGCTGGTGGCTACGGCGGCAATCGGCGGGACGACCGGGGATCGGGAAGCTACAGCGGTGGACGCCGGGATGACCGGGGCGCGGGCGGTGGTTACGGCGGTGGACGCCGGGACGAGCGTGGAGCTGGGCGGTCCGGGGATGATCGGCGTCAGGGCGGTGGCTTCCGGCGGGACGATCGTTCCGGGTACCAGCGTGATGAGCGTTCCGGTGGTCGGCGGGACGACCGCTCTGGTTACCAGCGGGATGACCGTTCGGGGTACCAGCGGGACGACCGGGGGGCGCGGGACGGGGCTCGTGGAGAGCGCGGCGGGTTCCGGAGTTCGGAGCGGCCGAGTGCGGAGCGGGGTGCGTTCCGGCGGGACGACCGGGGTGGTGCGCGGGACGAGCGTGGTGGCCGTGGTGGGTTCCGGCGGGACGAGCGGGCCGGTGGGCGCGATGAGCGTGCTGGACGGACCGGCGGGCGTGACGAGCGTGGACGCTCGGGTGGCCGGGATGAGCGCGGTGGGCGTTCGGGTGGCCGGGACGAGCGTGGGCGCGGTGGATTCCGCCGGGACGAGCGGGTGGCCGGGCGGCGGGATGCCCGGGGCCGCGATCGGAACGACGAGGAGAAGGCCGGTCCGCGGCGGGACGACCCGGCGATTCCGGAGGGGATCACGGGAGCCGAGCTCGATCGGGGCGTGAAGGCGGAGCTGCGGTCGTTGCCGCGCAGCCTGGCGGACCTGGTCGCTCAGCACCTGGTCGCCTCGGGACGGTTCCTGGACGAGGACGCGGAGCGCGCGTACCTGCACGCGCGGACTGCTCGCCGACTGGCCGCGCGCCTCGGTGGAGTTCGCGAAGCGGTCGCGATCACGGCGTACCTGGCGGAGCACTACGACGAGGCGTTGACCGAATTCCGTGCGGTGCGGCGGATGACCGGGAACAACGAGGTCCTGCCGATGATGGCGGACTGCGAGCGCGCGCTCGGCCGGCCGGAGAAGGCGCTGGCGTTGTCGCGCGAGCGGGTCGTGCACGAGCTCGAGCCGGCGTCGCAGATCGAGATGCTGATCGTTGCCGCCGGTGCGCGCCGGGACATGGGGCAGACCGCGGCCGCGATCCAGACGCTCGACGTACCGGAGCTGTCCAAGCGCACGCGTGCCGAGTGGCTGCCACGACTGCGGTACGCGTACGCCGACGCGCTGGCGGAGGCTGGGCGGACCGAGGAGGCGCTGGTGTGGTTCCACCGCGCCGCGGGTGCCGACCAGGACGGCTCCACCGGTGCGGCCGAACGCGCTGCCGAGCTTGAGGGCCTGCACTTCACGGACCTCGACGAGGACCTCGCGGACGAGGACGACGAGGACCACACCGACGAGCAGCCCACGGACACCGACAACGACGTGACCGACGAGGCGGACGAGAAACCTGCGGACGAGCTGATCGTCGACGACGCTCTCGACGGCGAGGTCGACCTCCCCACCGACGGTGACGACACCACGGAAGCCAAGAAGGACGAGAAGGACTGACCGCGGCGGCCCGGAGTCAGTCGAGCGTGCGGAAGAGCAGGCCGACGCGTGGCTTCGGGCCGAACGAGGTCGCCTTCTGCGGCAGTACGACGCCCTGAGCGGCCGACCGCAGTACCTGGTCCATCCGGGGCGCTGAAAGCTCCACAGCGGCCTGTGTGGGCCCAGCGAGCGCCACGGCGTCCGCGAGTACGTGGTGGAAGCTCAGCTCGTCCGTGTCGATGTCCCAGGCCGGCAGCAGTTCGTCGTGCAACAGCGACACCGTCGGCTCCGGTCTGTGCGCCGTCGTGCGCAGCGTGACCCACTCTGTCCCGTCCGTGAGCGCGATGCGATCCGGTACGCCGTCCACTCGTCCCTGCAGCACCTCCCACCCAGCGGGCGTACGTTCACGGACCACGGCCAGCGACAACCCGGGTACGACCCGGTGGATCGGGTCCAGCGTGAGCGGATGGCGATCCTGGTCCACCAGCATCGCCAGGCCGACCCCGACACCCGGACGATCCGGCTGCCGACGGAGCCGTTCCAGGTACGCCGCGTACCGGTGGTGGCCGTCGGCGATCAGGGCCTCGTGCCGGCCGAGTTCCGCGGTGATCCGCTCGAGCACGAAGGGGTCGTCGATGCGCCAGATCCGGTGGTGCGCACCGTTCTCCGTGTCCGCGACCAGCCAGGGCTCACCCGCGCGGGCCGCGTCCACCGCGTCGCTGGCCGCGCCCCCGCCCGCGTACGCGAGCAGGATCGGCTCCAGGTCGGCGTCCGTGGCCTCCATCAACTCCAGCCGGTCGTCCACCCAGTGCGGCATCACGTCCTCGTGCGGGAGCACCACCCGACGGTCCGGATCGAGGCCGAGTGAGCCGACCAGACCACACAGCATCGCGTCGCCGAGACGCTGCTCGTACACGTACAGAGCGGGCCGCTGGTCCCGGACGACGATGCCGTCGTGCTGCCATCCGCTCAGCCGTCGCGCGGGCTCGTCGTACCGGCGCGAACCGAGGGCCGGATCGCGTGGAAGGATGAGCCTCACCATGTTGTGCAGATCAGAGTCAGTCAGCCGCCGGACCAGGGCGGGTTCCAGCACGTCGTACGGCGGCGACGTCACCGCGCCGAGCGCACTCACCTTGCCCGCGACGAAGCGCCAGGCCCGCAGCGGCTCCAGCCGCAGCATGGTGGCGTCAGACATGAGCGGCATCGTACGGGGGGACGGATGACCACGAAACGCGAAGCGCCCGCGCCGTTGTCGGCCTGTGACGAACCACTCGCCAGCCGGTACGACGTAGCCCTCCTGGACCTCGACGGGGTCGTGTACGTGGGGCCTGATCCGGTCCCGGACGCGTCGGAGAACCTGCGTAAGGCGGCGAAGGAAGGCGTCCGGATCGGCTTCGTCACCAACAACGCCAGCCGCCCGCCGGGCGCCGTTGCCGAGCACCTCACCTCGTTCGGCCTGGACGTGCTGACCGAGGACGTGGTGACTTCCGCGCAGGCCGCGGCCCGGTTGATCGCGGCGGACTTCCCGAAGGGTTCGCCGGTGCTCGTGATCGGCGGCGAGGGGCTGTACGCGGCGCTGGAGGAGTACGAGCTGCAGCCGGTGCGGTCGAGTGACGCGCACCCGGTCGCGGTGGTGCAGGGTTTCCACCCGGACGTGAATTGGGTGATGCTTGCCGACGGCGCGCACGCGATCAACGAGGGCGCGAAGTGGTACGCGACGAACCTCGACCTGACCATCCCCACCGCGGCCGGGATGGCGCCCGGGAACGGCACCCTGGTGCAGGCGGTCCGCGCGGCCGTCGGGGTCGACCCGGTCGTTGCCGGCAAACCCGAACCGCCGTTGCTGGAGACCAGCATCGAGCGGCTGGAAGCCAAGCACCCGTTGATGATCGGCGACCGGCTCGACTCCGACATCGAGGGCGCGCACAAGGTCGGAATCGCCAGCCTCTGGGTCGCGACCGGCGTGCATGACGCGCACGACCTGGCCCGCGCGCCCAAGGACCAGCGCCCGACGTACATCGCGGCCGGGCTGGGAGCCCTTGCGGAGAAGCAACCGGGCGTCAAGGTCGAGGGCGGCAAGCACAGCTGCGAGGGCTGGACCGCCGAGGTCGTCGACGGGGCCGTCACGGTCAAGGGCGACGGCGAGCCGTACGACGGGCTGCGCGCGATCCTGTCCGCCGTCTGGGCGGCCGTGGACGAACCGCCGAAGCCGGCCAAGTCCGCGGCCAAGTCGGTCGGGCGCGGCCGGCGTCCGTTGCCGAAGCCGGCCGCCGCGCCGGGCTCGATCGCGATCGACGCCGCGTTGCACCGGATCGGGCTGGACAAGTAGGTCCCCCAGGGGCCTGTGGATGTCCGGCCTGGTCTCGGGCGGCGGTCGCGATACCGTTGCTGGGAACGCTACGAGGAGGCAGTCATGGTGATGGACGCTCTGCGCGGGTACGTACAGCTCGCGAGTGGGCTGACCGAGGTGACCAGGCAGCGGGCGCAGCAGGCCGCGAAGGCGCTGCTGCAGCAGACCGGCGCGGACACGCTGACCACCAAGGTGTCCGACCTGGCCGACGAGATCGTTGCCACCAGCAAGAGCAACCGGCAGCTGCTGCAGGCGATCGTGGCGAACGAGGTGGAGGGCGCGGTGGCGCGCCTGGGCTTCGTCCGGTCCGAGGAGGTCGCCGCGCTGACCCGCCGGATCAGCCTGCTCGAGGCGCGGCTGGCCGAGGTCGAGGACGAGGTGGAGGAGCCGGTGGTCCGGCCCGCCAAGAAGGCAGCTGCGAAGAAGGTGGCCAAGAAGGCGCCGGCGAAGAAGACCGCGGCGAAGAAGGCGTGACGTGACCGACCATCCCGGCGAGCAGGTGCCGCCGTTCGACCCCGACGTCGAACCAGGGCACGAGCCTGATCCCGAAGAGCAGCGGGAGGCGCCGGACTACGACACCGAGCCGGACCCGCGGACCTTCGAGTACGAGGACACCGAGCAGTCCTTCGCCGCCTCGCTGGACGACGACGTCGCACCGCACGAACACGTCCAGCGCGACGAAGGCCTGGCGCCTCACGAGCAGTTCGCGCCGAAGCCGGGACCATCGGCGGGAGTCACGCCGCGGCCAGGGCCGCCGATCGGAAGTGCGCCCAGGCCGGGGCCGCCGTCGGGGTTCGCTCCGCGGCTCGGACCGCCTGGTGGGGTTGTGCCGAGGCCGACACCGCCCGCTGGTGTTCCTGCGGCGGCTGCCCCCGCTGAGTACGCCCGACCGGTCACCGACGAGACGGCCGAGACGGCCGAGACGCACGGCGGCGATGACGTACGCCCCACCGCCCCGGCGGTTTCGCACCACGGGCGTGCGGACGAGGCGCTGCCCGCCGATTCCAGGGATCGGTGGACGGACGACGGCGATCGCGAGGCGGAGCGGGACGAGGAGGGGCATCCGTTGGTGGAAGAGACGATGGCTCGGCTGGACGGGCTGCGGGACAAGCCGGTGTCGGAGCATGCCGAGGTCTACGGGGATCTGCACGAGCGGCTGCAGAACGCGCTGGTGGAGGCGGACGCCGAGAGCGGCGACCGCGGCTGAGTGGCCAAAGGAGCAGCCAAGCGGTCCCGGCTCGACGCGGAGCTGGTACGCCGTGGCCTCGCGCGGTCCCGCGAGCACGCCAGTGAGCTGGTCGCCGCCGGCCGGGTGAAGGTCTCCGGCACGGTCGCGAGCAAACCCGCGACCGGGGTCGGCGCGGACGCCCCGATCGTCGTGGACACGTCGGAGTCCGACGATCCCGGGTACGCCAGCCGTGGCGCGCACAAGCTGATCGGTGCGCTGGAGGCGTTCCCTCGGGTCCAGGTGAAGGACCGGCGCTGTCTCGACGCGGGCGCGTCCACCGGCGGATTCACGGACGTCCTGCTGCGCAACGGTGCCGCGAGCGTGATCGCGGTCGACGTCGGGTACGGCCAGTTGGTCTGGGCGTTGCAGACCGACGACCGCGTCACGGTGATGGACCGCACGAACGTCCGGACCCTCACCCTCGACGCGATCGGCGGCGACCCGGTCGACCTGGTCGTCAGCGACCTCAGCTTCATCTCACTCACCCTGGTCCTGCCCGCGTTGCTCGGCGTGGTCAAGCCGGACGGCGACCTCGTCCTGATGGTGAAACCGCAGTTCGAGGTCGGCAAGGAGCGGCTCGGCAAGGGCGGCGTCGTCCGCGACCCCGAGTTACGCGCCGACGCGGTCCGCGGGGTCGCGGCGAAAGCGGCAGAGCTGGGCTGGGGGATCGAGGGGGTCGCGGCGAGTCCGTTGCCTGGCCCGTCAGGAAATGTCGAATACTTCCTGTGGATACGGCAGTCGGCGCCGCCTCTCGATGAGACGATGCTCCGGACCGCCGTCGAGAGCGGTCCCCAGTGAGCGGGCCGGCATGGTCCGCGTGTCGATCGAAGGCAGGTCGGAGTGGTTGAGTCCGAGCCGCGGCGGGTGCTGCTGGTCACGCACACCGGGCGGGACGAGGCGGTCGAGGTCGCCCGGGCCGCGCACCGGCTGCTGACGGCGGCCGGTCTGCTGGTCCGGCTCCTCGGCGAGGAGGCCGACGCGCTCGCGCTGGACCCGGTCGAGATCGCCGACGACCCGGACAAGGCGGCGCTGGACGTCGAGCTGATCATCGTGCTCGGCGGTGACGGCTCGATCCTGCGCGCCGCCGAACTGGCCCGGCCGCACGGCACGCCGGTGCTCGGCGTCAATCTCGGCCATGTCGGCTTCCTGGCCGAGGCCGAGGTGGACGACCTGGAGCGGATCGTCGAGGTGGTGGTCGACCGCAGCTACACGGTCGAGGAGCGGATGACGCTCGCGGTCGACGTGTTCGTCGACGACGAGCCGATCTTCCAGACCTGGGCGCTGAACGAGGCGAGCGTCGAGAAGGCCGCCCGGGAGCGGATGCTCGAGGTGATGGTCGGGGTCGACGGCCGCCCGTTGTCCCGCTGGGGCTGCGACGGGGTCGTGGTCGCCACGCCGACCGGCAGTACGGCGTACGCGTTCTCCGGCGGCGGGCCGATCGTCTGGCCCGAGGTGGAGGCGATCCTGCTGGTGCCGTTGAGCGCGCACGCGTTGTTCTCCCGGCCGATCGTGGTGGCGCCGACGTCCCAGCTGTCGGTCGAGCTGGTCGCCGCCTGGCACGGGCGCGGGGTGCTGTGGTGCGACGGCCGCCGGATGGTGGAGGTACCGCCGGGCGCGCGGATCCAGGTCCGCCGCGGCCGGACCCCGGTCCGGCTGGCCCGGGCGCACGAGTCGTCCTTCACCGACCGGCTGGTCGCCAAGTTCGACCTGCCGGTGCTCGGCTGGCGGGGCGCCGCCGAGCGCAAGCGCAACCGAAGCGCCAAAGAGGAGTCGTAGGCATGCTCTCGGAGATCCGCATCACCGGACTGGGCGTGATCGAGGACGCCACCCTCGACCTCGATCCGGGCTTCACCGCGGTCACCGGTGAGACCGGGGCCGGCAAGACGATGGTCGTCACCGGGGTGAACATGCTGCTCGGCGGTCGCGCGGACAGCGGCCTGGTCCGGCACGGCACCCGCCGCGCCCGGGTCGAGGGCCGGGCCAGCGCGTTGCCGAAGTCGATCCTGCGGCAGACCGAGGAGCGCGGCGGCGAGCTGGACGACGACGAACTGCTGATCGCCCGCGAGCTGTCGTCGGAGGGCCGGTCCAGGGCGTTCCTGGGCGGCGCGTCCGTGCCGGTCTCGGTGCTCGGCGACGTCTCCGGCGACCTGGTCGCGATCCACGGCCAGGCCGACCAGTGGCGGCTGCTGCAGCCGGCCCGGCAGCGGGAGACGCTGGACACGTTCGCGGGCAAGAAGGTGCTCGGTCCGCTGGACGAGTACGCCGCGGCGTACAAGCGGCACCGTGACGTCGAGGCGGAGCTGACCGAGCTGACCACGCGGCAGCGCGATCGGCTGGCCGAGGCGGACCTGCTCCGCTTCGGGCTCGACGAGATCGCCAAGCTCGAACCGTTGCCGGGTGAGGACACCGAGCTGGCCGCCGAGGAGGATCGGCTCGCGTACGCCGACGGCCTGCGCACCGCGGCCACGACGGCGGCCGGCGCCCTGGCTGCCGAGGACCTCGAGGCCACCCGTCCCGGCGACGTGCTCGGCCTGCTCGCCCTGGCCAAGCAGGCCCTCGACGGCGAACGCGAGCACGACCAGAAGCTCGCCGAACTGGCCGACCGGACCAGCGAACTCGGGTACCTGGCCGCCGACCTGGCCGGCGAGCTGTCGTCGTACGCCGCGGACGTGGACACCGATCCCGCCCGGCTGGCCGTGGTGAGCGAACGCCGCGCCGTCCTGACGAACCTGGTCCGCAAGTACGGCGGCGACGAGGGCACCGTGGACGAGGTGCTCGACTGGGGCAAGCGCTCCGCGGTCCGGTTGGCCGACCTGGACGGCAGCGACGAGCGGGTCGAGCTCCTGAACGCCGAGCTGGCCGAGTTGCGGGCGCGGCTCGCCGATCTCGGTCAGCAGATGCGGGCCGCGCGGCAGGAAGCGGGCGAGCGGCTCGGGGTCGCGGTCTCCAAGGAGCTGACCGGCCTCGCGATGCCGCACGCGACGCTGACCGTCGAGGTGCACGAGACCACGCCCGGGCCGTTCGGCATCGACGAGGTGGAGTTCTGCTTCGCGGCGAACCCGGGCAGCCCGGCGCGTCCGCTGCAGAAGGCGGCGTCCGGGGGTGAGCTCTCCCGGGTGATGCTCGCCCTCGAGGTGATCCTGTCCGACACGCACAAGGTGCCGACGCTCGTTTTCGACGAGATCGACGCCGGGATCGGTGGCCGGGCCGCGGTCGAGGTCGGCAAGCGGCTGGCCCGGCTGGCCGAGAAGGCCCAGGTGATCGTGGTGACGCACCTGCCGCAGGTGGCCGCGTTCGCGGACCGTCACGCGGTCGTGCTGAAGAGCGACGACGGCTCGGTGACGACCAGCGGCCTGGTCGCCCTGGACGACGACGCCCGGCTGAAGGAACTGTCCCGGATGATGGCCGGCCTGGAGAACTCCGACGCGGCCCAGGCCCACGCCGAGGAGCTGCTCGCGCTGGCCGCGGAACGCCGCCGGAAACCGGCCAAGAAGAAGCGCTGAGCACGCAACCCGGCCCTCGTTCAAAAGAATGATTTGACGCACAGTCACCGGAGTTCCGGACGGTGATTGTCCTCGGCGGCCCGAAATTGGCCGGTCGAGGGCTCTTGACATGGCAGGATGAGAGCGCGATGAAACTGCCCAGCCTGCGCAAAGCACGCCCTACTGAACTGCCCGGGATCGCCGGGGTGGTCCGGCTGGACCGCCGTACCAAAAACCTCACCAAGCGACTGAAGCCCGGCGAGATCGCCGTCATCGACCACGTGGACCTGGACCGGGTCAGTGCCGAGGCGCTGGTGGACTGCCGGGTCGCCGCCGTCCTGAACGTCGCCGACTCGATCAGCGGCCGGTACCCGAACCTCGGCCCGGAGATCCTGGTCGAGGCCGGCATCCCGCTGGTCGACGGGGTCGGCCGTGAGGTCTTCTCGACCCTGCACGAGGGCGAGCGGGTCCGGCTGCACGACGGCACCCTGTACCGCGGCGAGGAGGTGGTCGCGAAGGGCGTCTCGCAGGACAGCCAGACGGTGGCGGAGCTGATGGACGACGCCCGCGCCGGGCTGTCCACCCAGCTGGAGGCGTTCACCGCCAACACGCTGGAGTACCTCCGCCGCGAACGCGACCTGCTGCTCGACGGCGTCGGCATTCCGAGCATCCACACCCCGATGGAGGGCCGGCACGTCCTGATCGTGGTCCGCGGGTACGACTACCGCGAGGACCTGGTCGCGCTGCGCCCGTACATCCGCGAGTACCGGCCGGTGCTGATCGGGGTCGACGGCGGCGCGGACGCGCTGGTCGAGAACGGGTACGTCCCCGATCTCATCGTCGGCGACATGGACTCGGTCAGTGACGACACGCTGAAGTGCGGCGCGGAGGCCGTCGTGCACGCGTACCGCGACGGCCGCGCGCCCGGCTCGGAGCGGCTGGAGCGGCTCGGCGTCGACTCGATCGAGTTCCCGGCCACCGGCACCAGCGAGGACGTCGCGATGCTGCTGGCCGATTCCAAGGGCGCCTCGCTGATCGTCGCGGTCGGCACCCACAACTCGCTGGTGGAGTTCCTCGACAAGGGCCGCTCCGGGATGGCCAGCACCTTCATCACCCGCTTGCGCGTCGGTGCCAAGCTGGTGGATGCCAAGGGGGTGGGCCGGTTGTACCGCAGCCGCGTCTCCACCACCCAGGTGGTCGCGTTGATCGTGGCCGGCCTGTTCGCGCTCGGGGTGGCGATGGTCGCCGCCGGAGCCGACGACGTGCTCTGGTCGATCCTGCGGGCGCGCTGGAACGACCTCGTCTACTGGATCCGGGAGCTGTTCACGTGATCGACTTTCGCTACCACATCGTCTCGATCGTGGCGATCTTCTTCGCCCTCGGCGCCGGCGTGGTGCTGGGCGCCGGCCCGTTGAAGGGCACCGGCAGCGAGGTGATCCAGAGCCAGGCGAACAAGGACCGCGCGGCCCTGGAGGACGCCCGGGCCCAGCTGATCCAGGCCAAGGCGCTGGACAAGTACCGCGACGACTACGTGGCCAAGGTGACCGCCGGGCTGACCGACGGCAAGCTGGCGAACAAGAAGGTCGCCGTGGTGACCATGCCGAACGCCGACAACGACATGACGAACGCGCTCGCGGACTCGGTGGAGAAGGCCGGCGGGCAGGTCACCACCCGGGTCTCGCTGGACAGCAAGCTGTTCGACCCGGGGCAGCGCCAGCTGGTCGAGCCGCTGGTGAACGAGCTCGTCACCGCCGACATCACCTTCCCGGCCGACAGCAACACCTACCAGCGGGCCGGCCTGATCCTGGCCCGCGGCATCGTCGCGCCGGACGAGGGCAAGCCGGTCGACGGCGAGTCCACCAAGATCCTCAGCGGCCTGACCGGGTCGAAGCTGCTGGCCCTGAAGCCGACGCCGAAGGACCGGGCCAGCCTGGTCGTCGTGGTGGCCGGGGTGCCGCCGACGCCGGCTCCGGACAACGCGACGTACGACGACGCGGTCGACTTCGCCGAGGGCCTGGACCAGGGCAGCGCCGGTGTCGTGGTCGCCGGGATGCCGGAGAGCGCGCAGAACGGCGGCATGCTCAAGACGTTGCGCAGTGACTCCGAAGCCACCAAGATCGTTTCCTCGGTGGACGTGGCGAACATGCCGTCCGGGCAGGCGACGGTCGTCTTCGCCCTGGTCGAGCAGGCGGGTGGCAAGGCCGGACAGTACGGCGGTGTCGACGCCAAGAACGGTGTCGCCCCGTCCGCGGTCCAGGCGAAGGAGAACTGATGGGGTTTCTGGGCGCGGTGGTGGCTGCTGCTGCCACCGCGGGGCTCGAGCGTGCCGCGGCGAAGCTGCCGAAGGAGAACCGCGAGCCCTTCGAACGCCTCAACCACCGCGGCGAGACCGTCACCCTGCTGGAGGGCCCGGTCGCCGTCCTCGGTGCGTTGGCGGGCGTCGCCGCCAGTGGCGCGAACGGCAAGGTGAAGGCCGCCGCGTTGCTGGCCGGCTCGGTGTCGGGTGCGGTCGGCGCGTACGACGATCTCGCGGGAGCCACTGAAACCAAGGGGTTCCGCGGCCACCTCTCCGCGTTGAAGCGGGGCGAGGTGACCAGCGGCGCGGTCAAGATCCTGGGGGTCGGTGCGGCCGGACTCGCCGCCGCGGCCCTGTTGCCGCGCCGGTCCAAGGGCGTCGGCGCGGTCGCGGAGATCGTTGCCGACGGCGCCCTGATCGCCGGCACCGCGAACCTCGCCAACCTGCTCGACCTGCGTCCTGGTCGCGCGCTCAAGGCCGTCACCGCGGTGACCGCTCCGGTGGCCCTGGCCGGGAGCGGTCCCGCCGCTGCCGTGGTCGGTGCCGCGGCTGCTGCGGCACCGTCGGACCTGGGGGAGCGGTCGATGCTTGGTGACTGCGGTGCGAACGGCCTCGGCGCGATCACCGGTACGGCGCTCGCCGCGTCGCTGCCGCGGCCGCTGAAGGTCCTCGCGCTCGGCGCGGTCGTCGCGCTGAACCTGGCGAGCGAGAAGGTCAGCTTCACCAAGGTGATCGCGAACACCCCGGCGCTGGACAAGGTCGACCAATGGGGCCGGCGCCCCCGGTGAGGGGCTCGGCACTGTTCGAGGTGACGGCGCCGTGAGCGCAGGAGGGCGGATCGCCCGGGCGGCGTTGCTCGTCGCCGGGATCACCGTCCTGGCCCGCGTGGTCGGGTTCGGGCGCTGGCTGGTCTTCTCCAAGACGGTCGGCGCGGGCTGTCTGGCCGAGGCGTACGCGACCGCGAACCAGCTCCCGAACGTCATGTTCGAGGTGGTCGTCGGCGGTGCGCTGGCGGGCGCCGTGATCCCGGTCCTGGCCGGGCCGGTGTCCCGAGGTGATCGGGCCGCGCAGGGCCGGATCATCGGTGCGCTGCTGACCTGGTCGTTCGTGCTGCTGGCCCCGTTCGCCTTGCTGGCTTGGGTTCTCGCGTCGCGCTACACGTCCGCGATGCTCGACGCCGGGGCCGACTGCGGTGGCTCCGCGGCGATCGCGACGCGGATGCTGGTGATCTTCGTGCCGCAGATCTTCGGGTACGCGGTGGCCGTGATCGCGACCGCGGTCCTGCAGTCGCACCACCGGTTCGGGGCAGGGGCGTTGGCGCCGTTGGTGTCCAGTCTGGTCGTCGTCGCGACGTACCTGGTGTTCGCGACCCAGGCGCCGCGGGCGGACGAGGCGTCCCGGTCCGCGAACGACCTGCTGGCCTGGGGGACGACGGCCGGCGTGCTCGCGCTGGCGTTGACGGTGCTGATCCCGATGCTGACGTTGCGGATCCCGATCCGGCCGACGCTGCGGCTGGATCCAGGGGTCGGTCCGGTGTTGCGCCGACTCGCGTTCGCCGGTCTCGCCGTACTGATCGCGCAGCAGATCGCGTTGCTGGCTGCGACGTACCTGGCGAACCACCGGGGCATCCCGGGGAGCATCGCGGTCTATACGTGGGCGAACGCGGTGTACGTGCTGCCGTACGCGGTACTGGCCGTGCCGATCACGACCGCGGTCTTCCCGCGGCTCGCCTCGGCGTACGACGCGGGGGACGAGGCTGCGTTCGACCTGTACGCGTCCACGTCCACGCGGGCGGTGATGCTTGCCGGTGGAGTCGGGGCAGCCCTGTTGATTGGTACTGCGGTGCCGGTGGCTCGCGTGTTCGCGTACGACGACGGGCGGGTGCAGGAGACGCAGGCGTCCTCGTTGATCGACGGGTTGTTCGCGTTCGCGCCGGCGCTGCTCGGGTTCGCGGTACTCATGCACGTGGGGCGGATCCTGTATGCGCGGCACGCTGGTCGGCGGGTCGCTGCGGTCACGGGTGGAGCGTGGTTGCTCGTGGCCGGGTCCGGGTTCCTGCTGACGCTGAAGTGGGACGGCGGCGGAGTTGTGTTCTCGTTGGCGGCTGCGATGTCGCTCGGCATGGTGGCGGGTGCTGTGGTCCTCCTCGTCGTTCTGCGGCGCGCTGCCGGGCCCGGTGTGCTGCACGGGCTACCGCGAGCCACGGTGGCGTCCCTGGTCGGTGCCGTGCTCGCTGGGGCCACAGGGTGGCTTGTGTCGATCCCTGCGGGCGACGGGAGTTGGGGGAGTGGCCTGGTGTTTGCGGTGCTTTCCGGCTTGGCTGTGGTGATCGTGTACGCCGGGGTGGTGGTCGCCCTGGACCGACCGGACGCGCGGGCGTTGCTCCGCAGAGGTGTCCCGGCCGACGTGGAGGAGAAGCGATGAGGATCGGCCTGCTGCTCGCGGAGTCCCGTGGTGGGATCGGGCAGCACGTGGCGTCCCTGGTCCCGCGGTACGTGGACGCGGGGCACGAGGTGGTGGTCTGTGCTCCCCGGGGTACCGCGGCGCACTTCGACTTCGGTGCGGCGAGCGTGGTGGAGCAGGCGATCGGGCTGCGTGGCTGCGACGTCATCCACGCGCACGGGTACAAGGCGGGGATGTCGGCGCTGCGGGATCGGTCCCATCTGCGCCCGCTCGTAGTCACCTGGCACAACGCGGTGCTCATGTCCGGTCCACGGGGCCTGCTGATGCGACTCGGCCAGCGCGTCGTGGCCCGTGGTGCCGACCTCACGCTGGGGGCGTCGTCCGACCTGGTGGAGCTCGCACGGTCCCTCGGTGCGCGGCAGGCTCGCCTCGCCCCTGTCGCGGCTCCCGCGGTACCGGAGGTGCGTACGCCGTCCGCGGAGACGCGAGAGGCCCTCGGGATCGGGGACGCGCCGCTGGTGATCGCGGTGGGGCGGCTGGCTCCGCAGAAGGACTACCCGACGCTCCTGTCCGTTGCGGCTGAGGTGCAGCGGACGAACCCGGACGTGGTGTTCGCGGTCGCGGGGTACGGGCCGCTGCAGGACTCCCTGCAGGCGCGGATCGACACCGAAGGGCTCCCGGTCCGCCTGCTCGGGCAACGCGGCGACGTGGCCGACCTGATGGGCGCTGCGGACGTGTTTCTGCTCACGTCGCACTGGGAGGCGCGGGCGCTGGTCGTCCAGGAGGCGATGCAGGTCGGTCTGCCGGTGGTGGCGACCGCAGTCGGCGGGATCCCCGAGCTCGTCGGCGACAGCGCGCTGCTCGCCTTCCCGGGCGACGTGGCCGGCCTCGCGGACTCGGTACGCCGGGTGCTGGCCGAACCGACCGTCGCGTCCGCACTCCGGACAGAAGGCCTGCAGTTGGCCGCCGGATGGCCGGACGAGGACGCGGTCGCGAAGAATCTGCTCGACATCTACGCGGGTCTCGTCGCGACCGGTGCTTGACAGCAGGTAGGCTGGAGGCCCGTGGACAGGGCTTTGAATTCCCAGCGGACCAAGCACGTATTCGTCACCGGTGGTGTGGCGTCCAGTCTCGGTAAGGGGCTGACGGCGTCGAGCCTCGGCAGTCTGCTGACGGCACGGGGCATCAGGGTCACCATGCAGAAGCTGGATCCGTATCTGAACGTCGATCCAGGCACGATGAACCCGTTCCAGCACGGCGAGGTGTTCGTCACCAACGACGGCGCCGAGACCGACCTGGACATCGGTCACTACGAACGCTTCCTCGACCGCGACCTCTCCCAGGTCGCCAACGTCACCACCGGGCAGATCTACTCCTCGGTGATCGCCAAGGAGCGGCGCGGGGAGTACCTCGGCGACACCGTCCAGGTCATCCCGCACATCACCAACGAGATCAAGGACCGGATGCTGGCGATGGCCGGCCCGGACGTCGACGTCGTCCTGCACGAGATCGGCGGCACCGTCGGCGACATCGAGTCGCTGCCGTTCCTCGAGGCGGCCCGGCAGGTCCGGCACGACGTCGGCCGGGACAACGTGTTCTTCCTGCACATCTCGCTGGTGCCGTACATGGGGCCGAGCGGTGAGCTGAAGACCAAGCCGACCCAGCACTCCGTCGCGGCGCTACGCTCGATCGGTATCCAGCCGGACGCGATCGTCTGCCGGGCCGACCGGCCGATCCCGGACAACGTGAAGCGCAAGATCTCGCTGATGTGCGACGTGGACGTCGAGGCCGTGGTGGCCGCCGTCGACGCGCCGAGCATCTACGACATCCCCAAGGTCGTGCATGCCGAGGGCCTGGACGCGTACGTCGTGCGCCGGCTGAACCTGCCGTTCCGCGACGTCGACTGGACCCGCTGGGACGAGCTGTTGCGCGTCGTCCACCACCCGAAGGACGAGGTCACGGTCGGCCTGGTCGGGAAGTACATCGACCTGCCGGACGCGTACCTGTCCGTCGCCGAGGCGCTGCGGGCCGGCGGCTTCGACAACGACGCCCGGGTCAACCTGCGCTGGATCGCCTCCGACGAGTGCGCCACCCCCGAGGCGGCCGCGAAGCTGCTCGGCGACGTGGACGCGGTCTGCATCCCCGGCGGATTCGGGGTCCGTGGGATCGAGGGCAAGATCGGCGCGATCAAGTTCGCCCGGGAGGCGGGCATCCCGATCCTCGGGCTCTGCCTCGGCCTGCAGTGCATGGTGATCGAGGTCGCCCGGAACCTGGCCGGCCTGGTGGACGCGAACTCCAGCGAGTTCGACCCGGACGCCGACCAGCCGGTGATCGCGACGATGGAGGAGCAGAAGCACATCGTCTCCGGGTCCGGCGACCTGGGCGGCACGATGCGGCTCGGCCTGTACCCGGCGAACCTGGCCGACGGCTCGATCGTCCGCGACCTGTACGACGCCCCGTCGGTCCAGGAGCGGCACCGGCACCGGTACGAGGTGAACAACGCGTACCGGGACAAGCTGGAGACCGCCGGCCTGGTGTTCAGCGGGCTGTCGCCGGACAACGAGCTGGTCGAGTTCATCGAGCTGGACCGCAGCCGGCACCCGTACTTCGTCGCCACCCAGGCACATCCCGAACTGCGGTCCCGGCCGACCAAGCCGCACCCGCTGTTCTCCGGCCTGATCGCGGCGGCCGTGGATCGTCAGCGTGAGACCCGGCTGCCGGTCGAGGACGTACCTACCTCGAAGGCCTCGTCGGAGGGTGCTTCTGCTGGTTCTTCTGGATCGGCGGCGGCTGGATCGGGTGCCGCGGGCTCGGCGTCGACAGCCGGCAAGGAGTCGGTGAAGGCCGGCGCCGGCAAGGCCAAGACTCGATGACGGATCACCCGGAACTCCGCCTCGGCGCGGGACTCGCCGACGAACGCGAGTCCTGGCCGGTCGGCGGCTCCGAGATCGTCCACCGCACCGGCCGGGTGATCTCGATCCGTCGGGACGAGATCATTCCGCCGGTCGGCGGCGAGCCCTTCGTCCGCGACGTCGTCGTCCACCCGGGCGCCGTCGGCGTGGTGGCCCTCGACCAGCAGCACCGGATGTTGCTGGTCCGCCAGTACCGCCATCCGGTCGGCTACCGCCTCCTCGAACCACCCGCGGGCCTCCTCGACGTCCAGGGCGAGGCGTACCGGATCGGCGCCGAGCGCGAACTGTGGGAAGAAGCGGCCACCAAGGCGACCGACTGGCGAGTCCTGGTCGACGCGTTCACGTCACCGGGTCTGACGAACGAAGCGGTCCGCATCTTCCTGGCCCGTGACCTGTCGGTGGCGGACGAGACGTACGACCGCCTGCACGAAGAAGCCGACATGGAAACGGTCTGGGCGCCGCTGGAAGACGTGGTCAGGGCGGCGCTCGCGGGCGATCTCCACAACCCGGTGCTGGTGATGGGTTCGCTGGCGGCCTGGACGGCACTGAACGGCGACGGCTTCGACGCGCTCCGGCCGGCCGACGCACCGTGGCCGGCTAAAGACAGCTGACGCGGACCCCCATCACTCACCAACGCGTGTCACACCCGCTGGTGAGTGATGGGCGCACGCTCGTTCAAGGCGTTCGTTAGGGTGTCAGCCCGAGTTGGTGAGTGGTGGGTGACCGGCCTCAGACCTTCACCGCAACTGCTGCCGCGATCAGGCGTTCCCAGTCCGTCAGCTCGTCCACCGGTTCGGTCGGGCGCCACTCCTTCGCCGGCACCAGCCCTGGCGGCAGTACCTCGACCCGATCCCCGAACAGCGCCAGGATCTCCTCGTCGGTCCGCCAGCGACCGCGTCCGAGGGAACCCTGCAGCAGTTCCTGCATCTGGGCGCTTCGCGGGTCGTCCTCGCTCCGAAAGTGGCTGATGAACACGTAGCTCTCGGGCACGATGCGATCCACCCAGAACTTCACCAGGTCGGCCGGGTTCTCGTCGTCGTTGATGTGGTGCAGGATCGCGCTGAAGATCACCGCGACCGGCTGGTCGAAGTCGATCAGCTCGCGGGTCGCCGGGCTCGCGAAGATCGCTTCCGAATCGCGCAGGTCGGCTCGGAAGACCGTGGTGTTCTCGTTGTCCTCCAGCAGCGCCCGGCCGTGCGCCAGGACGACCGGGTCGTTGTCGACGTAGACCACCCTCGCGTCGGGCTGGTGGCGTTGGGCGACCTGGTGGACGTTGTCGGCGGTCGGGAGGCCGCTGCCGAGATCGATGAACTGGCGGATGCCCGCGGTCACGACGAGTTCGCTGACCGCGCGGATCAGGACACCGCGGTTGGTGTGCGCGATCGCCGGGGAGCCGGGCAGATCGTTGATGAACTTGTCGCCCAGGGCCCGGTCGACGGCGAAGTTGTCCTTGCCGCCGAGGAGGTAGTCGTACGTGCGGGCGATGCTCGGCTTGGTGGCGTCGATTCCGGCCACGCGGTTCGCGGCGGGCTGCTGCTGGTCCTCTGCGGTCACCGGCGGTCCTCCGAATCGTGTGATGCCGCGATCACTCTAGGCGATGAACGGGCCGACTTCTGCACGGGTCAGGCTGATCGGTCGGTCGGCAGGAGGTCGTACACGACACGGTCATCGAGCTTTCCGCCGAGCAAGGGGAACGCGGCGCGCTCGGTGCCGACGTGCTGGAATCCGCTGCGTTCTGCGACTCGTCGTGCGGCCTGGTTCGTCGCCGCGGTGCGGATGAGCAGCTTCTTCCCGCCGAAGCCGCCGGCGTCCGGGGTCGCGAAGTACCACTCGGCGATGCGCTTGATCGCGTCGGTGATCGCGCCGCGGCCCTGGGCGTCGGGGTGGGCCCAGTACCCGAGTTCGCCGTCGCCGATCTCGTCCGGGTGCAGGCCGAACAGCGTCACGTTGCCCAGGGCAACATCGGTCGCGCGGTCGGCGACGCACCAGTTGAACCGCTTCCCGGCGGCCGCCTGCTCGGCCATGTCGCGCAACCAGAACCGCGCGTCCTCCACGGTGAACGGCTGCGGGATGAACGGCAGGAAATGCGCCGTCGCCTGGTTCGTCCGGGCCGTGGTGATGCGGTCGAGCTCGTCGTCGCGCCAGGTCCGCAACCGGATCCGCTCCGCCTCCAGCACCGGCACGTCGAACCACGCACCGCGCGGCCTCCGCTCGTCGTCCGGCCCGGTCCAGCCCGTCCAGGCGTCGACCACGGTGCCCCCGTCCTCGGCGTACGCCGGAATCGTCTCACCGAGGTGGAACCCGGTGGCCCAGGCGACGCGGCGGGATGCCCAATTGCCGACTCGGGCCCACCAGGTCACGACGTGGAACCCGCAGGTCCCGAAGCCGAAGTCGAGGATCAACCGGACCGCGCGAGCCGCGACCCCGGCACCCTGGGCCCAGCGGGCGAGCCCGTAGTGCACGGACGCGTTGCCGTGCGGATCCGGGGCGAGGCTGACCGTCCCGGCGTACCGGCCCTGGTACTCGATGACGAAAACCAGCCGGGTCCGTGCCTGCCAGGCGTCGCGGATGCCGTACGCCATCCAGCGTTCGATGTCGGCGGCGGTGTACGCCCCGGATTCGGCGGCACGCTCGAGTGCTCCGGTCAGATCGCGCGGCTCGGGCGCCCGCAGCGTGACGACGCCGTCGGCAAGGACCGGGGGCTGCTCGGGTACGGGCACGCCGCAGCGTACCCCTGGTACTGGTTTACGCGGTGAAGGTCAGCGGCCGGCCGGGGACAGGCCGAGCTGGCGGCCGACCAGGCCGCGCGGGCGACCGCCGAGACGCTGGGCGATGTCGCCGAGGACCTGTGCGGCCTGGGCCTCCGGGTCGGCGGCGGTGAGCGGCTTGCCGAGGTCGCCGCCGCTGCGCAGCCGCTCGTCCAGCGGGATCTCGCCGAGCAGGGGGATCGGGTACCCGAGGCGGGCGGACAGGGTCTCCGCGACGCGCAGGCCACCGCCGGTACCGAAGATCTCGATCCGGTGCTCCGGTCCGCAGTGCGGGCAGGGCAGGAAGGACATGTTCTCGATCACGCCCGCGACCCGCTGGTGCACCATCTGCGCCATCGTCCCGGCCCGCTCGGCCACCTCGGCCGCGGCCTCCTGCGGCGTGGTCACCACGATGACCTCGGCGCTGGTCAGCCGCTGGCCGACCGAGATCGCGATGTCACCGGTACCCGGCGGCAGGTCGAGCAGCAGCACGTCCAGGTCGCCCCAGTACACGTCGGCCAGCATCTGCACCAGCGCGCGGTCCAGGATCGGGCCACGCCAGGCGACCACCTGGTCGCGCTTGGGCTTCAGCATGCCGATCGAGATCACCTTCACGCCGTGCGCGGGCACCGGCATGATCATGTCGTCCACCGCGGTCGGCCGCTCGTCGGCGACCCCGAGCATCGCCGGTACCGAGTGGCCGTAGATGTCGGCGTCCAGGACGCCGACCGACAACCCCTTCGCCGCCATCGCGACGGCCAGGTTGACCGTCACCGACGACTTGCCGACGCCGCCCTTGCCGGACGCGATCGCGAACACCTTGGTCAGCGAGTCCGGTCGGGAGAACGGGATCTCCTTCTCGGCCACTCCGCCGCGCAACTGGGTCTGCAACGCCGCCCGTTGCTCGGCCGACATCACGCCGAGCTCGACCTGCACGCCGGTCACGCCGTCCAGTTTGCTCACGGCGGCCGTGGTGTCCCGCCGCAGCGTGTCCTTCATCGGACAACCGGCCACGGTCAGCAGGATCTTGACGGTCACGACCCCGTCGGTACCGACGACGACGGACTCGACCATCCCCAGGTCGGTGATCGGCTTCTTGATCTCCGGATCCAGCACGGACCCGAGCGCAGCAGTCACCTGATCAGCAGAGGGAGCCATACGTACAGGCTACGTGCTGTCGCGAACCCACCCCACCACAGCCCACTGTGACCTACCTCCGGCAAGGCACACCTAACTTCAGCCGGGGTGAGTCAGACCCGGTCGTCCTCGCGGTCTCGGTCCAGTTCGTTGAGGAGGGTGCGGAGTTCGGAGCGGAGGAAGTCGCGGGTGGCCACTTCGCCGATGGACATGCGCAGGGAGGCCATTTCGCGGGCCAGGAACTCCATGTCGGCGCGGGTCCGGGCGTCGACGTCGCGGTCTCGTTCGTACTGGACCCGGTCGCGGGCTTCCTGGCGGTTCTGGGCGAGCAGGATCAAGGGCGCGGCGTACGAGGCCTGCAGGCTGAGCGCGAGGGTCAGGAAGATGAACGGGTACTCGTCGAACCTGAGACTGGACGGAGCGAAGATGTTCCAGGCGACCCAGAACAGGATCGTGCCGGTCATCCAGACCAGGAACTGACCGGTCCCGAGGAACCGGGCGATGCGCTCGGACAACCGGCCGAAGGCGTCGGCGTCGTACGTCGGCCGGCGGACGATGGTGCGGCGCAGTTCGCGCGGGATGTCGAGGCGGTCGGCGGCCCGGAGCCAGCGGCGCTCGTCGGTACTGCGGTCGTCACGGGGCACGGCGGTCCACCTCCTGCTGTTGGGATTCGCGCCAGTCCTCGGGGAGCAGGTGGTCCAGCACGTCGTCGACCGTGACCGCGCCGAGCAGCCTGCCCTCGTCGTCGAGCACGGGGGCCGCCACCAGGTTGTAGGTGGCGAGGTACTTGCTGACCGCCTGCAGGCTGTCGTCCGGCCGCAGCCCGTCCAGGTCGGTGTCGAGCACGCCGGAGACCAGCGCGGACGGGGGTTCGCGGAGCAGCCGCTGGATGTGGCCGACCCCGATGAACCGTCCGGTCGGTGTCTCCAGCGGTGGCCGGCAGACGTAGATCATCGCGGCCAGGGCCGGACTGAGATCCGCGTTGCGGACATGGGCGAGCGCGTCGGCCACGGTCGCGTCGGCCGGCAGGATCACCGGCTCCGACGTCATCAGGCCGCCCGCGGTGCGTTCCTCGTACGTGAGCAGCCGGCGGACGTCCTCGGCCTCGTCCGGTTCCATCAACGTGAGCAGCCGTTCGGCCGTGTCGGTGGGGAGCTCGGCGATGAGGTCGGCCGCGTCGTCCGGGGACATCTCCTCGAGCACGTCGGCCGCG
Organism: Kribbella amoyensis; assembly: GCF_007828865.1. NCBI lineage: Bacteria > Bacillati > Actinomycetota > Actinomycetes > Propionibacteriales > Kribbellaceae > Kribbella > Kribbella amoyensis. Next base: position 28,549 of record NZ_VIVK01000002.1, read on the forward strand.
CGCTCGGTGTCCAGGCCGGCCAGGATCTCCACCTGGTCGTCCTCGGGCAGCTCCTCCAGGACGTCGGCGAGCCGTTCGTCGTCCAGCGCGGCGGCGATCTCCTTGCGCCGTTTGGCCGACAGCTCGTGCAGGACGCCGGCCAGGTCGGCCGGCTTCATCGTCTCGAACGCCGCCAGGATGTGCTTGGCGCCCTGGCCCTCCTCGGTCTGCGCGATCCCGGTGACGTCGATCCAGTCCAGGACGTGCGACTGGCCCCGGCGGCGGAACCGTTTCGCGCCTTCGGTCACGGCGACCTTCGACAGTACCCAGTCCCGGTTGCGGACCTGCTCCATCGCCAGGTCGAACACCACCGCGCTCGCCCCGGTCTCCCGGATCGCGACCGTCTTGTCCAGCAACTCGCCGAGGACCAGGATCTCGGTCGGCCGCTGCTGGAAGCGGCGCATGTTCACCAGGCCGGTGGTGATCACGTGACCGGCGTCGACCGAGGTGACCCGGGTCATCGGCAGGAAGATCCGCCGCCGGGTGAACACCTCCACCACCAGCCCGAGAACACGGGGCGGCTGGTCGCCCTGCCGCAGCATCACCACCACGTCGCGGACCTTGCCGACCTGGTCCCCGTTCGGGTCGTACACCGGCAGACCCGCCAGCCGGGCGACGTAGACGCGCGACGGAGATCCACTCATGCCCTGAGGCTAACCTCCGGGCCCGCCCAGACCTCGGCACCGCGTCGGGCCGGACCGTACCGACTGCCGGTTCCGCCTGTCGGAAGGCCGTCACGGCCGTGGGTGCGGATCCGTAGACTTCCCACGGGTCGGCACCGGGGGATCGGCCGGGAACCTTCGAAACAGGGGCGGCGCATGCTGAGATCCACCGGGCTGGGGGCCGAGAACGAGGCCACGTATCTGGCCCTGGTCCGCCAGGGCCCGGCGTCCGTCCAGGAGCTCGCGGTCCGGGCCGGTCTGCCGGTCGACGAGGTGCTGCGGGCCGTCGACGCGCTGCAGAGCGAGGGATTCGTGCACCGGACCCCGCCGCCGCGCGAACTGGTCGTCCCGGTCCCACCCGAGTTGGCGGTCGAACGGCTCCTCCAGCGCCAGGAGGACGAGCTGGAGCGGATCCGGGCGGCGGCGTACCGGCTGACCGCCGAGGCGTACAACCAGGCCGGCAACCGGCGGACCGAAGAGCTGATCGAGATCGTCTCCGGGCAGACCGCGGTCGGTCTGGCGTTCGACCGGGTCCAGCGGACCGCCCGCAAGGAGATGCGCGAACTGGTCGCCCCGCCGTACGCGGCGACCGCCGAGGTGAACCGGACCCAGCTCGACCGGCAGGCCGCCGGCGTGGAGTACCGGGTGGTCTACGACAACTCGGCGTTGGCCGATCCACTGCTCGCTGCGAGTGCGGTCAGCCACGTCCGGGCGGGGGAGCAGGCGCGGATCGCGGACGCGCTGCCGACGAAGCTCGCGATCGCGGACCGGGAGGCTGCGTTGTTGCCGCTGGACTGGGCCACACCCGCCCACGACGCGGCGTTGCTGGTCCATCCGTGCAGCCTCCTGGATGCCCTGGTCGCGTTGTTCGAGACGGTGTGGAGCAGGGCGAGTCCGCTGTCGGTGACCGATTCGGACGGGCTGTCCGCCGAAGCGGCGATGTCGGCGGACGACCGGCACCTCCTGTCACTGCTGGTGGCCGGCCTGACCGATGAGGCGGCCGGTGCACGCCTCGGAATCAGCCGGCGCACGGTGGCTCGGCGGGTCCAGCTGTTGATGGAGCAGACGAACTCCCGCTCGCGTCTGCAACTGGGCTGGCACGCCCGCGAACGCGGCTGGCTGTGAGCCGGGGGAAGCCGCCCAGCGCTGGCCGGATTGGTCGTGTCAAGTTTGCGCCACCCGGATCGATGGCAGGGACGGGCCGGAACCGCATGTAATGCGGGGGATCCCTCGCGTCCGTCCCCATCCCCTGGAGCTCCCTTGTCCCCGACTCCTCCCCACCGGCGCGGTCTGCTCGCCGCCGGCGCCGCGGTCCTGGTCGTGGCGACCGCCTGGACGTCGACAGCCGGCGCCGCCCCCGCCGGTACGCCGTCGACGGCCGGCACCCTCTCCGCGGCGGCCATCGGTCCTGTTGCTCCGTCCGGTGGTGTGCCGCGCACGGTCACGCTCATCACGGGTGACAAGGTCACCGCGACCGTCCTGGCCGACGGGCAGACCACGGCGACGGTCCGCAAGCCCAACGGCGAACCGGCGGGCGCGCACATCATGGCCGTGGGCAAGGACACCTACGTGTACCCGGACGCGGCCCTGCCGTACCTGGCCTCCGGCGTGCTCGACAAGGGTCTCTTCAACGTCACCGAGTTGCTCGCCGACGGCTACGACGACGCACACAGCGACCACCTGCCGCTGATCGTCTCGTACACAGACGCAGCGACCAGGGCCCGCAAGCAGTCTGTACCGTCGGGTGCGCGCAAGACCCTGGAGCTGACCAGCATCCAGGGCGCGGCCCTCGCCGCCGGCCACGACGACGCGGCGGACCTCTGGGCTTCGCTCACCGGTAACGCGGCGGGTGCGACCGCACGGGGTACGAGCGTGGCCGGAGCATTGCAGGGCGGAATCGCCAAGGTCTGGCTGGACGGCAAGGTGAAGGCGACGTTGTCCGACACCACGGCTCAGATCGGGGCGCCGCAGGTGTGGCAGGGCGGTACCACTGGAGAAGGCGTGGACGTCGCCGTGCTCGACACCGGGATCGACGCGGCGCATCCCGACTTCGGCGGCCGCATCGACGCGACGGAGAGCTTCGTCCCCGGCCAGGACGTCACCGACCGGAACGGGCACGGGACCCACGTCGCGTCCACGATCGCCGGCACCGGTGCCGCGTCGAACGGTCAGGAGCAGGGGGTCGCGCCCGGCGCCGGCCTGCACATCGGCAAGGTGCTCGCCGACGACGGCAGCGGCCAGGACTCGTGGATCCTGGCCGGGATGGAGTGGGCCGCCCGGGACCAGCGGGCCAAGGTGATCAGCATGAGCCTCGGCTCGGGCCCGACCGACGGCACCGACCCGATGAGCCAGGCGGTCAACCGGCTCAGCGCGGAAACGGGTGCCCTGTTCGTCATCGCCTCGGGCAACTCGGGACCGGATCCGTACAGCGTGAGCGCCCCCGGTGCGGCGGACGCGGCGCTGACCGTGGGTGCGGTGGACACCGCAGACCGCCTGGCCTCGTTCTCCAGCCGCGGTCCGCGTCTCGGCGACAGCGCGCTGAAACCCGACCTGACCGGTCCCGGCGTCAACGTGCTGGCCGCGCGCTCGCAGTACGCGCCGGAGGGCGAAGGGCCGTACCAGACGATGAGCGGGACCTCCATGGCGACGCCGCACGTCGCTGGTGCTGCTGCTCTGCTCGCGGCGACACACCCAGAGTGGACCGGTGCGCAGCTGAAGGATGCTCTGGTCAGCACCACCAAGACGACCGTGCAGTACAGCCCGTTCTGGGCCGGTAGCGGTCGACTCGACGTCGCTGCTGCCGTGAAGAGCACGCTGTTCGCCACCGGCTCGGCGTTTGCGGCGGTGAAGTGGCCGTACCCGTCCAGCGGACTGGTGCAGAAGGACGTCACGTACACGAACCTGGGCGCGGAACCGCTCACGCTCGACCTCGCGGTGAAGGCGCAGGGGATTCCGGCCGGCCTGTTCACGGTGACGACGCCGCAGGTGACCGTGCCGGCGCACGGCACCGCGACCGTCGGCGTCGTGAGCCACTTGAACCTCGCCGCGGACGACGCCGGCTACAGCTCGGTCCTCACGGCCACCGGCACCGATGGCGTACTGCGTGCGCACACGCCGATCGGGGTCAGCAAGCAGAGCGAGCGGGTCAAGCTGTCGGTGAACGCCAAGGACCGGCGCGGTGCGGCGTTGCCCGGTGTCGTCGTGGTGAAGGACATCGCCCGCGACACGGTGCCCGAGGTGTACACCGTCGACGCGAGCGGTACCGCCGACCTCAGCCTGCGCCCGAGTACGTACGCCACCTGGATGTACGCCGATGTCGCCGGCTTGGAGGGACCGCACTCGCTGGGCCGCGCGATCATCAGCGAGCCCGAGGTCGTGGTGACGAGCGACCGGGGTCTGACGTTCGACGCGGCCACGCTGCGCAAGGTCAGCGCGACCACGCCGCTGCCGACTGCGAACACCGCGGTCCGCATCGATCAGTACCGCAGCTTCGGCGGACTGCGCCGCTTCGTCGACCTTTACCAGCTCGAGCCGTGGATCTACGACAGTGTCTGGGCGACTCCCACGCGCAAGGTGACCCAGGGGTCGTACACGTTCGCCGCACGATGGCGTCAGGTGCAGCCGGCGTTGACGGTCGGCTCCGGACTGCAGTCCTTCGACACGATCATGCAGAGCTTCTCCCCGAAGCTGCCGCAGGGCACTGGCGCACAGCAGGTCGCGTACGTGGGCAACGGTGCGGCCGCGGACTTCGCGAAGACCTCGGTGCGCGGCAAGGTCGCCGTGGTTCAGCGCAACGACGGGGTGGAGCCCACCGAGCAGGCAACGTCCGCTGCGAAGGCGGGAGCGAAGCTGCTGTTGCTGGTCAACGACGGCTACGGTCCGCTCGACGCCTGGTCCGATCTGCCCGAGGAGGACAAGGCCCCGCTGCCGGTAGCGTCGCTGAGTACCGACCAGGGCCAGCGGCTGATCGACGGGATCAAGCGCGGCACCCGGGTACTCCGGCTGTCGTCGCACCCGTACCCGCAGTACCTCTACGACCTGGTCCAGCACCACGACGGCGCGATCCCGCGCGATCCGGCGTACCGGCCGCGGACGCAGGACCTGGCCCGGATCGAGCAGTCGTTCCGGAACACGTCGCCGGGTGAGGCGCTCGACATCCGCTACGACCTGGCGCCCGATCTCAGCTGGGCGGTCGGGTCGGCGGCGACCAAGGTACTTGCCCAGGGCAATCACACGGTCTGGGTCACGGCCGGGGCGAAGGTGAAGTGGCTCAGCCAGGCCGCGGTGTCCGACCTGACCGAGCTGGGCTCGTCGGTGGCGTATCCGGCGCGCAGTACGACCCGGGAGACCTGGTTCGCCGGGATCCAGCGGCCGCGGATGCTGACCGACAGCGCGATGTTCACCTCGCCGTCCCGGGTCGGCGACCTCATCAGCGTCTTCGGGATGCCGGCCTGGGGCGACTCGGGCGGGCACCAGGGCGTCGTCTACAGCGGGGTCACGGTCAGTACGTCGCTCTACCAGGGCGACACGCTGGTCGGCGAGGGCAGCGACTTCGTCTCGGCCGAGGTGGCTCCCGAAGCCCTGCCGTACCGCCTGGTCGTGGACGCCACCCGCGACCTGCCGGAGCGGCCGTACTCGCCGCGCACGCTGACCGAGTGGGGCTTCAGCTCCGACCAGGCGGACTTCACCACGCTCGAGCCGTTGCCGCTGATCCAGCTGGACTACGACGTGTCCACCGACCTGGCGGGGCGCGCGCATCGGCGTACGGCGGTAGCGGTGACGCCGTCGCAGTTGGCGGGCGCGGCCGGTGCGGGGACGGTGAACGCGGTGACGGTCGACGCGTCGTACGACGGCCACACGTGGCATCCGCTCAAGCTGCGGCGTGCGGGAGCGTCCTGGACGGGGCAGGTGGACGCGCCGTCCAAGGCGGAGTACGTCAGCTTGCGGACGACAGCGCGGGATACGGCCGGCAACAGCGTCACGCAGACGGTGGAACGCGCGTTCGGTCTGCGCTGACGCGGGTCAGCTGAGCGGGGTACGGCGGGTGGGGCGGCGGTGGAGGATGAAGGGGAGCTTGCCGCGCGTGGCAGCGGGGGAGCCGGAGGGCGAGACGGTCCGGGTCTGCTCGTCGTACGCGTGGGCCGAGTCGGTGAACTCGCCGGTCGGGTCGAGGACCAGAAGGTCGGCCTCGGTCCTCCAGCGGTCCAGCTGGGTGTCGAGGCCGGCCGCGTTCAGCCGCTCGGTCCGCAGCACCTGGGCCGCCGCCGTCCACTCCTCGCTCGCCGGATCGAGGCGCCGGACGGTCGCGGTCCAGGCGGCCAGCCGGTTGGTGGCGGGCTTCGCGGGAACGACGACCTCGACCTGGCCCGCCTCCGCCAGTCCGGGCAACGGTTGCTCGGCGCTGCCGGAGCGATCCGCGAGCACGACGTACGCGCCGTCGACCGCGGCGAACCACGCGGGCGCGGCCCGTCGTCCGTCCCAGGACAGCCAGACCAGACCCGCCTTCTTCATCACCGCGGCGATCTCGGCGCCGGCCTGCTCCGTCGTCACCGCACCAGGGTGTCACACCGGCTACCGATGTCCGTAGTGTGAAACCGGACTCGGCCGGTGGACATTGCTTCCTATCGTGGGCGTCATGACCGCCACCACCGCCCCACCCCTGACCCGCAAGCTCCTCGACGGAGTCACCTCGGCCCCGGTCCCGGCCGCGCCCGCCCTCGGCCCGGTGAGCCGGATCCCGCTGATCGTCGCCGTTCTCGGCGCGGTGGTGCTCGAGATCGTCGTCTGGTCCTCGCACGGAGCCAAACCGGGCGTGCTGTTGTTGCTGGGGCTCGGGCTCGGGATCGCGTTGTTCCACTCACGGTTCGGATTCACCTCGGCCTGGCGCCAGTTGGTTGCAGTCGGCAATGGAGCGGGGTTGCGGGCGCACACCGTGCTGCTCGGTGCCACGGCGACGCTGTTCGCGCTGGTGATCGGTACCGGGACGGGCGCGTTCGGCAGTACCCCGGCGCCGTCCGGCGGGCCACTCGGAGTGGGGTTGGTGCTGGGCGCGTTCCTGTTCGGGTTCGGGATGCAGCTGGGTGGGGCGTGCGCGTCGGGCACGTTGTTCGCGGTCGGGTCCGGCCAGTCGACGATCGTGCTGACGCTCGGCGGGTTCATCGCCGGCTCGGTGCTGTACTCGTGGCAGTACGGGCTCGTCGACGACCTGCCCTCCGTCCCGGCGGTGGTGCTGGCGGATCACCTCGGCTGGTTCGGTTCGTGGATCGTCACGCTCGCCGTCCTGGCCGGGATCTTCACGCTCTCCTTGGTGGTGCAGCGGCGCCGGGTCCCGCCGCCGACCGACGCGGTCCCGAGTGCGCGCGGCGTCCTGCGGGTGATCCGCGGGTCGTGGCCGTTGTGGGTGGGCGCGATTGTCCTGGCGGTACTCGGTGCGGGCGTTCTGATCGTGTCGGGCGGGGCGTGGGGAATCACCAGCGCGTTCAACCTGTGGGGCGCGAAACTGTTGCAGGCGGTCGGTCTGCACCCGGAGGCGTGGGCCTTCTGGCAGCAGCCCGCGCAGGCGAAGATGCTGGCCGGCCCGATCCTCGCCGACAAGACCAGCCTGACCGACCTCGGCATCGTCTTCGGCGCGGCCGTCGCGTCCGCCGCCGGTGGTGCGTGGACCCTGCACCGGCACATCCCCTGGCGCACGGCTCTCGCGGCGGTCCTGGGCGGCATCGTGATGGGCGTCGGCGCCCGCCTCGCCGGCGGCTGCAACATCGGCGCCTACCTGGCCGGGATCGCCTCCGGCAGCCTGCACGGCTGGCTCTGGGCCGCCGCCGCGCTCGTCGGCACGTACCTCGGTCTCCGTACTCGCCCGCTCTTCCGCCTCGCCAATCCCAAGCCCACCTCCTCGGTCTGCTGACGATCTGCCCGCGGTGAGTCGGGCCACATCGCGGGTGGAGGTGAGGCGGGTCACCCGCGGGGACGGCGGTTTGGCCTTACGCTGCGGTGACTGGCGGGTAACCGAGGGAAGGACCTGGGTCATGGCTGAGTCGGCTGCTGAGGGATATCGGGCCAGGCGGTCCTGTCTGGCGACGCCCGGGTCGAACCCGCGGTTCCTGGCGAAGGCGAAGGGGCTGGACGCGGACCAGGTGTTCCTCGACCTGGAGGACTCGGTCGCGCCGATCGCCAAGGTGGACGCCCGCAAGAACATCGTCGCCGCCTTGAACGAGGGCGGCTGGGGTTCGAAGCTCCGGGTGGTCCGGGTGAACGACTGGACCACCGAGTGGACCTACGCCGACGTGATCGAGGTCGTCTCCGGCGCGGGCGCGAACCTCGACTGCATCATGCTGCCGAAGGTGCAGACCGCCGAGCAGGTGGTCGCGCTGGACCTGCTGCTCACCCAGCTGGAGAAGGTGCACGGGTACGAGCCCGGCCGGATCGGGATCGAGGCGCAGATCGAGAACGCGCTCGGCCTGACCAACGTGAACGCGATCGCCACCGCCTCGCCGCGGGTGGAGACGATCATCTTCGGCCCGGCGGACTTCATGGCGTCGATCAACATGAAGTCGCTGGTGGTCGGCGAGCAGCCGCCCGGGTACGACGTCGGCGACGCGTACCACTACATCCTGATGCAGATCCTGATGGCGGCCCGCGCGCACGGCAAGCAGGCGATCGACGGCCCGTACCTGCAGATCAAGGACGTCGACGGCTTCCGCCGGGTGGCCGGCCGGTCCGCGGCGCTCGGCTTCGACGGCAAGTGGGTGCTGCACCCGGACCAGATCGCGGCCGCCAACGAGGTGTACTCGCCGCGCCAGGACGACTACGACCACGCCGAGAACATTCTCGACGCCTACGACCACTTCACCTCGGCCGCCGGTGGTGCCCGCGGTGCGGTGATGCTGGGCGACGAGATGATCGACGAGGCGTCCCGGAAGATGGCGCTGGTCATCTCCGCCAAGGGCCGCGCCGCCGGCATGACCCGGACCGACGTCTGGCAGCCGCCGGCCGACTGAGCTCTTCCTGGGTACGCCGAGGGTCAGGGTGGTGGCGGGACCTGCGCCATGATCGCGAGCGGGTGCCCGTCGGGATCGAGGAAGAACGCCATCCACTCCTCGGTCCCGTCGTCGTGCCGGTGGATCAGGTGCGGAGCGTCCTCGAACTCGGCCCCGCGCGCCCGCAACTCGTCGTATCCGGCCTGGATGTCGTCGACGCGGAAGTACAGTACGGACGGCTCACCGTGGTTCGACGGCTCGCTCGCCTGGAGGTAGAGCCGGGTGCCGGCGCAGTCGAAGAACGCCAGGTCCCCGAACGTGTACAGATGCGGCAACCCGAGCACCTCCGAGTACCACCGCACCGCCCGCCCGATCTCGCTGACCGGCCGCGAAATCTGCCCGATCAGGCCGAGTCGCAGAGGTGTTCGTTCCATCGCCGGGCCCCTTCCTCCCGATCAACCAGCAACAGACCACCGACCGGGTACGCCGGCGCCCACCCACCTAGCCAAGCTAGCCCGAACACCCACCGAGTTGCCGCTGTCCGCCGCCAAAGGGTGAACGGGGAGCCGGGACTGCGGACACGTGCTGGGGTCTGCGGACGTGTGCTGGGGGCTGCGGACGTGGTGCTGGGGGCTGCGGACATGTCCGCGGACCCCAGACCCAAGCGCTCGCCTCGCAAGTCGCCGGGGGCAAGGGGATTCGGTTAGTGGAGGGTGGTGACCTTGAGGATGCGGACCGGGTGGGTGGGCGGGCCGTCCTGGTCGGGGTCGGCGATGCCGGCGGCGACGATGCGGTCGAAGGTGCTCATGCCGTGCACGACCTGGCCGAGGACGGTGTAGTTGGGGTCGATGTTGGCGAAGCTGTGGACGACGAAGAACTCGCTGCCGTTCGTCCCGGGACCCTGGTTGCCGTAGGCAACGGTGCCGCGGGGGTAGGTCTCCTGGCCGGTCACCTCGTCGGGGAACTTGTAGCCCGGGCCGCCTTCTTCCTGGCGGTAGATGTCGCCGCATTGGAGGACGCCGAGGCGGGCCGAGTTCGTCAGGCGGAAGCACCGGGTGCGGTCGTAGAACCTGCTCCGGACCAGGTGGACGAAGTTGTGCACGCCGCAGGGTGCGTTGCCGCGGTCCATCCGGACCACGAACGGGCCGTAGTTGGTGAGGAAGTACACGTTCACCTTGCCGCGGGCCTTGGCGGTCGCGGACGGGACCGTGACCGGTTTGGCGGCCGGGTTCTCCGGGGTGGGGGTGAACTCGCACTGCACGGAGGGTGACCCGTGACCGGCGGGCACGGCCGCCGCGGGCGTCGTCGTCAGTGTCGCGGCGAGCAGTGTCGTCGCGATCAGGGCGGGGAGAAGTGATCGCTTCATGCGACCAACCTAATACGCATCGTGCCGACGCGGGCCGCCTTCATCCACAGGCCTGTGTCAAGAAAACGCCGCGCACTCGCTCTCGCCGCCGCGGCCACCTAAGGTGGGGCGTCGATCCGCCCAGGACGAAGGTTCAGTGAGGTGTTGTGGTGAACGGCGAGCTACTCGCGGAGCGGTACCGCCTGGTCGAGCTGCTCGGCCGCGGCGGCGCCGGTGAGGTCTGGCGGGCCGAGGACGAGGTACTGGCCCGTTCGGTCGCGGTGAAACTGCTGCGCAGCCTCGACGGTGACCAGATGGACGCCGTCGAGCGGTTCCGTATCGAGGCCCAGGCGGCTGCCCGGCTGACCCACCCGAACGTGGTCGCCACGTACGACGTGGGCGCGGCCGGTGACCAGATCTTCCTGGTGATGGAGCTCGTCCAGGGCACCGACCTCGCCCAGTTGCTGCGCGGGAACGGGCTGCCGACCGCGAAGGTGGTCGCCGACATCGCCGTCCAGGGCGCCCGCGCACTCGACGCGGCGCACGCGGCCGGCATCGTGCACCGTGACGTCAAGCCCGCCAATCTGCTGCTCGCCACCAACGGCACGCTGAAGATCACCGACTTCGGTCTCGCCCACACCGGCGGACTCAACGGCGCCACCGGACCCGTCCTGCTCGGCACGGCCGCGTACATCTCGCCGGAGCAGGTCCGTGGCGCGTCGGCGACCCCCGCGAGCGACTGGTACTCCTTCGGCTGCGTCCTGTACGAACTGCTCGAAGGCGCGCCGCCGTTCGTCGCGGAGACGACCGACCTGGTGCTGCGTCAGCACCTGGACGCCACCCCGATCCCGGTGCGCCGTACCGACGGGCCGCCCGGGCTCGCGGACCTGGTGATGCGGTTGCTCGCCAAGGACCCCGCGGACCGCCCGTCGTCCGCGGCCGAGGTCACCGGCCTGCTCAACGGCACCACGGCGACCGCGCAGGTCGCGCAGGCCGCGCAGGCAGTCCCGGACGCGCCCGACAGTCTCACCCGGGTGATGCCGTTCCTCGCCGACGCCCCACAACCGGCGACGGCCCAACCCGGCAACGAGCAGTACGCGCAGTACGGCGATGAGCGGTACGACGACGAGTGGGAACCGCGTCGCCGGGCCTTGTACCCCAAGATCCTTGTCGGCCTGGCCGTCGTCGTGGTCGGCGTGCTCGCGGCCGCGTTGCTGCGGCAGGGCGTCGCTGAGCCGCCGGTGCAGGCGGGTGGTCTCCCGACGACCCCGCCACCGGCCGCCAAGGTGACGGCCAAGGCGAAGCCGACCGTGACGCCGACGCCCAAGCCGACCCCGAAGGCCACCCCGAAGAAGACGCCCAAGAAGACCCCGGAGCAGCCGAAGACCGGCCAGGCCGCGCTGAAGCAGCTGGCCCAGCTCGTCCGGCAGAGCAGCAAGGAAGGCCGCGAGGGCCGCTCGGTGCGGGAGGCCGCGAAGGACCTTGACCAGGCCGCGAGCGCGCTGGCCGACGGCGACGAGGAGAAGGCTGCCGAGCAGTTCAACGACGCGCGGCGCCGGCTCTACTTCGCCCAGCGGACGCAGAACTGGCAGCCGACCCAGCAGATCGTCACACTGTTCAACAGCGTGGGCCGCAGCCTGGCCACGTCCGGCGACGGCCGCAACTCCGAGGAGTAGGCACCAGCCACTGCACCACCGCTGCTACTGCGCGACCGCTGGTCGAGCACCCCGGGCGTGAGGCACACGACGGCCTCCGGGTGGTCGGTGTCACAGCGGGTGTCCTGCCGCCGCCGCGATGCTGGGAACCGCGATACTCGCGGGTAGGCGATCTCGACGCAAGGAGCCGCAGATGAGCAGGTTGCAGCAGACCGAGGGTCTCACCGACATCCAGGAGGAGATCCTCAAGACGGTCCGGGCCTTCGTCGAGGCCGAGATCCTGCCGGTGGCGACCGAGCTGGAGCACCAGGACGAGTACCCGACCGAGATCGTCGAGGGCCTCAAGGAACTCGGCCTGTTCGGGCTGATGATCCCCGAGGAGTACGGCGGGCTCGGCGAGTCGCTGCTCACCTACGCGCTCTGCGTCGAGGAGATCGCGCGCGGCTGGATGAGCGTGTCCGGCATCATCAACACCCACTTCATCGTCGCGTACATGCTGCTCCAGCACGGCACCGACGAGCAGAAGCAGAAGCACCTGCCGCGGATGGCGACCGGGGAGGTCCGGGGCGCGTTCTCGATGTCGGAACCGGGCTGCGGGTCCGACGTGTCCGCGATCAAGACCAAGGCGGTCAAGGCCGCCGACGGGTACACGATCACCGGCCAGAAGATGTGGCTCACCAACGGCGGATCGAGCAACCTGGTCGCCGTGCTGGTGAAGACCGACGAGGGCGCCGACTCGGTCTACAAGAACATGACCACCTTCCTGGTCGAGAAGGAACCGGGCTTCGGCGAGGTCGCACCGGGACTGAGCGTGCCGGGCAAGATCGAGAAGATGGGCTACAAGGGCGTCGACACCACCGAGCTCGTGTTCGACGGGTTCGCGATCGAGGCCGGCCAGATCCTCGGCGGCGTTCCGGGCAAGGGCTTCTACCAGATGATGGACGGCGTCGAGGTCGGCCGGGTCAACGTCGCCGCCCGGGGCTGCGGGGTGGCCCGGCGCGCGTTCGAGCTGGGGATCTCGTACGCCCAGCAGCGGGAGACGTTCGGCAAGAAGATCGCCGACCACCAGGCCGTGCTGTTCCGGCTGGCCGACATGGCGGTCAAGGTCGAGGCCGCGCACGAGCTGATGGTGAAGGCGGCCCGCAAGAAGGACAGCGGGTCCCGCAACGACTTCGAGGCCGGTGTCGCGAAGTACCTGGCCAGCGAGTACTGCGCGCAGGTGGTGGAGGACTCGTTCCGGATCCACGGCGGCTACGGCTTCTCCAAGGAGTACGAGATCGAGCGGCTGTACCGGGAGGCGCCGATGCTGCTGATCGGCGAGGGCACCGCGGACATCCAGCGGATGATCATCGGCCGCCGGCTGCTCGAGGACTACAAGCTCTGACGGTCACGCTGCGTGGTTTCTTCGCGCCGACGGACCGGTCGCCGCGATAGCCTGCCAGCCTGCGACTGGGGAGCGGAGGCCGATGACTGGCGGGGAACGAACAGGTCCACGCGTCGTGATCCGCTTGCTGGGCGGTGTCTCCGTCCAGGTCGACGACCGGCCCGCTGAGCTTCGCGGCGACCGGTTGCGCTCCTTGCTCGCGCTGCTCGCGTTGGCGGCCGGCAGCAGTGTCAGCAAGTCCTCGCTGGTCGAGCGGATCTGGGGCGAGTCACCGCCGGCCGATGCGAGCCACAGCCTGCACACCCTGATCAGCAGATTGCGCCGCGCGATCGGAGCCGACCTGATCAGCACGGCGCCCACCGGCTACACGCTGCTGGTCGTCCCCGACCAGGTGGACGTACTGCGCTTCGCCGGGCTGCAGCGCGTCGCGGCGCAGATGGGTGACCGTGAGACCGAGCTGACTCTGCTGACCGAGGCCCTGGAGTTGTGGACGGGCCGGCCGTTCGAGGGACTCGCGCCCAGCTGGTTCGAGTCGGTCGCGCTGCCCCCACTCGTCGAGCAGTACCTGCTGGCCGTCGAACGCCGCCTCGAACTCCGCGACGACCCCGACCGCCGAGGGACCGAGGACCCGAGCGGCCGCATCGGTGCGGACCTGGCCGAGCTCCGCGAACTCACCACGGCGTACCCCCTGCGCGAGTCTCTGTGGGTGCGCCTGCTCCGCCTGCTCGCCCGAAGCGGCCGTACTGCCGAGGCGCTGGAGCTGTACGAGAGTGTGCGGCAACGGATCGCGGAGGAACTCGGTGTCGATCCAGGTGCGGAGCTGCGCGCGGTCCATGCGGAGTTGCTCGCCGGGGAGACGCCCGTACCCGCTCCGTCGGTGAAGCCGCCGGTTGCGCCCAGTCAGCTGCCCGCCGACGTGCCCGGTTTCTGCGGACGCAAGCAGGCACTCGCGGAGCTCGACCGGATGACGGCCGCCCATGGACCGGAATCTGTGGTCACTCTTGTCCTGCACGGGCCGGGCGGTGTCGGCAAGACGAGTCTGGCCGTGCACTGGAGCCACCAGGCCGCCGCAGAGTTCCCGGACGGCACGCTCTTCGTGGATCTCGGCGGCTACGGTCCCGGCGAACCGGTCGAGCCGTCGGTCGCGCTGGGGTACCTGCTGCACGCCCTCGGCGTACCGGCGGGGCAGATCCCGGCCGAGGTGGACGGACGGAGTGCTTTGTTCCGCTCCACGTTGGCGGGGCGGCGCATCCTGCTGGTGCTCGACAACGCGCGCAGTGCCGAGCAGGTCCGGCCGTTGCTGCCGGGCCGAGGCGCAGTCGTCCTGATCACCAGCCGCAGCCGCCTGCGGGGACTGGTTGCCCGGGAGGGAGCACGGCAACTTCCCGTGGACCAGTTGTCCGAGGCGGACGCGCGGACCTTGCTGACCGACCGGATCGGCCCACCGGTGACCACGGAGGCGAAGCTGCTGGACCAGTTGGCGCACAGCTGCAACCACCTGCCGCTCGCCCTGGTGATCGCGGCCGAGCAGGTGGCGCATCGGTCCGGCTCGGCCCTCGCGGAGCTGGTGGAGGAACTGGACGAGTACCAGCTGGACGCGTTCGAGACCGACGAGGACGTGGCGACCGATCTACGTGCCGTCTTCTCCTGGTCGTACCGTGCGCTGGAGCCAGAGGCGGCGCGGCTGTTCCGGATCCTCAGCCTGTACCCCGAGCGCCGCTTCGGCCCGCCCGCGGTTGCCGCGCTGGCCGGCCTGGACGAGCGGACCGTGACCAAGCTGCTCCGGCGGCTCACCGATCTGCACCTCGTCGTGGAGTCCGGCCCGAACCGCTTCCAGTTGCACGACCTGCTCCGCGCGTACGCCGGGGAACGGTTCGGCGAGCTGGACGATCCACGCGAAGCGGAGCGGGCCTGGGAGCGCCTGCTGGACTGGGCGATCCAGACGGTCCTCGCGGCGCGGCAAGTCCTCGGCGAACCGCGTCGGCTGGACTATCTGGACGACCCGTTGCCGACGACGGTCCCGCTGCGCTTCGAGGACCAGGCGGCCGCGCGGGCGTGGTTCGACCTGGAGCTGCGCGGCCTGATGGCGATGGTGGTCGGTGGCGCCGCCCGCGGTCTGTACGCGAGCGCGGGCCGCCTCGGTCTGCAGTTGTGGGTGCATCTGTCCCGCCTGGTCAGCCCGGACGAGTCGATCTCGATCCAGCGCATCGCCGTCGACTGCGGCCGCCGGGTCGGCAACCGGAAGCTCGAGGCGCTCGCGTACAACCAACTCGGGACGAGCTACGGCGCCCGCGGCGACCTGGATCGGGCCGAGCCCGAGTTGCGCCGGGCGCTGGCGACGTTCGAGGCGATCGACAGCGAGGTCGGGATCGCGTTGGTCCGCGGGAATCTCGGTTATCTGCTGCAGTTGCGGGGCCAACTGGACGAGGCGATCGAGCAACAGCAGCTCGCGTTGCAGAGCACCCGCCGGATGGGTGACGACCACGCGTCCGCGGCGAAGCTGAACAACCTCGCGATGACCTACATCGAGGCCGGCCGGTACGCCGACGCCAAGCGGACCGCGCTCGAATGCGTCGACCTGAGCCGCGACCTCACCGACAAACGGTCCCTGTGCTACGTCAACGACACCCTCGGCCAGGCGTACGTCGGACTGGGCGAGGTCGCGGCGGCCGCCGACCGGTACGAGACCTCGGTCCGGCTGAACCTGGAGATCGGCAACATCGCGCCGGCGGCCGCCACCCTGCTCCGCCTCGGTCAGGCCAGGTTCGACGACGGGGACGACAGGGCCGCCGCCGGTGCGTGGCAACGGGCCCTGGACCTCATCGACGCCCACAACCTGAGCACGATGAGCTCGCTCCGGGACGAGATCGCCGGCCACCTCACCACGCTCACCGGCTGACCACCGATCACGCTCACCGGCTGACGGCCGCGGCCGGGTCGGCTGCGGGGCGGAGCGGCCGACCCGGCCGGTGGGTCAGCCGCGGACGCGGTCCCGGGGAGTGCCGGAGCCGTGGCCGGACAACAGCCAGATGCCGAGCTGGGTGATCTCGTGCAGGACCGAGGCGCCGGCCCGGCGGGTCGTGATCAGCCCGGCCTCGCGCAGTACGGTCGCCTGGTGGCTGGCCGCGGCCGGCGAGATGTCGCACCGCCGGGCCAGCTCGGTCGTCGTACAACCGGTCACCGTCGCGTCCAACGCGGCCGCGCGGGTGGAGCCGAGCAGCGAGCCGAGTGCGTCGTTGGGTTTGCACCGCTCGACCGACGACTGCCGCAGGAACCCGGGCGCGTGGTGGATCGGGTAGACGAGGATCGGCTTCAGGTCCGGGTCGCGCAGCTTCGTCGGTACCTGCCAGCAGAACGCGGACGGCTGCAGCTCGATCCCGCGCCCGTCCAGGTACAGATCGCGGTCGTGCATGTCGAGCACCTGCAGGACCGGTGCGTTCCAGCGGACCCGCGGGTGCAGCGTCGACAGCAACCGGTCCACGCCGTGCCGCGCGAGCGCCTCACCGCGGTACGCCTGGTCGGCCGACACGTGGGTGCCGATCGCCTTCCAGTACGGGACGATCGCGGCGTCGTGGTACGTCCGCATGGCCCGACCGAGTCTCCGGATCGAGGCGCCGTCTCCTTGGGCGAGCTGGCGGATCCACGGCGACGCGGGCCGGTACTTGCCGAGCAGGTCGAGCTGGCTGCGGATCTGCTGCCGTGGCGTCGACAGGGTCAGCTCGAGCGAGGTCTCGAAGTCCGGCGCCGACGCGGCCGGGGTGAGGAAGTCGGGGGAGTAGCCGCGAGGTGGGGTCAGCTCGAGCAGTAACCGCATCTGGTCGGGGGCGACCTTCGTCCGGACGTGCCGCCGCCAGTCCTCGAAGACCAGCCGGCCGTCGGTGTGCTGGAGCATGTGCAGGCTGAGCAGGATCTCCCAGGCCGGCGCGGGCCGGGTCGAGATCGTGGTGCGCGCGAGGTCGCGCGGCGTGAAGTGGATCCGAAGCACGACACCCTCCCGGTGACCCGATCGGCACACGGCGTCCCGGACGCCGTGGTCGCGGATAGTGGCGGTCCGCTGACCTAGTGCGATGGCCGCATTAAACCGTGTGGTTTCCGGCTCGCACAACCCTTTGCCCCCCGGTCGAATCCGGGACTGACGGCCATGGCATCAGGTTGCCAACTCACCAAAACGGGTGAGAGGTGGAAAAGATATGACGGGAAGGTGTCAGAGCCAGCGATTACGCTTGAACAGCCGGTAGAGCAGCGTGCAGACGCCCAGCATCACCAGCAGCACCACGAAGTACCCGTACCTCGTCCGGGTCTCCGGCATGTTGTCGAAGTTCATCCCGTAGATGCCGGCGATCAGCGTCGGCGCGGCCAGGATCGCCACCCAGGCGGAGATCCGGCGCATGTCCTCGTTCTCCGACACCTGCACCTGGGCCAGCCCGGCCTGCAGGATCGAGCTGAGCAGCTCGTCGAACGAGACCACCTGCTCCTTGACCCGGATCAGGTGGTCGTCGACGTCGCGGAAGTAGTTCCGGGTCTCGTCGGCGATGAGCGGATGCCGGACCGTGGACAGCGCGCGCATCGGCCCGGTCAGCGGGGCCACCGCCCGTTTCAGTTCGAGCACCTCGCGCTTCAGCTGGTACACCCGGTCGATCGAGCGCCAGCCGCGTGGGGTGAAGATCTCGGTCTCGATCAGGTCGATGTCGGCCTGGACCGCGGTCGCCACGTCCAGGTAGGTGTCGACCACGTGGTCGGCGATCGCATGCAGGACGCCACCCGGGCCGGCCGCCAGCCGATCGGGCTGCTGCTCCAGGCGTTGCCGCAGGCCGGCCAGCTCGCCGTGGTCCCCGTGCCGCACGGTGATCACGAACCCGGGCCCGCAGAACACCATCACCTCACCCGACTCGACCACCTCGCTGGTCGCCGTCAGGTCCCCGTGCGGTACGTAGCGCACCGTCTTGAGCACGGAGAAGAGGACGTCGTCGTACCGCTCCAGCTTCGGTCGTTGGTGGGCCTCGGTGGCGTCCTCGAGCGCGAGCGGGTGCAGGCCGAACTCCTGCCCGATCACGGTGAGCTGGTGTTCGTCGGGCTGGAACAACCCGATCCAGACGAACCCCTCACCGCGGCGGGCTCGTTGCAACGCGTCCACGTACGAGTCCGTGCGGGCGTCGCGCTTGCCGTCGCGGTAGTACGCCCAGTCGACCAGGGCACCGTCCAGCTTGCCGCTGCCCACCAGGTCGAGGGGTGGGGGACCGTTGCCGGACCGACGCGCGAACACCCGTCCTACCCGGCGTGTCGCGCCCATGTCCCACCTCCGCCCGGCCATCGACGCGAGGCTATCAATGTGCCGTCGCTCCGGTGTTACCACGCGTCGGCAATGATGGAACCAGGCAAGAGCGGAGAGGAACGACGATGACCACCCAGGGCATGCCCTCGATGGACCCCCGGCCGACGGGCGTGACGATCGGCACGTACGACACCTACGCGGAGGCGCAGCGAGCGGTCGACTACCTCTCGGACGAGAAGTTCCCGGTCGAGCACACCACCATCGTCGGCAACAACCTGCGTCAGGTGGAGAAGATCACCGGCCGGCTGACCTGGAGCCGCGCCCTCACCGCCGGACTGGCCAGCGGGGCCTGGTTCGGGCTGTTCGTGGGCGTCCTGCTCGGGCTGTTCACCAGCGACGGCGGCTGGCTGGCCGCGTTGCTCACCGGCGTGGTGCTCGGCGCGGTCTTCGGGATCGCGTTCGGCGCGATCGGGTACGCCCAGATGGGCGGCCGCCGCGACTTCACCTCGCGCACCGCGGTGGTGGCGACGACGTACGACGTGCTGTGCGACCTGAAGTTCGCCGAGGAGGCCCGTAACCACCTGGCCAAGCTGGCGCTCAAGGGCGAGGTGGCTCCCCGCCTCCCCGAGCAGTCCAGCTGATATAGGTCACCACCCGACGACCAGGGGACCGGACCCGCTGAGGACGGCGGGTGCGGTGCCCTGATCTCTTCAAGGACCGTGGTCCGGGAGTTCCGGCGAGCCGGACTCACTTGCCGACGGACCGCGTCCTTCCAGTAGTGCCAGCCCCAGTGGTGTCGCCAGGTGCAGGACCGACTTGCCCTGCCGCTGGGACTCGATCAGCCCGGCACCCCGCAGTACGGCGGTCTGGTGGCTCGCCGTGGCGAGGGTGATGTCGCAGGCGTTGGCCAGTTCGGTCGTGGTGCAGCCCTTCACCGTCAGGGCCAGGACGGCGGCCCTGGTCCGGCCGAGCAGGGCACCGAGTCGCTGCTGGGTGTCCTCGATCACCTGGTCACCGCGGACGAGTCCGCCGGCCGTGGTGATCGGGAAGACCAGGACCGGCGACAGGTCGTGGTTCTCCAGCTTGGTCGGCTGCCGCCAGCAGAAGTACGACGGCTGCAGCCGCAGGCCGCGTCCGTCCAGGTGCAGATCCTGGTCGGCGAAGGGCTCGATCTCCAGGACCTGATCCCGCCATCGTGCGCGCGGGTGAATCCCTGCGAGCACGGACCCCACCCCGCCCGTCGCGAGCTGCGTGGCCCGTTCCCGGTGGTCCGCCCGGACCGCGGCCGACAGTGACGCCCAGTACGGTGCGAGCGCGCCCTGGTGGTATGCGCGAGCGACGTGCCCGAGCCGGTTCAGCGGCTCCGCACCGCCCTCCGCGAGATGGCGGACCCACCCAGCGGCCGCAGGACGCGCGGCCAGCTTGGACAAGTCGTGCTGGATCCGCTTCCGCGGGGTCGACAGCATGAGGTTGAGCGACGTACCGAAGTCGCCCGTCCCGATCGGCTCCTCCGACGGCGTCAGGAAGTCTGGGGAGTACCCGACGGGCGGGGCGAGCGCGGCCAGCGGCGCCACCAGGTCGCGGGGCAGCCGCCGGCGGATCCGCTGCCGCCAGGTGCCGAACGGTACCGGCCCGTCGTTGACCTGCAGCATGTGCAGGCTGAGCAGCAGCTCCCACAACGGGTCCGGCTCGGCCGCGAGCGTGGTCCGGGCGAGATCCTCGGCAGTGAAGTGGATGCGGAGCATGCCGTCCTTCCCTGGTACCTGTCCTGGCGTGGGGCACGTCACGTCGACGGCCCCCGCCGAACACAGATGCCTGCCGGCGCCTGGAGGGTTGCATCACAGCCGAACCGATTTCCGCCGCGGCGGGCTCGTCCTGAGAGGAAGGCCACGCGGCGAGGGACTGCCGCTGGTGGCGCGGTTCGGGTCACCATGGGCCCAGACGGAAGGAGCCCGGATGCAGTTCGGCCGCAGTTACGAGGAATTCGAGATCGGTGCCGTGTACAAGCACTGGCCCGGCAAGACGGTCACCGAGTCCGACGACCACCTGTTCTGCCTGCTCACGATGAACCACCACCCGCTGCACCTGGACGCCCACTACGCCGAGCAGACCACCCAGTTCGGCAAGAACGTTGTGGTTGGCAACTATATCTACTCGATCCTGCTCGGGATGTCGGTGCCGGACGTCAGCGGCAAGGCGATCGCGAACCTGGAGATCGAGTCGCTGCGCCACGTCGCGCCGACCTTCCACGGCGACACCGTGTACGGCGAGACGACGGTGCTGGACAAGTGGGAGTCGAAGTCGAAGGACGACCGCGGCGTGGTCTACGTCGAGACCAAGGGCTACAAGCAGGACGGCACCGTGGTCTGCGTGTTCCGGCGCAAGGTGATGGTGCCGAAGAACTCGTACCTCGAGCAGCGCGGCGGCGAGCAGCCCGGCCGGCCGGTGATGGCCGAGCCGCCCGCCGACTGAGGGTCAGGACAGACTGCGCCCGCTGAGCCTCAAGAGAGGAAGAGCTCGATCACCGGAACCGCGACGGCAGGCCGCTGGATCGGGAGCTTCAGGGTCAGCGTGTCCGCCGCCAGGCCGCCCATCGTGGTGTTCTGCGCCGCCTGATGCGGATCGTTGACGATCTGCTGGATCTCGGACGCGTCGTTCAGCAGCTGTGCGTACTTCACCTTGCCGGCCAGCCCGGGCAGGTGCACATGCTGCATCGGCCAGGAGAACAGGTGCAGGTAGAGCCGGTCACCGCGCTGTGTGTACCGGCAGTCGGCCGGCGCGGTGAACTCGCTCGGCCCCGCACCGCGGACGGACCGCTCGTGCAGCCGGAACCACTCGCCGATCCCGGCCAGCGTGTCCAGCGCCCGCGGGTCGAACTCGCCCCGGCCGGTCGGTCCGACGTTGAGCAGCAGGTTGCCGTCCTTGGAGACCGAGTCGACCAGCATCCGCACGAGCAGGTCGGGTGACTTCCAGTCCAGGTTGTCGCGGTCGTACCCCCAGCTGCCGTTCAGGGTCTGGCAGGCCTCCCAGAGCACCCGCTCGCCGTCCCGCGTCATCGGCCCGCTCGGCTGGTACTGCTCGGGCGTGACGAAGTCGCCGGGCAGGTCGAGCCGGTCGTTGATCAGGATGCCCGGCTGGAGTTCGCGGACCATCGCCATCAGTTCCTCGGACCGCCAGTCGTCCCGGCCCTTGCCGGCCGGGCTGCCGTCCTCGAACGTCCGGCCGGGGTAGGAGAAGTCGAACCACATGATGTCGATCGGCCCGTACCGGGTGAGCAGCTCGCGGGTCTGCGCGTGCAGGTAGTCGGCGTACACCTGGACGTCCCGGCCGGCCGCCTTGGCCCGGGCCTCCAGGTCGTCGCGCTGCGGGTGTACCGCGTCGATCGGGAACTCGGGGTGGTGCCAGTCGATCAGCGAGTGGTAAAACCCGACCCCGAGTCCCTCCGCCCGGCAGGCCTCGACGAACGGCCCGACCAGGTCCTGGCCCCACGGCGTCTGCGCCACGGTGTAGTCCGACACGGCCGAGTCCCACAGGCAGAAGCCCTCGTGGTGCTTGGTGGTCAGCACCGCGTACCGCATGCCGGCCTGGCGGGCCGCGCGGGCCCACTGCACCGGGTCGTAGAGGTCGGGCTCGAAGTGCTCGAAGTACGGCTGGTAGTCCTCGTCGGTGAGGCGCTCGCGGTTCTTCACCCACTCGTGCCGGGCGGGCAGCGAGTACAGGCCCCAGTGGACGAACAGGCCGAACCGCCAGTCGCGGAACCGTGCTTCGGACGACGGGGCGTCGGTCATGTGGCAACACTCCTCGAAGAGAGACTGGTCATCCGATCTTTATGAGCACCGGATGGCCGAGTCAAGGGTGAGGTGTGTCGCAGACGGCGAGAAGGTCGGATGTCTGTGGGTCAAGCGGGCGTGACTGGCGGCTTGACCGCGGTGACCGGGCAGGACGCGTCGAGCAGGACCTGCTGCGGGACCGAGCCGAGCACGAGCTTGCCGACGGGGGAGCGGCGACGCAGCCCGATCACCAGCAGGGCGACGTGCTGGTCGTAGGAGAGGTCGATCAGCTCCGAGCCGGCCTCGGACTCCGACGCGGCCGTGCGGACCTCGACGATCCGGCCGCCGACGGAGGCGCGGGCCAGGGCCAGGTCGGCCGCGAACTCCGGTGACGACGCGACCGGGTCGGCGGCCACGACCAGCAGGTCGTCGCCGCGGACGGTGCTCTCGAGAATCGCGTGGCCGAGGGCGGCACGGCCCTCGGCCTGGGTCAGGTAACCGACGACGACAGTCATCCGCGGACCTCCGGGATCGGGGTGAGCAGCCGGCCGTCACGCAGCCAGGCGGCGAGGTTGTCCAGGGTCAGCCGGGTCATGTCGGCCCGGGTCTCGACGGTGCCGCTGGCCAGGTGCGGCAGCAGTACGACGTTGTCGAGGGCAAGGAGTTCTTCGGGGACCCGCGGTTCCTTGGCGAAGACGTCCAGCCCGGCCCCGGCCAGCCCGCCGTCGCGGAGCAGTTCGACCAGGGCGTCCTCGTCGACGACCGACCCGCGAGCGATGTTGATCAGGTACCCCTCGGTACCGAGCGCCTCGAGCACCGACCGGTCCACCAGGCCGTTACTCGCCGGGCCACCGGAGGTCGCGACCACCAGGATGTCGCTGGCGGCGGCCAGGTCCCGCGGCGTCGCGTGGTACCGGTAGGAGGTGCCCGGGACCTCGCGGCGGGAGTGGTAGCCGATCGGGCACGCGAATCCCTCGAAGCGGGTCGCGATCGCCTGGCCGATCCGGCCGAGTCCGAGGATGCCGACCCGGCGCCCGGTGACCCGGCGGGTGAGCGGGTAGTCGCCGCCGCTCTCCCAGCCACCGGACCGGACGTACCGATCGGCGGCGGCCAGTCCGCGCAGGGTGTCGATGGTGAGCCCGAGCGCCGTGTCCGCGACGCAGTCCGTGAGGACGTCCGGGGTATTGCTGATCACCACGCCGCGTTCGACCGCGGCCGCCACGTCGGTGCTGTCGTACCCGACGCCGAAGTTCACGATGGCGCCGAGTTCGGGCAACGCGTCCAGCAACGCGCGGTCCACCCCGAACCGGCCGGAGGTCACCACGACCCCGATCGACGGCCCGTGCTCGGTGAGGAACGCGGCCTGCTCGTGCGGTGCGGGCAGAACGAGCGCGTCGTACGACGAGGCGAGCGCCTCGGCCAGGGCGGGCTTGAGGGCGCCCACCTGGAGGACCCGGGTCATCGCGATCCCTTCCGATCGAGGGCCGGGCCCCTCGGGACAAGGGCCCGGCCGGTCAGGAGATACGGCATGGCTCAGCCGCGGCCGAGCTCGCCGTCGACCAGCCGCCACAGGCCCAGCGAGTTGCTGGTGTCGATGGCCGCGGGCAACAGCTCGGCGGGCACGTTCTGGTACGCGACCGGGCGCAGGAACCGCTCGATCGCCAGCGTGCCGACCGACGTACTGCGGCCGTCGGAGGTGGCGGGGAACGGTCCGCCGTGCACCATCGCGGGGCCGACGTCGACCCCGGTCGGCCAGCCGTTGAACAGGATCCGGCCGACCTTCTCCTCCAACGCCGGCAGCAACTCGGCCGCGACCGCATGGTCGGACCCGGTCGCGTGCACCGTCGCGGTCAGCTGCCCTTCCAGGCCGGCGACCGCTTCGAGCAGCTCGGCGGTGTCCCGGACCCGAACGACCAGCGAGGCCGAGCCGAAGACCTCGTCCTGCAGAGCCGGCTCGGCGGCGAACGCGGCACCGGTCGTCCGGAACACGTGCGCCTGACCCGCGGCCACGATCGCGGCGTCGTCCTGGCCGGCCGCGACCTCCTCGACCTGGTCGAGCGCGCCGAGCTTGGCCACGCCCTCTGTATAAGAGGAGTGGATCCCCGCGTTCAGCATCGGCAGGGCCGGGCAGGCGGGGACCTGCTCGGCGACCGCGGCCTCGAACGCGTCCGCGCCCGGGCCGTCGACGATGAAGACCAGCCCCGGGTTGGTACACAGCTGGCCGACGCCCATCGTCAGCGAACCGACGTACCCGGTCGCGATGCCGGCCGCGTCGGCGGCGAGCGCCCCCGGCAGCAGGAACACCGGGTTGATCGACGACATCTCGGCGTACACCGGGATCGGGACCGGCCGCGCGGCCGCGGCATTCATCAGCGCCGTGCCGCCGGAGCGGGAACCGGTGAAGCCGACGGCCTTGATGCCCGGGTGCTCGACCAGGGCGATCCCGACCTCGGCGCCGGAGCCGTAGACCATCGAGAACACGCCGTCGGGCAGCCCGTGCTCGGCGACCGCGGCACGGATCGCGCCCGCCACCAGCTCGGACGTCCCGGGGTGCGCGTTGTGCGCCTTGACGACGACCGGGCACCCGGCGGCCAACGCGGCCGCGGTGTCTCCTCCGGCGACCGAGAACGCGAGCGGGAAGTTGCTGGCGCCGAACACCGCGACCGGCCCGAGCGGCACCTTGCGCTGCCGGATGTCGGGGCGGGGCAGCGGAGTCCGGTCGGGCAGCGCCGGGTCGATCCGGGCACCCGCCCAGCTGCCGTCGCGAACCACGGTCGCGAACAGCCGCAGCTGGTTGGTGGTCCGGGCCAGCTCGCCACGGACCCGGGCCTCGACGATGCCGGTCTCCAGCTGGACCCGCTCGACCAGGGTGTCGCCGAGCGCGTCGATGTTGTCCGCGACCTGGTCGAGGAACGCGGCGCGCTCCTTCGGCCCGGTGGCGCGGTATGCCCCGAACGCGGCGGCCGCGAGCTCGGCGGCCCGGGCGGCGTCGGCCCGGGTCCCGAGTCCGTACGCCGGTGCCAGCTGGGTCCCGGTCCGCGGGTCGGCACCGTGGACGGTGCCCGCGGTCCCGAGGACGCGCTCGGCGCCCAGGTACATCTCGCCGGTCAGCTCGGTCGGCATCAGATCACCGTCTTCACGAGGTCGGTGAGCTCGGCGAGCTCCTCCGGGGTCAGGTCCGTGAGCGGCGGACGGACCGGACCGGCCGGACGCCCGGCCGCGGTCAGGCCGGCCTTGACGATGGAGACGCCGTACCCGGGCTGGCGGTCGCGGATCGCGATGTACGGCACCACGAAGTCGCGGAGCATGGCCCGCACCTTGTCCCGGTCGTGCGCCCGGACCGCGGCGTAGAAGTCGGTGGAGAACCGGGGCGCGAAGTTGAAGATCGCGGACGAGTACGTCGTCACGCCGAGCTCGAGGTACGGCAGCGCGTAGGTCTCCGCGGTCGGCAGCCCGCCGATGTACACGAGCCGGTCGCCGAGGTGGGCGGAGAGGGTGGCGAGCAGGTCGATGTCGCAGACGCCGTCCTTGAAGCCGATGAAGTTCGGGAACTCGTTCGCCAGCCGGATCACGGTGGCGGCGTCGTACCGGGCGTTCGCGCGGTGGTACGCGATGACGCCGAGCGAGGTGGCCCGGCAGACCCGGGCGACGTGCTCGTACAGGCCGTGCTGCGGCGCCTCGGTGAGGTACGGCGGGAGCAGCAGGATCCCGTCCGCGCCGTCGGCCTCGGCCTGCTGGGTCATCGCGACCGCGGTGGAGGTGCCGTACCCGGCCGCGCCGAGCACCGGGGTCCCGTCCGTGACCTCCTCGCGGGTGGCGCGCAGCACGGTGGACACCTCGGCGTGGGTGAGCGAGAAGAACTCCCCGGTCCCACCCGCCGCGAACAGCCCGGCGACGTCGAACCCGTCGAGGTACTGCAGGTGCTCGCGGTACGCGGCCTCGTCGAAGGCGTAGTCGGGGGTCGTGTGGGTGACGGGGAACGACAGCAGACCGGCGCCGAGCGCGGTCGCGAGCTCAGCCGGCGAGAAGCGGCCCATCTGGATCTCCTTGGGTCAGGTGCGGTACGGGCACAGTAGCAAAATCGGCTAAGAATGCGAATGCTGTCCACATATGTGACAGCTAGTGGATCGGAGTCAAGACCTCACCGGTCGCCAGGTACGCCTCGAGGTTGGCCAGGACGAGCCGCGCGATCGCCTCCCGGGTCTCCTGGGTCCCGCTGGCCAGGTGCGGCAGCAGCACGACGTTGTCGAGGGCAACGAGTTCGGCGGGGACCTGGGGTTCGGCGGCGAAGACGTCCAGGGCGGCGCCGCCGAGTCGCCCGTCGGCCAGCATCGCGATCATCCGGTCCTCGGCGACGATCGAGGCGCGGGCGATGTTGACCAGGAAGCCGCGCGGCCCGAGGGCTTCGAGGACCGGCCCGTCGACGAGCTGGTCCGAATCGGTCCCACCGGTCGCCGCGACGACGAGCGCGTCGACGTCCTTGGCCAGCGCGAGCGGCGAGGAAGCGTAGGCGTACGGCAGATCCGGCCGTGGGCGGCGGTTGTGGTAGCTCACCGAGATCCCGAACCCTTCCAGCCGGCGGGCGATCCCCAGCCCGATCCGGCCGAGGCCGAGGATGCCGACCCGGGCACCGCTGACCCGCCGGGTGAGCCGGAAGTTGCCGGCCGCGGGCCAGTGTCCGGCCCGGACGAACCGGTCGGCCGCCGAGAGTCCGCGCATCACGTCGAGCAGCATCGCCACGGCCGTGTCGGCGACGCAGTCGGTCAGGACGTCGGGGGTGTTGGCGACCTGGATGCCGTGCGCCGCGGCGTACGCGATGTCGGTCCGCTCGACGCCGACCCCGTGACTGACCACCGCGCGCAGCTTCGGCAACGCGGCCATCAGCTCGGCCGACGCCCCGGTCCGCCCGGAGACGACCGCGACCTCGACGTCCTGGCCGTACTCGGCGGCGAACTCGCGCCAGCTCCCGTCCGCCGGCAGGGCGATCGCGGCGTGGTCGCGGTCCAGCCGCTCGACCAGGTCGGGCTTGAACCAGCCGGACCGCAGGACGCGGGCGCTCACCGGATGTCCGTGGCGGCGACGGTCCAGGTGCGGGCGTCGGCGCTGACCGTGAAGCCGAGCCCGGGACGATCGGGCACGTGCATCCGGCCGGCCGAGATCTCCAGCCGTTCCTCGAAGAGCGGTTCCAGCCAGTCGAAGTGCTCGACGTACGGCTCGGTCGGGAAGCAGGCCGCGAGGTGCAGGTGGATCTCCATCACGAAGTGCGGCGCGAGCCGGGCGTGCTGCCGCGCGGCCAGGTCCATCACCCGCAGGTACGGCGTGATCCCGCCGATCCGCGGCGCGTCGGCCTGCAGGACGTCGACCCCGCCGGCGGCGAACAGGTCCTCGTGGTCGCGCAGGCAGGCCAGCATCTCGCCGGTCGCGATCGGGGTGTCGAGCGCCTCGGCGAGCCGGGCGTGGCCGGGGTGGTCGTAGGCGTCCAGCGGTTCCTCGATCCAGGTCAGCCCGAGCGGCTCGAGTTCGCGGCCCATCCGGATCGCCGTCGGCCGGTCCCACTGCTGGTTGGCGTCGACCATCAGCTCGATCCCGGCCGGCAGGTGGTCCCGCATCCGGCGGACCCGGTCCAGGTCGGCGGCGGCGTCCGGCTGACCGACCTTGACCTTGATCCCGCCGATCCCGGCCTCGACCGCGGCGGACGCGTTCACCAGCATCTGGTCGGTCGGCGTGCTCAGGTAGCCGCCCGAGGTGTTGTACGTCCGGACCGAATCGTGGTGCCGGCCGATCAGGCGGCTCAACGGCAACCCGGCGCGGCGAGCCTTGAGGTCCCACAGCGCGGTGTCGATCGCACCGACCGCCTGGACAGCCAGGCCGCTGCGGCCCGCGGACGCGCCCTGCCAGACCAGGTGTTCCCAGATCGCCGCGATGTCGGCCGGGTCCTGGCCGATCAGTTCGGCGGCGAGCTCGGCGGTGTGCGCGTACAGGGCCGGGCCGCCGACGCGGAGGCAGTACCCGAAGCCGAGGCCCTGGGCGCCGTCGGCGGTGGTGAGCTCGACCAGCGTCACCGGGACGTCCGCGATCGGGCGTTGCCGGCCGGTGAGCACCTTGGCGTCGCTGGCGGGGCGGGCGAGCGGGACCCGGATCTGGCTGACCCGGACCCGCGCGATCCGGTCCGGGGCATGCTGCTGGGCTTCGTCTGCGCTGGTCATGGGCCGAACGTACGAACGTGACTTCATTCCCGTCCAACATCGCTTTGGCATCCCGCGATACCTTTCCGGCATGTACACCCTGGACCAGCTCCGGTGCTTCGTCGCGGTCGCCGAGGAGGGCGGCTTCGGCCGGGCCGCCCTTCGGCTCTCGATGACCCAGCCGCCGCTCAGCCGTCAGGTGCAGCGGCTCGAGCAGGCCGTCGGCGCGCCGTTGCTGCGCCGGACGCCGCGCGGTGCCGAGCCGACCGCCGCCGGGTCCGCCTTGCTGGCCGACGCGCGGCGCATCCTGGCCCTCGTCGAGGCGGCCCCGACGGCGGCTCGGCGAGCGGCGGCCGGACTCGTCGGCCGGGTCGTGCTCGGGTACACCGCGATGGCGGCGATGACCGTGCTCGCCGACTGGGTGACCGCCGCGCGAGCCGAGTTGCCCGGCGTCGAGCTGGAACTGCGGGAGATGCCGACGTCCGAGCAGGTACCGGCGTTGCTCGCGGGGGAGCTCGACCTCGGCCTGGTCCGCGGCCGGCCTCGTCGTGATCGGCTGACCGGCCGGCTGGTCCATCGGGAGTCGCTGCTGCTGGCCGCGCCGGTCGGTCATCCCCTGCTCGAACCAGGGAAGCCCGTCCGGCTGGCGGACGTCGTCCAGCACCCGATGGTCGGATACGGCGCGGACACCGCGGGGTACTTCCACGACCTGGTCGCCGGCGTACTGCGCGAGGTCGGCGCGCCCGAGGTGGTCCAGCGAGCGGGGCAGCAGACCAGCATCCTCGCGCTCGTCGGGGCGGGCCTCGGCGTCGCCCTGGTCCCGGCGACCGCGGCCCGGTTGGCCGGTCCGGAAGTGCGCTGCGTACCGCTCGCCGACGCGCCCGCGGACTGCGTCGAACTGCGCTCGGTCCGACTCCGCGACGACGCCGACCCGGCGGTCGATGCCCTGCTCCGCGTTCTTGACGCCAACTGAGAATGCGTCCTACTGTCCCATTCGCACACTAGAACCACGTCCACATATGTGGATGCCGTTCGGCGAAGGGCAGTCGATGATCCTTTCCATCCGCGCCTCCCGGCGTCGCGGCGCAGCCCTGGTGGCCGTGACCCTCGCGGCCGTCGGACTCTCCTCCTGCGCCGTGGCGAACAGCGGATCCTCCGGGCCCGCGTCCCCCTCCACGGTGCGCATCGTGCTTCCGCAGGAACCGCCGACGCTCGAGCCGTGCGACAGTTCGCTCACCTCGACCGGCGTCGTCGTCCGCTCCAACATCACTCAGCCGCTGGTCGAGCGCGACCCCACCAGCGGGAAGCTGGAACCGCTGCTCGCCACGGGCTGGCGGCAGGTCAGCGGCACCACCTGGCGCTTCACCCTGCGGCCCGGGGTGACCTTCTCCGACGGCACGCCGTTCGACGCGAAGGCGGCCGCGTTCGCGATCGACCGGGTCCTCACCACCAGCCTCGGCTGCAACGTTCAGGGGTACGTCTTCGGCGACGCGAAGCTCACCACCGAGGTGGTCGACGCGAACACCCTCGACGTCAGCACCGCCGAGCCGGACCCGATCCTGCCGTTGCGGCTGTCGTTCGTCGAGATCGTGCCGCCGAGTACCGGGACCGCGAAGAAGGCCCGCGTCCCGATCGGTACCGGGCCGTACCAGGTGGCCCGCTGGGACGCCGGCGAGAAGCTGGTGCTGACCCGGAACCCGAAGTACTGGGACCAGGCGCCGTCGTTCCAGACCGCCGAGTACCAGTGGCGCGACGAGGGCAGCGTGCGGGCCGCGATGGTGACCAACGGCGAGGCCGACGTGGTCACCAACCTCTCGCCCGAGGACGGGGCCGGCGATCTCGGCGTCACGTTCCCGAACAACGAGACCACCGCGCTGCGGATCACCGGGACGTACGCCCCGCTGAACGATCTGCGGGTCCGGCAGGCGATCAACTACGCGATCGACCGGGCCTCGATCGTCAAGGCGCTGTTCGAGGGGGACGCGATCGTGGCCGCCCAGCTCGTCCCGGACGGCGTGGTCGGTCACGATCCCCAGCTGCAACCGTGGCCGTACGACCCGGACAAGGCGCGGAAGCTGATCGCCGAGGCGAAGGCGGACGGCGTCCCGACCGACACCAGGATCCGGTTGATCAGCCGCAACGGCCTGTTCCCGAAGGTCGACATCGTGATGCAGGTGGTGCAGCAGGAACTCGCCGAGATCGGGCTGAACGCCAAGATCGAGATGTTCGACACCGCCGCCTCGCTGCCGTACCAGGTGCGGCCGTTCCCGGCGAAGACCGGGCCGTACGTGATGCTCGTCCAGCACGGCAACCAGGCCGGCGACACGGCGTTCAGCGTCGACCAGTACATGGTGTCCGACGGTGCCCAGTCGACCTTCGGGACGCCCGCGCTGGACGCGAGGATCGCCGCGGCCGGCCGGCTGCAGGGCCAGGCCCGCCAGGACGCGTACGCGCGGATCTTCACCACCGAGCCGACCGAGATCGGCCAGTTCGCCTACATCGCCCACATGACCGGTGTCCTCGGCAAAGGCGCCGACATCGACTACGAGCCCGACTCGGCCACCGGTGACGAGATGCACCTCGCCGACATGAGCCGGAAGTGACGGAGGGATCCCCGTGCTGACCTTCCTGCGCAAGCGTGCCACCACGTCGTTCCTGCCGCTGGTCGCGGTACTGCTCGGCGTCTTCCTGCTGGCCCGGCTCACCGGTGACCCGGCCCTGCTCTACCTGCCCGAGAACGCCACTGCCGAGCAGCGGGACGCGTTCCGGATCGCGAACGGCCTGGACCAGCCGGTCTGGCGGCAGTTGCTCGACTACCTGTGGGGCGTGCTGCACCTGGACTTCGGGACCTCGCTGCGGACCGGTGACAGCGCGGCCGCGATGGCGTTGCGGGCCTTCCCGGCCACGCTCCAGCTGGCCGGCACGACGATGCTGATCGCGGTCGCCCTGGCCGTGGTGATCGGGTCCTGGGCCGCGTACCGGCCGAACTCGCCCGCCGACCGGATCGCGTCGTTCACCTCGATGACGGCCGCCAGCATCCCGGACTTCTGGCTCGCCATCACCGGGGTATGGATCTTCGCCGTCGTCCTCGGCGTGCTGCCGACGTCGGGTGTCGACGCCGGACCGGCCTCGTGGGTGCTGCCGATCGTGGTCCTCTGCGTCCGGCCGGTCGGGGTACTCACCCAGGTCGTCCGCGGTGCGATGGTGTCCGCGCTGACCGCGCCGTACGTCCGGCTGGCCCGCAGTAAAGGGGCCGACAGCAAGCGAGTCGTCACCCATCACGCCCTGCGGAACGCGGCCGCGCCCGCGCTCACCGTGGCCGGCGACCTGACCGTCGGCCTGGTGAACGGCGCTGTCGTGGTCGAGACGATCTTCGGCTGGCCCGGGATCGGCAAGCTGATGATCGACTCGATCCTGCAGCGCGACTTCGCCGTCCTGCAGGCCTGTGTGCTGCTCACCGCGGTGACGATCTTTGTCCTCAACGTCGTCATCGACATCTGTTACGCCCTGCTGGACGCCCGGGTCCGCGACAAGGCGATGGCATGACCGGCCGGCCCGAAGGAGCGAGCGTGACCACCACCCGGAACGAGACGGCGACCACCCCGCCCGAGGCCGAGCCGAAGGCGGGTCCCGGCCGCCCGAGCTACTGGCGGATGCTGACGCGGGACAAGGCCGCGTTGCTGGCCGCGGTCGTCCTGGCCGTCGTCGTGATCACCGCGATCGTCGGGCCGATGCTGCTCGGCGACCGCGCCAACCACCTCGACCTGGCCAACGCGAAGCAGCCGCCGTTCAGCGGAGGAGGCTTCCTCGGGATGCTCGGGACCGACCCGCTCGGCCGCGACCTGCTGGCCCGGATGATCGTCGCCGCCCGAACCACGTTGACGGTCGCGGTCCCGGCAGTACTGATCTCGATGGTGGTCGGCTCGCTGATCGGGATGTGGGCGGGGTACCACCGCGGCCGCCGCGAGACCGTGGTGATGCGGATCGCCGACGTGATCCTCAGCTTCCCCTCGCTGCTGATGGCCGTCGTCGTGCTGTTCGTCTTCTCGCCGAGCGTCGCGAACCTGGTCGCCGTCCTGGCGGTCACCCGGATCCCGATCTACCTGCGGACCGCCCGGGCCGAGTCGGCCGAGCTGCAGAGCCGGACCTTCGTCGACGTGGCCCGGACCTTCGGGACGCCGAGCCGGGCGATCATCGCGCGGCATGTCTTCCCGATCGTGCTGCCGACCATCGTCACGGTGGCGACGCTCGACTTCTGCTACGTGATGCTGGCCGAGTCCTCGCTGAGCTTCCTCGGCATCGGCATCCAGCCGCCGGACGTCAGTTGGGGCCTGCTGGTGGCGCAGGGCCGGACCTATCTGCAGTCGGCCTGGTGGCTGTCGATCTTCCCCGGCCTCGCCATCGTCGTCACCACGGTGTCGGCGACGGTGCTGGCCTCGTGGCTGCGGCTGGCCACCGATCCCGCCCAGCGCTGGCGGCTGGCCCTGCCCCGGTCGAAGCGCCGGAAGGCGGCCGTCTCGCCGGCCGTCGCCGTGACCCTGGAGGAGGACACCAAGTGACCACCATCGCCGAGAACACCGCCGCCGCCGTGGTCGCGCATCCCGTCGCGCTCGGGGTCGACGGCCTGACCGTCGACATCCAGACACCGACCGGGACGGTTCGCGCCGTCGACCACGTCAGCTTCGACGCACGGCGGGGGGAAACCCTTGCCCTGCTGGGCGAATCGGGCTGCGGGAAGTCGATGACCGCGACCGCCGTCGTCGGGCTGCTCGAACCGGTCGCCGAGATCACCGAGGGCGCGGTCCGCCTCACCGACGACGGGGAGACCACCGACCTCGTCGGTGCCTCACCCGCTCGGCGCCGCGAACTGGCCGGACCCTCGCTGGCGATCGTGTTCCAGGACGCGCTGACCGCCCTGAACCCGGTCTACACCGTCGGTACCCAGCTCGCCGAGCCGTTCCGGATCCACCGCGGGATGTCGAAGAAGCAGGCCCGCGCGGCCGCGATCGAGCTGATGGGCCGGGTCGGTATCCCCGAACCCGAGACCCGCGTAGACGCGTACCCGCACCAGTTCTCCGGCGGGATGCGGCAGCGGCTGCTGATCGCGATCGGCGTCGCGCTCTCACCCGCGGTCCTGCTCGCCGACGAGCCGACGACGGCGCTCGACGTGACCGTCCAGGCGCAGATCATGCAGTTGCTCAAGGACCTGCGGACCGAGCGGGACATGGCGGTCGTCCTGATCACCCACGACCTCGCGCTGGTCTCCGAACAGGCCGACCGGGTCGTCGTCATGTACGCCGGGACCGTGGTCGAGCAGGGTCCGGTCGCGACCGTCTTCGCCGACCCGAAACACCCGTACACCAAGGGATTGCTCGACTCGGTCCCGGTCAGCGCGAAACGCGGTGCGGAGCTCAGGTCGATCGGCGGCGCTCCGCCCGAGCTGGCCGCGATCCCGGCCGCCTGCGTGTACCAGGACCGCTGCCCGCTGGTCCGCGACCGCTGCCGGACCGAGCGACCGGTACCCCGCGAGGTCGGGCCCGACCGGGTCGCCGCCTGCCATTTCCCCGAGGAGGTCACCGCATGAGTACCCCGTTGCTCGAGGTCCGCGATCTGAGCAAGGTCTTCGGTGTTCGGCACCAGGGCAAGCGCAAGCAGTTGCGGGCCCTGGACGGCATCACCTTCGACCTGCGCCGCGGCGAAACCCTCGGCCTGGTGGGCGAATCCGGCTGCGGCAAGTCCACCCTGGCCCGCACGCTGCTGATGCTGGAACGCCCCGACGGTGGGTCGATCCGGTTCGACGGGGTGGATCCGCAGAAGCTCCGCGGGGCCGAGTTGCTCGCCTTCCGGCGCCGGGTCCAGATGGTGTTCCAGGACCCGTTCGCCTCGCTGAACGCGCGGATGTCGGCCGGCGACATCGTCAGCGAGCCGTGGCACACGCACCGGTCGCTCTACCAGACCTCCCGCGATCGCGCCGCCCGGGTCCGCGAGCTGCTGCACCTGGTCGGTCTGCGGCCGTCCGACGCGCGCAAGTACCCGAGCGAGTTCTCCGGCGGGCAGCGGCAGCGACTCGGGATCGCCCGGGCGCTGGCGCTCAACCCCGAGCTGATCGTCTGCGACGAACCGGTGTCCGCGCTCGACCTGTCGGTGCAGGCCCAGGTGCTCAACCTGCTGAACGAACTGCAGCAGGAGCTCGGAGTGGCGTACCTGTTCATCTCGCACGACCTGTCCGTGGTCCGGCACGTCGCCGACCGGATCGTGGTGATGTACCTCGGCCGGATCGTCGAGCACGGCGACACCGAATCGACCTTCGAGCGGCCGTTGCACCCGTACACCAACGCGCTGATGTCGGCGGCTCCGTCGCTCGACGAGTCCCGCCGGCGGGAGCAGATCATCCTGTCCGGCGAGATCCCGTCACCGCTCGACCCGCCGTCCGGCTGCCGCTTCCGGACCCGTTGCTGGCGGGCGACCGACGAGTGCGCCACCGCCGCTCCACCACTCACCGCGGACCCGGCCCACGACACCCATGCGGCCGAGTGCTTCCACCCGATCAACGCCGCCGAACCGGTTCCCGTCTAGCCCGGAGGCCTGACACGGTCGTGCCGGTGTGTTCGCATACGTGGACGGGCGTCCACATGGGACATAGGGTGACGGCCATGAGTGAGTCCGTCGCCAAGGGAGCGGCCGGGGTACGCGAGGTGAAGTCGGCGGCTCGGACCGTCGAGATCCTCGAGTTCCTGGCCGCTCGCCAGAACCGTCCTGTCCGTCTGCGCGAGCTCAGCGAGGCGCTCGGCGTCCCGAGGAGCAGCCTGCACGCGCTGCTCCGGACGCTGGCCACCCACGGCTGGGTCCGCTCCGACACGACGGGCACCCTGTACGGCATCGGCATCCGCGCACTGCTGGCCGGGACGAGTTACCTCGACACCGACCCGTACCTCCCGTTGGTGGCGCCGTTCCTCGACGAGCTCCGCGAGCAGCTCGACGAGACCTTCCACTTCGGCCGCCTCGACGGGACCGACGTGGTGTACCTGGCGACCCGCGAGTCCAGCCAGTACCTCCGCCCGTACAGCCGGGTCGGGCGCAGGCTGCCGGCGTACTCCACCTCGCTGGGCAAGGCGATCCTGTCCGCGCAGCCGCCCGACGAGGTGGCCCGGCACCTGCCCGCCGAGCTGGCCCCGCTGACGGTGAAGACGCTGACCGACCCCGCCGAGCTGGAGAAGGATCTCGAGGTCGCCCGGCAGCGCGGATTCGCCGTGGACAACGAGGAGAACACCCTCGGGCTGCGGTGTTTCGCGGTCGCCCTGCACTACCGCGAGCCCGCCACCGACGCGATCAGCGCCTCGATCCCGCTGGCCCGGCTGACCCCGGAACGCGAGGCCGAGATCGTCGAGGCGCTCCGGCAGGTCAGCGGCAAGATCTCCCGCATCGTCGCCCCGATGACGAGCTCGATGGCCTGGGACTGACCCCGGCCCGGCCGCGCGGAGCGACATCGCGGCGATCTTCATACGGGACCCTTGTCTACGAATGTGGACGGGTGGCACAATCACGATCGTGACTTCAGCCTCGACGCCGCCTCCTGCCCACTCGCACCGGATCACCGCGGTCCGGGTCACCCCGGTCGCCTTCGACGACCTGCCGTTGCTCAACAGCGTCGGCGTGCACGAGCCCTTCGCGCTGCGCAGCATCGTCGAGGTGGTCACCGAAGGCGGGGTGTACGGGCTCGGTGAGTCGTACGGCGACCTGCCGCACCTGCAGCGCCTCGAGCGGGCGGCCGGCCGGCTGGTCGGCTGCAACGTCTTCGACACCAACGCGATCATGCGCGCCGTGGTCACCTCGCTGGCGACCGACGACGGTGTCGGCGGCCACGGGATGAGCGGCATGGTCACCGGTTCGGCCACCGCCGACCGGGTGTTCTCGCCGTTCGAGGTGGCCGCGCTGGACCTCCAGGGCAAGCTGCTCGGCGTCCCGGTGAGCGACCTGCTCGGTGGCGCGGTCCGCGACCGGGTGAACTACTCGGCGTACCTGTTCTACAAGTGGGCCGGGCACCCGGGCCACGAGGACGACGAGTGGGGTGCGGCCCTCGATCCGGAGGGCCTGGTCCGGCAGGCGACCAAGATGATCGAGGAGTACAAGTTCTCCGCGATCAAGCTGAAGGGCGGCGTGTTCGCCCCGGAGCAGGAGGTCGAGGCGGTCAAGGCGTTGCGCGCGGCGTTCCCGGACCACCCGCTGCGGCTGGACCCGAACGCCGCCTGGACCGTGGAGACCTCGATCAAGGTCGCCGAGGCGCTGGACGGCATCGTGGAGTACCTGGAGGACCCGGCGCCCGGGATCGACGGGATGGCGGCGGTGGCCCGGTCGGCCGGGATGCCGCTGGCGACGAACATGGCCGTGGTGTCGTTCGACCACCTGCCCGAGTCGTTCGCGAAGGACGCCGTCCAGGTGATCCTGTCCGACCACCACTTCTGGGGCGGACTGCGGCGCTCGCAGTTGCTGGCCGGGATCTGCCAGACCTGGGGGCTGCGGCTGTCGATGCACTCGAACTCGCACCTCGGCATCTCGCTGGCCGCGATGACCCACCTGGCCGCGGCGACGCCGAACCTGGACTACGCCTGCGACACCCACTGGCCGTGGAAGCGGGCCGACGAGGACGTGATCGTGGACGGCGTGCTGAGCTTCGTCGACGGTGCCGTCCCGGTACCGACCGGGCCCGGGCTGGGCATCGAGCTGGACCGTGACCGGCTCGCGCGGCTGCACGAGCAGTACATCGAGTGCGGGCTGCGGAATCGTGACGACACCGGCTACATGCGGAAGTTCCAGCCGGACTTCGACAACTCGATCCCGCGCTGGTGAGTGCGCTCCGAGTCCTGGTGACCGAGCCCGTGATGGGCCGGTTCACCGACGTGCTGACCCGTGACGGCGCCTCGCCACACACCTGGACCTTCGACTTCACCGCGGCGGCCGACCCGGCGGAGTACGACGTGCTGGTCTGCTCCTCGGCCACGCCCGAGCTGCTGGCCGCGATGCCCCGCTTGCGGCTGGTGCACGTGACGGGTGCCGGGGTGGACAAGATCCCGCCGCTGCCGTCGGGGGTGCAGCTGGCGAATACGTTCCACCACGGCCGCTCGATCGCCGAGCACGTGATGATGACGGCGATGATGCTGCTGCGCCGGGTCCTGCGGTCCGAGGCGGATCTTCGCCGCGGAGTCTGGCAGAACGCGATGGTCGACCAGGAGTACCCGTTCGGCGGGGTGCTGGCCGGCCGGACCCTGGGAGTGGTCGGCTTCGGCGAGATCGGGGCGACCGTGGCCCGACTCGGTGCGGCGATGGGCATGACGATCCGTACTGTCCGGCGCCGCCCGGAAGCGCCCTTGCCCGCCGGGCTCGACGTGGCTTGGGTCGGCCGGGACGACCAACTGCACGAACTGCTCGCCGCCTCGGACGTCGTCGTGGTGACCGTGCCGCTGTCCGACGCGACCCGCGGCCTGATCGACGCGGCCGCGCTGGCCTCGATGAAGCCGACCGCGATCCTGATCAACGTCGCCCGTGGCGCCGTCGTCGACGAGCAGGCCCTGTACGACGCGCTCGAGACCGGCACGATCGCGGGCGCCGGGATCGACGTGTGGTGGCGCAATCCCCGCGAACCCGGCAACCCACCGCCGTCGCACCTCGACTTCACCGAGCTGTCCAACGTCGTGCTGACGCCGCACCAGTCCGGTCACACCGCCGAGGTTTTCGCGGGGCGGGCCGTTGACATCACCGACAACGTCGATGCCCTCGCCGACGGCCGCCCCCTGCGCAATCTGGTGGACCTTTAGGGCGTGAACTCGAGCAGGACCGCGGCCGGCATCGGCAGGGTCAGCTCGACCGTCGAGCCGGTCCTGGTCACCGCGGTGGTGACCAGTTCGGCCCGCTCGGCCAGGGCGGCCCACTGCTCGTCGGACTCCGGCCAGTCGCCGATCCCGAGTGCCGTGGCGGCTGCGACCAGGTCGCCCGAGCCGTCCGGCCAAGCTTCGGCCGGCATGGTCAGGTAGGTCGCCCGACCCTGCCAGTCCGGATCCAGCCCGGCCAGGTCGAGCTGGATCCGGCGAGCCAGTTCCGGTGCGCCGTCCGCCTTGGTCTGGTCGAGGGTCAGGTTCCACACCAGGACGGCGACCCGGTCCTCGTCCCGGGACGCCCACGCCTCGACCAGGCTGCCGCCGCCGTCACCGGTGAACTCGACCGGCAGCTCGATCCGGCCGAGCCGGCTCAGCAGCGACAACGCGTGGTACCGCGGCTTCGGCAGACCGCCGACCGTCTGCAGGCCGAAGCCACCGTGCAACAGCCGAGGCGGACGACCGAGCTCCTCGAAGTGGTCCGACGCGACCCAGTACGCCAGCGCGTCCACCCGGCCGGCGGCCGAGCGCATCCCCCGGAGCAGGAACACTCCGGAGAACACCGAGTCGCTGATCGGGTTGAAGTGCGTCGGCGTGACACCCCATTCGGTCCACAGCACCCGGGCCTCGCCGAACCCGTGCCGCTCCAACGACGCCCGCACGTCCAGCGGGGGACTCCCGTAGGTGTGCGTGGAGACGAAGTCCACCGGGGACCCGTTCGCCGCCGCATGCGCGAGTAGGTCGTCCACCCATCCGGCCGCGGCGGACGACGGACCGCCGACGGCGAGCCGCTGGTCGACCGACTTCACGGCGGC
The DNA here is from genome assembly GCF_007828865.1 of Kribbella amoyensis. Lineage (NCBI taxonomy): Bacteria > Bacillati > Actinomycetota > Actinomycetes > Propionibacteriales > Kribbellaceae > Kribbella > Kribbella amoyensis. Next base: position 67,521 of record NZ_VIVK01000002.1, read on the forward strand.
CGCGGTCACGTCGTACAGGCGCATCCACTCGGCCTTCGTGCCGGACCAGAAGACCTCGAGGTTCGCCTCGTTCCAGACCTCGAAGTCCCAGCCCAGGACCTCGTCCAGGCCGTACCGCTCGATCAGGTGCTCGACCAGTTCGCGGACCAGGGCGGCCCACCGGTCGTACGACTTCGGCGGCGAGATGATCGCGCCGTACTCGAAGACCGTCTTGCCGGGATCGCTGGCCAGGTCCCGCGGCATGAACCCGAGCTCGACCACCGGCCGCAGCCCGATCGCGAGCACCTTGTCGTAGATGGCGTCCACGACGGTGAAGTCGTACACAGGCTGCCCGTCCCGCTCGGTGTAGACGCGGGTGTCGTCGTGGAAGATCGCGTGCGCACGCACCGTCCGGACGCCGAGGTCGTCGTGCATCCGGCGCAGCGCCTGCTCCAGCTCGACGCCGATCTCCCGGCCGCCGCTGAGGTCCTTGCAGAGCAGCTGGCTGAGCCGTTCACTACCGACCATCGGTACCCACGGCCGGTGCAGCTCGATGCCGTCGGCAACGGTGTCGACCGCGATCCTCACCGCCGGCTCGGTGCCGTCGGCGACCAGCGGGACGGCGCCGACCACCTCGCTGGCGCGGCCCGCCACGGTCACCTCGGGCACACTCGCCACCGCGTACCGGTACGGCGTCCCCGGTGTGACCGTGGTGTCGACGTACGGCGGCTCCGGGATCGACAGGATGTCCCGGCTGTGGTGGTCGACCGGTTCGAGCGGGCCGTCCTCCGGCCCGCGGAGGATCAGGTACCCCACCGCGCCGGGGACGGGGGACCAGTCGACGGTGACCTGGCCGACCCCACCCACCGCGGTGACCTCCTTGGGCGGATCGAGGTCCGGGAAGGTGAAGTCCCGGTCCTCGTCGCTGCGGCGGGCGATCCGCTCGTCCCAGTCCTTCTTCGCGTCGCTCTGCATAGCTTGCGCTCTCTCCGAGATCAGTCGAGACCGGCGGTGAACTCTTCCATCGCGATCAGCGGGCGGACCTTGCGGGCCACCGCGCCGGCGCTGAAGTTCCGCCGGATCACGTCGTTGCCGAAAACGTTGCCGATGGCTCCCATCACCATCGCCTGGTCGAGGGACAGATACCGGCGGGCGATCAGGCCGGACCGGACCGCGACCGAGTCGTAGAACCCGCCAGCGGAGTACGCCTTCAGCGTCGACTCGATCCGGCCCAGGTTGTCGATCGCCTGCCGGGGCGCGTACTGCATCGCCAGGAACGCGGCGTGCGGGGTGACCACGCCGTCGCCGAACGCCGGGTTCGGGTTCGTCCCTTCCCGGCAGCCCTCGAAGCCGGCGTCGTAGTTGGTCGCCTCCAGGTCGGACGGGTAGCCGTTCGGGTCCATCCCGATCGCGTCCACGCCGTAGACGGAGTACCCGCCCTTCGGGTTGGAGGCGGGGGAGAAGCCCCAGTAGCCGTACTTCGCGTCGTCCATGCCGTGTTCGATGTGGGCCCGGACGGTCAACGGGTGGTTGATCCCCCAACTCCGCGGCGCCCATCTCGACTCGGGCACGAACAGGTCCGGCATCAGCGACTCGAACATGTCGCCGCCCCACGACGGCACCAGCCGCATCCCGCGGTACGAGTAGGTGCCCTCGAACACGTCGATGCCGAGGTACTTCCGGTGCACGCCCCTTGCCTTCTGCTCGACCCAGGACCAGTCGCACGAGTCCGGGAACACCCGGTAGGTGGCGAAGTACTGCTCGGGCGGGACCTGGCCGAGCGCGATCCCGATGTACGGTGCGATCCGGGCCTCGGTGTTGCAGGTGTCGTAGTGGAACTTGCGGTAGTACACGTCCGGCCCGGTCCCGGCGTGGTTGCCCTTGTCGGTCTCCTCGTCCGGCGGCGGGGTCTCGAAGAAACCACCGCGCATCAGGCCGGCGCCGAGCCCGGGCCGCGCGTCCGGGTTGTAGTAGTAGGCGAAGTTCATTGTGCCGAGCAGCGAGTCGGCCAGCGCCCGGGCCCGAGGTTCGGCGTTGCGGACCACCATCAGCGCGGCGGCGAACCAGCCGTTGTCGACGCTGGACACGAACGGGGTGATCTCCCGGGTCCCGTCCGGGTCGACGTGCAGCACCTCGCCGGTCGCCTCGTCGTACCAGTTGAAGTACATGCCGCTCGGCTCGTGGTGGTCCACGGTCCGCATCGTCGTGAGCGTCTGGGTGATCCGGCGCAGCGACTCCTGCGGCGAGATGATGCCGAGCTGCCGCGCGACCACGGTGCTCCACAGGTACCCGCCGATGTTGGTCGGCGACGTGTACTTGCTGCGCACCGGGTCGGTGACGGACGCGCCGATGTTGTCGGCGGGCAGGCCGGTGCGCTCGTCGGTCATCGCGACCAGGCTGCGCCAGGTGTCCCGGGCCCACCGGCCGACCAGAGCCTTGTCCTCCCGAGTGGGTTGCCAGCTCCCCTTCAGTAGTTGGGCGGGGTCACGCGGTCCGGCGTACGACGGGCCGGCGGTGGCCGTGGTCCCGATCAGGGCGGCTGATCCGGTCGCGGCGAGCAGAGTGCGGCGACTGATGGTGGCGGTCATCGAGGTCTCCAATGCAGGGTCTATTTGAGTCCGGTGATCGCGATGCCCTTGGTGACGTGCCGCTGGAAAGCCAGGAACATCACCAGCACCGGGACGACGACCACGACCGCGCCGGCCATCAGCAGGCCGAAGTTCTGCGCGTTCTGGCCGGTCGAGTACAGCGCCAGGGCGACGGGCAGGGTGTACTTGTCCTCGGTCTGGGCGATCACCAGCGGCCAGAGGAAGTTGTTCCAGGAGCCGAGGAAGGTCAGGATGCCGAGCGTGGCCAGGGCCGGCCGGGTCAGCGGCAGCATGATCCGGGCGAAGATGCCCAGCTCGCTGGTGCCGTCGACCCGGCCCGCGTCGATCAGGTCGTCGGGCAGCCCGGAGAAGAACTGCCGCATCAGGAAGACGCCGAACGGCGAGACCAGAAACGGCAGGATCAGGCCCGGGTAGCTGTTCGCCAGCCCCGCGTTGGTGACCATCACGAACAACGGGACGAAGGTGACCATGCCGGGGATCATCAGCGTCGCCATCACCAGCACGAACAACGCGTTGCGGCCCTTGAACCGCAGCTTGGCCAGGGCGTACCCGATCATCGAGCAGAAGATCAGGTTGCCCGCGGTCACCACCAGCGCGACCAGGGTCGAGTTGAGGAAGTAGTGCGGGAAGTTGGCCTTGCCGAACAGGTCGCCGTAGTTCCGTGTCGTCGGCTCCTGCGGCCACCAGGTCGGTGGGACGCGGAGCAGTTCGCCCTGGGTCTTGAAGCTGCCGAGCAGCATCCAGACGAACGGCGCCGCGACCGCGATCAGGCCGAGCACTCCGATCAGGTAGATCCACCAGGTGCGGCGCATCACTTCTCCCTCAGCAGCCGGAACTGGATGAACGTGACGACGGCGATGACGACGAACAGCAGGTAGCTCATCGCGGTGGCCAGGCCGTAGTTGCCGAAGCCGAACTGCTGGTAGGTGTACATCGACACCGAGACGGTGCTGTTCAGCGGACCGCCCTGGGTCATCACGAACGGCTCCTCGAAGAACTGCAGGTAGCCGATCCCGGTGACGACGCTGGTGAACAGCACGGTCGGCCGCAGCAACGGCAGGATCAGGTACCGGAACCGTTGCCACGAGCCCGCACCGTCGAGCTGGCCGGCCTCCTCGACGGACTGCGGGATGCCCTGCAGTCCGGCGAGGAAGATGATCATCGCGGACCCGAAGTTGCGCCAGACCGCCATCGCGATCAGCGACGGCATCGCCCAGGTCTTCGAGGCCAGCCAGTTCGGCCCGTCGATGCCGACCCAGCCGAGCACGGTGTTCAGCAGCCCGGCGTCCGGCGACAGCACGAACCGCCAGATCACCGCGATCGCGACGATCGACGTGACCACCGGCAGGTAGTACGCGACCTTGAACAGGCTCTGGAACTTCTTCACGCCGCGGTCCAGCAGCACCGCGGCCCCGAGCGCCGCCACCAGGGTGAGCGGGACGCCGACGACCACGAAGTACGCCGTGTTCAGCGCGGCCCGGCGGAAGGTCTCGTCGGACAGCGCCTTGACGTAGTTCTCGATCCCGACGCCGTTCACCGCGAACGGCGTCCGCAGGTCACGCTGTTTGATGTCGGTGAAGCTCATCCCCAGGGAGCCGATCACCGGTCCGGCCGAGAACGCGAGGAACAGCAGCACGAACGGCAGCGCCAGGATCCAGGCGGCGAGCGTCTGGCGGTCCAGCGGGCGGCGGCCCCGCGCCGACGGCCGGCCGGGTGGCCGGACGCGGGCAGACTTCTCCTGCAAGGTGGCGGTGGACATCCTCGATCAGCTACCGGTACCGATCGACGTAGCCTTGGTCTGGATCGCCTTGGCGGTGTCGGCCGGCGACTGCCCGGCCTTGGCCATCTTCTCCACCTCGGCGTCGAACGCGGTCGCGACCTGCTCCCAGTTCACGATGGCCGGTGGCGCCTTCGCGGTCTCCAGCTGCTTGCCGAACACCGGCAGCAGCGGGTCGGAGGCGATGCTCGGGTCCTGCCAGGCGCTCTGCACCGCGGGCAGGTCGGTGGACAGCTTGTACCACTCCGTCTGCGTCTTCGCCTCGGACAGCCACTGCACCAGCTTCCAGGCGCTGTCCTTGTTCTTGCTCGCCTTGAACACGACGAAGTTGCTGCCGCCGACGAACGACGTGGAGGTCTTGTTCTTCGGCAGTTCGAAGACGCCGATGTTCGCCTTCATCTTGTCGCCGCCGAGCTTCGCGATCGAGCCGGCCATCCACGGTCCGGAGATGAACATCGGCACCTGGCCGCTGACGAACTGCGCCTCGGTCTGGTTCGGCGGCAGGTCGGTGCCGGCCACCTTCTCGGTGAAGAAGCTCTGGTAGTACTTCAGCCCCTCCTGCATTTCCGGGGAGTCCAGGGTGAACTGCTTGTCGTCGTCGCTGGTGATGCTCGCCCCGGCCGACCAGGCGAACGGCATCACGGTCTGCCAGGACCCCTGCCCACCGGGCTGCAGGTTGATCCCGTACTTCGCGCCGGCCTTGTCCTGCATCGCCTTGGCCATCGCCTTCAGGCCGTCCCAGTCGGTCGGCGGCGTGGTGATGCCGGCCTTCGCGGCGAGGTCCTTGCGGTAGTAGACGACCCGCGTCTCGACGTACCAGGGCACGCCGTAGCCGACGCCGCCGACCTTGGTGGTGTCCAGCGCGCCCGGGAAGAAGCCGGCCGTGTCGAAGCCGTTCGGCGTCGGGTCGAGCGCGTCCAGGCCGGCGAACTCACCCATCCAGGTGGTGCCGACCATTGCGGCGTCCGGCAGCGACTGCGCGGTGATCGCGGTGGTGAACTTGTTGTGCGCCGCGTCCCACGGGATCGGGGTGACGGTCACCTTGGTGCCGGGGTTGGCCTGTTCGAAGGCCTTGGTCAGCTGGGGCAGGTTCTCGCCCTCGGTGCCCATCGCCCACACGGTCAGGTCGCCGGTGGCCGGTCCGCTGCCCACGCTGGTGGTCGACTCGGGTGCCGCGGCGCCGGAGTCCTCCGACCGGCCGCAGCCGGCCAGGGCGAGCGCGGTGGCGGTCAGTAGCGCGCCGCCGGTCACCAGCCGGCGGCGGACCCGGTTGGTCTGGGTGAACATCGTGTTTCTCCTCAGTTGGAAGGGGTGGTGGAGCCTGCTTCCCCCGATGCCGTGCCGCAGCTGTCGCGCAGCACGAGTTGTGTGGCCAGTACGTCGTTGCGCGCGCGGGACCGTTCGCCCGTCACGCGTTCGTGCAGTCGTTGGGCGGCGAGCCGGCCGAGTTCGGCCATCGGCTGCCGCACGGTGGTCAATCCGGGCGACACGTACCGCGCCGCCATCACGTCGTCCCAGCCGGTGACGACGATGTCGGCCGGGACACAGAGCCCGCCCGCGGTCAGCGTCTTCACCGCGGCCAGGGCGAGCTCGTCGTTCGCACAGACCAGGCCGCCCGGCCGCTCGGTTGCCGCGAGCAACGTCTTGGCGAGGGCGGTGCCGGCGTCCTCGGTCAGCGGTACCCGGGCCGGCTCCGGGACGGCGAGTCCGTGGTCACGGTGCGCCTTGGAGAACCCGGCGTACCGCTCGGACACGTCGTACGAGCTGGCCGGGTCGCCGACGAAGAGCAGATCGGGACGGCCGTGGCCGAGCAGCCGGGTGGTGAGCTGTTCGGCACTCGCGGCGCTCTCGCTACGCACTGTGTCGCAGCCGGGGATCGGGGGATGGGCGACGACCACGACCGGGACCTTGGCGCGGCGCAGGCCCTGGATCGCGGCCAGGTCCAGAGCGTTGCCGTGGACAACGATCCCGTCGACCCGGCCGGCCAGGTCGCGCAGGCTGCGGCGTGGATCCGGGTTGCCGTGCGTGACGGTGAGGATCACGCTCTGGCCGTGTTCGCCGGCCCAGCGTTCGTACCCCATCAGCAGGTCGCCGTAGAACGGTCCGGCCAGGTCGGGCAGGACCAGTCCGTGTGCCTCGTGCCGTTGCACCGCGAGACTCCGGGCGGCGCGCAGCGGGACGTAGTTCAGCTCGTGGGCGGCTTGGTCCACCCGGGCACGGGCCTTCTCCGACACCGGTCCGGTGCCCTGCAGGACCCGCGAAACCGTCGCGATCGACAGCTTCGCGAGCGCGGCGACGTCGTAGATCGTCGCCGGCCTGCCGGTGGGTCCGGAAGCCACTGTGGTTCCTCCTGGCGGACGAAGTGGAAGCGCTTACAGTTTTGCTACCCTGCCCTGGATCGTTCAAACGGTCAAGGGTTCGGCGTCCCCGGCTTCCGGTCTGCGAAGATGACAGCGTGACCACACAGGAACGAAAGGACCGGGTTTTCCTGGTCCGCCACGGGGAGACCGAGTGGAGCAAGTCGGGCCGGCACACCTCGGTCACCGACCTGCCGCTGACCGCCGAGGGTGAGCATGTCGCGGCGAGCCTGACCCCGCGGCTGGCGGGGGAGTCGTTCGATCTGGTGCTCACGTCGCCGCGCCGCCGTGCCCGCCGTACCGCCGAACTCGCCGGTTTCCCCGAGGCTCAGGTCGACGACGACCTGGTCGAGTGGAACTACGGCGACTACGAAGGCGTCACGACCGCCGAGATCCGCGAGACCGTCCCCGGCTGGACCGTGTGGGACAACCCGGTCCCCCACGGCGAAACCCCCGCCGAAGTCTCGGCCCGGCTCGACCGTGTCACCGCCCGCCTCGCCGCGGTTCCCGGCGACGCGCTGGTCTTCGGCCACTCCCACGCCCTCCGAGCCCTCACCGCCCGTTGGCTCGAACTCGACGTCACCGAAGGCCGCCACTTCGTCCTCAACACCGCCACCCTCTCGGTCCTCGGCTGGGAACGTGGCTCCCCCGCAATCCTCCACTGGAACAGCTGACGGTTTGTGGAACCTTCTGCGCGCTATACGGCCAAAACGTTCCACAAACCGGCGACCGGACACCTCGGTGAGCAGGGGCTTGCGTTCAGGGTCGGTTGGGTACGGCGCAGCACTTCGAGTACCTGGACGGCGGCCTCGCACGCCCGGTTCGTCACGTCGAACCACCCGTACCGCAAGGTCGCCTCGGCCCGCAGCGTGGCGCGATTGTCCCGATCGAGATCTCGCCACCGCTGCCGCGGCACGAGGTGCAGCCGCCCGTCGAGTTCGACGAGCAACGCGAACCCGTCGTAGTACACATCGGTGAACTCACCGTCCACCGCCCGCTGTCGGGTCCCGCGTGGCAACCCGTGCCGTCGCTCCACGTCGCGCAGGTACCGAAGCTCCAACAGCGAGTGCGACCCGTCCGCGACGTCACGCAGGACCGGCCGCAATGCCCTGCGATGACGGAGCCGCGGACGCGTCTCCAGGGCCCGCAGGATCGCGGACGGATCGACACGCCCGCTCTGGCAGGCCTCGGCGATGACGGCTGCCGCGCTGTCCAGCGTTGCGGAGACCCCCACGATGTCCAGTACCGCGTCGGCGGGCGTCCGCCGGGGTGGCAGCACCCGCGCGAGTCGCCCGGCCCAGTGCTCGTCGCGGTGGATCACCAGGTGTGGCTGTGGTCGGACCTTCCGCTGTTTCGGGATGGTGATGTAGACGGGGCGAGCGGCGTCGCGCTTGAGTAGACCGAGCTGTTCGGCTGCCGTGTAGTGGCTCCATGCCGCGTCGGGGCCGGCGTAGAGCAGGGCGGCGAGCAGACGTTCGTAGTACCCGATCGGTCCGGTGTGGGTGGCGTAGACGCCGGGATGGACCACCTGCCAGCGCCGGCCGCGCAACCCGCGCTTGATCCGCGACTCCGGCCACCCGGCGGCCTGGAGTTGCCCACGCGACACGATCCGGAGCTGGTCGTGGATGAGGGCGTGAACGCCGTCGGCCTCCAGCTGTCCTTGCCACCACCACTCCACCCACCCAAGCCTGCCGCACTTCCCCACCCCCGGCGCCGCCCCCTGTGGACAACGGCGCCGGCCGCCGGTTTGTGGAACTAAATGACCCTGGGGCGGACATTTAGTTCCACACATCACGGTCGGGTCGCGGGCGGTGAGGGTGGCTTGGCCGTGGAGGCCCACTCGTAGAGGTCGATCGAGCAGTACTCGCGGAAGCCGAGCCCCGCGTAGACGGACCGGCCCGCGGGGGACGAGCCGAGGACGGCATGCGTCGCGACGTCCTCGGCCGCGCGGACGGCGGCGCGGGTGATCGCGGCACCGATGCCCTTCCGGCGAACCTCCGGGACCGTCATGACGAAGTACACCCCTGCGATCCCCGGGGTCAGGAAGATCGTGGTCGTCGCCACCGGTTCACCGTCGAGCCACCCGAGGTAGTGCCGCCACGGATCGCCGAGCCCTTCCCTTCGGTAGATCTCGGCGACCCAGTCCGCCTCCTTCGGACCCTCCCCGAACCCGCGCGCGAGCGTGGTCGCCCAGGTACCGAGGTCGGCGTCGTCCTCGACCCGGATGATGCGGAGCTGGTCCGGTCCGAGCGGCTCGTCGCTCAGGTCGGCGAGCGCGACCGCCATCCCAGGTTCGCCACCGGCCGCGGTGAATCCCGCCTTCGTGAGTCGGACGCCGAGATCCGCGGGCCGCATCGAAGGCCCGACATGCCAGCACCCCGGAACGCCCTTGTCCTGCAGTAGTTCCAGCGACTCCGCGATGACCGCGTCCGCGTTGCCCGGAGAGAGATCGGCCCCGACCACGGCGTTGTGATAGTCGATCGGCGACCCCCCGATCGTCCACCGCACCACCCCGTCGTCCCGCTGCTCCCCACCCCCAGCAGCGCCCATCCGCACCAGCAACTCGGCCAAGTTCCCCTCGATGGCCCTGACCATTCCGGCATCGTCCATCAACTCAGTATCACGGCATGGTCACCTGCCGTCGCGTCAGTTCCGTGAGAGCGGCGTGACAGCTCGCAGGTACCGGCCGGCGCGCAGGGCGACGAGTTCCCCGGCGTGTACCCGACTATCGCGGCGGGTTGGTACTACATCAGCTACTGACGCGCCGCGGTCGATGGTCTAACCGGGCAGGGCGTTCCACTGGGAGAGGGTGGAGACGAGGAGGGTGGTGGTCGGGAGGGACCGGAACTCGGCCCGGTCGACGAAGCGGGCTTCGGTGGCGTCGTCGCCGGGGGTGAGGTCGCCGCCGACCGCTTCGGCTTCGTAGTCGCGGATGACGTAGAGGGTGTTGCCCGGGCCCTCGCGTTCCACCTCGCCGACGAGGTCCCCGACCACCACCTCGAGACCGGTCTCCTCGGCCACCTCGCGCACCACCGCGGCCGGATCGTCCTCACCCGGTTCGACCCGTCCACCCGGCAGCGACCACAACCCCCGGCCAGGCTCGTTCGCCCGGCGGATCACCAACAACCGGTGCTGCTCGTCGTACACGAGCGCCCCCACACAGTCGACCCGGTCACGTTCCATGGGGAGAACCATAAAAGTCGTCCGCGCGCACCGATAGCATCTGCGTCGAGAGCTGTCCAGAGAAGGGACCCCGATCGCTCGTGCGCATCGACCTGCACACCCATTCGAACCGCTCGGACGGCACCGACCCGGTCGACGTCCTGATCGCGCATGCGCAGCGGGACGGGCTGGATGTGATCGCCGTCACCGATCACGACACGGCTGACGGCTGGGCCGACGGGCGCCGGGCCGCCGAGGACCTCGGGATCGGCTTCGTGCCGGGGATCGAGATCTCCTGCAAGCTGAACGGCATCTCCGTCCACCTGCTCGGATATCTGCTCGACCCGGCGTACGCCCCGTTGGCCGAGGAGCTGCGGATCGTCCGCGACGGCCGGACCGAGCGGATCCCGTCGATCGTCGCCCGGCTGAACGGTCTCGGCGTCCGGCTCACCGTGGACGAGGTGCTCGCCCAGGCCACCGGTACGCCGTCCGTCGGCCGCCCGCACGTCGCCGACGCGCTGGTCGCGAACGGCACGGTCGCCACCCGGAGCGAGGCGTTCGACAAGTACCTCGCGGACGGTCGGGCCGGGCACGTGTCGCACTACGCGATCGACCCGGCGCGCGCGATCGACCTGGTCCGCGCGGCCGGCGGTGTGCCGGTGATCGCGCACCCGTGGGGCCGGTCCAGCTACAAGGTGGTGACCGCGGAGACGATCGCCCGCCTGGTCGCCGACCACGGGCTGGCCGGGATCGAGGTCGACCACCAGGACCACTCGCCGGAGTCGCGCGCCACCCTGCGGGGGATCGCGGACGACCTCGGCATCATCGCCACCGGTTCGTCGGACCACCACGGGGTGGGCAAGATCGACCACGACCTGGGCGTGAACACCACCGAGCCGGAGCAGTTCGAGCGACTGCTGGAGGTGGCCAAGGCGAACGCGGCCGCCAGTGACGCGACGGTGCCCGAGGCCTATCTGCCGTGAACGATGTCATCAACCTCACGCTGCTGAGCGAGGTGTTCGTCACGCTGTTCGTGATCATGGACCCGCCCGGGACGGTCCCGGTCTTCATCTCGCTGACGGCCGGTCAGTCCCGCGCGGTCCGGAAGAAGGCCGCCTGGCAGGCGGTCCTGGTCGCGTTCGGCGTGATCGTGGTGTTCGCCGCGTTCGGGCAGCAGATCCTGCACCACCTCGGGATCACATTGCCGGCCCTGCAGTGCGCGGGAGGTCTGCTGCTCCTGCTGATCGCGCTGCAGCTGCTTACCGACACCGCCGAGGACCCGGTCCAGACCAAGAACGTGAACATCGCCTTCGTCCCGCTCGGTACGCCGCTGCTGGCCGGCCCGGGCGCGATCGTGGCGACGATGGTGTTCGTCCAGCGCGCGAACGGGTCCTTCCCCGACGTGGCGGCGATCTCGATCGGGATCGTGCTGATCCACCTGGTGATGTGGCTGACGCTGCGGTTCTCCGGCGTGATCATGCGGGTCCTCGGTGAGAACGGCGTCCTGCTGGTGACCCGGATCGCCGGTCTGCTGCTGAGCGCGATCGCGGTCCAGCTGGTCGCCGACGCGGTCGCGGACTTCATCAAGGCGGGCTGATGAACGAGATGCTGCCGGGGATGCCGACGCGGTTGTTCGTCGCGACGCCGACGAAGCTGATGACGTTCGCGGACTGCAAGCGCAAGTACCGGTACACCTACCTGGAGACGCCGCGGCCGCCGAAGGGCCCGCCCTGGGCGCACAACACGGTCGGCGCCGTGGTCCACGAGGTGTTCGCCGACTTCTTCGGGCGCTGGCCCGCCTCCCGGCGGACCCCCGACGAGGTGGTCGCCAAGATGCGGTCGAGCTGGCGCAGTGAGGGATTCCGCGACGAGCAGCAGTCGCTGACCTGGCGGGACCGCGCCACCGACATGGTGCTCGGGTACCTGCGTGACACCGACCCGTACTACGAACCGCTCGGCGTCGAGCGCACCGTCGCCTTCACCACCGAGCGGGCCAGCCTGCGCGGTCGGGTCGACCGGATCGACGAGCGACCTGCCCGTGACGGCGAGGGTGGGACCGAGCTGGCGATCGTCGACTACAAGACCGGCCGCCGCCCCCTCACCAGTACCGACGCTCGGTCGTCCCTGGCGATGGCGCTGTACGTCCTCGGCGCGCGCCGCGTTCTGCACCGCCCGTGCACCCGGGTCGAGCTCCACCACCTGCCGACCAACTCGGTCGCCGCCGCGGACCACGACGACGCGTCCCTGGCCCGGCACCAACGGCGCGCCGAGTCCATCGCCGACGACGCCGCCGCGGCCGAGGCCCGCTGGCACACGGGCCTCACCCCGGCCGAAGCCGACGAAGCTTTCCCACCCGAGCCGGGCCCACTCTGCGGCTGGTGCGACTTCGCCCGCATCTGCCCGCAAGGCCGCCGCGTAGCCCCACCCCGCGACCCCTGGTCCGGCCTCGACGACCCGACCCCACAACCCGACGACACCGACTGAGCGGGGGTCGTGCCAGCGGCGTGTGCGTGGGATGCCAGCGGGGCGCGGGAGGGTGAGGTCATCTGCTGGGACGAAGGGGTGACCGAATGACTGCGAAGACCGTGAACAAGCTGGCCGTGCCGGGGGCGACGTTGCACTACGAGGTGACGGGGTCCGGGCCGGTACTGCTGCTGATCGCTGGTGGGTTCACGGACGGGGGCGTGTTCGACTCGATCGTGGGTCAGCTGGCGGCGGAGTACACCGTCGTCACGTACGACCCGCGGGGGAACTCGCGCAGCCCGTACGAAGGGGCGCCGGTGGACGAGAAGGTGAGCACCGCCGCGGCGGATGCGCTGGCGCTGATCGACCACGTCGCGGGGAAGGAGCCGGCGTACGTGTTCGGCAGCAGCTCCGGGGCGATCACCGGGCTCGAGCTGATCACCCGGTTCCCGGATCGGGTCCGGATGCTCGTCGCCCACGAACCACCCGCGGTCGAGCTGCTCCCGGACGCGGAGACGGCTCGCGCGTTCTTCGAGGACGTGCGGGAGACATACGCCGAGGACGGCGTCGGCGCGGCGCTGGCGTTGTTCGCCGGCGGGCTCGGGCTGGACGACGAGGAGCCGGCGCCCGAGGATCTGCGGCCGGAGTACCGCGAGGTGGTGGACCGGATGCAGGCGAACGCGGCCCTCTTCTTCGAGCACAAGCTGCTCCCGTACACCCGGTACGTGCCGGACCTCGGGGCGTTGCAGACGGTCGCGCACAAGGTGGTCCCGGCGGCCGGGGCGGAGTCCGCGAACCACCTGCCCGGCCGGCCGATCGAGGTGATCGCGGACACCATCGGCTGGCCCGTCGTCACGTTCCCGGGCGGACATCTGGGGTACGCGAGTCACCCGGTCCCGTTCGCGACGTTGCTCGGGAAGCTGTTGTACGCCGAGGTGAACGTGCCCGAAGTCGGCTGATTCCGCGCTGACGAATTCCGGTTGACGCCCGGCCGCGCTCCGGCGTACTGTCACTCCTCTTCCCTTGACAACGGCATGCCCGCATGCCGCCACAGTGGTGTCCGATCCCCCCGGGTCCTCCTGGATCCGGGGCGGTTTCGCGTGCCGCTGGGCCCCCGGACACCACCCGAGCGTGAGTGAAAGGAGGTGGCCGTGGCCGTGTACTGGGCGATCGCGGCAAGATCGTTCCGCCGCTTCTCGACGTACCGCATCGCCACCGTGTCCGGCGCGTTCACCAACACCGTCTTCGGCTTCATCCTCTGCGGCATCTACCTCACCCTGTGGCACGAACGTCCCGGCCTCGGCGGGTACGACGTCGCCGACGCGCTCACTTTTGTCTGGCTCCAGCAGGGGCTGCTGATGCCGATCGGGATCTTCGGTGCCACCACCACGATCGAACTCGGGGCCCGGGTCCGCAGTGGCGAGATCGCCGTGGACCTGTACCGGCCCACGCACCTGCTGCTCTGGTGGCTCTCGGTCGACCTCGGTCGCGCGCTCTTCCAGTTGACCTTTCGGGGCGGTACTCCGCTGCTGGTCGGTGCGCTGGTGTTCGACCTGACGTTCCCGAGTGACCCGGTCGCCTGGCTGGCCTTCGCGGTCGGTCTGGTGCTGGCGATCGTGATCAGCTTCTGCATCCGGTACCTGGTCGCGCTGTCCGGGTTCTGGATCACCGACTCGCGCGGTATGGAGCATCTCGCCCAGGTGGTGTCGTCGTTCTTCTCCGGGATGATCCTGCCGTTGGTGGTGTTCCCGGGCTGGATCGGGGAGTTCGCCCGCGCGACCCCGTGGGCGGCGACCATGCAGGTCCCGATCGACATCTGGCTCGGCCGCAACCCAGGGGGTACCGGGGCTGCCCTGGTGTTCCAGCTCGGCTGGGTTCTGGTGCTGCTGCTGGCCGGGCTACTCGTCACGTCGGTGGCGACCCGGAAGGTGGTGATCCAGGGTGGTTGACGGGATCCGCCGGATGCCGGCGCAGTACTGGATGCTGGTGCTGATGTGGATCAGGTCGGCGCTGGCCTACCCGACGTCGTTCGTCCTGATGATGCTCAGCACGATGCTGATGACGGTGATGGACTTCGTCGCGATCCTGCTGATGTTCAGCCACATCGACGTCTTCGGCGGGTTCACGCTCGCGCAGATGGGGTTGCTGTACGCAACGGCCTCGATGACGCTCGGGTTCGCCGACCTGGCCACCGGGTCGGTGGAGCAGGTCGGCCAGCGGATCCGGACCGGCACCCTCGACGTGTACCTGATCCGGCCGGTCCCGACGTTCCTGCAGACGGCCGCGGACCAGTTCGCGCTGCGCCGTCTCGGCCGGCCGCTGCAGGCCCTGATCGTACTCGGGTTCGCCCTCGGCCACCTCGACCTCGACTGGACCGTTGCCAAGGGCATCATGCTGGTCGTCTCGGTGGTCGCCGGGTCGGTCATCTTCGCGGCGATCTTCGTCCTCGGCGCCGCGTTCCAGTTCATCGCGATCGACTCGGCCGAACTGGCCAACTCCTTCACCTACGGTGGCCAGACGCTGACCCAGTACCCGCTGGCCGTCTTCGGCAAGGAGATCGTCCGGGCCGTCACGTTCGTCGTACCCCTTGCCTTCGTCAACTACTACCCGGTGTTGTTCGTCCTGGGGAAGCCGGCCCCGTTGGGCCTGCCGTCCTGGATCGGTCTGTTGTCCCCGCTGGTCGCCGTCGTGATGGTCGCGCTGGCGGCACTCGCGTGGCGAGCCGGTCTCCGTCGCTACCGCAGTACAGGGAGTTGAGTCGTGCCGGTCATCGAACTGGACAACGTGTCCCGTGCCTTCACCGTCTCCACCCGCACCGGATTCCGCCGGACCCGTCGCGAGGTCCGCGCCGTCGACGGGCTGTCGTTCACCGTGGAACCAGGCGAGGTGGTCGGGTACATCGGCCCCAACGGTGCCGGCAAGTCGACCACGATCAAGATGCTCACCGGCATCCTGGTCCCCACCCGCGGCTCGATCCGCGTCGCCGGCGTGGACCCGTCGAGGAACCGGACCAGGCTGGCCCGGCGGATCGGCGTCGTCTTCGGCCAGCGCACCACGCTGTGGTGGGACCTGCCGCTGAAGGACTCGTTCGCGGTGCTGCAGAAGATGTACGACGTCCCGCCCGCCCGTCACGCCGAGAACCTCGCCACCTTCGTCGACCTGCTCGACCTCGGTGACCTCCTCGACGTCCCGGTCCGTCAGCTGTCCCTGGGCCAGCGGATGCGCGGCGACATCGCGGCCGCCCTCCTGCACGACCCGGAGATCGTCTACCTCGACGAACCCACGATCGGCCTCGACATCGTCAGCAAAGCCAGGCTGCGCGAATTCCTCGGCCAGGTGAACCGCGACCGCGGTACCACGGTCATCCTCACCACCCACGACCTCGACGACATCGAAGCCCTCAGTACCAGGGTCATGGTCATCGACCACGGCCACCAGGTCTACGACGGCACCCTCCCCGGCCTGAGGGCTTCCCAGAACGCCCCGAGAACCCTGGTCGTGGACCTCGCCACCACCCAACCACCCATCCAGGTGGAAGGAGCCGAGGTCACCAAAACCGAAGGCCCGCGCCAATGGCTCACCTTCCCAGCCACCACTTCGGCAGCCCCACTGGTAGCGCAGATAGCCGCCAACTACCCCCTCACAGACCTGACAGTCCAAGAACCCACCATCGAATCCATCATCGCCAAGCTCTACTCCACAACCCCAGCCCACCAGTAGTAGCCCAAACCACTTATCCACAGATCCCAAAACCCACCCCACGGCCCATCCCCGAATAACTACGGTCGAAGAACGACAACCGACCTGGGGGACAGATGCCGCCGGACGACGGGCTGCAGGGCGTACCGGAACCCGAAGAGCTGCACGCCAGACTGAACACCGGTCATGCCCTGAACTGGGGAGATCCCGTCCCCTCCAAGCAAGAGATCGCCACGGAGTTCGGTAAGGAACCGACGGTCAAGAGCCTGGAACTACTGCGGCAGGCAGCGGACCACCACGATGAGGTGACCCGAGCCCTGCTGGAGTCGATCGGACCGGGCGACATGACCCATGAACTCGAACACAGGGTCAAGTCGCCGGCGTCGCTCGCGCGCAAGATCGCGAAGTACCAGCACCTTCCGAAACCACCACTGGATGATGTGCTGCGCTTCACGGTGGTCACCAGTACGCCGAACGCCTTGGTGGACTCGGTTCGAGACACGGTGAATCAGCTCGAGCAACGAGGGTGGAAGGTACGGGCCGCCCACCAGTCCTACGTGGACGGGAGCCGGTACAAGGGGATCCATGCTCACTTCGAGGCTCGGGACGGAGCGACGGTAGAAGTGCAGTTCCACTCGCTGGAGTCCATCGATGTGAAGATGCAGACGACGGAGCTGTACCACGTCGGGCGGGACCAGCGTCGGAGTAAGGCCGAGCGGCGCGCAGCCGGCGCGGAAGCAACCAGACTCTCCGCCGGGATGACTCAGCCGGCCGGCCTCGACGAAATGACCGAGTTGGGCGGAGTGCCGGTCGACGTCAGGCGTTACGGTTCTCGGGTACGGCGCACCGAAGGGCAGGCACCGGCCACGGAGTCGGAGGAGGCCGGTCGCGCAAGGGACTTCACTCGCCAGCGGATGATCGACAACGACGGGAGAACCAGATGACGCGGCTGTACCTCGCGACCCTCGACGGCCAGAAGGTGTGGGTCACGGCGCTGATCGACGAGGACGTGTGGACGTACGTCGCCAACACCGGGCAGTTCCACCTGAACCGCGAACTGCGCGACGAGTTCTTCACCGGTGCCGAGCTGGAGTTCACCGAGATCGGTCCGCGGACTGCTCGGCAGCACGTTGACGAAGGTGTCGGTCGCCTTGACGACGACAAAGTCACGCAGACCCTGAGGGCATGGGACGCTGACGCGGAGACCCTCAGTCCCGAAACGGTCTTCGCCGCCGCGGTCGCCGACCACACCTGACCGGGTCCGGCTCAGCCTCTGGTACCTGATTGATCAGGCGGGATCGTCGCCCCTGGTGAACGCCGTACTCCTTCGCCAATCACTCGTCCGACGACCCGTTCTTCTCGGTTGTGTGGATGAGTTGGGTGGGGCATGACTTGGGGTGGTCGGGGTCGTTGGGGGATTTGTGATGGCTGGGACCCAACCGGGGATGGGGATCGGGGGGTAGACGGGGTGTGCCTACTGCGATGAGGGATCGGTTGGGTGCTGGGGCGCCGCCTTCGGACGGGGGTGGGTTTGTCGAGTGGGTACGGCCTCATCTGCCGGCGATGGCTCGGGTGGCGGCTCGGTTGGCGGTGGGGGCCGATCGGGACGACATCGTGCAGGAGGCGCTGGCGCGGGCTTGGGTGAAGCGGGGGCAGTTCGACGCGGCGCGGGGATCGGCGTCGGCGTGGTTGCTGGCGATCACCGCTGATCAGGCGCGGAAGGCGGCGCGGCGGTTGCGGCCGGTGGCCGAGCTGTCCGACGACGAGGGTGAGCACGACCGGGTCGCGCCGCGGCCGGACGTGGAGGCCCGGCTGGATGTGGATCACGCGCTCGAGGCTCTGTCGGCGCGGCAGCGGCTGGCGGTGGACTGTTACTACTTCGCCGATCTGTCGGTCGCCGACACCGCGGCCGTGATGGGGTGCTCGGAGGGCACCGTGAAGTCAACTCTTTCCGATGCGCGGGCCCGCCTGCGCTCCTTGCTGGAGGTCAGCGAATGAACCGCGACGTCGACGACGTACTGGCGGAGGCCGGCGCCCGCTGGCGCGCGGACCAGCCCTCGCCGCCCGAGCCCGACCTGGACCGGATGCTGCGCCCTCGTCGGCCGAAGCGCTGGGTCCCCGTTCTCGCGGCCGCCAGTGTCGCCGCGATCGCCGTCGCGGTGATCCAGGTCCTCCCGCACCGCGACCAGGCGCCGTCGGTTGCCCCAGGCAAGGAGCACCCGCTGCTCGTCCGCGACGGCGACAAGGTCCAGGTGGAGGGCCAGGTGGTGGCGGCGCCGTCGGCCCCGGTGTACTACTGCCTGCCGATCGCGACCACGTTGCCCCTCGACGTGAACCAGCAGACGAAGCCGCCCGCCTGCACACCCGGTCAGCAGATCGAAGTCACCGGCGTGGACGTGAATCGGCTGGAGGACCTGACCACCGTTCTCGGCGTGAAGTCGGGCACCGCCCGCCTGGTCGGTACCTGGAACGCCGGCCGCATCGCTGTCGAGCAGCAGTCCGCGCCCACTCCGCCGGCCCCGGGGGAGCCCGACAAGGTACCGTGCCCGCCGCCGGCCGGGGGATGGCAGCCGGGCGACGCGAGTACGGCGATCACGCCGGCCCTGGACGCGTTCGTCAAGGCGCGCGCGGACCAGCTCCAGACACCCTGGATCGGCTGGCCGGAAGGCTCACCCAATCCGAAACCGGGCCAGCCGCCGAACAAGCCCAGTGTGCTCGTCGTCGGTGTCGCGCACGGCGACGTCGAGGCGATCCGCAAGGCGCTGGATCCGCTGGTCGCCGCCAATCTCTGTGTCACGAAGGTGCGGGTCAGCCAGAACGAGATCGCCGCCCAGCGCGCGGCCGTGGAGAAGCTTCCGCTCGACGACCTGCACATCACCGGCATCGGTGTCGGGGTGGGCGACCGTCCGGTGATCATCTCGCTGCGCATTCTGGACCAGCGCGCCGCGGACGTCTTCCGCCCGATCGGCCTCGACAACCTCACCTTCCAGCCGCTCGTCCGGCCCGCCCCCTGACCGATCGGATGCCGACGGCAACAGGCCGGCGCCGGCCACGCTGACGCGACGACCGACGGCGACGCGCAGTGACGTTACGGTGACCTCCGCGCGAGGTAGCCTCACAGCGGTTTTGCTCGTCGCCTCAGGAAGTTTCTCAGGGGAGGTCCTCGGGGGAGTTCGGGACGGCGGCGCGCGGGGAGAGTGGCCGGCCCCATCGGCTCTCCGGGGCGAGGTCACCTACCAGGTCTGTTGCACCAGGCCTGGAGATTGAGAGGCGCGCCGGGCAGCCGGTTCGGCTGCCCGGCGCGTCACCCCTCCACCCCCGGGCGGAACTCGGGTCAGCTCATCAGGTCGACCAGCGCGTCGCCCCGCAGCGTCCGCCCGATCCGTACCTCGCGGCCGCGCCGTTCCCGCGCGACGAGTCCGGCCATGGCCAGCTGATCACAGTGGTACGTCGCGGTACTGCGCCCGGCGTCCAGGTGATCCGCGAGGCGGCCCATCGTGGTCGGTCGCTCGAGCACCCGCAGGATCGCGGCGCGGAGTGGCCCGACGAGCAGCGTGAGGCTGTCGGTGGTCCGGTCGACGCGTTCCCGCCCGAGCCGTGCCAAGCCCGGCACCGGGTACCCGAGCCAGACCCGGTCGGGTTCGTCCAGGTTGAACACGGACGCCCCGCTCCCCGAGACGAGCGGCACCAGCGTGATCGGGCGCGCGCCCAACTCCACCCGGTACGGGAGCCGGTCGGACAGGTACACGGTCTGCTCGTGGTACCGGACGCGGGTGCTCAGGCTCGACAGCAGGACGTCGAGGGTGCCGGTCACCGAGGCGGCGCCGATCCGTTCGGTCTCGCGGGTCCGCAGGGTCGTCGACTGCTGCCAGATCGGCCCGTACGCGTGCCACGCGGCCGCGAGGACCTGGACGTACAGGCCGAGCCAGTGCCGTGGACGCCGCAGCGCCGCCCGCCATTGCCGTGGGGGATCGCCCGGCATGAGTTGGGCGACCCCGGTGGCCAGCTGGTCCGGGCCGAGGTCGGCGAGCTCGGCGAGTTGCTCGCTCACCGGTGCACCGTCGATCCCGAGCGGGGTCAGGCAGTCCGGCAGGAACGCCCGCGTCCGGTCGAACATCGGCGTCACCGCCTGGGCCGCGTCCCCGGGCAATGCACGCCGGACCGCGCTGATCCACGGCGGTGCGATGCCCTGCCGTGGTCCGCCGAGCGCGTCCACGACCAGCGAGATCAGGCTCGCCATCGGTGCCGGGGCCACGGTCACGCGCAACTGGTCCGGATCGCCGACGACCAGCTCGGTGTGCCGGAGCCGCTCGGGCGCCGCCGTGGTCACCTCGTCTGCCTCGCGCCGAATGCTGCTACCTGGTGATCCCGGGCAGCACCAACCCGTCGATCCGTCATCAGCCCCCGCTTCCCCGAATTTGCTGGCCTAGACCAGTTTAGGAGACGAAGGGTCGAGGTCCCTCAGCGGTCGTGGAAGAACTCGGTCAGCAGCCGTGCCGTGATCGCCGGCTGCTCGATCGCGGGGGAGTGGCCCGCGTCCGCGATCACCTGGGCGTGGACGCCGAGCGCGTCGGCCATCCGGTCCTGGATCTCGAGCGGCCAGCCGTCGTCGGACTCGCCGTACAGGACCTGGGCCCGGACGCCGGTCTTGGCCAGCTTGTCGGTCCGGTCGTCGGCGTCCAGCAACCGCCGGCTCATCGCGGCCAGGCTCGCCGGCGTGTTCCCGGTGAAGCGGCTCCGCAGGAACGCCGCGATGTCCCCGGCCGGCGTGACGTACTGCGGAGCCTTGCTGTCGTGGTCGAGTTTGAGGTCGTACACCTGCTCGATCGGCAGGTTCTCGAGGCCGAACGCGAGCATCTCCAGGCCCTGCCGTTTCACCTCGTCGCTGAACCCGGCCGGGCCCGAGCAGAGCAGGCTGATCGTGGAGAACACGCTGGGCTCGGCGAGGACCGCCTCCCGGGCGACCAGGCCGCCGAACGAGTGCCCGACCAGCTGGCTGTACCCACCGAGGGCCCGGCTCATCGCGACCACGTCGGCGCCGAGCTCGGCCAGCGTGTACGCCGCCGGGTCGGCCGGGCCCGGAGTTTCGTACTGGCCGCGCTGGTCCACCGCGACGGTCCGCCAGCCGTACCGGGCCAGGTGGTCGACGAGCGGCGTGAAGTCCTCCTTGCTGCCCGTCCAGCCCGGGACCAGCAGGACCGTGCCGAGCGGCGTACCGACGTCCGGTACCGCGGTCAGGGTGGCGAAGTTCCCTCGATCGGTCTCGAGGGTGACGGGCTGGACCCCGTCCGGGAGCGTCAACGTGCGCGGCGTACTCACAAGTAGAAGATATCGGCTAGCGGGCTCGGAGCAGGGTGGCGGTCGCCACAGCGAGGACGGCGAGGATGCCCGCACTCACCAGCGCGGCCAGCTGGACCCCGTCCGTGTACGCGGCCCGGGACAGGTCCAGGAGTTCCCGGGCGAGCGGGCCGGGCAGCTGCTCGGCGATCGCGACAGCGCTGCCGAGCGTCTCCCTCGCCTCGGTGGGTACGCCGGTCGGCAGACTCTGCTCGGTCACCTGGCCCCGGTACACCGCGGTGACCAGGCTGCCCGCGACCGCGACGCCCAGCGCCATCCCGAACTCGGTCCCGGTCTCGCCCATCCCGGACGCGACACCGGCGCGTTCTGGCGGCGCGCTGCCGACGATCAGGTCGTACGTCAGCGCCAGCACGACCTGGATCCCGACACTGGCGACCGTGAGTCCCGCGACCAGGGTGGTCCTTCCGGGTACGGCCATCAGCGCGAGCCCGGGGAGCGCGAGGAGGAAGCCGCCGGTCATCGCGATCCGGGCGGGGAGCCGACGGGCGATGAAGGGGGCGGCCAGCGTTCCGGCGATTCCGGCGACTGCGCTCGGCAGGGTCCACAGGCCGGCCTCGAGCGGGCTCATCCCGAGCACCAGCTGCAGGTACTGGATCAGCAGGAACTGCATCGCGGCGAGCACGTACAGGCCGAACGTCTGCGCACCGAGGGACACGCTGAAGGCGGCCCGGCGGAAGAGCCGGAGATCGAGCAACGGCTCGGTCAGCCGGAGCTGGCGCCGCGCGAAGACGTACCCGGCGAGGGCGCCGACGGCCGTCACGGCGAGCGGAGTCAGGTGCAGTCCGTCCTTGGCGGTCTCCTTGAGCCCGTAGACGACGGCGACGATCGCACCGGTCGACAGGGCCACGCTGATCAGGTCGATCCGGCCCGCGCCGGGGTGCCGGAACTCGGGCAGCAGCGGCCGGGCGAGCGCGAGCAGCAGGAGCAACGGCGGGACGCCGATCAGGAAGACCGAGCCCCAGTGGAAGTTCGCCAGCAGCGCGCCGCCGATCAGCGGGCCGGCCATCCCGCCGATCATGAAGTTCGTCATCCAGATCGCGATCGCGAGCTGGCGCTGCCGCGGATCGCGGAACATGTTGCTGATCAGCGAGAGCGTCGACGGCATCAATGTCGCCCCGGCCAGGCCGAGCAGGGCACGGGCCGCGATCAGCAGGGCGGCGCTCGTCGCGAACGCGGCCAGCACCGAGGCCACCGCGAACCCGGCCGCGCCGATCATCAGCAACCGCCGCCGGCCGATCCGGTCGCCGATGGTACCCATCGTGATCAGCAGCCCGGCCACGACGAACCCGTACACGTCGACGATCCACAGCAACTGCGAACTGCTCGGGGCCAGGTCGGCGGACAGCATCGGCGCGGCCAGGTGCAACACGGTCATGTCGAGGCCGAGCAGGATGGTCGGCAACGCCAGGACGGCCAGGCCGAGCCATTCCCGGCGGCCGGCGCGCGGTGGTACCGCGGTCGGTGGGTCGGTCGGCTCCTTGGTCAGGTCTCTCGTCTCAGCCATGCCGGATATCCTGGGACCTCAAGAAAGCTTTAAGTCAAGCGAGCGATCGGCCGGCCCGCGGCCCGACCCGGCCGGACAAGGGTTCCACCGTGCGGCACAATGGCCGCGTGCCTCGCACACTCGCTGTCGCCAATCAGAAGGGCGGCGTGGCCAAGACGACCACGGTCGCCTCGCTCGGTGCTGCCCTGACCGAGCTCGGTCACCGGGTCCTGCTGGTCGACCTGGATCCGCAAGCCTGCTTGACGTTCTCGCTCGGGATCGATCCCGAGGAGCTGGACAAGTCGATCCACCACGCCCTCCTCGGCGGGGTGAAGGCGCGGGACGTGATCGTCGGCCTGGACGACGGCCCGGACCTGCTGCCGGCGACGATCGAGCTCGCGACCGCGGAGCTGCGGCTCGCCCGCGAGACCAATCCGGAGCAGGTCCTGCGGGCCACGCTGCGCCCGGTGATCCCGGCGTACGACTGGATCCTGGTGGACTGCCCGCCAACGCTGGGACTGCTGACCGTGAACGGTCTGTCGGCGGCGTCCGAGGTCCTGATTCCCTTGCAGTGCGAGACTTTGGCGCATCGTGGTGTCGGTCAGTTGCTCGACACGATCCACGACGTCCAGCAGCTGACGAACCCGGGGCTCGAGATCCTCGGCGTGCTGCCGACCCTGTACGACGGGCGGACGACGCACGCGCGGACCGTCCTGGAGACGATCGCGGACACGTACGGCCTGACCGTGCTCACACCGGCGATCCCGAAGTCGATCCGGTTCGCCGAGGCGCCGGCGATCGGGCAGAGCATCCTCAGCACCGCCCCGACCACCCGCGGCGCCGCCGCCTATCGCGAACTGGCGGCGGCGCTGGCCTGACTTGTCCGGATCAGCGCGGGCCGGGCTGGTTCAACGTGCGCCGGGGCTGGATCAGCGGGGCCTGGGCTGGTCCGGGTGGCGCGGCAGGCCGCCGGTCCCGGGGCCCGCGGCACCGCCGGGAACCGGGCCCGCGGTGGCGGAGATCGCGGCCGGCGTCCGGCGGAGGCGGTGCCGGAAGCGCCAGAGCGGGATGCCGATCAGCGCGAACAGGATCAGGAACGGCAGCAACGCGCCGAGCGCCGTCGCGAGCGCGGAGAACGTGGCCGCGAACGCGTTCCAGCCACCTTTGAGTCCGGCAACGAACCCCTTGTCGTCCGCGGGCAGCTCGGGTGCCTTGCCCGGTTCGGCGAGGACCAGGGTGAGGGTGGCGAGCTCGGTCTGCAGTGACAGCGACTTCTGCTTGGCGAGCAACGATTCCAGGTCCGCCTCGCGCCGGGTCAGCTCGGTCTCCACCGAGACGACGTCGCCGATCGTGGTCGCCTTCGCGAGCAACGCGCGGATCCGTTCCAGGCTGGCGCGCTGGGTACTGATCCGGCTCTCCACGTCGACGACCTGCTCGGTGACGTCGCTCGACTCCTGGTGGATCGAGGTCCGCTTGCCGAGCCCGGACAGCCGCTGGATCGCCGTCTCGTACGCCGCGGTCGGCACCTTGAGGACGAGGCTCGCCCGGGTGATCCGGCCGTCGTCACCGGTGCCGCCCGAACCACCGGTGTCCTCGGACGCGACCTGGCCGCGCAGGCTCGCCGCGATCGTGATCGCCGCCTGCCGCTGCTCGTCCACCTTGTCGGTCTCGACCGTCAGCGTCCCGGTCTTGATGATCGCCCGGGTCACGGTCGGCTGCTCGGGCCGGCCCTTGTCGGTCTTCCCGTTCGTCTTCCCGCTCTCGGGCGCCGCCTGGTCCGCCGTACTCGACTCACCCTGCTGCGAAGCGGGCGCGGCGCTGTCTCCGCCCGACACCGAACTGCAACCCGCCACAAGCGCGGCCGTGGCCAGCAGTACGGCCGCCGTCGCGCCGATAGAACGCATCCTGGTCATCGCGAAACCATCCCCTCACCGACAATCCGTCGGCCCTAGGACGGCTCACCGCGGCAAGGTGTTGCAGCACCCGATCACCGTTCAGCCACGACCCGAGCACGAACCGGTCTCGCCCACCTGGTCGCCACAAAGAACAACCGCGGCGCCGACCAGGTGGTCGACGCCGCGGCGGTTCAGTACTGCTGGTTACTGCGGGGCGGTGAAGGTCGGCATGGTCGGAGCCGCGCCGGCCTCGGGTGCCGCTGGTGCTTCGGCGGACTTGCGGGCACGGGTGCGCTTGGCCGGCGCCGCCGGTGCTTCCACCTCGGCCGAGGGTGCTTCGGCCGGTGCTTCCGTGGACTTGCGGGTCCGCGTCCGCTTCGCCGGCTTCTCCTCGGCCGGAGCCTCCGCACTCGCCGCGACCGCCTTCTTCCGCGTCGCGCGCTTGGCCGGCTTCTCCACCTCGGCCGTCGCCTCCGCGACCGCCTCGGTCGGCTCAGCAGTCTTCCGCGTGCGAGTCCGCTTGGCCGGCTTCTCCTCGACCGGCGCTTCGGCAACCGCCTCAGCAGGTACCTCTGTGGTCGGCTCGGCAGTCTTCCGGGTGCGGGTCCGCTTGGCCGGCTTCTCAGCCGTCGCGTCGGTCGCAACCTCGGTCGATGCTTCGGCCGCCACCGGGGCCTCCGCCTTCGCCGCCGCCTTGCGCGTACGGGTCCGGCGAGCGGGCTTCTGCTCGGCGTCCGCCACAGCCTCGGTCACCTCAGCGACCGGCGCAGCCTCGACCGCTTCGGCGGGTGCCTCGGTCGACGCCGCGGTCTTGCGGGTCCGAGTCCGGCGAGCCGGCTTCTTCTCCGCGACCTCCGCGACCTCGGCGACCTCCGCGTCACCACCGTCGACGACAGCAGCTCGACCATCGACAACAGCCGCGCCACCGTCAGCAGGATCAGCGACAGCAGTACCGGCGTCGTCCGTCGGCTGCGGGCTGAGCGACTCCTGGCTCTCGGCCCGGTCGGCGCCGCGACGACGGCGGGTGCGCTGCCGCGGCTTGCGCTCGGTCCGGGCCTCGGCCGCTTCGGTCGAGGACTCCGCCGTCGGCGGGACCTCGGTCTTCGCGGTGACGTCGGACTCGGACTTCTGCTGCGTCTCGTCGATCGCCTGACCGCCGCGGGTGCGCCGGCGGTTCCGGTTGCGGCGCTTGCGGGGACCGCGCTCGCCGCTCTCGTCCTCGGACCGCCGGGGCGTCCGTTCGGGCTTCTCCTCGCGGACCGGCTTGACCGGCTTGATCCGGCCCTTCGCCTCGGTCGGGATGCCGAGGTCGTGGTACAGCTCCGGCGAGGTGGAGTAGATCTCCTGCGGCTCGTCGTACGGCAGGTCGAGCGCCTTGTTGATCGTCTTCCAGCGGATCACGTCCGGCCAGTCGACGAACGTCACCGCGATCCCGCTCGCACCGGCGCGGCCGGTCCGGCCGATCCGGTGGATGTAGGTCTTCTCGTCCTCGGGGCAGGTGTTGTTGATGACGTGCGTGACGCCCTCGACGTCGATCCCGCGGGCGGCGACGTCGGTACAGACCAGCACGTCGATCTTGTCGCCGCGGAACCGGGTCAGCGCCCGCTCGCGGGCCTGCTGGTTCAGGTCACCGTGGATCGCGGCGGCCTTGAACCCGCGGTCCTGCAGGTCGTCGGTGAGCCGGGACGCCTCCCGCTTGGTGCGGCAGAAGATCATCACCCGGCCGCGGTCCTCGGCCTGCAGGATCCGCGCCACCACCTCGGGCTTGTCCAGGTCGTGCGCCCGGTACACGAACTGCGCCGTGGTCGGCACCATCTGGGTGTCCTGGTGCGACTCGGCCCGGATGTTCAGCGGATGCCGCATGTGCGTGCGGGCCAGCCCGATCACGGCCGACGGCATCGTTGCCGAGAACAACATCGTCTGGCGCAGCTCGGGCGTCTTGCGCAGGATCCGCTCGACGTCGGGCAGGAAGCCGAGGTCGAGCATCTCGTCGGCCTCGTCCAGGACGAGCACCTTGATGTGGGACAGGTCGAGGACGCCGCGGTTGGCCAGGTCGAGCAGCCGGCCGGGCGTACCGACGACGACGTCGACGCCGGTCTTCAGCGCGTCCAGCTGCGGCTCGTACGCGACGCCGCCGTAGATGGTGAGGACGCGGACCGTGCGGACGGTCGACGCGGTGGTGAGGTCCTTGGCGACCTGGATGGTCAGCTCACGGGTCGGGGTGACGACCAGGGCCTGCGGCTTGCCGGGCGCGGCCAGTTCCTCGTAGTCGGCTTCGCCGGGGGAGATGGTGCGCTGCAGCAGCGGGATACCGAACCCCAGGGTCTTGCCGGTGCCGGTGCGGGCCTGACCGATCAGGTCGGTGCCCATCAACGCGACGGGCAGGGTCATCTCCTGGATCGGGAACGGCTCGACGATGCCGACGCGATCGAGCGCGTCGCAGATCTCGGGCAGAACCCCGAGCTCTCGGAAGGTGGTCAGGCTGATCGCCTCTCAACATGCTTGATACGGACAGATGCAACAGTGAGCCGGGCGCAAGAGGGCACTAACTGCCCTGGTGTGTGGAGGCGCGGGACACTGTGCAAGCGGCTCGCACCAGCTGCCCATCCGGGCACGTCACCGGCGAAACGCCCTCCAGTGTAGCCGTAAACCATGTCGTGGTACCCCCACCCGTCGTTCCACGGCTCGGACACGCTGCGCGGACGGCGGGCGCGGAACCGTTTTCCGAGCGTTACCCCACCCTCCGGCGATGGGCCGATATGGTGCGGGACATGACCGAGCGCCGTGAGGGATTCGACCGATCCACCCCGCCTTGTGCCGCGCAGACCCCGGAGCGGATCGGGGCCGTCGGTGAGTGAGACGACCGCCTTCGACGATCCCGCCTACCGGGCCGCGGCGGTGGATCTGCTGGGCGTTCTGGCGTACGGCGAACTGACCGCGTTCGAGCGGATCGCCGAGGACGCGAAGCTGGCGCCGACCCTCGACGACAAGGCCCAGCTGGCCCAGCTGGCGACCACCGAGTTCGGCCACTTCGTCCGGCTCCGGGACCGGCTGGTGGAGCTCGGCGTGGACCCGATGGACGCGATGCAGCCGTTCGTCACCCCGCTGGACGCGTTCCACGACCACACCGCCCCGTCCGACTGGCTCGAGGGCCTGGTCAAGGCGTACGTCGGGGACGGTCTGGCCAACGACTTCTACCGCGAGATCGCGTCGTACGTCGACGCCGGGACCCGGTCGCTGGTGCTCGAGGTCTTCGCCGACTCCGGCCAGGCGGAGTTCGTCGTCGACCGGGTCCGGGCCGCCATCGCCGACGACCCCAAGCTCGGCGGCCGGCTCGCGCTCTGGGGCCGCCGCCTGGTCGGTGAAGCCCTCAGCCAGGCCCAGCGCATCGCCGCCGACCGGGACTCCCTGGCGTCCCTGCTGGCCGGCAGCGTCGACCGCCCCGGCCTGGACCTGGCCGCCATCGGCCGCATGTTCACCCGCCTCACCGAAGCCCACACAGCCCGCATGACCGCCCTCGGCCTTCAGGCCTGATGCGCGCGCTCACCCGGTCCTGCCCAGGAACGCAGAACGGCCGCCGGCCCGAGGGGGCGGCGGCCGTTGCGCTGGTACGTCAGGCTGTTTTGCTACTGCCTGTGCGGGACGAGATGAAGGCGACCACGATGGCGGCGCAGATGATCTGGATCAGGTACTGGATCCAGTCCGGGCCGTCGGTGTCCTTGACGTCGAGGAAGTAGGCGATCAGACCACCGATGAAGGCGCCGATCCCGCCGCCCAGGATGGTCCAGCCGAGGCCGATGTTCTGCTTGCCCGGAAGGACCAGCCGGGCCAGCGGCCCGAAGATGATTCCGGCGATGAGACTGACGATGAGCATCCAGACCCAGTACACGGTTCCTCCTTTGAGGGATGACTGACCTGCGCCTGTCCGGTGTCCGCTGGGCAAACCACCGTCTGTCCATCAGACCACCTGAGCACAGGTCTCGTCTTCATCGTGCCCTCATCGTCGCGCTCCGCAACCAGGACACGCCAGTGTGTCCGGACCGATGCCGGCCCGGTCACCACGGGCGTCAGATCGCGCCGAAACCAACCTTGCGGACCGAGACCTCGCCGATCTCGACGTAGGCGAGGCGGTCGGCCGGGACGAGTACCCGGCGGCCCTTCTCGTCCGTCAGCTGCAGCAGGTTGGCCTTGCCGGTGAGCGCGTCGGCCACGGCCGCCTCGACCTCTTCCGGGGTCTGCTCGCTCTCCAGCACCAACTCACGATTGGCGTGCTGCACGCCGATCTTGACCTCCACGAAACCCTCCCGGGCACGTTCACGCCGACGGCTCTCGCCAGCACCGCTTCGAGCCTATCCGCTGCCGCCCGCCGTCTCTCACCCGTCCGCCCAGAGCAGAACGCGCGTCGTCCGGACCGGGGTCAGCCTTCGGTGCGGGGGAAGCCCCGGATGCCTCGCCAGGCGAGGCTGGCGACCAGGTCGGCGGCTTGTTGCTGGGCCAGGGTCGGGTCGTCGGAGGCCAGCCAGTACCGCGCGCTGACCTGGGCCATGCCGACCAGGCTGACGGCCAGCACCATCGACTGTTCCTTGCTCAGGCCGGCGTCGGCGCTGATCACCTCGGAACACGCTTCGGCGCAGGCCTGGGTGACGCGGTCGACCCGCTCGCGGACGGCGGGCTCGTTGGTCAGGTCGGACTCGAACACCAGCCGGAAGGCGCCCTGGGCGTTGGCCACGTAGTCGTAGAAGGCGTGGATCGTCGCGGCCACCCGCTGCTTGTTGTCCTCGGTCGAGCGCAGGGCGTCACGGACCGAGGCCACGATCGCCTCGCAGGAGGTGTCGAGCAGGGCCAGGTAGAGGTCCAGCTTGCCGGGGAAGTGCTGGTAGAGGACCGGCTTGGAGACGCCGGCCCGGTCGGCGATGTCGTCCATCGCGGCGGCGTGGTAGCCGTTCGCGACGAAGACCTCCTGGGCCGCCTCGAGCAACTGGGCGCGCCGGGCCAGCCGCGGCAGGCGGCTGCCGCGCTTCGGTGCGGTCTCCGGTGTCGTCGACACGTCGGCTCCTTCAGGTGGTGCGGGCACCGGGATGCGTCACACGACCCCCGGCGGTGTATACCGTCCGAATCCTACCTACCGGTGTGTCCCGTCAGTAGCTTCCCGTCCCGGGGAGCGGGCAGGCGCGTCCCGGGAGCCCGGATCAGCGGTACGGATCGTCGTCCTCGCCGATCGCCCGGCGTTGCTCCTCCACGTCGGCCGGATCGGCCTCGGGCGGCGTCTCGCCGGGCGCCTCGTCCTCGTCCTCGCTCACCGTCCGGCGCTGCTCCTCGACGTCGGCCGGGTTCGCCTCGCCGGGCCGGTCCTCCGCGTGCTGGTACTGCGTGGGCGCGTCGGCCTCGGGTGCTTCTCCAGGTACTTCGAGCTCGGACATGCGGATCTCCTCTCGGTGTGCGTGCCTGTCGGTGAACAGTCAGGACGGCAGTGGCCGCGGGTCGTCGTACAGGCCTTCGAGGACGTCGCCGTACTCCTCGACGCGGGCCAGCACCTCGTGCGGCAGGAACGTCAGCTCGGCCGGGTCGGAGGCCGCCGCCACCTCGTCCCAGTCGATCGGGGTGGACACCCGCGGCTCGTCGGCACCGCGCAGGGAGTACGGCGCGAGGGTGGTCTTGGCGCTGTTGTTCTGACTCCAGTCGATGAAGACCTTGCCGGGCCGCAGCGCCTTCGTCATGTTCGCGGTGACGTTCTCCGGCAGCGCCTCGGCGAGTTGTTCGGCGAGCAGTTTCGCGAACGCGCTGGTCGCCCGGGACGCGGCCGGCTCGATCGGGACGTACAGATGCATGCCCTTGTTGCCGGACGTCTTCGGCCAGCCCTCGAGGCCGAAATGGTTGAGCAGTTCGCGCAGCGCCAGGGCCACGTCGGCGCAGTCCACGATCGTCACGCCCGGACCTGGGTCCAGGTCGAACACGATCAGGTCCGCGCGCGGCTCCTTGCCCTGGTCGGAGTCCCCGATCCGCCACTGCGGGACGTGCAGTTCGAGCGCGGCCAGGTTCGCCAGCCAGACGACGGTCTGGATGTCGTCCGCGACCACGAAATCGGCCTCGTCCCGCCCGGTCGAGCTCCCCGGCGTCGGCAGCGTCACGGTCCGGACCCAGGCAGGCGTCCCGCGCGGCGCGTTCTTCTCGAAGAAGTACGCCGCGTCGGTGCCGTCCGGCCAGCGTTTCCGGGTGAGCGGCCGGTCGGACAGATGGGGGAGCAGCAGTGGGGCGATCTGGTGGTAATAGTCGATCACCTCTGCCTTCGTGAAGCCCGTCTTCGGGTACAGCACCTTGCCGAGGTTCGTGAGCTTCATCGTCTGCCCGTCGACCTCGGTGGTCAGTTGGGTGGGTCCGGCCGCCATACCCCCCAGTGTCCAGCGTCGATCGGTTCTAACATGGCCAGATGGAGAGTTACGGGTCAGTAACCGGGCTGGGAGCGCAGGAATGGCCGGCACGCACCGTGCCGGTCGCTGGGGTGGACCTGTTGGTCCGGGACGTACCGGGTGCGGCCTCTGACCTGCCGCCCGCCCTCTTCGTGCACGGACTCGGCGGCTCGTCGCTGAACTGGACCGCGCTGGGCCTGCTGCTGAACGACACGGTCCGCGGTATCGCCCCCGACCTGCCCGGCTTCGGCCGGACGCCGGCCGCCGGGGTGGCCGGGATCTCCGAACAGGCCGACGTGCTCGCCGAGCTGATGGACTCCGAGTGGGGTACGTCGACCCCGGTGCACCTCTTCGGCAACTCGATGGGCGGGGCCGCCGCGGTCGCGCTCGCCGCCCGTCGGCCCGAGCGAATCGCCTCGCTGACCCTGATCTCGCCGGCCCTGCCGCATCCCCGGGCCTCGGCGAGCGCGTTGTGGTTCACCGCGCTGGCGACGCCGCGACTCGGCAAGGTCGTGCTCGAGCGGTCCCGGCGGATCCCGTTCGACCGGCGGTTCCAGGCGTCACTGGCGATGGTGTTCGGGGACCCGCGCTCGCTGCCGGACGAGGTGCGGCAGGCGTACGAGGACGAACTGCACCGACGCGACGAGCAGCCGTGGGGGACGCAGGCGACGCTCGACGGTGCCCGCAGCGTGCTGCTGTCCTCGCTGGCTCCGCCGCAGCGGTCGCTGTGGGCCGCGGCCGCGAAGATCACCTGCCCGGTCCTGCTGATCTACGGCGGCAAGGATCGGCTGGTGGACGCGCGGATCCGGACCAAGGCGCAGCGCACCTTCCCGGACGCCCGGCTGCTCTACCTGCCCGACTCCGGTCACGTGGCCCAGATGGAGCATCCGGCCGAGGTCGAACGGGCGGTCCGCCAGCTCCTCGGTGCCTGACTCCTCAACCGATTCGTCAGGTCGAGTACTCCCGTACCGGGTGGGTCGAGCGACCCCGGTAGGGCTTTGCCAGGTGCGAGGTCATTCTCTGGGATGATCTCCGCACAGATCCGTTGACCTGGACAACTTCCGCCCGGAGCGTGGCGTCGGACGGAGGTTGGTTCGGTCGACGAAAGGACTCCTGTGCGGTTGATCGGCGGTATCACCCTGTCGCTGGGGATGGTCGCACTCGCGGGGCTGAGCGGGCCGGTCGCGTCCGCCGCCCCGCCACCGGCGCCATCGGTTGCCCAAGGCAATAACTGGACGGTCGAACCGGCCACCGGCGGGTACAAGGTCACCCTCCGGCTGACCACGCCGGTCCCGGTCCGCGACGCGCTGCCCCTGCTGACAGTCGACGGTCGCGCTGTCGGGGTCGCGCAGCAGGCCGCGGACCGGCGGACGGTCAGCGTGATCAGCAAGGACCCGGCAGTCCTGCGGGCGCGCGACGTCCGGCTGACCTGGTCGGGGGATCCGGCGAACGGCCGGCAGAAGTCCCGGCAGACCTCGGGACCGACCGACGCGGACTGGCTCAAGGCGAAGCAGGGTCCGCTGCTGCCGGAGGATCCAGGGGCCCGTGGCAACTACCAGGTCGAGACCGCGGAGTACGACCTCGGCGACGAGGCGGTGACGCTGCCAGGGTTGGGGCACAAGTCCGAGATCAGGGGCAAGGTCTACACGCCGAGCGGTGCCCGCGGACCGCGTCCGCTGGTGGTGTTCCTGCACGGCCGGCACCACCCCTGCTACGGCGGTGACGAGAGCGAGCTCGAGGTGCCGTGGCCGTGTGCGGCCGGCGGAAAGGCGGTGCCGAGCTACCGCGGGTACGACGGACCGGCGGAGGCGCTCGCGAGCCACGGGTACCAGGTCGTGTCGATCAGCGCGAACGCCGTGAACGCGTGGGACGCGGCGGCGTACGACGCGGGTGCGCAGGCTCGTGGTGAGCTCGTCCTGGATCACCTCGACCGGTGGCGGAAGTGGGCGACGGTCGGCGGCGGACCGTTCGGGAGCAGGTTCGTCGGCAAGATCGACTTCCGCAACGTCGGGCTGATGGGTCACTCCCGGGGTGGCGAGGGCGTCGCTCGCGCGGCCGTCCTGAACGCGGGCCGCCGTGCGCAGTACGGGATCCGCGCCGTGTTGCCGCTGGCACCGACCGACGTCGCCCGCTCGACCGTGCCCGGGGTCGCGATGAGCGTGCTGCTGCCGTACTGCGACGGCGACGTGTCCGACCTGCAGGGGCAGAAGTTCTACGACGACACCCGGTACTCCGTGTCCGGCGACGGCGCCGCGAGGTCCACGGTCACGGTGCTCGGCGCGAACCACAACTTCTTCAACACGGAGTGGACGCCGGGCCAGTCGGTGGCTCCCTCGGTGGACGACTGGTGGGGCGAGGAGAAGGAGTCACCCTGTGGCGCGAAGTACGCGGGGAGGTTGTCCGCCAAGGAGCAGCAGGCCGTGGGCACCGCGTACCTGGCCGGGTTCTTCCGGCTCCACCTCGGCCGGGAGACGCAGTTCCTGCCGATGTTCGACGGATCGGACTCGCGGGCCGCGTCGGCCGGGCGAGCCGTGGTCCGTGTGGTGGCACAGGCTGACCGGGTCGTGCAGCGGTTCGACCAGGCGTTGCCGGCGGGGGCCGTGTCGGGCAGTGCGAAGGCGGTCGCGTGTTCGGCCGACTGCGTGAAGCTGGACGATCCCGCTCAGTCCCCGCACTGGGGTGAGGCGTGGTTCGCGGCTAAGGCTCCGGTCACGGCTGTCACCAAGCTGAGCTGGACGGGGAAGAACGGTGCCGTCCGGGTCGATCTACCTGCTCTGCAACGCGACGTACGGCGGTACTCCGCGCTGACGTTCCGCGCCGCTCCTGATCCGACCGGGGCGCCTCGGACGGATCTCAGTGTGCGCGTGGTCGACGGACACGGGCGAGCGGTGTCGGTGCCGGTGTCGAGCCTGGGCGACGCGCTCGTCCGGATGCCGGGGGCGGGCGACAGCGGGTTGCCGAAGAACCTGCTGCGGACGGTACGGATCCCGTTGACCTCGCTGAAGGGGCTGGATCTGCGGGACGTTCGCGCCGTGGAGCTGCGGACCGACCGGGTCGCTCGCGGGTCCGTGTTCGTCAGCGATCTCGGCTTCGGCAAGCCGGGACTCGGACGGCCGGCGCCGGCGTCGTTGCTGCCGAAGCTGTCGGCGTCGAGCGTCAAGGTGGTCGAGGGCGACAGCGGGACCCGGAACGTCGACTTCTGGGTGACGATGTCGCGGCCGAGCATCCGGCCGGTCAGCGTGTCCGTGGAGACCAACGGCGACCTCGGCACGGTCGTCGGCGAGGTCTCCTGGCAGCTCGTGTTCGAGCCGGGCCAGACGAGGCAGCGGGTCACGGTGCCGGTGACGGCGAACACGCGGGACGGGTACGACCTGCTGTTCAACCTGGTCCTGTCGACGCCGCGGGACGCGTTGCTCGCCGAATCGTTCGGGCGCGGATCCGTCCTCGACGACGACCCGGAGCCGACGCTCAAGATCGGTGCCGCGGCCGCGGTGGAGGGTCAGGAGTTCCTCGAGTTCCCGCTCACGCTCTCGGCGCCGAGCGACAAGTACGTCACTGTCACCGGCACGCTGGCGGACGGTACCGCGGTGATCCGGAAGGACTACCGCAGCGTGGACGACGACGGCGCCAACCCGCCGGTGCGCTCGGTCAACGGGTACGTAGAGCCCGGGCAGACCCGCGGGGCCGGCCAGGTGCTCGTGGTCGACGACAAGGTGAAGGAGCCGGGCGAGACGTTCACGGCGACCGTCACGGAGACGGACGGTGCCACCCTGACCGGGCCGAAGACGGTGACGGGGACGATCCGCGACAACGACTGACAGAACCCGGGACCGCGTGCGCGGGACGGCTCGGCGTACGCGGTCCGGTACCGGTTGTGGTGAGACGGACGTCCCGGGATGCGGACCCTGGCGGTCTGGGCTGGAACGGTGCGGGAACATGGACGAGGGATCGATGGTTGAAACCCGGAGAGTCCCCCCGCAATCCCGCTGACGAGGAGCCGACAAGTGTCATTGCCCCCGCTGGTCGAACCGGCCGACGAGCTGACCATCGACGAGGTCCGCAGGTACTCGCGGCACCTGATCATCCCCGAGGTCGGCATGGCCGGCCAGAAGCGGCTGAAGAACGCCAAGGTGCTGGTGATCGGTGCCGGCGGCCTCGGCAGCCCTGCGCTGCTGTACCTGGCCGCGGCCGGCGTCGGCACGCTCGGCATCGTCGAGTTCGACACGGTCGACGAGTCGAACCTGCAGCGCCAGATCATCCACGGCCAGTCCGACGTCGGGAAGTCGAAGGCGCAGTCGGCCAAGGAGTCGATCCTCGAGACCAACCCGAACGTGAACGTCGTCCTGCACGAGACCCGGCTGGACAACGACAACGTCTTCGAGATCTTCGAGCCGTACGACCTGATCGTCGACGGCACCGACAACTTCGCCACCCGGTACCTGGTGAACGACGCGGCCGTGCTGCTCGGCAAGCCGTACGTGTGGGGCTCGATCTTCCGCTTCGACGGCCAGGTCAGCGTCTTCTGGGCCGAGCACGGCCCGTGCTACCGCTGCCTGTACCCCGAGCCGCCGCCGCCCGGCATGGTCCCGTCCTGCGCCGAGGGTGGTGTGCTCGGCGTGCTCTGCGCGTCGGTCGGCGCCGCCCAGGTGACCGAGGCGATCAAGCTGCTCACCGGGATCGGCGACCCGTCGCTCGGCCGGCTGAACATCTACGAGGCGCTCGACCTGAACTGGCGCGCACTGAAGGTCCGCAAGGACCCGAACTGCGCCATCTGCGGCGAGAACCCGACCGTCACCGAGCTGATCGACTACGAGAGCTTCTGCGGCGCCCTCACCGAGGAAGCCGCCGACGCGGCCGTCGGCTCGACCATCTCGGTCAAGCAGCTGTCCGAGTGGATCAAGCTCAAGGACAACGGCGAGAAGGACTTCGTCCTGATCGACGTCCGGGAGCCGAACGAGTACGAGATCAACCGGATCCCGGGCTCGGTGCTGATCCCCAAGGCCGACTTCCAGACCGGTGTCGCGCTGGAGAAGCTCCCGCAGGACAAGCAGTTGGTCTTCCACTGCAAGTCCGGCGTCCGCTCGGCCGAGGTGCTCGCCATCGCCAAGGGTGCGGGCTTCGGCGACGCGGTTCACGTCGGCGGCGGCGTCGTCGCCTGGGTCGACCAGATCGACCCGTCCCAGCCGGCGTACTGAGTTCCACCGAACGGAGGGGAGTCCCGAACTCGGGGCTCCCCTCCGTTCTGCGTTCCGCCACCGGTACGGCCGTCGCGTCAGCGCAATGTCAGGGAGGTGTCAGGCCGGATCGCGAAGGTTGTCCCATGACGACGACGAACAGCACCTCCTCGACCACCGCCTCCTCGACCACCGGCTCCTCGACCACCGCCCCCTGGACCGGCCTGGTGCCGGTCGACGACACCGCCCTGGCCGTCACCGACACCGGCGGTTCCGGTGTCCCGATCCTCTACCTCAACGGCCAGTTCGCCACCCAGGGGTACTGGCGCCGGCCGATCGCCGAACTCGGTCCGGACTGGCGGCACATCACCTTCGACGAACGGGCCCGGGGCAAGTCGAAGCGCTCGGCCGACTACTCCTTCGAGACCGCGGTCCGGGACGTCGACGCCGTGCTCGCGGCCCGGGGCGTGGACCGCGCCGTGCTGGTCGGCTGGTCCTACGGGGCGTTCGTCGGGGCGCACTGGGCCAGCCGCAATCCGGACCGGACGATCGGCGCGGTCCTGGTCGACGGCGCCTTCCCGTACGACTGGCTGGACGAGGCCATGGAGCAGCGGATCCGCAAGCTGTTCCGCCGGATGGGCTGGTTCCTGCCACTGCTGCGCCCGACCGGCCTGGCCCCGCGGATGAGCGCCGCCCAGCAGGCCGAGAGCAACATCGAGGTCGGCCGGATCTCCCGGGAACGCGAGCTCGGCCCGGTCCTGGACAGCATCACCGTCCCGGCCCGGTACGTGGTCGCCTCGGGGACGTCCTTCGGGAGCAAGGGTGACGAGCAGGAGCGGATCCGGACCAGCCTCGCGGCCGTGACCGAGCGCAACCCGAACATCGAGGTCAGCGCGAAGGTCGAGAGCAACCACGGCGCGATCCTGCGGAAGGACTACCGCGCGATCGCCGCCGCCGTCCGCGAGGTGGCCGCGCTCGACGCCGCGGTCCGGTGACGAGATCACGCGCGGTGGATCGTCCCGTGCCAGGGCCGATCCACCGCGTGGTGTCCCCGGGGCCGCGTACTGTCGGTGGCATGTGCCGAAACATCACCGTTCTCCGTGGGCTCGAGCCGGCCGCGACCTCCGAGGAGATCTACGCCGCCGCCCTGCAGTACGTCCGCAAGGTCACCGGGGTGGGGTCGCTGAGCGCGACCACCCGGGGCCCGATCGAGCGCGCCGCCGCCGAGGTCGCCAAGATCACCGAGGCGCTGCTGGAGGAGATGCCGCAGCGCCGTGTTCCGCCGCAGACGGTGCCGCCGCTGCGCCGCCCCGAGGTCCGCGCCCGCCTCGGCCTGGACTGACCGGGACCGGCCGCCTGGCCGGACCGGTCGAGGCTGCCGGGCGAGCGCGGCAGGAGGTAGGTTGCGGGGTGGTGGAAAACCCTTACCCCGGAGGCGTGCGATGCGGTTTGCGATCAAGACCCGGCCGGAACACACCACGTGGCAGCAGCTGCGGGACGTGTGGGTGGCGGCGGAC
Source organism: Kribbella amoyensis (assembly GCF_007828865.1). Lineage (NCBI taxonomy): Bacteria > Bacillati > Actinomycetota > Actinomycetes > Propionibacteriales > Kribbellaceae > Kribbella > Kribbella amoyensis. The sequence continues at coordinate 105,401 of NZ_VIVK01000002.1, forward strand.
GAGTTCGAGATCTTCGAGTCGGCCTGGCACTGGGACCACTTCTACCCATTGAGTGGCGACCTGGCCGGGCCGAACCTGGAGGCCTGGACGACCCTGGCCGCACTGGCCCAGGCGACCAGCCGGATCCGGGTCGGCTGCCAGGTGGCCGGGATGATCTACCGGCATCCCGCCGTGCTCGCGAACATGGCCGCGACCACCGACATCATCGCCGACGGCCGCCTCGAACTCGGGATCGGCGCCGGCTGGAACCAAATGGAGTGCGACGCCTACGGCATTCCGCTGTACCCGTTGAAGGAGCGGTTCGACCGGTTCGACGAGGGGGTGCAGGCGATGATCGCGCTGCTCACCGAGAAGGTCGCCAACTTCGACGGCCAGTACGTCAAACTCACCGACGCGTACTGCGAACCGAAGGCCGTGCAGACCCCGCATCCGCCCATCACGATCGGCGGCAAGGGACCGAAGCGGACCCTGCGCGCCGTCGCCCGCTGGGCCCAGCAGTGGAATGTCATCGTGCCGAACCCGGACGAGTGGAAGCCGCTCAAGGAGATCCTCGTCCAGCGTTGCGAGGAGGTCGGCCGTGACGTCGACGAGATCACCTGCTCGGTCAACGTCCGCATCGACCCGGACGAGCCGCTGGACAAGGCGGTCGCCGACGCCGCCGCGTACGGCGAGGCCGGGGTCGACCTGGTCGTCATGAACCTCCCCCTCGACGCCCCGCCGTCGGTGCTCGCCCCTCTCGCCAAGGCGCTCGCCCCCCTCGCCTGAACCGCCACCACTCACCAACCTCCGCGATTCCGACGTCCGAGGCGGCGGCACCGCGGGACGGTCGCCCGGCGGCCCGGGTTGGTGAGTGCTGGGTGTCCGGGCCAGGTACTAGCGTGTGACCGTGGATCGGGAGGAGTACGTCGAAGCCGTCCTGCAAGCCGTCGAGGCGATCCCCGAGGGCAGCGTGGCCACCTACGGGGACATCGCCGCGTACGTCGGCCAGGGTGGACCGCGGCAGGTCGGGGCGATCATGCGCGAGTACGGCGGGGGCGTGCCGTGGTGGCGGGTGATCCGGGCCAGCGGAGTCCCCGCGGATGAGGTCGTCGACGAACAGCTCCAACTGCTGCGCGGCGACGGCGTCCGGGTCACCAACGGCAAGGTCGATCTCCGCAGCGTCCGCTGGGACCCCGAGACCGCGGACTGAAATCCTCCGACCGCGACCGGCCGGAGAGAGTGTCCGGATTGCGAGCGATGTGCTGCCGACTGGGGTGGGGTAGGCGTTTTGTCGGCGGCTTCTGATGGGATGTGCCGGTGGTCAGCAGAACAGGATCCCGGTACCGGCTGGTGCGGCCGGAGGGACGGGTGGCAGCGCCTCCACCGGCGCCTGTTCTCGACGCCGACCAGCAAGCTGTGGTGGACCACTCCGGTGGTCCACTTCTCGTGCTGGCTGGTCCTGGTACCGGCAAGACCACGACGCTCGTCGAGGCCGTTGTCGATCGGGTCCGGCACCGCGGCCTGAGTCCGGACCAGGTGCTCGTGCTCACCTTCGGGCGGAAGGCCGCGACCGAGTTGCGGGACCGGATCACCTCGAGGCTCGGCAAGACCACGCGGGTGCTGCCGTCGATGACGTTCCACTCGTTCTGCTACGCGCTGCTGCGCCGCTTCACCCCGGCCGACGCGTTCGACGTACCACTGCGGTTGCCGTCGGGTCCCGAGCAGTCGCTGCGGTTGAGCGAGGCACTCGGCGGGAGTCGCGAGGTCGGTGCCGTGCAGTGGCCGGGGAGCCTGCATCCGGCGCTGAAGACGCGCGGGTTCACCGACGAGGTGCAGGCCGTGATCGGCAAGGCCCGGCAGCTCGGGCTGGATCCGGAGGACCTGGCCGCGATCGGGCACTCGGCGAGCCGGCCAGAGTGGGTCGCGGTCGGTGACTTCTTCGAGGAGTACCTGCAGATCCTCGACCACGAGCAGGTGCTGGACTACTCCGAGCTGATCCACCGGGCCGTCATCCTGGCCCAGCAGCCCGAGGTCCAGGCGAAGCTGCGGGAGGAGTTCAAGGTCGTCTTCGTCGACGAGTACCAGGACACCGACCCGGGACAGACCAAGCTGCTGCAGGCGATCGCGGGCGACGGCCGTGACCTGGTCGTGGTGGGTGACCCGGACCAGTCGATCTACACGTTCCGCGGGGCCGACGTGCGCGGGCTGCTGCGGTTCACCGAGGAGTTCCCCCAGCGTTCCGGCGAGCCGGCCGACCAGATCGCACTCGCGACCACCCGCAGGTTCGGGACGACGCTGCTGCGCGTCTCCCGCAACGTGGTGAACCGGCTCGGCGTGCCCGGCACGCTGGACCGGGACACGTTCGACCGGTTCCGCAATCCCGACGGGAGCGGGTGCGTGTACGGCCCGGGCAAGGTGGAGGCGAATCTGTACTCCACCAGCGGGGCCGAGCTGGAGCACATCGCGGACCTGTTGCGCCGGGCCCATGTCCAGGACGGGGTCGGCTGGCACGAGATGGCGGTCCTGGTTCGCTCGGGCAGCCGGTCGATCCCGCCGTTGCGCCGTGCCCTGGCCGCCGCCGGGATCCCGGTGGACGTCGCCGGTGACGAGCTGCCGTTGTCCCGCGAGCCCGCTGTCCGGCCGATGCTGCTCGCGTTGCGGGCGGTCGCGGATCCGGCGACGCTGACCGTGGACGTGGTCCGCGCGCTGGCGTTGTCGCCGTTGGGGGCGATGGACGCCGGCCAGCTCCGGCGGCTGGCCCGCGAGCTACGGAAGCGGGACCGCGAGACCGCGAACGGTCAGCGGCTGCCCCGGTCCTCGGACGAGCTGCTGCGCGAGGCGTTGCTCGACCCGCTGCTGCTGGACGAGCAGGCGTCCCCGGCCGAGGCGCGGTTCGTGGCCCTCGGCGAGAGGTTGCTCAAGGCAAGGAACATCGTGACCGCCGGGGCCGCGCCGGACGAGGTGATGTGGTCGCTGTGGTCCGAGTCGCCGTGGTTGCGCCGGCTCCGCGGCCAGGCGAACAGCGGCGGCGAGCCGGCCCGGACGGCGAACCGCGATCTCGACTCGCTGTGCGCGTTGTTCGACGCGGCGAGCCGGGCCGAGGAGCAGGTCGGGTTCAAGGGCGTGTCCGCGTTCCTGAGCGAGCTGGAGTCGCTCGACATCGCCGCCGACAACCGGTTCGACGCGACGTACCGCGAGGCCGGGGTTCAGCTGATGACCGCGCACCGGTCGAAGGGGCTGCAGTGGCGGCTGGTCGTGGTCGGGAGCGTGCAGGAGGGGCAGTGGCCCGACCTGCGGCGCCGCGGCTCGCTGCTGGAACCGGACCGGCTCGGACCGGACGGACTCGTCGAGCCGTTGTCGGCCGGCGCGTTGCTGGCCGAGGAGAGACGGCTGTTCTACGTCGCGATCACCCGCGCGCGCGAGCGGCTGATCGTGACCGCGGTGCAGGCACCCGAGGCCGACGGCGACCAGCCCTCCCGCTTGCTCAACGAGCTCGACATTCCTTTGAAACTGGTGGCCGGCCGGCCCCGTCGTCCGCTGTCGCTGCCGGGGCTCGTCGCCGACCTGCGCTGCGTCCTGTCCGACCCGGCGTCGTCCCCCGAGCTCAAGCGGGTGGCCGCGGACCGGCTGGCCCAGCTGGCCGACGCGACCGACGAGCGGGACCAGTACCTGGTACCGACCGCCGACCCGCAGCGCTGGTGGGGTGTCCGGGAGCGGACCAGGTCCGAGCGCCCGATCACGGATCCGGACCAGCCGGTGCCGTTGTCAGGGAGCGCGCTCACCACGATCGTGGACTGCCCGCTGCGCTGGTTCCTGCAGCGACGGGCGGGCGGGGAGACGCCGAGCAACTCCGCGATCGGCTTCGGCATGGTGCTGCACACACTCGCCGACGCGGTCGCGACCGGGACGCTGCCACCCGACACCGACGAGCTGAACGGCTGGCTCGACAAGGTGTGGACGCAGCTGGAGTTCGAGTCCAGCTGGATCTCCGATCGCGAGCGGGTCGAAGCCGAGGACGCGCTGCGGCGGTTCGTCGCCTGGCACAAGGGCCGCCCGGACCGGAAGCTGATCGGCACCGAGCTCGACTTCAGCGTGCTGCTGCCGGACACCGACAAGCCGGCCGTCCAGGTGAAGGGCCGGATGGACCGGGTCGAGCAGGACGGCGACGGCAAGCTGCGGGTGATCGACTTGAAGACGGGCCGCTCGATCCCGACCAAGCCGGCCCTGGAGCGGCACGTCCAGTTGGCGATCTACCAGCGCGCGATCGCGTCCAGGCAGCTGAAGAAGCTGGGCGAGGAGCAGGAGAGCGGTGGTGCCGAGCTGGTCCAGCTCCGGCACGACGACAGCGGCCTGCCGAAGGTACAGGGCCAGGCTCCGCTGGAGCCGGACGACGACGGCCGGACCTGGCTGGACCAGGCGGTCGAGGATGCCGAGGCGATGGTGCGGTCCGAGGAGTTCGTGGCCAAGCGCAACGACGGGTGCACCCGGTGCGAGGTCCGCGGGCTCTGCCCGATCCAGCCCGAGGGCCGGGAGATCGTCTGATGCCCGCACAGCTCCGCAGTACGGCCGACCTGGTCGACCTGCTCGGCATCCCGTTCAGCGACCAGCAGCTGGCCGCGATCACGGCCCCGCTGGCGCCCGGCGTGATCGTCGCCGGTGCCGGGTCCGGGAAGACGACCGCGATGGCGGCCCGGGTGGTCTGGCTGATCTGTACCGGCCAGGTGAAGCCGGAGGAGGTGCTCGGCCTGACCTTCACCAAGAAGGCGGCCAACGAGCTCGACGTCCGGATCCGCGAGGACCTGACCAAGGCCGGCGTCATCGGCAGCACCCTGCCGCCGGACCAGCACCCGATCCTCGCCGCGCACCTGCGCAGCAACGTGCCGAACTGGGAGCCCGAGGAGCCGGGTGAGCCGGTCGTCTCGACGTACCACGCGTTCGCCGGCACGCTGATCGCGGAGCACGGCCTGCGGCTCGGCCTTGAGCCTGACCTGCGAGTGCTCGCCGACGCGACCCGCTTCCAGCTGGCCGGCCGGGTGGTCCGCCGCTCCGCCGGCCCGATCCGGTACGCGTCGCACCACGTGCCCACGTTGGTGAACAGCCTGCTCTCGCTCGATGGTGAGCTGGCCGACCACCTGCTTCGCGCCGGTGACGTCCGCGACCACGACGAGGCGGTCCGGCAGGAGGTGGCCGCGGCGCGCAAGCAGACCGTCGAGGTGAAGAAGCTCGGCGAGACGGCGTTGAAGCGGGGCGAGATCCTCCAGCTGGTCGAGGAGTACCAGGCGTACAAGGGGGAGCGTGGGGTCGTCGACTTCGCGGACCAGATGGCCTGGGGCGCCCGGCTCGCGGAGGAGTGTCCCGAGGTGGCCGGCATCGAGCGGTCGCGGTACAAGGTGGTCCTGCTCGACGAGTACCAGGACACCTCCGTATCGCAGCGCCGGATGCTGACCGCGTTGTTCGCGGGCCCGGATCCCGAGCACGGTCGCGGGCACCCGGTCACCGCCGTCGGCGATCCGTGCCAGGCGATCTACGGCTGGCGAGGCGCCTCGGTGGCGAACCTGGACGAGTTCCCCGAGCACTTCCCTCAGCAGGACGGGTCACCCGCCCAGCGGTACGTGCTGAGTGTGAACCGCCGTTGCGGAAGCCGCATCCTCGCCGCGGCGAACCAGCACGCCACCGAGTTGTACGAGCAGCACCCCGGTGTGATCCCGCTGGAGGCGCCCGAGGGTGCACCGGAGGGCGCGATCACGGTCGGCCTGTTCGAGACCCGGTCCGAGGAGGTCGAGTGGGTGGCCGACTCGGTCGTCGCCGCGCACCGGACGCCGAACCGCCGGTGGAAGGACATCGGCATCCTGATGCGGACCAACGTCGACCTCAGCGCGGTGCACGAGGCACTGATCGCCCGCAAGGTCCCGGTCGAGGTGGTCGGCCTGGGCGGTCTGCTCGCGCTGCCCGAGGTGGTCGACGTGGTCGCCACTCTGCAAGCGGTGAACGACCTGACCGCGAACGCGGCGATGCTGCGGATCCTCACCGGCCCGCGGTACCGGATCGGTCACCGCGATCTCGCCCTGCTCGCGAACCGCTCCCGCGCCCTCGCCGACGGCGGGGACCGCCCGGCGGCCGACGACCTGGTCGCCGCCCTGGACGCGGCCGTCGCGGGGATGGACTCGACCGAGGTGATCTCGCTGGCGGAGGCCGTGGACGACCCAGGCCCGGCCGCCTGGGGGTACTCGGCGGAAGCGCTGGCGCGGTTCCAGGAGCTGTCGGCCGAGCTGCGGGAGCTGCGCGGGCACGCGGGGGAGCCGTTGCTCGACCTGGTCCGCCGGGTGATCAGCACGATCGGCCTGGACGTCGAGCTGACCGCGACGCCGGACCACGTCGACTCCGGCCGCCGGGACCACCTGGCCGCGTTCCTCGATGCCGTCGGCAACTTCGTCTCGACCGAGTCGGACGGGTCCCTCGACGGCCTGCTCGCGTACCTGGCGGCCGAGGAGGAGTACGCGGCCGGCCTGGATCTCGCGGTGCCCAGCGAGGCGGATTCGGTGAAGCTGCTGACCACGCACCGGTCGAAGGGGCTGGAGTGGCCGGTCGTGTTCGTGCCGACCCTGGTGAACAAGGTGTTCCCGTCCGACCGCGGCCGGGACAAGTGGACCACCAACGCGAAGGTGCTGCCGTGGCCGTTGCGCGGTGACGCGGACACGTTGCCCGACTTCCACGACCTGTCGAACGCTGGGTTGAAGGCGTTCGCCGACGAGTGCAAGGACGTGAACGCGCTGGAGGAACGCCGGCTCGGGTACGTCGCGTTCACCCGGGCCAAGGAGATCCTGGTCGCCACGGGGCACTGGTGGGGCCCGACCCAGAAACGGCCCCGCGGTCCCTCGGCGTACCTGGAACTGCTGAAGCGGCACGCCGGCGACCGGGTGGTCGCGTGGGCGGACCAACCCGAGCTGAACCAGGAGAACCCGGAGCTCGCCGAGCAGACCCAGGCGCCCTGGCCCGCTGCGTACGACCCCGACGCGTACCAGCGGCGGCTCGACGCGGCCGCGTTGGTGCAGCAGGCGCGGGTGGAGGGTCCGTCGCTCGACGCGGAGGAGTCGCTGCTGCTGGACGAGCAGGCGACGGTGGCCCGCTGGGACTCGGAGATCGAGCGCTTGTTGTCCGAGGCAAGGGAGAGCCGCAGCCGGAAGGCGTACGACGTCGAGCTGCCGCGGGCGTTGTCGGCGACCCAGGTGATGCGGCTGGCCCGCGATCCCGACGGGCTGGCGTCCGAGCTGGCCCGGCCGATGCCCCGCAAGCCGAACCGGGCTGCCCGCTTCGGGACCCGCTTCCACGCGTGGGTGGAGAGCTACTTCGGCCAGCAGTTCCTGCTCGACCCGGACGACCTGCCGGGGGCCGCGGACGAGGGCATCGTCGACGACACCGACCTGTTCGAGCTGATGGACGCATTCCGGGACGGACCGTTCGGGGAGCGGGTGCCGTACGAGATCGAGGCGCCGTTCGCGTTGTCGCTCGGCGGCCGGGTGATCAGGGGCCGGATCGACGCGGTGTACCAGACGATCCGGCCGGACGGCGGGCGCGGGTACGACGTCATCGACTGGAAGACCAGCCGCTCCGAGACCGCCGATTCGCTGCAGCTGGCGATCTACCGGGTCGCCTGGTCCGAGCTGCTCGGCATCCCCCTCGACCACGTGGACGCGGCCTTCTACTACGTCCGCACCGGCGACATCGTCCGCCCCGACAACCTCCCCGGCCAACAGGCACTCACCACCTTGCTCGCCGGCTGAGTCCCCCGCCGACACCAACCCGCCGGTACCAGCCCGGAACCAGTCCGCCGGTACCTGCCCGGTACCTGCTCGCCGGCATCAGCTCGCCGGTCCCAGCCTGGTGCCTGCCGCCCCGTTCGCTAGCGGCTCGGCTGGCGTCCGAACTGTCGACACCAGCCCGCCGGCGAGAGCAGACACCGGCCGCCGCAACAGTGAACAGGTTGTCGGGTCCTGGGACATGGCAGGACGTGTTCTGAGTCCCGGCATTATGTCCTCATGGGGCTGGGTGTCGAGGGCCCCGGTTCCCGTGGTGGTTCACCGCTCCGCGCGTTTGGTCCGAGGTCTCCGAGGTGGGATCCCAGATCCCCAGGTTGTGTCCCAGGTCCCTGGATCAGGGTGGTTGGGTGTTGAGGTCAGCGGGGGACGGGTTCGCCGGGTGGGGTGAAGGAGGCGAGCACGGTCGCGGTGATGAAGGCGGCGGCGTCGTCGGTGTCGACGCGGCCGGCGTTGATCTCGTCGGCGGCGCTGTGCATCACGCTGTGCATGACGCCGACCAGCCACGACGTCGGCAGGTCGGTCCGGAAGACGCCCTGGTGCCGCCCCCGCTCGACCAGGCGCTCGACCCGGGCGGCCGGCTCCGCGTGCAGCTCGCGGATCCGGCTCGCCGGCAACACGCTCTGCGCCGCCAGCAGCAGTGAGCGGAACCGGTCCACCAGGTGCCAGCTGGAGGCGATCAACCGGCTCAGCGCCGCCCGCGGATCACCGTCCAGGTCGACCTGACCGAGTGCCCGCTCGCCCTCCTCGATCGCGTGCGCGAACGCGGCGTCCACCAGGTCGGTCCGATTCGGGAAGTGGCCGTACAGCGTGACCCGCCCGACCCCGGCCGCCTTCGCGATCTCGCTGACGCTGGCCTCGGGAGTGCGCCCGAGCGTGCTGACCGCGGCGTCCAGGATCGCCGCGATGTTGCGTTGCGCGTCCGCTCGTTTCCCCGCGCTCTTGGCCTGCGGATCCGGTCGCTTCTGGGTCTGCGTCGAGCTCGCCACGGAATCTCCCTTGTCGAACAGTGGTGTACGAGTTATCTTAGCCGAACTAACTCGTACATGCTTGTTCAATTTAGTGAAGGAGGTGTCGCCGTGTCCGATCAGGTCCTCGGGGACTCCGGAACGGTGGCCGCCGATCCGCGGCGGTGGCGGATGCTGGCGTTGCTCGGCATCGCGCAGTTCATGCTCATCCTCGACGTCACGGTGGTCGCGATCGCGCTGCCGCACATCGGGATCGAGCTCGGGTTGGAGCGCGACACCCTGACCTGGGTGGTCAGCGCGTACACCCTGATGTTCGGCGGGCTGATGCTGCTCGGCGGGCGCGCGGCCGACCTGTTCGGCTCCCGCACGCTGGTGCTGGCCGGCCTGCTGGTCTTTACCGCGGCCTCGCTGGTGACCGGGCTGGCCGGTGACGCGACCACGCTGCTCGGTGGCCGGGTCGCGCAGGGCATCGGTGCCGCGATGCTCTCGCCGGCCGCACTGTCGATGGTGACCAAGACGTTCCAGGGCGACGAGCTGAACAAGGCGCTCGGTATCTGGTCGTCGCTAGGTGGCGGTGGTGCCGCGGTCGGCGTCCTGCTCGGCGGCCTGCTGACCGCGGGACCGGGGTGGGCGTGGGTCTTCTACGTGAACGTGCCCATCGGCGCCGTCGTGCTGCTCGTGCTGAGCCGGATGATGCCGGCCGACCGGAGGGACGGTCCGCCCGCCCGACTCGACGTACCGGGTGCGCTGCTCGTCACCGCCGGTACCGGCGCGGCGATCTACGCGCTGATCAACGCGGGCGACCGCGGCTGGTTGTCGATGGCAACGCTCGGCATGCTCGCCGCGGCGGTCGTCCTGTACGCGGCGTTCGCGCTGGTGCAGAAGACGGTCCGGTCGCCGTTGATGGACCTGAAGATCCTGGCTCGGCGGCCGGTCGCCGCGGGGACGTTCCTGATCCTGATCGCGACCGCGCTGATGATCGCGGTGTTCTTCCTCGGCTCGTTCTACCTGCAGCACCTCAAGGGGTACGGCGCGCTGCGGACCGGCCTGCTGTTCCTCCCGGTCGCACTCACCACGATCGCCGGTGCGCAGATCGCCGGCAAGGTGATCGGTGGCTACGGCGCTCGGTCGGTCGCGATGGTGGGACTCGCGGTCGCGGCGGTCGGTACGGCCATCCCGGCGATCTGGAGTGGGTCCGTCCTGCTCGTGGTCGGGATCAGCGTCGGTGCTGCCGGGATCGGGGCCGCATTCGTCGCCTCCTCCGCCACGGCACTGTCCAAGGTCGCGTTCCACGAGGCCGGTCTGGCGTCTGGGATCCTGAGTACGTTTCACGAGTTCGGCGCGTCCGTCGGGGTCGCGGCGGTGTCGAGTATCGCGGCCGCCGGGATCGCGGGAACCAGCGACCTAGGCTTCAGCCGCGGATTCACCTTCGCCGCGGTCACCGCCGCGGTCGCCGCCGTCCTCGCTCTGCTCGTCGTCCCCGCACGGGAGAACAGCTGATGACCGACTACAAGATCCGCCAAGCTGGTCCGGCCGACGCGGCCATGGTCCGGACGATGGTGGTCGAGCTCGCCGACCATCAGGACGAAGGCCGGTTCGTCACCAGTACCGAGGACGACTGGCGGACCGCGCTCGGCCGGGACGACGTGATCGTCCTGGTAGCCGAGGGCAACGATTCTCCGGCCGGCTACGTGTCCGCGCTCCGCCGCGCCCACCTCTGGACCGGCCGGGACATCCTCGCCCTCGACGATCTCTACGTCCGCGAAGCCCACCGTGATGCCGGCCTCGGCCGCACCCTGATGCTCGAACTGGCCCGCCTGGCCAGCCCCGACAACCTCACCATCACCTGGGGCCTCCGCCTGGAGAACGAAGCCGGCGCCCGCTTCTACAACCGCCTCGGCGCAACCCTCCGCACGAAGACCCTCGCCGCCTGGTCCCCCGACAACTACAACCCCCTCCTCGACTGAAGGAGGAGCCGGAGGTCACACCGCCTGCCGGTGCGACCTCCGGACCAGGTCGGCCGGCACGACCCGCACGTCGAACGGGCGCTGGGTGCTGAACTCCTTGGCACCCTGCACCACCGCCCACTCGACGTAGGATCCGTCGACCAGCTCCAGTACGGTCAGCTCTTCCTGCTCCGGATCGAACAGCCAGTACGACTCGACACCCGCCTGCTCGTACAAACCACGCTTGAGTAACAGGTCGACGCTGCGCGTGCTGGGTGAGAGCACTTCGACGGCCAACTGCAGGCGAGTGACGCTGCTCCGGGCTACGTCTTCCGATTGGCGGACCAGCACGTCGGGCTGGAGACATCGACCGCTGGTGGGGCGGAAGTCGAAGGGTGCTACTAGTACCTCGAGACCGTCGGGGCAACTCGACTCGAGCAAGGTGGTCAATCGAACAACAGCTCGTTGATGGATGAACTGGGGCGCAGGTGTCACCAGCAGTTGCCCGTCGACGAGTTCGTAGCGGCGTCCGTCGTCGGGAAGAGCTGCTAGATCGGCCGGCGTGAATCCGCCGGGATCAAGGTTTCGCACGGCTTCCGTGGTGCCTCCTTCTCGGTCACTCGACCAGCATCAGCGCTCCGAGCACCCCGATCGCACAGTTTCGCCGATCTGCCCGCCGATGCCCTCGAATGCCCTGCCCTGCCCCTTCAACTCAGCAACTTCGTGGGGCAGAGGGTGACTGGGAAAGGGAACGTCGCCTCGTGGATCTCCTCCGCCTGGATGACGGTTTCGCAGGTGTAGCCGGTGGGGGTGAGGTGGAGGATGGTGAGTTCTTGGGCTGCTGGATCGAGGAGCCAGTACGCGGGGACGGCGGCCCTTTCGTACAGGGCACGTTTGAGGACCACGTCGGTGGTGCGGGTGGTGGGGGAGATGACCTCGACGGCGAGCAGCAGGGTCGGGGTGTACTGCGGGCCGGCTGCTTCGGCTGGGCAGACGAGGAGGTCGGGGCGGAGTGTCAGGTGGGGTGTGGGGCGGAAGTCGAGGGAGTTGACCGCGACGCGCAGGCCGGGTGGGCAGGCTTGTTTGAGGGCGACGAGCAGGCCGACGACGGCTGCTTGGTGGGCGGGTGGCTGGGTGCCGGTCACCAGCAGCCGGCCGTCGGCGATCTCGTAGCGGCGGGCGTCGCGGGGGCGGTGGTCGGCCTGGAGTCGGGTCACCGCTCCAGCTTGACCGACATCGCCCGACCGCCGCGGCGGTTATCCACAGACATGGCTATCCACAGAGGGGATTGGCCAGCGTGCCCACGAACACCAGTGAGTTGGACATGTCGGTCAGGTCGACCATCTGCCGGTTGTTCCGCAGCTGCAACCGGTTCAGGCAGGACAGCGCGAACTCCGGCGTGAACAGGTCGTACTTCGCGAACGCGTCCGCCAGCTCGGGCGTCGCGGCCTGGTAGTCGCGGACAGCCTCGCGGACCACTGCCCAGAACTCGTCCGGGGTGAGCAGCCCCTCCTGGTCGAGCAGCGGCGACAGGAACCGGAAGATGCAGTCGAACACATCGGTGAAGACGCACAGCAGCTTCTCGTCGTCCGCCACGTCGGGGAACCGCACCCGCTCGGCGTCCGCGGGCATCGGCGTCGCCGCGCTCATCACGGCGATCTCCTCCGCGATGTCCTTCATCACCAGCCGCGTCGGTACCGAGTCCCGCAGGACCAGGATCAGGTTCTCGCCGTGCGGCATGTAGACCAGCTCGTACGCGTAGAAGCAGTGCAGCAACGGCACCAGGTACGCGTCCACGTACGCGCGCAACCACTCCCGCGGCGGTAGTCCGGACGCACGGATCAACGCGGCCGCCAGCGAGGCACCGTGCCGATCCACGTGCAGCAGACTCGCCATCGTGGCCAGCCGTTCACCCGGGTCGAGCGAGGGAACCGGGCTCTCCCGCCACAACGCGGCGAGCATCTTGCGGTACGGCGAGGTCTTCGGCGTCGCCGCTTCGTAGTACGTGTTGTGGTACCCGATCGCGGCGATCTCGCGGAGCACGGAGAACCCGTACCGCTTCAGCGTCACGTCGTTCTCGACCACGCCGTACACCCAGTCGTTGATCGCGGGCGTCTTCTCCATGTATGTCGGGGACAGCCCGCGCATGAAGCCCATGTTCAGCACCGACAACGCGGTCTTCACGTAGCACCGTTCCGGGTGGGAGCGGTTGAAGAAAGTACGGATCGACTGCTGTGCCTGGTAGTCGTCGTCAGTGCTCCCCAGGTACACGATGTGCCGCTGGGCGATGTCGGCCGCGAACGTGATCGACGTCTTGTTCTCCCACTGCCACGGGTGCACCGGCATCAGCTGGTACTCCGACGGCTCCTCGCCGACCGCGCGGATCCGCTCCGCGAAGCGCTGCAGGACATCGGTCCCCAGTTCGTCGCGCAGCAGTTCGGCGTACGTGATCGTCTCGCTGTGCGACACCGTGGCCCGGTCCTTGCGCACGGCGATCCAGGTCAGCCGCACCGCCTGGCCCGTCTCCGGTGCGAACGCGCGGTAGTCGGTCACGCCGAAGCCGAGCCGGCCGTTGTTCGCGACGAAGCACGGGTGGCCCTCGGTCATCGCGGCCTCGATCGTCTGGAAGTCCGCGGTGAGCAGATCGGTCGCGGTGAGGTCCGGCCGGCTCAGCTTGTACGCCGCGCTCGCGAGCGTGCTGCTGATCTCTTCGAGGTAGACGGGCAGCATGTCGGCCGCGATCCCGAGCACCTCGTGGAACTCGGTGATGAAGTCGAGCGCGTCCACCGGTGAGTCATTGCCGCCGACGGTCCGGCGGATGCTCGCGGCGTCGATCTCCCAGTGGTTCAGCGGATAGCGGCGCGCGGTGAACCGGTACTCGCTCGTGGGGCCCGCGACGACGTATTCGTTGTCGTTGGCAACTGGCTCGAAAAGGCGTTCGTGGGTGAACTCGGCGAGCGCCTTGCGGACCAGGGCGCGGTTGACCGTGGTCCAGGTCGCGGGCTGCAGGTGCAAGGTCGGTTCCATCGTCATCCTGCCTCGCCCATCCGGACGGCGTCGGCGTACTGGTCACGGGTGCAGAAGCTCAGCCAGGCCTGCTTGTCGGGCAGGTCCACGATGCTGTGCTTGCGGAACCCCATCCGCTCGTTCAGCGCGTGGATCTTCGTGTTGCGCACATCCGGCTCGACCACCACCCGGTCGACCAGCGGATCGCTGAACAGGAAGTCGAGGATCGTCTCGAACACGGCGCCGGTGAATCCGGGGATCCGCCGATCGGCCGGCGCGACCAGCACGTGCATGCCGACGTCGCCGGGCGACGGGGCGTACACCTGGCCGACCGGATCGTGCTCGGGCGCGTACCGCTCGGTGAGGAAGGCCGGCCGGCCGTCGTGCTCACCGAGGAAGGCCCGGTGGTGGCCGCTGCGCTCGATCCGGAGGTACTCCGCGCGCACGTCGTCGACGGAGGCGCCGAGCAGGCCCCAGTACCGCGCGTACGGCTGGGTGACCCAGGCGTGCAGGGTCGGGACGTCGGTCCGGAGGTCGAACGGTCGCAGGGTGAGGGAGCCGATCCCGGCGGTGAAACGCCGGAAGGACGGCTCGGGAACTGCACGGGTCATGGCGGACTCTGCTTTCGAGGTGGGCGAGCCTGTTAGCTAAGGCTAACCTTAGTTGATGCTCGCTTCGACCTCGCGATCCGGTCCGGATGGTGACCGACCCGCTACGGGAGTACTACGTCCGAAATAGCTCGGGCGGCGGATGTGCGGAGGGTGACGGCGGCCTAGGTTGGAAGCATGTTGATCGCAGAGGACCTCCTATTGTTGTTGTACGACGACGAGAGCGGCAAGCCCATCACCGGGTCGCCGGGGCTGGACTACGCGCTGGCCGGTGCCGTCGTGATCGAGCTGACGATGCTCGGCAGGGTCGACGTGGCCGGGCCCGGCGAGGAGGTCAAGGAAGGCCGGCTCAAGGTGCTCGACGCCGGGCCGACTGGTGATCCCGTGCTGGACCAACGGCTCGCCGTGCTGGCCGAGAAGACCGGGCAGAAGCCGAAGAACGTGCTCGGCAAGCTGTCCAAGAAGCTGCGCGACGAGTTGCTCGCCCGGCTGGCCGAGCGCGGCATCCTCGAGGCCGACCAGGACAAGGTGCTCGGGCTGTTCCCGGTCACCCGCTGGCCGGCCAAGGACGCGCAGCACGAGGCGCAGGTCCGCGAGGCGCTGGAGAACGTCCTGAAGCTGGGTTCGCTGCCGGACGAGCGCACCGGCGCCCTGGTCGCGCTGCTGAACGCGCTGAACGTGGTGCCGAAGGTCGTCACCGACGCGGTGGACAAGAAGGCGCTGAAGCAGCGGGCCAAGGAGATCTCCGAGTCCGCCTGGGCTGCCGAAGCGGTGCGCAAGGCCGTCCAGGAGATGCAGGCCGCCGTCACCACCGCGATCGTGGTCAGCGCCAGCGCCGGAGCCACCTCGGGCTCCTGACCCGCGCGCTCCGGACCGCCGGCGTCCGACTGCCGACCCCGACCTGCGGGGCCGAGGCGGGCGGTAGGTCGGTTTGCACCTGGGGCGGACGTACGCTTCCGCGCGTGAGCAGGGTGCGGCGGGTGCGGTCGGAGCCGGGTGGGCTGGTGGATCTGGAGTTCACCGCGGAGGGCTGGACGTCGCGGCAGATCCAGGGGTCCCGGCCGGATCTCGCGCAGTGGTGCGCGATCTGGATGGGCGGCGCGCTGGTCCTCGCCGGGCTGGCCAAGCTGGCCGGCTTGGACGCGGCCGTGAAACCGCTGCTGATCGTCGCGGGGGTGCTGCTCACGGCGGCGGCGATCCTGGTCGGGCTCGACTTCGTCGCCACGGTGTTCGGTGCCGCTTGGATGACCGGGTCGGCGCTGACCCGCGGTGGGCGCCGCCGGCTGAAGGCCGAGGCGGACGGCATCGTCGACGACCTGATGGAGCTCACCCGGCGCCCCGAGACGATCGCTGTGACCAGGGTGCGGTCCGCGCGGGTGGTTCGCGAGGTGCGGGGGACCGCCGTCGAGCTCACTCTCGACGACGGCACAACCCGTCGCTACCTGCGCTTCCGCCCGGGCCTGGCCGAGGCCTTTCACCAACTGCTCGGTGAGCGCCTCGCCTCTTGAGGGCTACTCCGCCTGGCAGTCGGCCTTGCAGGTCTGGTCCGTCAGGCTGAGATGGGCGCCGGGCTCCTCGGTGTCCACCTCGACCGACCAGTCGACCTGCCAGTCGCCCTGCTTGGTCTGCGCTTCCGTCTTGCTCGCCTGCTGACCGAACCAGTCGACGATCGCGCCGCGCGGATTCACGTGCGCGACTTCGAGCGCCTTCGGCAGGACCTTGCCGATCTCCGCCGACGCGGACTCAGCGGTCCCGGCCGCGTGCAGGGAGACGACCGGCGGGCGTTTGTGGGTGCCGTTCAGGACCCAGACGGCCACCGGTCCGGAGGTACAGATCGCGTAGTCGCCGTCGCGGCCGCACTTGTACCCCGCGCCGGTCAGGCCGGACACGACCTGGGTCGCGGGGATGTCGGGCAGCGCCGACGGCGACCCGTCGGGCTCGGTCGGGGATGCGGCCGGCGACGAAGCCGGAGCCGTCCCCGGAGCCGGGGTCGTTGCCTCACTCTGGGGGTTGTCGCTGGAGCAGGCCGTGGTACCGACGAGCAGGGCGGCGCTCAGGAAGGTGACGGCGTAGCGCTTCAGGCCGGTACCTCGATCGCCGCGTCCAGGGCGATCGTGATCATCTCCGAGAAGGTGGTCTGGCGCTCCTCGGCCGACGTCTCCTCCTTGGTGACCAGGTGGTCCGACACGGTCATGATGCCGAGCGCGCGACGGCCGAACTTCGCGGCCAGCGTGTACAGCGCGGCGGCCTCCATCTCGATCCCGAGCACGCCGTACTCCGCGGTCCGCGAGACCAGGTCGGGCCGGTCGTTGTAGAACAGGTCGCCGGAGAACACCTGGCCGACGTGCACGGTCAGCCCGGCCCGCTCGGCGTTGTCCACGGCGGACCGGAGCAGTTGGTAGTCCGCGGTCGGCGCGTAGTCGATGCCGTGGAACCGCAGCCGGTTCATCTGCGAGTCGGTGCTGGCCGACATCGCCACGATCACGTCGCGGATCCGCACCTTCTCGGTCAACCCGCCGCAGGTCCCGACCCGGATCAGCGTCTGCACGTCGTACTCCGCGAACAGCTCGTGCGCGTAGATCGACGCGGACGCCTGGCCCATCCCGGAGCCCTGGACCGAGATCCGCTCACCCTTGTAGGTACCGGTGAACCCGAACATGTTGCGGATCTCGGTGTAGCAGGTGACGTCGGAGAGGTACGTCTCCGCGATCCACTTGGCCCGGAGCGGGTCGCCCGGGAACAGCACCCGCGGTGCGATCTGCCCCTTCTCGGCGGCGATGTGAATACTCATGCGGGGATGCTCTCACGGCAGACCGCTCGTCCCGGGCCCGGACCGGCGGGACCGCGGAGACGGGTGCCTGGTGTGTCGGCGGGTGCCGGGGCCGGGCGAGATAGTTTGGTCGCCGTGGCCTACTCGATCGATCCGCAGTCCCTCGCCCTGTCCCGTTCGGTCCTCGACCGCGCCGCGGACCGCCGCCGCGACCAGGAATGGCTGGACAAGGCCTGGGCCGATCCGGACACCCAGGTGGCGACCGTCGCGGGGGACCAGCTGCTGGTGAACCCGGACCGGACCACGCTGAAGCTGGTACCACCCGCCGAGGCGCCGGAGGGACGACGGATCTTCCTCGGCATCGACCGGGAGAGCGGGGCCGGGCAGACGGCAGACGGGCGCGCCGTGTTCGCCGTACTGGTGGAGGGCGAACCGGGCGAGGAGTACGCCGGACTGCGCGAGATCGGTGGGCTGCTGGACGACCGGGAGGCCGGGATCGCGGTGAACGTGGTCGGCCTGGCCAACTGGCACGCCGTCCACACGCATTGCGGGAACTGCGGCGCGCATACCGAGACGGTGGAGGCGGGGCACGTACTGGAGTGCCCGTCGTGCGGGATGCACCACTTCCCGCGGAGCGACCCGGCGATCATCGTGCTGGTCACCGACGACCAGGATCGCGCCCTGCTCGGCCGGAACCCGAAATGGCCCGAGGGCCGGTACTCGACCCTGGCCGGCTTCGTCGAACCAGGCGAGTCGCTGGAAGCCGCGGTCCGCCGGGAGGTGCTGGAGGAGACCGGCGTCATCGTCGGCGAGGACGTCCGGTACGCCGGATCCCAGCCGTGGCCGCTGCCGTCCAGCTTGATGCTCGGCTTCTACGCCACCGCTACCGGGTTCGACATCGAGGTCGACGACGACGAGATCTCCGACGCCCGCTGGTTCAGCCGCGAAGACCTCACCGCCCTGGTAAAAGCCGGCACCATGGCCCTCCCCGGCAACATCTCCATCTCCCGCCGCCTGATCGAAGGCTGGTACGGCAACTCCCTCACCGGCAGCTGGTAACAACAGAAGAACGCGGCGCCGGCCCTCGGGGGCTCGGCGCCGCGTTCGTCGTCCTCAGGCGGCCAGCTTCTCCGCGACTTGGGCGAGGCTCGGGTTCGTCATCGCGGTGCCGTCCGCGAAGACCACCGTGGGGACCGTCTGGTTCCCGTTGTTGATCTTCTCGACGATCTCCGCCGCCCCCGGCACCTGCTCGATGTCGACCTCCGCGAACTCGATCCCGGCCCGCTTCAGCTGCCCCTTCAACCGGTGACAGTAACCGCACCAAGGTGTCGAGTACATCGTGAATGCCGCCATCGTGGCTCGCTCCGTCTCTCTGCGGGGTCAACGG
This sequence comes from Kribbella amoyensis, assembly GCF_007828865.1. Classification (NCBI taxonomy): domain Bacteria; kingdom Bacillati; phylum Actinomycetota; class Actinomycetes; order Propionibacteriales; family Kribbellaceae; genus Kribbella; species Kribbella amoyensis. The sequence goes on from NZ_VIVK01000002.1 coordinate 123,879, forward strand.
GCTGCGCGTTCTGTCGGCCGGCCCGTCTAGGGTTGCTCTCGTCCTATCTGAACCACAGCGCCCGGGGGTCCTGTTCCCGCATGTCTCAGCCCGTGAGCGACATCACACAGGTCGTTGCCGCCCGGTCGGCCGACGCCCTGCTCGAGGCGCTGGACCCCGAGCAGCGCGCCGTCGCCACCGCCCTGCACGGCCCGGTCGTCGTGATGGCCGGCGCCGGCACCGGGAAGACCCGCGCGATCACCCACCGGATCGCGTACGGCGTGCGCACCGGCACGTACGACCCGGCCCGCGTGCTCGCCGTGACGTTCACGCAGCGCGCGGCGGGGGAGATGCGCGGGCGGCTCGCCCAGCTCGGCGCGGACGGCGTCCAGGCCCGGACGTTCCACTCGGCCGCGCTCCGGCAGGCGAGATGGTTCTGGCCGAAGGTGTACAAGTCGGAGCTGCCGCCGATCGCGGACCGCAAGTTCCCGCTGCTCACCGAGGCGGCGTCGCGGTGCCGGGTCCGGGTGGACACGCCCGGCCTGCGCGACCTGGCCGGCGAGGTGGAGTGGGCCAAGGTCAGCAACGTCCGCCCGGACGACTACGCCAAGCTCGCCCCGACCTCCGGACGCACGCTGGCCGCCTTCGACCCGGCCACGATCGCCCGGATCTTCGCGGCGTACGAGGACGTGAAGCTGGAGCGCGGCCGGATCGACCTCGAGGACGTGCTGCTCTGCGCCGTCGCGCTGCTGGCCGAGGACGAGCGGGTCGCGGCCGAGATCCGCCGCCAGTACCGGACCTTCGTCGTCGACGAGTACCAGGACGTCAGCCCGTTGCAGCAGAGCCTGCTCGACCTGTGGCTCGGCGGCCGTGGCGACGTCTGCGTGGTCGGCGACCCGGCGCAGACCATCTACTCCTGGGCCGGCGCCGACCCGGAGAACCTGGTCCGCTTCGCCTCCCGGCACGACGACGCGACCGTGATCAAGCTGGTCCGCGACTACCGGTCCACCCCGCAGATCGTCGACGTCGCGAACAAGATCCTCGACTCCACCGGCCCGGCCGGTCTGCCCGGTCGCGTCACCCTGCGGTCCCAGCGCGACGCCGGCCCCACGCCGACGTACCGGGAGTACCCGGACGAGGTCGCCGAGGCGGACGCTGTCGCCCGGGCGATCGCGAAGCTGCGGGACTCGGGGACGGCGCTGCGGGACATCGCGATCCTGTTCCGCACCAACGCCCAGTCCGAGAACTTCGAGCAGGCGCTCGCCGAGCGGAGCATCCCGGCCGTCCTGAAGGGCGCCGAGCGGTTCTTCGAGCGGCCCGAGATCCGGCAGGCGGCGATGCTGCTCCGCGGTCAGGCGAAGGCGGGGGAGCCCGGCGGAGACCTGGCGGAGGTGGTCCGCGGCGTGCTCGCGGGCGCCGGCTGGACGCCGGAGCCGCCGAAGGGCAAGGGCGCCGTCCGGGATCGCTGGGAGTCGCTCAGCGCGCTCGTGACGATGACGTCGGACTACGCGGCCGCGCACCCCGAGGCCGGACTGGCCGAGCTGATGACCGAGCTGGACCGGCGGGCGGCGATCCAGCACGCGCCGCTCGCGGAGGGCGTCACGCTGGCGACCTTGCACACCGCGAAGGGCCTGGAGTGGGGCTGCGTGTTCATCGTCGGCGCCCACGAGGGCACGCTGCCGATCAGCTACGCCCAGACCCCCGCGCAGGTCGAGGAGGAGCGCCGGCTCTTCTACGTCGGTGTCACCCGGGCGAAGGACCAGCTCGCGATCAGCTGGTCGACCTCCCGCTCGCCGGGTGGACGGGGGCAGCGGGGTCCGACGCGGTTCCTGGACACGCTAGGCGTCCGTGGTTCGTCCCGGCCGGCGTCCGACTGGCAGCCGTCCGCCCGGACCGGCCGCGAGCGTACCGAGAAGCCGATCCCGAAGTGCCGCGTCTGTGGGCGCGGCCTGCTCGACGCGGGCGCCCGCAAGCTCGGCCGCTGCGAGGACTGCCCCTCGACGATGGACCAGAAGCTTTACGACGCCCTGTTCGAGTGGCGCGCCGAGAAGGCCGAGGAGGAGCGCATGCCCGCCTTCGTCATCTTCACCGACGCCACCCTCACCGCCATCGCCGAACTCCGCCCCACCGACGAGCGCGAACTGCTCCGGATCCCGGGCATCGGCCGCACCAAACTCCAGAAGTACGGCGAACCGGTCCTCAACATCTGCACCCGCTGACCCCGGACGCCCGGCGTCCCTGGCTAATCCCGTTGCGGGGTTGGGGTTCGGGGCGCACTCTGGTGGGGTGTGATTCTGCTGGGAGCAGACGGGGATCGGGCCGGTGGCATTTAGGTGACACAGGCAACGATCTCGGAGGGTGCTGGTGAGGCCCCGGAGCGTGCTGGATCGGTCGTCGTGGCAGCTACTTTCCGCCGCTGCAACGGCAACTTCCGGCCAACTTCGGAAACTGGCGATAAATAGTTTGCGGGCCTCGCGTGCCTCGGCGTACTGTTCTTTCTGCGGTCAGACCTGTGGCCGAAAACTTCAAACACCATAGCGATCGAGCTTGCCGCCCGTTCGCACACAACGAGAGGAGGTGCCCTGGAAATGATCACCAACATGGCGCAGAAGCCGAAGTCCGGCGTTGCCGCGCTCGCTTGCGCCCCGATTCAGGGTGCCTCGCAGCTGCACGTCGCGGCCGTTGTGCTGATGGCGCCGATCGCCGTTCCGTTCCAGGGCGGAGCTGTGTCGGATGCCAAGCGTGGCGGTCAGGGTTCTCGAGCATGGAGTCCACCGGCCTGACTCTCGAAGTCAGCCGGCACCTCCGAGGCCGCGGAACCCACCTAGGGTCCGCGGCCTTTCTGTTTGTCAGACCCAGATTTCCGGCCACCAACCGGTGGTCGGTCAGGACGACAAGAGTTACCAGCAAGACAGTCACTAGGAGGTGACCGGAATGAGCGTGAGCTTCCTCGATGCCTTCACCGAGGTGGCCGCGTCGCAGGACCTGCCCTGTCGGTCCTACGCGCCAGAACTCTTCTTCGCCGAATCCCCGGCGGACGTGGAGTACGCCAAGTCTCTTTGCACCACCTGCCCGCTCAAGGCCGAGTGCCTGGCCGGGGCGCTCGAGCGCTCCGAGCCGTGGGGAGTGTGGGGCGGCGAGCTGTTCGTCCAGGGCGTCGTGGTTCCGCGCAAGCGGCCCCGCGGACGTCCCCGCAAGAGCGACACCGTGACCGCTGCCTGATCCCGCCCCCGAATCGAGACTTCGAACCATGAACCGGAACCAGACTTCACGCAGGAGAATTGAGATGAATTTACTTCAGGAAGATCTTGCTCGTGCTCATTGTCGTTCTAAATTGAACGACGCCGAGCAGAACCGGCGCTTCCGCCTGGCGCAGCAGGTTGCCAAGGCGCAGAAGCAGGCCGAGCGGGCCACCCGGCGCGCGGAGAGGGCCAGCGCAAAGGCGCGCCTCACCCTCGCCCGTCTGGTCTGATCCACCCCGGAGCCGATCCACCGGCCGGACCGTCGCGGTCCGGCCGGCCGGCTCCACCCAGGCAGCTGGGCGGCGGGAGCCGATCTCCCGAGTGCCGCCCCAGCCCTGACCACCGGCTGTCCACCCGGACCCCGTCTCCGGGCGGCAGCCGACCGCCCGCCGTCTCGCGGTTCCCGCGCGGCGGCGGGCCACCCACGGCCGCGCAGTCCCGGAACAGGGGACCGTGCACTGCCGGCCCGAGCCGAGGGCGGCATCCACCACCGGATGCCGCCCCTCGGCATGTTCAGTCCCTCTTGGCAGGTCGGGCGGGCGCGGCGACGATGCCCTTGTGACAGATGTCCAGCGGGGGACCGAGCAGGCTTCGTGGCGAACCCTGCCCGGCTTCACCACGGTGCGCACGTACCAGCCGCGCTGGCTGAGCCGCGATCTGGTCGCCGGCCTGGTCCTCACCACCCTGCTCGTCCCGCAGGGCATGGCGTACGCCGAACTGGCCGGGCTGCCGCCGATCACCGGGCTCTACACCACCGTGCTCGCCCTGCTCGGGTACGCCGTCTTCGGCCCGTCCCGGGTTCTCGTCCTCGGACCGGACTCCTCGCTGGGCCCGATGATCGCCGCCACCGTGATCCCGCTCGTCACCGCGAACGGCGACCCGGGCCGCGCGGTCGCGTACGCGTCGATGCTGGCCCTGATGGTCGGCGCGATCACCGTTCTCGCCGGGATCTTCCGGCTCGGGTTCGTGGCGGACCTGCTCTCCAAGCCGACCCAGCTCGGGTACATGAACGGGCTGGCGCTGACCATCCTGGTCGGTCAGTTGCCGAAACTCTTCGGCTTCTCGGTCGACGCCGACAACTTCCTCGACGAGGCGGCCGGGTTCTTCCGCGGGCTGGTCGACGGTGACACGGTCGGGCCCGCGCTTGCGGTCGGGGTGGGGAGCCTGATCCTCATCCTGCTCTTCCAGCGGATCCTGCCTCGGGTACCAGGCGTCCTGGTCGCGGTGGTGCTCGCGATCGGTTGCGTGACCTTGTTCGATCTGCCGGAGCGCGGGGTGGACGTGGTCGGGCCGATGCCGGAGGGGTTACCACCGTTCGTGATCCCGAGCGTGCCGCTGGAGGACTTCGGGCTGCTGCTGGCCGGAGCGCTGGGCATCGCGCTGGTGTCGCTGACCGACACGATCTCGACCGCGTCGGTGTTCGCCGCGCGCCGTGGGGAGGAGGTGTCGGCCGACCGGGAGATGGTCGCTGTCGGCGCCGCCTCGATCGCGGCCGGCCTGTTCCAGGGGTTCCCGGTCAGTACCAGCGGGTCGCGGACGGCGGTCGCGGCGCAGAACGGGGCGAAGACCCAGGTGACCGGCCTGGTCGGCGCGCTCGCGATCGCGGCCCTGCTGGTCTTCGCGCCCGGGCTGCTCCGGAACCTGCCACAGCCGACCCTCGCCGCCGTCGTCATCGCGGCCTCGTTGTCGCTGGCCGACCTCCCCGGGCTCCGGCGGCTCGGCCGGCAGCGCCGCTCCGACTTCGTCCTCGCCCTGGCGGCGTTCCTCGGCGTCGCGCTGCTGGGCGTCCTGCCCGGGATCGGGATCGCGGTCGGGCTGTCGATCCTGGTTGTGTTCAACCGCGCGTGGCGCCCGCACCAGGCCGTCCTCGGCCGCTCCGAGGACCTCGCCGGGTACCACGACCTCACCTTCCACCCGGCGACCACGCATCTGCCCGGGCTGGTCATCTACCGGTTCGACGCGCCGCTGTTCTTCGCCAACGCGCGGTCGTTCCGTGACCAGGTCCGGGCGCTGGCCGCCGCCGAACCACGACCCGCCTGGATCCTGGTCGCGGCCGAGCCGATCACCGACATCGACACCACCGCCGCCGACATGCTCGGCGACCTGGTCCGCGGACTGCACGAACAGGGGATCCGACTGGTCTTCGCCGAGCTCAAGGACCCGGTCCGGCGCCGCCTCGACCACTACGAGCTGACCGACACGATCAAGCCGGGCGACTTCTTCGAGACGATCAGGATGGCCGTCGAGGCGTACCAGGCGAGTACCGGCCGGACCTGGGAGCGCGGCCCCGGCTCGTACGAGATCCCCGACTAGCCGATCCGGGTCGCGGTACCGGCGTGGAAGACGTGGTGCGCCGAGTCGATGATGCCCGCGGCGGGTTGGGCGTAGATCAGCTCGCGCAACGGGCCAGGCCGCCAGCCGGTCTCCTCCTCGACCTCGCGCGCGGCCGCCTCGGCCGGTGACTCGCCGGGTTCGACGAGGCCCATCGGCAGCTCCCAGCCCCAGGTGTCGGTCAGCAGGCGGTGCCGCCACAGCATCAGGACCCGGGACTCGGCGTCCGTGACGGCCGCGGCGGCGACGTCGCTCGCGCGGATCCCGTGGTACTCGACCCGCTCGCCGTCCGGCTGTTCGACGTCCAGGCGGGTCACGCGGAGCCAGGGACTGGACCAGGCGTCCCGTTCGCCGAAGATCTTCCATCGCATGATCCGGAAGGGTATGTCGATCCGGGTCCGGGCCGTCCGACGCACTGGTGACGAGGACGGACCGACCGAAGGGATCCTGACCATGCCGACCGTGGAGACGCTGACCCGGGTGCACCGGAGGCAAGGGGCCGGGCTGGCGGTGCTCGCGCTGGCGATCCTGCTGGTCTCGCTGGACACGTTCGTGATGCTGCTGGCGCTGCCGCCGATCGCGTCCGCCCTCGGCGCGAGCAGCAGCCAGCAGCTGTGGATCATGGACGTGTACGGGTTCATGGTGGCCGGGTTCATGATCACGATGGGCTCGCTCGGGGACCGGATCGGGCGGCGCCGGCTGTTGCTCGGCGCGGCCGCGGTGTTCGGGATCGCCTCGGTGGTCGCGGCGTACTCGACCAGTCCGGAGATGCTGATCGGCGCCCGGGCCGGGCTCGGGATCGCGGGTGCGGCACTGACCCCGTGCGTGCTGTCGATCGGAATGAGCCTGTTCGACGATCCGCGGCGGAAGGCGCAGGCGATCGGCCTCCTGACCGGCTGCTTCACGGTCGGCGCGGTGATCGGCCCGGTCGTCGGTGGCGTCCTGCTGCAGCACTTCTGGTGGGGCTCGGCGTTCCTGATCGGCGTCCCGGCGATGGTCGTGCTGCTGATCGCGGGCCCGTTCCTGCTGCCCGAGTTCCGCGACCAGACGGCGGGCCGGATCGACCTGCCGAGCGTGGCGTTGTCGCTCGGCGCGATCCTGCCGGCGATCCAGGGGCTCAAGCAGCTCGCCTCGCACGGTTGGGGTCCGGTACCGGCGGCGTTCCTCGTCGTCGGGATCACGCTCGGCTGGTTGTTCGTGCGGCGGCAGCTGCGGCTGACCGATCCGCTGCTGGACCTGCGACTGTTCCGGCGGCTCCAGTTCAGCGCGACGCTCGGCAGCATGGCGGCGTACTCGATGACCTCCGGCGGCGTGATGGTGTTCGTCGCGCAGTACTTCCAGCTGGTGCAGGGGCTGTCGCCGCTCCAGGCGGGACTCGCGTTGGTGCCAGGCATGCTGACGTCGACGGTGAGCTTCCAGATCGCGCCGGTGCTCGCTCGGCGGATCCGGCCGGGTCGGCTGACCTCCGGTGCGCTGCTGTTCACGTCGGCGGGGATGGTGTTGATGGTGTTCGCCGACTCGGTCACCGGGTTCGTCGTCGCCTTCGCGGTCGAGTGCCTGGGTGTCGCGCCGCTGGTGGTCCTCGGGACGAACCTCGTGATCAGCTCCGCGCCGCCGGAGAAGGCGGGTGCGGCCGCCGCGATCACCCAGACGGGCAACGAGTTCGGGTACGCGCTGGGCATCGCGATCCTCGGTTCGATCGTCACCGCCGTGTACCGCGGATCGGCGCCGGCCGACGCGGGCGACTCCCTGGCCACTGCGCTGTCGGCGGGCCTTCCGGAGTACCCCGTGGACCTGGCGAAGTCCGCCTTCACCGACGGCGTGCACGTCCTCGCCGCGATCGGCGCGGTCGTCGTCACCGGCCTCGCGGTCCTGCTCAGCCGAGTACTGCGCTCGCTGCCCGTCCTCGGCGACGACGGAAGCCACTAGATTGGTGGCATGGCCAACCCGACCTGTGCATTGTGCGGGCAGCAAGCCGAGAGCGAGGATCTGCCGCTCACCTGGGTGACGTCGCTCGAGAACGGCCGCCGGCTCGTCTACTGCGACCGCTGTGCCCGCGAGAACGTCCGCAGCATCGAGGGCAAGCTCGACAGCGCCTGGTGGTAGCCGCTCAGTCCTCCGCGAACCCGGGCAGGAACTCTTCCAGCACCTCGCGGAAGGGCGCCTCCGCCTCGAGCTGGGACAGCACCGCGATCCCACCGATCCAGACCCGGTGGATCAGCAGGTACGACGGGGGCAGGTTGAGCCGGAGCGCCAGGGACGCGTTCGGGGAGCGGAGATCGCCGGCCCGGTTCGCCTGCTCGCGCATCCAGGCCCGGCTGAACTTGAACGTCTCCGTCCGGGCCGGCTCCGCGAACGGCGCCAGGTAGTCCATCAGCTGGTCCGGGTCGATCTCCATCCGGGGCTTGATGAACCCCTCCTCGCGCAGCCCCGCCAGCACCGAGGCGCCGTCCCCGGACAGCGAGATCCGCAGCAGCCGCCCGATCGCCGGCGGCAGCCCGTCGGGGAGTCGCGCGCAGAGGCCGAAGTCGACCACACCGAGCCGCCCGTCCGGCATCACGCGGAAGTTCCCCGGATGCGGGTCCGAGTGCAGCAGGCCGGCCAGCCGCGGTCCGCTGAACATGAACCGGACGTACTTCAGACCGAGGTCGTCGCGCTCTTCCTGGGTCCCGTCCGCGATCACCCTGGACAGCGGCTTGCCCTCGATCCACTCCGACACGATGACCGTCGGCGAGTGCTTGACCACCCGCGGGACGACGAATTCGGGGTGCCCCTTGAAGGCGTCGGCGTACTGCTGCTGGGCCTGGGCCTCGCGGTCGTAGTCGAGCTCCTCGCCGATCCGCTCCTGCAGCTCGGTGATCAGCGGCTTCATGTCCAGGCCGGGGACCAGGGTGCCGAACGTCCGGGCGAACCGGCCGAGCTGGCGCAGGTCCGCACGCAGCGCCTCGGCGGCACCCGGGTACTGCAGCTTGATCGCGACCTCGCGGCCGTCCTTGAGGCGGCCCCGGTGGACCTGGCCGATCGACGCGGCCGCGGCCGGCAGGTCGTCGAACTCCTCGAACCGGTCCCGCCAGCGCTTGCCCAGCTCGCGGGCCAGGATCGTGTGCACGGTCGAGGCCGGCATTGGGGGAGCGGAGTCCTGCAGCTTCGTGAGCGTCGCCCGGTACGGCGCGGCGAGTTCCTCCGGCATCGCCGTCTCCATCAGGCTCAGCATCTGCCCGAACTTCATCGCGCCGCCCTTGAGCTCGCCCAGGACGGCGAACAGCTGGTCGGCGGTGCGGCGCTGGAACTCGGCCATCACCGCCTCGGCCGGCGCCCCGCCGATCCGCTTGCCGAGCCCGACCGTGGCGCGCCCGGCGGCGCCGAGCGGCAGGCTGGCGAGCTTGGCGGTGCGGCTCAGCGCCTTGCGGGGAAGGTCGGACACGTTCCCATTCTGTCGGGTCACCCAAGCCGCCGACAGCCGGGGGCACCGGCGCGTCGTACGGCCTTGCCTTCCGCGTCCCCGGCGCCCGTCTCCGGACTGTACCGGCCGCGGCGCGAGGTGCCCGGCAACGACGAGGGGCGGCGGCCCGGGTTGCCCCGGGCCGCCGCCCCTACGACTTGGTGCGTCAGGCCTTGCCGAGGATCCGGTTCAGGTTCGTACCGCACTCGGGGCACTTGGCCTTGGCCATGCGCGTGCCCTTGTCGTTGACCTTGACCTCGCCGTCGGCGGTGCGCTTGGCCTTGCACTTGACGCAGTAGAACTCGCCGCTCCAGGTCTCTGCCATGAGGGCCCTCTCCTTGCTCTGAATACCAGCCCGGGGTTCCAGCCCCCTGGCCGCGTGGATGCTAACGGCAGACCGTCCTGCCGTAGGCCGTTCGGCCCAGTCGGGATTCACCCTACGGCAGGCTGAGCGTGGCTCAAGCGCACCACCCGGCCCGCGTGCCGCGTGGAAACCCCTTTCCGCCCGTCGTCCCGGCAGGGAACAGGCTCCCGGTGATCCGGCGCCGGAACCGCTCGGCTTCCCCTCCGAGCAGCCCCGGAGCCGGTCCGGGAGCCTGTTGCCGACGACGCTAGAAGCCACCGGGCGCCGGCACAAGACCGGATTGTCCACCCCTGTGGATAACCCTGTGCGCAACTTGTGGGACGCGCCGGGCGGCACTGTGGACATGCGGGGGAACACGATGTGAACAGAGATTGTCCACAGTCTCGCCATCTTGCGTCTGACCTGCGAAAACGTTCATGCACAGGATGTGGACGGAAGAAAGTCGGTGGATTCGCGGGATACGGTTTGACCCATGGCCGACTCCCCACCGCGCCCGATCCCGCCGTACGTGGACATCCGCCGCAGCAAGCGGCGCAAGCGGACCGTGAGCGCCTACCGGGACGGTGAGCGGGTGGTCGTGCTGATGCCCGACCGGCTCTCCGCCGCCGAGGAGGCGCGCTGGGTCGAGACCATGCTCCAGCGGTTGGAGAAGCAGCGCAGCCGATCCCGCGTGTCGGACGAAAAATTGTTGGCCAGAGCACACGAACTCGCGTGTCGCCACCTCCCGGAAGTGCCCGAACCTGCGTCGGTGAGGTGGGTTTCGAACCAAAACAGACGGTGGGGATCCTGTACTCCGGCGGACCGTTCGATCCGGCTGTCCACCCGGCTGCAGTCGATGCCGTCCTGGGTCGTCGACTACGTCCTGGTCCACGAACTGGCCCACCTGGTCGAACCGAGCCACAACGCGGCCTTCTGGAAACTGGTCCACCGCTACCCCAAAGCCGAAAGAGCCGAGGGCTACCTGGAAGGCGTCTCAGCCGCCGCCAACCTGACCCTCGACGACTTCTAGCCCGTACCAGACGCCGCCGTACCCCGCGCCGGCACCTCGCCCCGCCGTACCTCGCCCCGCCGCGCCGAGCGCCCAGCATCGCGCCCCTTACCTCGCGCCGCCGCGCCGAGCCCCCCAGCATCGCGCCCCCGTACCCCGCGCCCCGCTCCGCCGGGGGCCCTCAACCTTGAACAGGAACCCGGGGCCTGGGACAGCGCACAACGTGTTCACGGTCCCGGTTTCGCCGGTCCCCGGTCCCGGCAAGGTGTTCGTACCCCCGGCTGGCTGTCCCCGGTCCCGGCGAGGTGTCCCCGGTCCCGGCTCCCGGGCTCCCGGGCTCCCGGTTGCGGTCCCGGTGATGCGTCCGCGGTCCCGGCGAGGTGTCCGCAGCCCCGAGGTGGGGTTCTGGTTCGGGTAGGTGGGGGAGCCGGGGTGTGGTCAGGGTTGGTGGGACTGGGGGGATGGCGATTTCCTGGCGGGGTCGGCGGGGTTCTCGGGTGGCTGGGGTGTGGTTTTCCGCAGGGGTGGGGGTGGGGGTGTCCCCAGGGGGATTCGGTGGTCTCCCTCATGGTGGCGGGTGGCCTGTCTCCCGAAGGCTTGACCCCGTGACCAGCACCGGCGTGGGGCCGGGCCGGGCGGCAGCGCCGGAGGGGGCGCGGAGGGGTAGGGAAGTCAATGGCCAGGGGACAGCTCACGGTCAGGGCGGCGCGCTGGAGTGCCACCCATCCGTGGCGGGCGATCGCGATGTGGCTCGTCGTGGTCGTCGCGTGTTTCGCGCTCGGCAACGTGACGGGGACCAAGGAGTCCGACAACGAGGGTGACATCGGTGAGGTCACCCGCGCGGAGGACATCGTGAAGTCCGGCAACTTCGACGACCCGGACGTGGAGAGCGTGCTGATCACGCCGACCGCCGGGAAGCTCGACCAGGTCCGGGCGAACCAGGTCGCCCAGGTGGTGACCGAGCGGATGCGCGCTCTCGGTGGGGTCGCGGACGTCGCTCAGCCGATCGTCGCGCCGAAGCAGGACGCGATGATCCTCCGGGTCACGCTGAAGGACGGTGACGCCGAGGACCGGGTCCAGCCGCTGCTCGACACCACCGCCAAGATCCAGCAGGAGCATCCCGAGCTGCGGGTCGAGCAGGTCGGCGGCGAGTCGATCGGCAAGGCGCTCGAGGAGACGCTCGGCGAGGACTTCAAGCGGGCCGAGATGTTCAGCCTGCCGGTGACCCTGGCGATCCTGCTGGTGGCGTTCGGAGCGCTGATCGCGGCGGCGGTGCCGTTGCTACTGGCGTTGTCCGCGGTCGCCGCCGCGATCGGGCTCGCCGCGGCCGCCTCGCACTTCGTCCCGGCGGTCGACGCGGTGAACAGCGTCATCCTGCTGATCGGGATGGCCGTCGGCGTCGACTATTCACTCTTCTACCTCCGCCGCGAACGGGAGGAGCGAGCCAAGGGCCGCGGCCACGTCGACGCGGTCGAGATTGCGGCGGCTACCTCGGGGCACGCGGTCGTGGTGTCCGGGACCGCGGTGATCATCTCGATGGCGGGGCTGTTCCTGGCCCGGGACGCGGTGTTCTCGTCCTTCGCGGTCGGCTCGATCCTGGTCGTCGCGGTCGCGGTGGTCGGCTCGCTGACCGTCCTGCCCGCAGTGCTGGCCAAGCTGGGTCGCTGGGTCGACCGTCCGCGGATCCCGCTGCTCTGGCGCCTGACCGCGCGGACCGGCGAGCCCCGGTTCTGGCCGGCCGTCCTGAAGCCGGCCCTGAAGCGCCCGCTCGCCACCTTGCTCGTTTCCGTGGTCGCGCTGCTGGCGCTGGCCTCCCCGGCACTGGGGATGAACTTGAAGTTCCCAGGCACCGAGGATCTGCCCCGCGACACCGCGGTGATGCAGGCGTACGACCGGCTGACCGCCGCGTTCCCGAGCACGGGAACCAGTCACCAGGTGGCCGTCCGGGCTCCCGCGGCGCAGCAGGCGGCCGTCGAGACCGAGCTGGCGGAGCTGGTTCAGCGGACCAAGAGCGACCCGTTGTTCGCGCAGGACGGGTTGGAGAAGCCGCGGGTCTCGCAGGACCGCACAGTCACCGTGCTCGAGGTCGCGACCCCGTACGAGGGCGGCAGCGAGCAGGCCAGGGATTCGCTGGCCAAGCTGCGCAACGAGTTGATGCCTGAGACGGTCGGCAAGGTGCCGGGAGTCGAGTACGCCGTGGGCGGGTTCGTCGCCGCGGACGTGGACTACGCCGCGCACACCAAGGCGAAGCTGCCGCTGGTGATCGGGTTCGTACTGCTGCTGACAATGATCGTGATGATGGTGACCTTCCGGTCCGTCGTGGTCGCGCTGACCGCGATCGGCCTGAACATCCTCAGCGCGGGCGCGGCGTACGGGGTGGTGACCGCGGTCTTCCAGAACACCTGGGCCGAGGGGTTGCTCGACTTCCGCTCCAACGGTGCGGTGGTGTCCTGGTTGCCGCTGTTCCTCTTCGTGGTGCTGTTCGGGTTGTCGATGGACTACCACGTGTTCGTCGTCAGCCGGATCCGCGAGGCCGTGCTTCGCGGGGTGCCGACGCGGCAGGCGGTCGCGCAGGGCATCACCGGATCGGCCGGTGTGGTGACGAGTGCGGCCGCGGTGATGATCGGGGTGTTCGCGGTCTTCGCGACGCTGAGCACGCTGGACATGAAGCAGCTCGGGGTCGGTCTCGCGGTCGCCATCCTGATCGACGCGACGATCATCCGGGCCGTCGTGCTGCCCAGCGCGATGATCCTGCTCGGCGAGGCGAACTGGTGGGCCCCGAAGTGGCTCCGCGGCCGCCGCGCCAGGCACGCCGCCCCGCCGGCGCCGCAGGAGGACGAGCGTGAGCTGACCCCGGTCGGCTGACATCTCGCCAACTCCGCCCCGTTCGTCGGTTGCTCCGGCGGGCGGGGCGGAACGGGTTCGGGGAGGATGGGGCGGTGCGGACCGTATTGCTGCAGACATTGGCCGACGCCGTGCTCGAGGTCGAGCGGCCCCATCCAGTGCGGGTCGCCGTGGACGGCTGTTCGGCGGCGGGCAAGACGACGCTCGCAGACGAGCTGGCCGTCGTACTCCGGGCCCGGACCGACCGCGAGATCATCCGGGCCGATATCGACTACTTCAAGCTGGCCGTCGAGCTGCGGACCGCCTACCCGGTCGACTCGGCGGAGAGCTACTACCTGGACATGTGGGACCTCGACGCGATCCGCAGCCGGTTGCTGGTTCCCCTCGGGCCGGGCGGAAGTCGCCGCTACACGACCGGTCTGCGAGACAGCTCTGCACGCGAGGTTCTCGACGTGCCAGAGGCGACGGCGGCCGACGACGCGGTGCTGATCGCGGACGGCGCGTTCCTGCAGCGCCCAGAGCTCGACGCCCATTGGGACCTGAGGATCTTTGTACACATCGGCTTCGACGAGGTCCTTCGGCGGGGGACGGCCCGCGATCAGCAGTGGATGGATTCGGCGGCCGCGGCCGAGCATCGCTACCGCACCAGATACATCCCCGGCGAACGGATGTACGTCGACCAGGTGCGCCCGCAAGACCGCGCGCAACTGGTGGTCGACAACGAGGACTTCGCCAACCCCACCATCACAAGGCAGCCGAAGGGTCAGCCGGACCGGCGGGCTCGATGAGCGGCTGCCTTGACCCGGCTCTGGCATTGGGCTGAGCAGAAGCGCCGTTGACCGTTGCGGGACGTGTCGACGAAAACCCGGTCACACTGGCGCGCCGCACAAACACCCAGCCGCCCGGCCAGGTCACTGCCGACCGCCAACGCGAGTCCGGCCGCGCAACCAGCGGCCCAGCCGTTGACCAGGCCGTCGTCGGGGCCGTGGAAATGCAGGCTCCACCCGTTCTCCCGCCGATCGAGCTGCGGTCGCGCGTTGGTGTCCAGCAGGAGCGCGTTGATCTCCTGCGCCGCTCGATCCAGGTCGCCCGCATGCGCCGTCTCGAACACGATCCGCATCCGCCCGGCCAGTACCGCCAACCGCCGCGCGTCCTCCCCGCGGACGGTCGGCTGCGGGTACCCGATCGCGACCAGCGCCTCGCCGACCGCCTGCGCCTCGTCCTCGGGCCCGGCGTACTCCGTGCCGCCGGACCAGCCGGGTGTCAGCCGGTTGACGTACTCGACGGACGCGGCCAGCACACTCCGCGTATGACTATCAAAAGACGCTTGACCGGTCACGTGCAATCTCCGTAGTCTCGACCTCGCATGACTGACCATACCCGTTTAGGTAGTCACGGAGGCGACGATGACCACGACCGAGGCCGCGCCACCCCGGCAGATCTCCCGGACGGTGTGGATCCTGGTGACAGCCCGCGCGGTGAACCGGATCGGCGCGTTCACACTGCCGTTCCTGGGGGTGCTGCTGACCGTGGAGTTCGGCGCGTCGCTCGGCGAGACCGGGTTCATCCTGGCCGTCTTCGGGCTGGCCACGATCCCGTCCCGGTTGATCGGGGGCCAGTTGGCCGACCGTCTCGGCCGCCGGCGCACCATCGTCCTCGGCCTCGTCGGGTGCGCAGCCCAGCTCTGGATCGCGGTGAGCCCTGTGCTCTGGTCCGCGATCGCCGCCGCGGTGCTGCTCGGGCTCGCCTTCGAGATCTACGAACCCTCCAGTCAGGCGACGATCGCCGATGTGACCGACCCCGCCGACCGACCCGCGGCGTACGGGTTGCTCAGTGCGGCGCTCGCGGCGGCCGGTGTACTCGCCGGCTTGTTGGCGGCCGCGGTCAGTCACTGGGACCTGCGCTGGCTCTTCGCCGCCGACGCGCTCACCTGCCTGGCCTGCGCGGTCCTGGTCGCGGTCGCGCTCCCGGCCGACCGCCCGCGCGACCGGCAGCCGACGACGAAGGTACCGGTCTGGCGTGACCGCCGGCTGTTGCTGCTGCTCGTCAGCGGTACCGCGTTCGCGACGCTCGCCATGCAGTTGGTGATCGGGCTCCCGCTGACCCTGGTCGAGAAGGGGCTGTCCACCTCCGGCAGCGGCTTCATCCTGGCCACGTCGGCGGTCGTCCTGATCCTCGGCCAGCGCCTGCTCCGCGTACAGCGCCTGGACGACTTCCGGTCGATGGCGATCGGCTATCTCCTACTCGCGGTCGGCCTGGTCGTGAGCGCGTTCGCTCAGCACCTCGTGGTCTTCCTGGTCGCCACCGTGTTCTGGAGCCTCGGCGAACTCTTCCTGCTCACCCGCTACCTCACCCAGGCGTCCGGGCTCGCACCGGAGCACGCGCGAGCCCGCTACCTCGCCGTGTTCGGCCTGAGCTGGGGTGTAGCGACCGCGATCGCCCCGCTCACCGTGACGCGGTTGCTGGAGTCCACCGGTCCCGAGGGGCTGTGGTTGTCGAGCGCGGCCGTGGCCGTCGTCCTGGCCGCGCTGCAACCGTGGTTCAGGACTCGGTTGGCTCCAGCCTGACCGTCAGGCCCTTCGCCACTGGGGTGTTGCTGCCCTTGGCAACGTCGTCGGCCGACATCAGCACGTTCGTCTCCGGGTAGTAGGCCGCGACGCACCCGCGAGCAGTCGGGTACGACACCAGCCGGAACCGCGAAGCGCGGCGCTCGACCCCGGCGTACTCGCTCACGATGTCGACGTACTGCCCGTCCGCCAGCCCCAGGTCGGCCAGGTCGTCCGGATGCACGAAGACCACCTCGCGCGTCCCGTGCACCCCGCGGTACCGGTCCTCCAGCCCGTACACCGTGGTGTTGAACTGGTCGTGGCTCCGCATCGTCTGCAGCAGCAGGCGGCCCGGCTCGGTCGGCAACCAGGTCAGGTCGTTCGCGCTGAACTGGGCCCGCGCGTCGGACGTCCTGAACTCGCGCCGATCCCTTGCCGCGTGCGCGAGCAGGAAGCCGCCCTCGTTCTCCCGCAGCCGGTCCTCGAAGTTCTCGTACCCGTCGCAGACGCGGCCGATCCGCTGCCGGATCAGGCTGTAGTCGCCCGCGAAATCGGCCCACGGGATCTCGCCGACGTCGGGCACCAGGACCTGCGCGAGCCCGGTGACGATGCCGACCTCGGAGCGCAGCTCAGGTGACGGGGGCAGCAGGTTGCCGGTGGAGAGGTGGACGGCGCCCTGCGAGTCCTCGACCGTCACCGACTGCGGACCGGCGGCGGTCTGGTCGTGGTCGGTCCGGCCGAGCGTCGGCAGAATCAGCGCCTCCCGTCCGGTCACGGTGTGGGAGCGGTTCAGCTTGGTCGACACATGCACGGTGAGATCGCACTCGCGCAGACCCCGGTGCACCACATCGGTGTCAGGTGTCGCCATCGCGAAGTTGCCGCCCATCGCGAAGAAGACCCGGACGCCACCGTCACGCAACCGCTGGACGGTCGCGGCCGCGTCGATCCCGTGCTCCCGCGGCGAGCTGAACGCGAACTCCGCGTCCAGCCGATCCAGGAACGCGTCGGGCATCTTCTCCCAGATCCCCATGCTGCGGTCGCCCTGGACGTTCGAGTGACCGCGGACCGGGCACGGTCCGGCGCCCGGCTTGCCGATGTTGCCCTGCAGCAGCAGGACGTTGACGATCTCGGTGATGGTGGCCACGGCCTCGCGGTGCTGGGTCAGCCCCATCGCCCAGCAGATCACGGTCGCCTTGGACTTCAGGAACCGCCGGGTGAACTCCTCGATCTCGGCCCGGTTCAGCCCGGTCGCCAGCTCGACGGCCGGCCAGTCCAGCTCGGCGTTGTGCTTGGCGTACAGCTCGAACCCGCTGGTGTGCCGGTCGATGAAGGTCTTGTCCAGCACGGTCCCGGGGGCGTTCGCCTCGGCCTCCAGCAGAAGGTGGCCGACGGCAAGGAACAGGGCCTGGTCGCCGCCGATCCGGATCTGCAGGTGCTGGTCCGCGAGCTCGGTGCCCTTGCCGACCCAGCCGGACGGGCGCTGCGGGTTCTTGAAGTTCATCATCCCCGGCTCGGGCAACGGGTTCACCGAGACCAGGTCGGCGCCGTTCTTCTTGGCGATCTCCAGGTGGCTGAGCATCCGCGGCGCGTTGGTGCCCGGGTTCTGGCCGACCACGACGATCAGCTCGGCCTCCTCCAGCATCTCCAGGGTGACCGCGCCCTTGCCGCTGCCGATCACCCGCGTCAGCGCCGTACCGGAGGACTCGTGGCACATGTTCGAGCAGTCCGGCAGGTTGTTCGTGCCGTACGCGCGCACCAGCAACTGGTACAGGAAGGCGGCCTCGTTGCTGGTCCGGCCGGAGGTGTAGAAGACGGCGTCGTCGGGCGTGTCGAGGGCGCGCAGGTGCCGGGCGACGACGTGGAACGCCTCGTCCCAGCCGACCGGTTCGTACCGGTCGGAGCCGGCCCGCTTCAGCATCGGCTCGGTGATCCGGCCGAGCTTGCCCAGCTCGTACTCCGAGATCCGGTTCAGGTCGTCGATCGAGTTCTCGGCGAAGAACGCCCGCGGGACCCGTTTACGGGTCGCCTCCCAGGCGACGGCCTTGGCGCCGTTCTCGCAGAACTCGGCCGCGTGCTTGCGTTTGTGGTCGGGATCCGGCCACGCGCAGGACGGACAGTCGAAGCCGCCGTCCTGGTTCATCTTCAGGAAGACCTTGCCGGTCCTCGCCGGGCCCATCTCGCGGAAACCGAACTTGAACGAGGAAAGCACGGCCGGGACCCCTGCGGCCTTCTTCTTCGGTTGTTCGATGTCGACCATGCTTCAACCATAAATCGTCCTCTCAGCACGGGCAGGTTCGATAGGCGTCGTCAATCGATGGCAGTTCCGCGACCGATTGCGGACAGATCCGTCGACAGTGCGCGGGCTCAGCCCTAGCCTCAGCGAGGAAAGCGCTTGCCGCTGTCTGGTCAAGCGGGCCGCCTCCCGCCACCCAAGGATTTCGACCATGGTCACTGCCTCCGGATCCCGCCGGCTCGTCGTCCCCGTGCTCACCCTGGCCCTGGCCGCCACCGCCGCGTTCAGCGGTCCGGCGCAGGCCCGGCCACTGCAGTCCGGCCAAGTCACCGCCACCTACCGGCCGGCGCCGAAGATGGAGAAGCTGGACCGGGGCCTGACCGCCGCCACCACCAGCGAAGGCGTCTTCCTCAGCTGGCGGCTGCTCGCCCACGAAGCCACCAGAGCCGGCGACCACGGTCTCACCGGCACCGACTTCGCCGTGTACCGCGGCGGCCGCAAGCTTGCCACTGTCACCGACAGCACGAACTACCTGGACCGCACGCCGACCGTTGGCGCGAAGTACCGGGTCGTGTCCGTGGTCAAGGGGCGCGAGGACGACCTCAGCGACACGGTCGAGCCATGGGCCACCGACCACACCGAGCTGAAGCTCCGCAAACCCGCTGACGGCGTCACGCCCAAGGGCGACCCGTACACCTACTCCGCCAACGACATGAGCGTCGGCGACGTGGACGGAGACGGGCAGTACGAGTACGTCGTGAAGTGGGACCCGTCGAACTCCAAGGACGTCTCCCAGGTCGGCTACACGGGCAACGTGTACATCGACACGTACAAGGCGGACGGGACTCTGCTGTACCGCCTCGACCTCGGCAAGAACGTCCGGGCCGGCGCCCACTACACGCAGTTCCTCGTGTACGACTTCGACGGTGACGGCCGCTCGGAGATGATGCTGAAGACGGCGCCCGGGACGAAGACCACGAGCTACGACCGGGACGGCCGGGTCCGGTCCGAGCGGTACGTGACGATGCCGGCCGCGGACCGCAAGGCGGGCTACACGCACCAGGACGACTACCGGGTCAGCGCCACCGACTACTACGACCACCTGGTCGACCTGTTCGAGCACTGGCACGCACAGCCCGAGGTGGTGGCCGGGCAGTGGCCGAAGACGCTCGAGGCCGCGTTCGGCATCCCCGACCGGTACAGCTATCCCTTGTCCCACAGCGATGCGGCCGCGCTCGTCGACTACTTCATGGACACGTACGCACCGAGCCGCAGCACCCGGAACCAGCTCCGCGCCTTCGAGGGGTTCATCCTCAGCGGACCCGAGTACCTGTCGGTGTTCCGTGGTTCCGACGGCAAGGAGCTGCAGACGATCCGGTACGAGCCGGGGCGGGCCGACGACGGTCTTCGCTGGGGCGACTACGCGATGTCCCGGATCGAACCGGGCAACCGGGTCGACCGGTTCCTCGCCGGTGTCGCGTACCTCGACGGGAAGCGCCCGTCCGCAGTGTTCGCCCGCGGCTACTACACGCGGACCACGCTGGCCGCGTACGGGTGGAACGGTGACCGCATCACCAAGCAGTGGGCCGTCGACAGCGGCTGGACCCCGATGACGAACCCGTTCAACGACAGCCCGCACGGCCGTGACGGCACCGACCCGCAGTACGGATCCATCACCACACAAGGCTTCCACTCGCTCAGCGCGTCGGACGTGGACGAGGACGGCAAGCAGGAGATCGTCTACGGCGCCGCCACGATCGACGACGACGGCAGCGTGCTCTACAGCTCCAAGGACGTGCTCCCACCGCAGAGTGCGAACCCTGGTGCCGTCGCACGACTCGGCCACGGCGACGCGATGCACGTGACCGACATCGACCCGCAGCGGCCGGGCAAGGAGATCTTCACCGTGCACGAGGGCGCCACCTCCGCCCCGTACGGGTACGCCCTGCGGGACGCGAAGACCGGCGAGGTGCTCTACGGGGAGTACTCCGGTCGCGACACGGGCCGCGGCATGGTCGGCGACATCGTGCCGGAGGAGCCGGGCCTGGAGACGTGGGCGACCCGGCTGCGGACCGCGGACGGCGACGCACTCGGTACGGCGATGCCCGGGACGAACCAGAGCATCCGCTGGGCGGCGGACATGACCACGCAGCTCGTGGACGGCTCCGGCGACACCACTCCGACCATCAAGGACTGGCGCCGCGGCACCCTGCTCACCGCCACGGACACCCGCACGAACAACGGCACCAAGGGCAACCCGTCCCTCGTCGCCGACGTGCTCGGTGACTGGCGGGAGGAACTGCTCGTCCGTACGGCCGACAGCAGCGCGATCCGGATCTACCTGAGCACCGAGGTGACCGACCGGAAGCTGTACACGCTGATGCACGACGCGCAGTACCGCGCCGAGGTCGCGCGGCAGCAGACGACGTACAACCAGCCGTCGTACCCGAGTTTCTACCTGGCCTCCGACGTCGACTGGTCGAAGGTTCCACTCACCCGCTGATCTCACATGGTCGGCGGCCAAGGTGTGTGACGCCATCACATAGCCGCACGCCAGGCGGATTCCTAAGGTCTCCGCATGACCACACCACGTCGTGCCCTCGTCACCGGCGCCGCCTCCGGCATCGGCGCAGCCTGCGCCCGGCGGCTCGCTGACGAGGGCCTGCACGTGATCGCCGTCGACTACGACGCCGACGGACTCGAGGCGCTGGCCGCGGCCGGTATCGAGCCGCTGCGGGCGGACCTCGCCGACCTGGATCGGCTGGACCGGCTGCCGACCGACGTGGACGTGCTGGTGAACAACGCCGGCGTCCAGCAGGTCGCCCCGGTCGAGCAGTTCCCGCCGGAGCGGTTCGGGTACATCCTGCGGCTCATGCTCGAGTCGCCGTTCCGCCTGATCCGGCAGTCGCTGCCGTACATGTACGGACGCGGCTGGGGCCGGGTGGTCAACATCAGCTCGGTGCACGGACTGCGCGCCAGCCCGTTCAAGGCGGCGTACGTCGCGGCCAAGCACGGGCTGGAGGGCCTCAGCAAAGTGGTCGCCCTGGAAGGGGCGCCGCACGGGGTCACCAGCAACTGCGTGAACCCGGCGTACGTCCGCACCCCGCTGGTCACCGCGCAGCTCGCCGACCAGGCGGCCACGCACGGCCTGACCGAGGCCGAGGTGCTGGACAAGGTGCTGCTCGAACCGGTCGCGGTGAAGCGGCTGATCGAGCCGGCCGAGGTGGCGGAGCTGGTCGCGCTGTTGTGCGGTCCCGCCTCGGCCTCTGTCACGGGGAGCTCGTTCGTCCTCGACGGCGGCTGGACCGCCCACTAGTCATCACAGGAGCCGCCATGAGTACAACCTCCACAGACCAGACCGGGACCAGGACGCCGATCCGCCGGATCGTCGGCGCCAGCCTGGTCGGGACCACCGTCGAGTGGTACGACTTCTTCCTCTACGGCGTGGCCGCGTCGGTCGTGTTCGGGGAACTGTTCTTCCCCAAGGGCGAGCAGCTGACCGGTACGTTGCTCAGCTTCGCCACCTTCGCGGTCGGGTTCTTCGCCCGGCCGATCGGCGGCGTCGTGTTCGGCCACTTCGGCGACCGGATCGGCCGCAAGAAGCTGCTGGTGCTGTCGCTGCTGATGATGGGTCTGGCCACCTTCGCGATCGGCCTGCTGCCCACGTACGCCCAGGTCGGCGCGCTCGCCCCGATCCTGCTCACCGTGCTCCGGCTGATCCAGGGCTTCGCGCTCGGTGGCGAGTGGGGCGGGGCCGTCCTGATCGTGTCGGAACATGGTGATCCGGCACGGCGCGGCTTCTGGGCCTCCTGGCCGCAGGCGGGTGCGCCGGCCGGCCAGCTGATCGCGAACGGCGTGCTGGCGGCGCTCGCGGCCTTCCAGAACGAGGACGCCTTCAACTCCTGGGGCTGGCGGATCCCGTTCCTGCTGTCCGCGGTGCTCGTCCTGGTCGGGCTCTGGGTCCGGCTGCGGATCGAGGAGTCACCGCTGTTCCAGCAGGCCCGGGCGAAGCAGCAGCCGACCGATCGGATCCCGTTCCTCGAGGTGATCACGAAGTACCCGCGCGAGGTGCTGACCGCGATGGGTGCCCGGATGGCCGAGAACGTCAGCTACTACATCTTCACGATCGTGATCGCCACCTACGCCAAGGATCACCTCGGCCTCGGCAAGTCGTTCGCGCTGAACGCGGTGCTGATCGGCGCCGCCGTGCACTTCTGCACGATCCCGCTGTGGGGCGCGCTGTCCGACCGGATCGGGCGCAAACCGGTGTACCTGCTCGGCGCGGTCGGGGTCGGCGTCTGGGCGTTCGTGTTCATCGCGTTCGTGGACACCAAGAACTTCGCGCTCGCGACTCTCGCCGTCACCGTCGGCCTGGTCCTGCACGGCGCGATGTACGGGCCGCAGGCATCGTTCTTCACCGAGCTGTTCGGCACCCGGGTCCGGTACTCCGGCGTCTCGGTCGGCTACCAGCTGGCCTCGATCGTCGCCGGCGGCCTGGCCCCGTTCATCGCGGTGGCGCTGCTGAAGGCGTACGACACCGGGTACGCGATCGCGATCTACGTGGCGGTCTGCTCGCTGATCTCGATCGTCGCGGTCACCTCGTACGGCGAAACCCGCCGCCGCGACCTCGCCGAGGTCTGACTGGCATCATCGCCTCCGTGGAGGAGCTGTTACGGCTCCTGGCCGAGGACGCGCCAGGGAGCGAGCTGGCACGGGCCGCCGGGAACGACGCGGCGGCCCGTGAGCTCGCGCTGCGGATCCGGGCCGGGATGGACGCGAGCAAGAAGCGCGAGGCGGAGCTGTCCGCACTCGTCGACGTCGCTCGCGAACTGGCCTCGGCCCGGGATCCCGGCAGCGTCCTGCACACGATCGTGCACCGGGCCCGCACCCTGATCGGGACCGACGTCGCCTACCTGACCCTGTTCGACCCGGCCCGCGGCGACACGTACATGCGAGCCACCGACGGATCCGTGTCGGCCGCCTTCCAGCAGTTGCGGGTCCCGCTCGGCGCAGGTCTCGGCGGCCTCGTCGCCGAGACGTACAAGCCGTACTGGACCGCCGACTACCCGAAGGACCACCGCTTCCGGCACACGAGCCCGATCGACGACGCGGTCGGGGAGGAGGGGCTGGTCGCGATCCTCGGCACGCCGCTGATCGTGGACGGCGCCTTCGTCGGTGTCCTGTTCGCGTCCAACCGGACCAGGCGGCCGTTCAACCGCGAGGAGGTCTCGCTGCTCGGTTCCCTGGCCGCGTTGGCCGCGGTCACGATCGTCCAGGTCCGGGCGGCGGCCGAGACAGCCGCGGCGTTGGAGCAGTTGTCGGCCGCCCACGCGGGTGTGGAGCACGCAGCGGCCGCGCACGACCGGTTCGCCGACATCGTCCTGTCCGGTGGCGACGTGGACGCGATCGCCGCCGCCGTCGCCGAACTCCTCGACGTCTGGGTCGTCCTGGTGGATGCCCTCGGCAACGAACTGGCCGTGGCCGGCGACGTCGACCACGACCTGGCCCGGAAGGCCGCGGCCGCCTCGGAATCAGGCCGCCTGACCCGCGTCGGCGACGGCTGGATGATCGCCGCGACGGCCAAGGGGGAGCGGCTGGGCGCTCTGGTGATCGGTGGCGTCGACGAACTGTCCGGCGCGGATCAGCGCATCGTGGAACGCGCCGCAGTGGTCACCGCGTTGGTGCTGCTGTTCCGGCGCCAAGCCGCCGAGCAGTCCCAACGCGCCCAGGCAGACATCCTCGCCGACGCCCTCAGCGGCAACTCCGAACCACGAGCCCTCGCCGACCGCCTTCGCCTGTTGGAGTCCACTCGCCGACTCCCCAGCACAGTGGTGGTCGCGGTCTGCCGGGGCGACCACAGCGCAGTACTGGCCAGGCTGCCGGCGCCGCTCGGCGAGAAGCTGGTCCTGGCCGGCCCGTACGCCGGGGACCTCGTACTCCTGCTGGCCCTGCCCGACGCGGTGGCCACGGCTCGCACACTGAGCGAGGTGGCTCGCCGGGTCGGTGTGACGATCGCGGTGGTCGGTCCGGCTGCGTGGGGAGCGCCGTTGGTCGACACGCACCAGCGGGCAACGCGACTGGTCACCACGATGCTCCGCCTCGGCAAGTACGGCCAGTCAGCGGCTCCGGACGACCTGGGCGTCGCGGGCCTGGTCGGTGCGGCCGCGGTGGATGTGGAAGCGCATGTAGATCACGTACTCGGTGCTGTGCTCACGTACGACGAACAGCGCGGTACCGACCTGATCGGCACACTCCAGGCGTACTTCGCGGCAAGCCAGAGCCCGACCCGCGCAGCCGCAGCCCTCCACATCCACCCGAACACCGTCCAGCAACGCCTCGACCGCATCACAGCCCTCCTGGGCGAAGGCTGGCAACAACCGGAACATGCCCTCGACGTCCAGGTCGCGCTCCGGCTCCTCACCACCCTCAGGGGATGAGGACCAGCCGCCCCCGTACTCCGCCCTTGGCCAGCCGCTCGTACGCCGTGGCCGCATCGGCCAGCGGGTACGTGGTGGCGACCCTGGTCGAGAGGATGTCCTTCTCCACCAACTGCACGAGCTCCGTCAGCGCGCGACGATCCGCGTGGGCCAGGATGTGGTGGACCGAGATCCCGCGCAGCGCCCACGGAGTCGGGCCGACCAGGTGCGCGTGGGCGCCGTAATCGCGGACCGCCTCCTGCGCGGTGATCCCGAGGACGGCACCGTCGACCACCCCGTCCGCCCCGCCGGGAACCACGTCCCGTACCGCCCACGGCAGGTCCGCGGTCCGCGGTACGAAGTGGTCGGCCCCTAGCCCGCGAACGAGGTCCTCGTCCTCGTCGCCCGCGTTCGCGATCACGGTGAGCCCGCGGTGCTTGGCGAGCTCGATGGCGTACCCCCCGACGGCGCCCGCCGCACCGGTGACGAGCAGGGTCTGGCCTGGTTCGAGGTCGAGCGCGTCCACGGCCAGTTGGGCGGTGCGGGCGTTGAGCGGGATCGTCGCCGCCGCGACCAGGTCGAGGCCGGCCGGTGCGGGGGCGACCGCGTCGGCGTCCAGGACGACGAACTCGGCGTGGGTCTTCAGCGGCTGGCCGAGATGCGCCGCGAGCCCGATGACCGGCGTACCGGGAAGCAGGTCGGCGCCGGGGCCGGCCGCGTCGACGGTGCCGGCCACGTCCCAGCCGAGGCCGAACTGGGGGCGAGCCGCGGTCAGGCCGGCCTGGATCAGCTGGCCGCCGGCCAGGGCGAGGTCGACCGGGTTGACGGTGGCGGCCGCTACCTTGATCCGGACCTGCCCGGGCCGCGGTTCGGGGATGTCGGTCTCGACGAGCTCGAGGTGGTCGACGCCTTCGGGCCGCCGGGTGACAAGTGCGCGCATGGGATTCTCCTCGGAAGTGGTGTGATCTCGTGTTGCTGACACAACTATCGGAGAGCTACTCTCTTTCGGTAAGTAGGCACCTGGAAGTGCGTATCCGACCCCGAGGGGAGCCCTGATGCCGACGAGGACCGCCGCGCAGCGCCGCGAGGAGGCCGCGCGCGCGTACGACGCCTTCATCGCGGTGTGCCCGACCCGGCAGCTGGTGGACCGGATCAGCGACAAGTGGGTGACCCTGGTCCTCTGCGCGCTCGGCGACGGGCCGAAACGGTACTCGGACCTGTCCCGCCGGATCGCCGGGGTGAGCCAGAAGATGCTGACCCAGACGCTGCGCTCGCTGGAGCGGGACGGCCTGGTCGTCCGGGAGGTCACGCCGTCCGTGCCGGTCCGGGTGGACTACGAGCTGACTCCGCTGGGGACGACGTTGATGCCGTTGATCGCCGCCATCAAGACGTGGGCGGAGACGCACATGGACGAGGTCGCGACGTCGCGCGAGGCGTACGACGCCGTGGCGGCCCGGTGAGCGATCGGCGCTACGTCGTCCTGGTCGTACCGGCCCGGGGGACGTGGGCACCGCCTGGACGGGACCCGGAGGCCTGGCGGCTCGCGCTGGCCGAGGACACGTACGAGGTACTGGCCGCCCTCGATCTCGTCGACGTCGCGATCGCCGTGGCAGGCGGGGACGACGAGTCGGTGGAGGAGCTGGCGGCGCTGACCTGGCCGGGGACACCCGTGTTCGCTGTCGACGCGGAGCGGGCCGTGCTCGACGCGGTGGCGAAGGTGGGCCCGTCGCCGGCGGTCGTTGCGGTGAGCCACGACGTCCCGGATCTGCCCGGGCTGCTGGTCGGCAAGTTGTTCCGCGCGCTCGGATCCGCGGATCTGGCGGTGACCCCGGCCGAGGACGGTTCGCTGGCCGCGATCGGGGTCCGGCTGCCGGTGGCCGGGTGGGTCGACGAGCTGGCTCCGGACTTCGACACGTCGCTGGCCACGCTGGACGAGCACAAACCCCGGCGGCACGCGGTCGCCCTCGGTCCGGGCTGGCACCGGCTGCGCTCGGCGGCCGATATCGCCCGGCTGGATCCGGGCCTGGAGGGCTGGGACGCGACCCGCTCCCAACTTCGTGGAAGTTGAGCCGTCACCTTCTCGCGTCCCGCTCGTTCTCTGTCCGAGAGAAGCCATGGGGGTGTCCGCGCGGCCGTCGTCGCGAGCCGGGTCTGTCGGTGCCGTTCAGGGGCGGTGATCGGCAGGACCGGTGTCAGGGGACGACGACGGCCCGTCGGGTCTGCGACTCGCAGCAGACGTGTGCGGGCCGGATCACAGGGACCGGCCCGCACACCTGTCAGCTTCCGGCCCCTACCCGACCTGGCGGTAAACCCTTCGGACCAGGTCGACGACGGACTGGTCGATCCCGGCCGGCAGCTCGGCTGCCGGGAACCAGGCGAGATCGTCCGACTCGTCACTCACCACGTACCGCGTCCCGGCGTCGGCCGTCACCAGGAACTGCACGTCCAGGTGGTATGCGTCGCGGCAACCGCCCGCGAGGAGCAGGTGCCGGGACAACTGCAACGGCATCGGATCGACCCGCAGGTCGGTCAGCCCGGACTCCTCGGTCGCCTCGCGCAGGGCGGCCCCGGCGAGCGTGGTGTCGCCGTCCTCGCAGTGCCCACCGAGCTGCAACCAGCGGCCGACCGTCCGGTGCAACGTGAGCAGCACCCGATCGGTCGAGGGGTCGACCACGAGCGCCGACGCGGTGAGGTGCTCGGGCCGGCAACTCCGGACCAGCCCGTCCTCGTGCGCGGCGAGATGGCGCAGGTAGTGCTCCCGGAGCTCGGCCTGGTCGGCGTCCGGGGGAGTCCAGCGGGTCAGCGTGTCGGTGGCGTCCTGATGCAGCGTCACCGGTTCTTGTCGTCCTCGCCGCCGTCGTCCTTCTTCTCGTTGCCCTGGTCCCCGGACTCCTCCTCGGTGAGGAAGTCGGTGATGTCGATGTCGAGACCGGACAGCTCGCCGGCCGACTGCGCGAATCCGATCGGGTCGTCCAGATCGGTGGCGCTGGGCAACAGGTCCGGGTGGGACCAGAGCGTGTCCCGGCCCTCGGCGCCACGCGCGTCGCGGACCGCGGCCCACAGGTTCGCCGCGTCGCGGAGCCGGCGGGGCCGCAGCTGCAGGCCGACCAACGTCGCGAACGTCTGCTCGGCAGGACCACCGGCGGCGCGGCGACGACGTACCGTCTCGGCCAGCTGGACCGCGGCTGGCATCCGGTCCTTGGTGGCCTCGCGGACCACGTCGTCGACCCAGCCCTCGACCAGCGCGAGCGCGGTCTCCAGGCGGGCCAGCGACGCCTTCTGCTGCTCGGAGTCCTCCGGCTCGAACAGGCCGCCGGCCAGCGCCTCCTGCATGGCCTCCGGGTTCTGCATGTCGACGTCGGCCATCGCGCGCTCGATCTTGCCGGCGTCCACCTGGATCCCGGCCGCGTAGTCGGCGACGTGCGAGAACAGCCGCTGCCGCAGCCACGGGGCGCCGGCGAACAGCCGCTGGTGCGCGCACTCGCGCAGCGCCAGGTACAGCCGGACGTCCTCGTCGGTCACCCCGAGGCCCTCGGCGAACTTCGCCACGTTGTCCGGCAGCAGCACCGCCTGGCTGCCCGGGCCGAGCGGCAGGCCGATGTCGGACGAGCTGACCACTTCACCGGCCAGCTCACCGAGTGCCTGACCGACCTGGGCGCCGAAGATCGAGCCGCCGAGCTGGCGGAGCATGCCGGCCATCGGACCGGCCAGCTGCTGCGCCTCGGCGGGCAGGGCCGTCCCCATCGCGCCGGCGACGTGCTCGGCGACCGGGTCGACCACGGTCTGCCAGACCGGCAGCGTGTTCTCGATCCACTCGGCCCGGCTCCACGCCGCCGACGAGGTGGACGCCTCGGGCAGCGTCGTGGCCTGGTCCAGCCAGTGCTCGGCCAGCCGGACCGCGTCGGCGACCCGCTCGTGGTCGGTGCTCGTGACCGAGCGGTCACCGTTCGCCGCGACGGTCTTGCGGGCGAGGTCCTTGGCCAGGTCCCAGTTCACCGGCCGCCCGTCGGCGGTCCCGCTGAGCAGCTGCTGGACCTGCGCGAAGATCGCGTTCAGGTCGGGGGCACCGCCCGCGCCGGCCATGCCGGAGAACTGCTGGAACATGGCCTCGAACGGAGTTCCCTTGAACGGGTTGTCCGGTTCGTCGCTCATCGGAGTGGCCTTCCTCTGCGCTGGGGCGTACAACTCCAACGTACTGGTTGCCGCGGACCGTTCCGCCCAGGGTGAACGGTTTCAGGCGTGTGACTTCGCCCGCGGCGGCAAGCGGAGGCTGGGACGGGTTGGATACGGTGTTCAGTCCCGGGGAATGGAGGGATGGTCATGACCGACGCGATCAGGCTGCTGGACATCCGCGCCGACGCGTTGTCCAGTGACGAGGTGCTGGCCGCGATCGCCGATCCGACGGCCGGTGGCACCGCGCTGTTCATCGGCACCGTGCGCAACCACGACCACGAGCGGGGCGTCGACGAGCTCAGCTACGAGGCGCACCCGGAGGCGCTGGAGCAGCTGCGGGCGGTGGCCGAGCGGGTCTGCGCGGACCCGGCCGTGACGGCGCTGGCGGCCGTCCACCGGACCGGCGCGCTGAAGATCGGTGACGCCGCGGTGATCGTCGGTGTCGCCGCGTCGCACCGGGAGGTCGCCTTCGCGGCCTGCCGGCGGCTGATCGACGATCTCAAGGCCGAGGTCCCGATTTGGAAACACCAGCACTTCACCGACGGAGCGAGCGAGTGGGTCGGCGCCTGCTGACACGTACGCTGGGCGCATGAAGGTGACCGGATGAAGGTGCTGGCCTGGCTGGTGTTCCCGTTGGCCGCCACGGTCCTCGCGATGGGCTGGGCCGCCTGGCGGGGGCGGAGCCGTGGGCCGCGCCGGTCCGGGACCGGGTTCGCGTCGGTGGAGGACTTCCGCCGGTTCACCGACGCGCTGGCCGCTCCGGGCCCCCGCGCCACCCCCACGCCGCGCCGCGGGCTGCGCGGCCTCTTCCACAAGTCAAAGATCGCAGGGCAGGGTTCGTGACACGTCGTACCGCCACGCTGGTCACCTCGATCGTCGTCCTCGTCTGCTCGCTCGGACTGGTCACCGTCTTCCCGGTGCCGTTCGTGTCGTTCAGCCCGGGGCCGGTCAAGGACACGCTCGGCAGCAGCAAGAACAAGCCGGTGATCGAGATCAGCGGGCACGAGACGTTCCCGACCACCGGTCAGCTCGACCTGACCACGGTATCGGTGACCTCGCCCGACCGCGAGCTGACCCTGCCGCAGGCGATGCGGAACTGGCTCGACCCGCACCACGACCTGTTCCCGCGCGCGATCATCTACCCGCCCGAGCAGAGCGCGAGCGAGGTGGAGGAGCAGAACACCGCCGAGATGACCGGCTCGCAGGACAGTGCGGTCGCCGCCGCGCTGCAGGCCGCCAAGGTCCCGTACCACCCGAAGGTCTCGACCGTCGCCAAGGACAGCCCTGCCGACGGCAAGCTCAAGCCGGGCGACGTGGTGCTGAAGGTGGACGGCCAGGCCGCCACCCAGGTACCGCAGGTCGGTGAGCTGGTCCGGAAGAACAAGGTCGGCGAGAACGTCGACTTCCTGATCCGCCGGGGCGGCCAGGAGCAGACCGTCGTGGTGAAGACCGCGGCCACCCCGGGCGAGCCGTCCCGGCCGATGGTCGGCATCACCGTGGGCGTCGACTCCCCGGTGAAGGTCAGCGTGAACCTCGGCCAGGACATCGGCGGCCCCAGCGCGGGCACGGCGTTCGCGCTGGCCATCTACGACAAGCTCACCCCCGGCCCGCTGCTCGAGGGCAAGCACGTCGCCGTCACCGGCACCATCGACGCGCTCGGCCAGGTCGGCGCGATCGGTGGCATCCAGCAGAAGATCGCCGGCGCGAAGGACGACGGCGCCACCGTCTTCCTGGTCCCGGCGCCGAACTGCGCGGCCGCCGTGCACGCCGGCGTGGACGGCATCCAGCTGGTGAAGATCACCAAGCTCGAGGACGCGATCAGTTCCCTGAAGACCCTGGCCAGCGGCTCCGGAGAGGTCCCGGCATGCACCCCGTAGAAACCCTGCCCACCGACGCGCTGCGGCGAGCTGTGGTGGAGATCGAGAAGCATGTCAGCGGCGCGGGCTGGGACCAGCCCGCGCAGTTGTTCGCGCTGGTCCCCACCGCCGAGCTGCTCGCCGCCGAGCCGCAGCTGGCCGCCGAGCTCGGGGCGGACGACGCCTCGCAGCCGCTCACGCCGGTGGCCCAGGGCGAGCTGCCCGGTGGCGTCGACGACGCGAACCTGGCCGACGCGCTGGCCCGGATCGAGTGGCCCGACGGCGTCAGCGGCTGCGCCCTCGCCGTCGAGCGGGTGGTGCTGCCGGCCTCGGTCGAGCAGGGGCTGGCCGACGCCGAGTCGGACCAGGAGCTGGCCCGGATGGCGGCCAGCGACCCGCGCCGGCACGAGGTACGGATGATCGCCGGTGTGCTGCGGGACGGGGAGCGGTTCGGCGCCGTCCGGCTGCGGGCCCACGACGAGGACAGCGCCGTTCTGACCGGCGCCGACTTGGTCCCTACGCTCTGCCAAGTACTGTCATTGACATTCGAGCCGTCGGGCGAACCGGCGGACGGTGACCGGGCCGCGGGTGGCCGCCCGGTCGACGGCACCTCGGTCGACGACGTCCGGGGCGACGACGAGGAGAAGCAAGCATGAGCGACGGCGTCTACGACATGCCGGAGGAGCCGCGGAGGTCGCGGCGTACTCCGGGGCAGCGGCCACGGGCCCTGCTGCCCACCATCGCGACCCTGATCGTGCTGCTGATCCTGTTCAGCGTCTTCACCGACGTCTGGACGCAGCGGCTCTGGTACCGCTCGGTCGACCTCGGCTCGGTGTTCAGCACCGTGCTCGGCACCCGGGTGCTGTTGTTCGTCGTGGTCGGCCTGCTGATGGCCGCCGCCGTGGTCGCGAACGTGATCATCGCCTTCCGGACCCGGCCCCGGGTCGCGCTGGCGCCGTCGCCGTCGCCCGGCTTCGAGCGGTACGGCGAGCTGCTGAAACAGCGCGGCAAGATCGCGATCGGCGTGCTCGCCACGCTGATGCTGGTGTTCGGCGGCTCGGCCGCGTCGGGGGAGTGGAAGGTCTTCCTCGCCTGGCGGAACCGGACCCCGTTCGGCGTCACCGACAAGCACTTCAACAAGGACATCGCGTTCTTCGTCTTCGACTACCCGTGGCTGCGCGTCCTGCTCGGCTTCGGGTACTCGATCGTCCTGCTCTCCCTGGTCGCCGCGATCATCACGCACTACCTGTACGGCGGCTTCCGGCCGTCGGCGAAGGGGCAGAAGGCGTCCGGCGCGGCGCAGGTGCAGTTCTCCGTCCTGCTCGGCCTGCTGGTCCTGCTCAAGGCGTTCAGCTACTGGCTCGACCGGTTCGGCCTCACCGTGGAGGACAGCAGACTCTTCACCGGTATCTCCTATACGGGTGACAACGCCGTCCTGCCGAGCAAGGAGATCCTCGCGGTCATCGCGGTGCTGTGTGCCGGTCTGTTCTTCGCGAACGTGATCCGGAAGACCTGGCTGCTCCCCGGCGTCGGCACGGTCGTGCTGGTGCTGTCCGCCGTGCTGCTCGGCGCTCTGTGGCCGGCGGCCCTGCAGCAGTTGCGGGTCCGGCCGAGCGAGCCGGTCCGCGAGGCGGCGTACATCACCAAGAACATCGAGGCCACCCGGCAGGCGTACGGCCTGGAGAAGACCGAGGTCATCAACTACAACGCGAAAACCACGGCGACCCCGGCCCAGCTGTCCCAGGACGCCGGGCTGCTCCCGGGTATCCGGCTGATCGACCCGAGCGTGGTCGGTCCGACGTTCGAGCAGTTGCAGCAGGTCCGCGGCTTCTACTCGTTCCCGACCGACCTGGACGTCGACCGGTACAAGATCGGCAACCAGGTCAAGGACACCGTGATCGCGGTCCGCGAGGTCCAGGTCGACCGGCTGCCTCCGGGCCAGCGCAACTGGAACAACGACCACACCGTCTACACCCACGGGTACGGCGTGGTCGCCGCGAACGGCAACCAGCGCGCCGACGACGGTACGCCGGTGTGGTCGTCGAAGGACCTGCCGCCGGTCGGCGACCTCGGCAAGTACGAGCCGCGGATCTACTTCGGCGAGCAGTCCCCGGACTACTCGATCGTCGGTGCGCCGAAGGGTGCCCCGGCCGTCGAGCTGGACACGCCCGAGGGTGAGGACGGCGGCGACCCGACGCTGAACACCTACGAGGGCAAGGGCGGCGTCCCGGTCGGCTCGTTCGCCAACCGGTTGCTCTACGCCACCAAGTTCCGGGACGCGAACATCCTGCTGTCCAGCCGGGTGAACGAGGCGTCGAAGATCCTCTACGACCGCAGTCCAAGGGAGCGGGTCGAGAAGGCCGCACCGTGGCTGACCCCGGACGGCGACCCGTACCCGGCCGTCGTGGACGGCCAGGTGGTCTGGATCGTCGACGGGTACACCACCTCGGCGAACTACCCGTACGCGCAGAAGGTCGCGCTGGACGACAGCACCCGGGACACCACCACGGGCCGCGGGTCGATCGCGTCCCAGCCGAGCGAGGAGATCAACTACATCCGCAACTCGGTCAAGGCCGTCGTGAACGCGTACGACGGATCGGTCGACCTGTACGCCTGGGACGAGAGCGACCCGGTGCTGAAGACGTGGATGAAGGCGTTCCCGGACACGGTCAAGCCGCGGTCGGACATCTCGCCGGCGCTGATGTCGCACCTGCGCTACCCGGAGGACATCTTCAAGGTGCAGCGCGACCTGCTCGCGAAGTACCACGTGACCGACTCGGGTACCTGGTACCAGAACAGCGACCTGTGGCGGGTCCCGGCCGACCCGACCGCGGGGACCAGCTCCAACGACGCGTCCGTGCAG
This sequence comes from Kribbella amoyensis, assembly GCF_007828865.1. Lineage (NCBI taxonomy): Bacteria > Bacillati > Actinomycetota > Actinomycetes > Propionibacteriales > Kribbellaceae > Kribbella > Kribbella amoyensis. The sequence goes on from NZ_VIVK01000002.1 coordinate 157,156, forward strand.
AAGCAGCCGCCGTTCTACCTGTCGCTGCGGATGCCGGGGCAGAAGGACGCCCGGTTCTCGCTCACCTCGGTGTACGTGCCGAACGCCGACCGGGAGAACCTGACCGCCTTCCTGGCCGTCGATGCGGAGGCTTCCTCAGCGGACTACGGTCAGTTCAGGATCCTCCGACTACCGGGGAACGTGCAGATTCCAGGCCCGGGACAGGTGGCCAACAAGTTCCAGACCGACGAGTCGATCAGACAGGCGTTGCTGCCGATCAACCAACCCAGCAGCGGCGCCAGAGCCCAGTTCGGGAACCTGCTGACGCTGCCCCTGGGTGACGGGTTGCTCTATGTCCAACCGGTGTACTCCGTGCGGACGAGCGGTCCGGGTAGCTATCCGGTGCTCCGGTACGTCCTGGTCGGCTTCGGTGACCGGGTCGCGTACGGGGCCACCCTGCAGGAGGCGTTGGCGAAGGTGTTCAACACGTCGGTCAACACCGACGAGAACCCGAACGACAACAAACCACCGACCACGACGCCACCGGCGAACGAGACGATCAAGTCGGCGTTGAGCGAGGCGCAGAACTCGTACAACGCGGCCCAGACGGCGTTGAAGGCCGGCGACCTGGCCGGGTACCAGCGTGAGGTCAACAAGATGAAGGCGGCGATCGACCGGGCCATCGCGGCCGGTGCGCAACTGCCGGCGACACCGACGACGCCGACCCCGAGCGGGACGCCGGGGACGCCACCGCCGACACCGACGAGTCCACCGACCTCGCCGACCGGCTGACGTTCGGTTCGTGAGCGGCGGCTTCCTCTCCTCGGAGGGGAGGCCGCCGCTTTCGTTTGTCCACAGCTCCGGAACTCGTCGGCTCCAAGTGGTGGTGACGACTGCACCTTCTCAGTACGACAACACCTGCGAAGGAGGCAGCATGTCCGTGTTCAGTCCCCGTATCGTGGCGGCCGGCGCCCTGGTCCTGTTCGGAGCCGGGATCGCGCTCCCCACCCCGCCCGCCGTCGCCCATCCGATCTCCGCGACCACGACCCAGCGAGAGGTGTGCACCTTGGACGGATTCGCCATCGACCACCTGCCCGACGGCCTCGGCAGCCCGAGCGACTTCCAGTACGAGTGGGAGGACGTGAAGTTCGTCAGCCGGGTCTGGGAGACCGGTCCCGATCCCGAGGGCGCGACGAAGGTCGACCTGACCGTCAAGACCGTCCGCGGGGCGCAGCTGACCGACCTCGAGACGCTGCGCACGTTCCTGACCGAGTACCACGAGAAGGACCCGGAGACCTGGGAGCTCACCGCCACCCAGCTCGGCTCGTACGGCGGCTACGTGGCCGACGACCAGGCGTTCTTCTTCGTCGAGCCAGGGGTGGCGGCCGAGGTCATGATCGACCGGGGCCGGTTCGCCGCGGACGAGCTGGTCGCGGTGGCGTCCGGGTTCCACCCGGAGAACGCCGGCTGAGCTGGTCCGGCGCGGCGGCCGCACCGATCGCCCGGTGCGGCCGCTGCGATCCGGCCAGCCTCGGTCAGCCTGGTCTGCTCGGTCTGCGGGTGCTCAGTAGCCGATCAGGCGGTGGACGCGGTGGAAGGTCTGCTCGAAACCGAGGCGCGGCCAGGTGCGCGAGGAGAGGAGGTTCGTCACCCGCCAGTCCGTCACCACCGAGTCGTACCCGGTCTCGGCGCACCACGCCAGCACGGCCTCCCCGAGAGCGCGGCCGGCGCCGTGTCCGCGAGCGTCCGGGAACACGGCCGCGAAGCCGAGGAAGCCGGCGTTGTCCGGACGTGCGAGCCCGGTGTGCGAGCTGGACTTCTCCAGCGAGCAACCGATCGCCGACCCGATCACCCGACCGTTGACCTCGGCAACAAAGGTGGCGAACTCGGGATCGTCGATCGCCTCCTCCCAGTCCGCGAGCGCCTCCTCGAGCGTCGGCACCTCACCGGCCGAGAACACCGGCGACAACCCCTGGTGCTGCGGCAACACCAGATCCAGCTCGGCCAGGACACGCACGTCACCGCGGTCCGCCCGCCGGACGGTCCCGCCGTCACGCACCGGCAGCGGCAACGCGGGGACATCCCGAATCGCGTGCGCGTGCTGCCCACCGAACCCGAGCCGGAACCACGCGTCCACCAACTCGGCCTGATCCGGCACCACCACGTACTGCGCCGTCCGCCCCTGGTCGACCCACTTCGCCGCGGCCACCGCGTACAGGTCCCGGACCGTCTCCGGCTCCTGGACCGCGAACCCGGCGGACTCGACCCACACGTTCGGTCCCCAGGTCGCCGACTTCGGTGCCCCGAGCAAGTACCCGGTCACCTCGTCACCGTCGACCAGCACCGCCCCGGAGGCCCCCTCGGTCTCCCAGGCCGCGGTCACCTCGGTCAACGCCACCCGCGGGTCCTCGAAGTCGGCCCGCAACAGCGGGTACTTCACCCGATGCTCCCGGTGACGCCCGGCCAGCAACCGCGCCGCCGCCCCGAGATCCCCCGCACCGAACTCCCTGATCACCCTCCCAGCCATACCCCGGAAGGTACGCCCAGCGACCCCCACCGGGACACACCTTTTCGGCCCCCGACCCCGATTTGGTTTCTCCCCACCCCATCCCCTAAACTAAAGACACAACGACGCGGGGTGGAGCAGCTCGGTAGCTCGCTGGGCTCATAACCCAGAGGTCGCAGGTTCAAATCCTGCCCCCGCTACTCCAGAAAGGCCCGGACCACCGGTCCGGGCCTTTCGCTTTGTCAGACGTGCAGTCGACGGCGGGTTCCCGGCGCCGTTGAACCTTGGTGCCGACGGCCGTGAGCTGCTTCACATCAGATCAACCGGCTGAGCCGGCCACCTCGTCGTTGAAGATTTACCCCGATCGGTACCCAGGGCCGAGCCAGGGAGACTAGCGGAGGACGCCGACCCGGTAGCTGCCGACTCCGCTGCTGCACTTCTGGTCGAAGGTGGACTCACCGTGGATCGTGAAGCCGCAGATGAGCTGGCGCGTCTCGAACGGAAAGACGCCGTCCACGTCCCAGATCTGGATCTGGGCGGGGCGGGCGACACACTTGTCGATCTCGACCCGCTGGCCGGCCGCGATCGACACATAGTCCGCGGTCGCCGGCCAGATCTTGGTTCCGGCCCTCGTGATGTACACCTCGTCGTGACCGGGCTCGGTGTCGAGGGCGCGGAGGCCGTCGAGGTAGACACCGGAGCCACACAGACCGGCTTGTGGCGACGGGCCGGCTTGCGGGGACAAGGGCTCGGCCGCAGCCGCGGACGACGCTCCTAGGAGGGTGAGAGAACTGGCGGCCGTGACCGTGGCCGCGAGCAACGACATTATCCGTGAGTTCCTCATATCTGCTTTCCTTTCGCCGCTTGCCGAACACGGTCAGGTAAACAGTCGTCACTTTCAGATCACTGTCGCGCACACCGAGGACCGACTACGAAGAAGGGTCCGGCGCCTGACGCGTCGGTCAGGTCCACCGAGCGATCTCAGGATCCCAGCTCTTGCTCCGGGCCTGGCCGCTGATGAGTGGGTCCGCGAAAGCTGCGACCACCGCGACCGTGTCCGCGAAGCTCGTTGGGTAGCCGCTGGCAGCCTGGCCTTGACGCCGTAGCCACGCGGAGTAGGAGCGTTGCCGCTGCTGGGGGAGATCAACGATGCTCGAACTGAGTGGTCTCAAGGTGATGCGTCGGTGTGCCGCGGTGGCTTCTAGAGCGGTGGATACTTCGTCGGCGCGGAGGACGTTGGCACGTAGCAGGCGGTAGAGATCGCCGTAGTCACGGTCGCGGGTGTTGAGGTCACCGAGTTCGACAGCGGTGGACAGTTTTTCGGCGATGACGGTGGCGAGCGGATAGCCGAGGATAGTGAATGTCTCGGTCTCCAACAGTTGTTGATAGGCGATGAGTTGGGGCTCAGGGGTGATGGGATCGCCGAGGCTGACATCTAGCTGAAGCTTGAGCTGCGCACGGGCAATCGAGGCAGGCATCACGAGTCGGAGCCCGTGGTACCGGCCGTCCTCACGAATCGGGGCTGTTCTCAAGTTTGCTCCATCGAACGCGACGCCGTCGTCGATCTCGGTCGCGGCGATCGCCCTGACCCGCCGGATGATCTCGGTCTCCTCGCCGGTGAAGGCCTGTCCGAGAATGTCGATGTCTCGCGTCGTGCGGCGTGCGCCGAACTGGGCCAGGAGCAGGCCACCTTTGAGGACGAAGTGTTCTCGGCCTGCGGGAGATGCGGCCAGACGGTAGAGAAATCGTTCGAGGACGTACTCGATCATGACCTCGTCGGTAGCGCGCCGGTCACGGCGTGCTGAGTTCCGCAAGTCGTTGTAGACGCGGCCGGGGGTGGTGTCGCGGGCTGGGTTGACCATCAGGCGAGCACCGCCTCGACGGCCGGCCGGATCACTGTCAGGGCGTGTAGTTCGCGCGCGATGCGTTGCAGCTTCCCGACCCCGTCGGGCCCACTGGTTCGCAGATAACGGCCGAGCGCGGCCAGGGCCAGTGTCTGGCCGATGCGGTTGCGGTGGCGCATGGCATCGACCACGCTCCGGGCCGCGTCGTAGACCGGTACGAACTCGCTTGGGGCAGCCTCGTACTGCTCGATGTTGAGGTCGAAGGTCTTGGTCGCGAACTGCGCGACGACGATGGGTGGGTAGGAGATCGCCGGGCGGCGGGTGCCACGCGGTACGGCGATGTGGACGGCGGCTGGAATGTCGTCGATCAGATCGTGGAGCGCGAGTGCGGACTCGCCGCAGACGACTGCGTGGGACGCCCGTGTGTGTACAGCCAGCAGATCGAGATGTGCGGTCTCGGGGGCATCTGATCGCCGGTAGACCCCGCGTGAGAGTTCGATCGCGGCACCGTCGCTGACCAGAGCCGCCAGATCCCGCGACGGTAGCCCGGCCCTGCGTGCCTGCGCCGTGGTGAAAGTGGGCGGCAGCGTCGCCAGCCGTTGGCGTGCACGAGGTGGATCGACGGACATCATGTACTAAATCATACCCCTTGATGTTGTTTAAGGGTGCGATTCGATACACGACTCGCGGCGGCCGAACCGGCTTAGACAACAAAGCTGTCGATGGGTGAGAACGTGACTGGCCGGATTATCACATCGGCGGCGTGGACCCGGTGGGGCGGATCATCGGACTGTTCTTGCCGGGCTGGAGGATTCGGTCGTGTCGAGTACTGGGGAGTTGGGATGCTGGCGGAGTTGCAGGCGGAGATCGGTCGGCAGGGTGGGTACGAGGAGGGGGCTGGGCCGGAGCCGGTGGTGCCGTTGGAGTTGTTCTTCGACGGGAACGACGATCCTGGGTCGATCGGGTGCAATTTGCCGGAGCATCCGGGGACCGCTCGGTTCTATGCCGTGTTGAGTGCGATCCGGGACCGGCCTGAGGTGCTCGGTGTGTGGGTCGGGGTGTCCGAGGTGGTCGCGGAGGACGAGTGGCCGTTCAGCGATCACGTGTACGTGGTGACCACCGCCGCGCCGGATGAGGTCCGGGCCTGGGCCGACGAGTTGTCGCCGGACGAGCCGGGGCACGACTGGTGGAACGGGGCGCCGCCGCTGCAGCAGATCGAGGTTCCGCCGAACGCTCGCCTGGTCACCTGTGGTGGGACTGACCGAGACGTGAACTGCCGGGCCGGTGTGATCCACCAGCCCGGCAGCGGTTTCCACGGCTCCGTCAGCCGACGGAGAACTCAGGACTCGTCAGCAGGCGTAGGACTTGGCCCAGCGGTAGGTGTCGCGGGCCTTGGTGTCGCTGCCCCAGAAGGCGCCGTAGTAGCAGAGGATCGCCCAGGTCTGCGGGCCGACCCAGCCGTCGACCTTGGTGCCCGGGTGCTTGGCGGCGCGGGCGGCGGTCTGGATCTTCCAGATGGCGTTCTTCGTCTGGGTGCCGTAGACGCTGTCGACCGAGATCGGCCCGGCCTCGCGGCGGGCGCTGTTGCTGATGGACAGGACGTTGGCGAGACCCTGCAGGGCCTTCACACAGTTGCCGGTGCCACCGGGTCCGTAGACGTTCTGCCGGCAGGGTGCCTTGGCCGCCGACGCCGCCGGGGTGGCGACGATCGAAGTGCCGAGCAGGGCCGTGATGGCGACGAGGACGCCGACCAACTTCTTGCGCATGGGGATATTCCTCTCAGGGGATAACACTTCTGGATCAGCGGCCGCCTGAGAAACGCCCCGGGTCGCCCCTGGTACGTCGATCGGGCAGCCCGATTCCAACGATAGAAGTCACCACCTCCACCGGCCTGCCCGTACCGCCCGTACCACCCGCGCGCGGTCTGACTTACGGCCGCGTCATTCACCCTCCATCTCGCCCGGGACGGTGAGCCCTCGCCCGGGAAGGGTGAGTTGGCGGTGAGTTGGTCGCCCTACCATCCGGAGCGAGTCAGCCACCGTTCGGAGGTATCCGATGAGCGTTCCTCAGGCGACCGTCCGGACCGGTGGGGTGCTCGCGGCCACCTGTTTGTCGACGCTGGTGGTGAACGCGAACACGTCCGCGGTCAGCATCCTGCTGCCCGCGATCAGCGACGACACCGGCACGTCGGTCGACACCCTGCAGTGGGCCGTCACCGGGTACTCGCTGGTCGGGGCAGCGGTGATCGTGACGGCGGGGTCGTTGGGGGACGTGTTCGGGCGGAAGCGGGTCTTCCAGCTCGGGCTGCTGCTGTTCGTCGTCTCGTGTGTGCTGATCGCGCTGTCCACGACAGGCGGCATGGTGATCGCGGGGCGGGCCATCCAGGGCGCCGCCGGCTCGACGATCCTCGCCTGTGGACTCAGCCTGCTGTCCGTGGCGAGCAGCGGTGCGGCGCAACTGCGTTCGGTATCGCTGTGGGGCGCGGCCGCTGCCGTTGGTGCCGCCGCGGGGCCGTTGGTCGGTGGGGTGCTCGTCGACGTCACCGGGTGGCAGGGTTTGTTCTGGATCGACGCCGTGATCGGGTTGGTCTGTGTGGTGCTGACCTACTTCACCGTGGCCGAGTCGCGCGATCCGAACCGGCCGCGGGACATCGACTTCGCCGGGGCCGTGCTGGTGGCCACGACACTCAGCCCGCTGGTCCTGGCCCTGAGCAAGGGCGGCGACTGGGGCTGGGTCTCGCTGGGCACGCTGATCTGTCTGGTCGTGGCGATCGGCTCGGGATTCGGGTTCGTCGCCGTCGAGCGCCGGGTCGCCGTCCCGTTGCTCGACCTGGCCCTGCTGCGGAACCGGATCCTGGTCGGCTCCACGATCGCGATCCTGATCGGCGCGGGCACGATCAACGGCCTGATGTACCTGCTCAGCCTGTACTTCCAGGACCCGCAGGCCCTCGGCTTCAGCCCCCTCCAGGCCGGCCTCGCCACGCTCCCGGCCACAGCCGGCCTGGTTGCGATCGCTCCACTCGTCCCGCGGTTCGCGGCGAAGCTCGGTGGTCGGCAGGTCGTCGGGCTGGGCTTCCTGATCACGGCGGCCGGGTTCGCCGTGATCGGATTCGTCCAGCCGTCCTGGCAGTACCTCCCGTTCCTGCTGCCGTTGGTCGCGATCGCGGTCGGGATGGGACTGTCGAACGGCCCCGCCTCGTCCGCGGCGACGGCGTCCGTGTCCGCCGACCAGGTCGGGTCCGCCTCCGGAGTGTCGAACATGGCCCGGTACGTCGGCGCTGCCGTGGCGACCGCGTTGGCCGCGACCATCTACGCCAGCGTGATCCAGAACCGCACCGAGTCCGGGCACACCGAGTCGGAGGCGCTCGCGGCCGGTCTGGCCACCGCGTCCTGGGTGATGGCGGTGTTCAGCTTCGTCGGGGTCCTGATGGCCGTGGTGATGGGCCGGCACCGGGCCGCCCGCGGAACCCTGCAGGACGCCGCCGCCTCCGCCGCCGCGGTCTCCCACACCTTGCCGACCACAGCCGCCGCGAACGCTGACCGGAGGAACCCATGACCGCGAACGAACCTGTCCCGTTCACCGCCGACGACTACGCGGCCCGGATGGCCCGGGTGACGCGGGACGCGGAGCAGGCCGGGCTGGCCGGGGTGATCGTCGGGCCCGGACCGGACCTGGTCTGGCTGACCGGCTACCAGCCGACCGCGATCACCGAACGCCTCACGATGCTGGCCCTGCTCCCGGACCGCGAACCCACCTTGCTCGTCCCGATCCTCGAACACCCTGACGCCGCGGCCGCGAAAGGCGCAACGGGCCTGACGCTAGTGGACTGGACGGACGGCTCGGATCCGTACGCCGCCGCGAGCGCACTCCTGCGGAACGACGGGCGCTTCGGCATCTCCGACTCGTCCTGGGCCCTGCACCTGCTCGGCCTGCAACGAGCGCTGCCCGGCACGCGGTACGAAGGGTTGAGCGCGTGTCTGCCGATGCTGCGGGCCGTCAAGGACGACAACGAGCTGGCCCGGCTCGCGGCGGCGGGTGCGGCGGCCGATGCGACGTACGGCGAGATCGTGAACGCCAAGTTCGCCGGCCGGCGGGAGACCGAGGTCGCCGCGGACCTGGCCGCGTTGCTGCGGCAGTTCGGGCACGAGCAGGTCGACTTCACCGTGGTCGGGTCCGGCCCGAACGGCGCGAACCCCCACCACGAAGCCGGTGAGCGGGTGATCGAGGAAGGCGATGCCGTGGTGCTCGACTTCGGCGGGCTGATGGACGGGTACGGGTCCGACACCACCCGGACCGTCACGGTCGGGGAGCCGACCGCGGAGATCCAGAAGGTGCACGACATCGTGCGGGCGGCGCAGCAGGCGGGCGTGGACGCGGTCCGGCCCGGGGTCACCTGCCAGGACATCGACCGGGCCGCGCGTGCGGTGATCACCGACGCGGGGTACGGCGAGTACTTCATCCACCGGACCGGGCACGGGATCGGGACCACGACGCACGAGCCGCCGTACATGGTCGAGGGGGAGGAGCAACCGCTGGTCCCCGGGATGTGCTTCTCGGTGGAGCCCGGCATCTACCTGCCCGGCCGGTTCGGGGTCCGGATCGAGGACATCGTCACGGTCACCGCCGACGGCGGGCGGCGCTTCAATTCCACCGATCACGGGATCCGTGTCGTCGGGTGACCATCTCACCCTCGACAGGTGAGGTGGCCGGCACCACGCTCGCGGGACCATCACGTCGCCGGCTGTGTCGGCCTCAGAAGGGGGACCACGATGGTGCTGGAGGCAATCGCAGGGCCACGATCCAGGAGTGACCGTACCGACGGCCGCGCCACGATCACCGGGGCGACGCCATGAACGCCATGGACGTCCCCGCCGACAAGCCGGTCGCGAAGGCCGAGCGGGCCGCCGTCCCGGCACGGGCCTGGATCTCGTGGGTCGCGTTGGCCCTGATGACGACCAGCTCGGTGGCCAGTCTGCGGCCGTCGCCGACGATGGCCGTGTACGGGCTGGCCTGTGTCTTCCTCTACATCGTCCCCGCGATCGTCTTCCTGCTGCCGACCTCGCTGGTGTCGGCCGAGCTGGCCTCCGGGTACGACGGCGGCGTCTACAACTGGGTGGCGCGGGGGATCTCCAAGCCGATGGGGTTCCTAGCGGTCTGGTGCCAGTTCGCGATGACGATCTTCTACTACCCGAGCCTGCTCGGCTTCGTCGCGAGCACGCTCGCCTACGTCTTCGATCCCGAGCTGGCCTCCAGCGGCCCGTACACCGCGTGCGTCATCGTCGTCGTGTACTGGACCGGGGTCTGGGTGTCGTCGCGCGGCACCAAGGGCGTCGCCGGGCTGGCCAGCGGTGGCCTGATCATCGGCACGCTGATCCCCGGTGCGGTGCTGGTGATTCTCGGCATCGCGTTCCTCGGCCAGGGCAACCAGTCCGCCGCGCCGATGAACGCCGACCACCTGCTGCCCGCCTGGGCCGGGTTGTCCAGCCTGGTGCTGATCGTCAACAACTTCCTGTCGTACTCGGGCATGGAGATGAACGCGGTGCACGTCGGCTCACTGCGCAACCCGGGCAAGGAGTTCCCGCGCGCGATCTTCATGGCGATGGGCCTGGTGCTGCTGATCTTCATCCTGCCGGCGCTGGCGATCAGCTGGGTGGTCCCGGCCGACCAGCTGTCGCTGACCGCGGGCGTGATGCAGGCGTTCGACGCGGTGTTCGCGGAGTTCGGGACGCAGTGGCTGACGCCGATCTTCGGCATCATGCTGGTCACCGCGTCGCTCGGCGGCATGCTGACCTGGCTGGCCGGGCCGTCGAAGGGCCTGCTGCTGATCTCCCGGCAGGAGGGCTACCTGCCACCGTTCCTGCAGCGGCTCAACAAGAACGGCGTGCAGCAGAACATCCTGGTCACGCAGGGCATCGTCACCACGGTCATTGCCTTGGGCTACGCGCTGATCCCCAACGTCTCCAGCGCGTACTGGATCTTCTCGGTGATCACCACGCAGGTGTACCTGATCATGTACCTGCTGATGTTCGTCGCGGCCGTCCAGCTGCGCCGCAAGGATCCCGATCACCCACGGGGCTACAAGGCGCCGATGCTGATCGGTCTCTGCGGGGTCGGCTTCACGGCATCGCTGGCCGCGCTGCTGGTCGGGTTCATCCCGCCCTCGCAGTTCGAGTCGGGCAACGGCGGCGTGTACTTCATCATCGTCGCGGGCGGCGCGCTCGGCCTCGGCCTGCTGGTGCCGTTCCTGTTCTACCGGCTCCGTAAACCGTCCTGGAAGCTGCCCGAGGACGAGGTGGAGGCCGGCGAGGCGGAGGCGGGTTCAGCATGAGCACGATGAACGAGATGTCGACCAAGCGCGAACGCCGGACGATCTACATCGTCATCGGGGCCGCCCTCGTGGTGCTGCTGATCATCGGGCTGATCACCTACTCCGCCGGCAAGTCGAACCGGGAGGCCGAGGACAAGGCGAACCAGCTGATCGGCGCCCTGCACCAGGCCGGGATCCAGCGGACGCCGTCGGTCGAGCAGATCACCGGTGTCCTCGGCGACGACGGCGGAGCGCTGTGCGCCGATCCGTCCGAGGCGCTCAGCAAGGCGATCCTGTACGGCATGATCGCGAACGGCGCCGGTGGACCCGGGGCCCGGCCGGTGATCGCGGACAGCCGGATCATCAAGGGGCAACTGCTGGTGATCAAGATCTACTGCCCCGACGAGCTGCCGAAGTTCCAGCAGTACGTCGACCAGCTCGAGTACGACGACACGATCAACGAGTGATCGCGATGGAGCTACGAGAGAGCGTGGCCGGTCTGATGGGCCGGGTGCACGGCGAACTGTCCGAACTCGTCGCGATCAGGTCGGTCGCCGATCCTCGCCAGTTCCCGCCGGAGGAGTGTGCGAAGGCCGCCAAGTGGGTGCTGGACGCCTTCGCCGCCGAAGGATTCGCGGACGCCCATCTGGAGGAGACCGCGGACGGCAGTCACGCGGTGGTGGGATCGCGGCCCGGCCCCGGCCCGGACGCTCCGACGGTCCTGCTGTACGCGCACTACGACGTGCAGCCACCGCTCGACGACGACGCCTGGCGAACTCCGCCGTTCGAGCTGACCGAGGTCGACGGACGGTGGTACGGGCGGGGTGCGGCGGACTGCAAGGGCAACATCCTCATGCACCTCACCGCGTTGCGGGCTCTGGGCAACGATCTCCCGGTGAACCTCAAGCTGGTGGTGGAAGGCTCGGAGGAGCAGGGCACCGGTGGACTGGAGGACTTCGTCCCGAAGAACGCGGACCTGCTGCGGGCCGACGCGATCCTGGTCTGCGACACCGGCAACGCGGCTGTCGGACGTCCCGCGGTCACGGTCAGCCTGCGCGGCCTGGTCAACGTGGTCGTCACCGTGTACGCGATCCCGTCGGAGCTGCACTCGGGCATGTTCGGCGGTCCCGCGCCGGACGGTCTCGCGGCCCTCGTCGCGATGCTCGCCACCTTGCGCGACGCCCGGGGTGACACGACGATCCGCGGCCTGGACAACACCCAGGTCTGGCCCGGGGAACCGTACGCCGCCGAGACGTTCCGGACCGATGCGGGAGTACCGGACGGGGTCGAGCTGCTCGGATCCGGCACGGTGTCGGACATGTTGTGGGCCCGTCCCGCGATCACCATCCTGGGGATCGACTCCCCACCCGTCCTCGGTTCCACGGCTGCGATCGTGCCGCGGGCGAAGGCCCGGTTGAACCTGCGGATTCCCCCGGGGACCGGGCCGGAACAGGCTGCCAAGGCGCTGGAGGACCATCTGCGCGCGGTGGCTCCCTGGGGTGTGCGGGTGACCGTGGAGGAGGAGGCGACCGGGTCGCCATTCCGGGCGGCGACCGATGGGCCGGCGTACCGGGTGATGGCGGCCGCGATGAAGGAGGCGTACGGCCGGGAGATGGTCAGGCTCGGGCAGGGTGGATCGATCCCGTTGTGCAACGTGTTCGCGGACACCTACCCGGACGCCGAGGTGATCATGATGGGTGTCGAGGAACCGCTGGCCCTGATCCACGCCCCGAACGAGAGCGTGGATCCCGGTGAGATCGAGCGGCTCGCCCACACCGAGGCCCTCTTCCTCCGGCAGTTCGCGGCCGTGCGCAGCTGACCCACTGCACCCGATGAGTTCGTCCGAGCCGTTCGGGGTGACGGTCCGGATCGCGTCGTTGCTGCTGGCATCGAGTGCCGAAGGCGTCGGGATGCTGGAGCTGTACGTCACCCGGGTCGCCCGGGCGTTCGGGATCGAGGTCGGCCTGCTGATCCTGCCTGAGCAGATCCTGCTCGCCGACCGGAGTTCGCCCGCGTCCGCGCCGGTCGCCGTCGTTCGCGCCGCACCGGGGCTGTCCCGGCTGGACCAGGTGGCCGCGCTCAAGGTGCTGGTCGCCGACATCGAGGCGGGACTCGCACCGGCCGAAGCGGGCCGCCGGGTCGACGAGCTCGCCGCGAGCGGGCCGAGATGGCCGGCCTGGTTGCGGGTCGTCGGGGTCATGCTGTTCGCCGTCGGGTTCGCGCCGAGCGTCGTGGCCACCGCGTCCGAGGTCGCCGCGACCGCCTTGCTGGGTGCCGTGATGGGTGTCCTGCTGGTGTCCTTCGAACGCCGCCGCTTCGAGCCGGTACTGCCGTTCGTCGCCGCGTTCACGTTGACGGTCCTGGCGGCGACGTTGCTCGACGGCATGACGGCGACCTCGGGTGTCGTCCTGGTGGTCGTGCCCGCGTTGTTCGTCGTCGTCCCCGGCGACTACCTGTCCGCGTCCGTGGCCGAGCTGGTAGCGGGGCATCTCAGCGCGGGCGCGGTCCGCCTGGTGTACGCGGCCCTCTTGCTCGGCATGCTCGTGGTCGGCATCGTCGGTGCGACCCAGCTGACCGATCGCGACGAGGCGTTGACCGAGACGCCCGTCGAAGCCACGTTGCCGTTTCTCGTGGTCGTGCTGGCGTGGATCCCGTTCACGGTCGGCCTGGTGCTGGCGTTCAACGGGCAGCCGAGGATGGTGCCGTGGTTGCTGCCGACCGTCATCGGTACCTATCTGCTCCAGCAAGGCGCGACCAGGCTGGGCGGGGACGTCTTCGGTACCTTGCTCGCGGGGATCGCCCTCGGCGCGGTCGCGAACGTGCTGTCGGCCCCGAACCACCGGCCACCGCGGCTGTTGCTGGTGGTCGGCGGGTTCTTCGTCCTCACCGTCGGCGGGCTCGGGCTGCGGGGTTTCACCGCACTGATCGGTGGCGACGTGATCTCCGGGTTCGACAGCCTGCGCGACTTCCTGCTCCAGGTACCGACGGTCGCGATCTCGATCGCCATCGGTGTGCTCGCGACGACCCGGCGGATCACGAGAACACGTTGACGGCACGGGCCACGACGAGACCGACGACGGCCAGCGAGATCAGCGACTGCAGGCCCATCGCCAGCTTGGCCCAGAACGCCAGCGGCATCACGTCGGTCGGGCTGAACGCGGTCGACGTGGTCAGCGCCAGGTACAGGTAGTCGCCGAAGCCGGGGCGCCAGTGGGGAGGGGCGACCTCCGGACTGATTTGCTGGACGAAGGCGAGATCGAGGTACCGCGGCATCCGGTGCGCCCGGTTGGCGGCGCCGCCCGCGTCGAGTTCCCAGTACAGCAAGGCGAACGAGATCAGGTTCGACAACCACACCACCCCGCCGGCCGCGAGCAGGATCTCGGGGGAGTTGGTCATCGCGCCGCCCTCGATCAGGGCCGCGATCAGCCGGACCGTCGCCACCAAGGCATCCAGCACCAGCAGCGCCACGATCGCGATCGACACACCCCGCAGGAACGAGGACCGCTTGTCGATCCGGCCGGGGTCGCGCACCATCAGTACCGCGAGCAGCACGATCTCGACCGCCGGCAACACCCACACCGGGGCGATCCGCAACTCCTTCGGCCGGAGGAGCGTCAACGCCATCGCCACCACGACCGCGGCCACACTCGGCCACCGGCGTTCGCCCCGAACCGGCCCCTCCGACTCCCCGCCAGTGCTCATGGCACCCCCGCTCGCCAGGGTACGCCGCCGGCTCGTCCAGGGCTGCTGGTCCGGAAGAGGTCGATACTGGGCCCCGTGATCCTCGAGGAAGTGTCCGTGTACCACCGGACCGGTCAGTGGTGCCGTGGCGTCCGAACCGGCGACAACGTCGTCGCGTACGACGTGGCGATCCTTCCGCGCTGGCAGGTCCCCGGCCTCCCGACCACCGACCGGTGCTTCGTCCTCGCCGACGAGGGGGTGCAGATCACCCGGCCGAACACGTTCAGCGGCACGCTCCGAGGCGGCTGGTACATCGACGTGGTCGACGTCGAGGAAGCGGAACCAGGCCGGCTGGTCGTCCACGATCGCGCTATCGACTTCGTCCTGCCGGCCACCAGCCTGCGGTACGAGGTGCTCGACCTGGACGAGTTCGCCGACGCACTGGAGAACGGGGAGATCGACACCGCCACGGCGATCCGGGCACTGCGCACGACACAGCGCTTCATCGACTCCCACCTGCGCAACCTGGACGAGGACGCGCTGACCTCCTGGCCCGACTTCCCACCGGCCACCGTCGCGAAGCTGGCCGAGCTGCCGCCGTTCTGAGTCCCAGATCGAGGGTTGGGACCGCGGTCCCGTGCGGTTGGGGCCGACGGCGGCCGACGCTCTTTGTCGACAGGGAGTCGATTCAGGGAGTGCATCATGACTGTCATCGTCGAAGACACCCGGGACAACCGGCCGGCCCCCGTGTTCACGGGCCGGATCCGCTGGGTGGCGGCGCTGCTCGTGACCGTGGGCGCCGCGTTGCAGGTGGCGGAGTTCCTGCTCGAGCCGGGCAGCGACACGACCGCGAGCCGGGTCGCCTGGTGGGTGGCGCATCCCGACCGGATCGAGTGGTCGAAGGCGGCCGGGCTGCTGGCGGTGCCGTTCCTGCTCGGGCAGGTGTACGTCACGGTGACGATCGCGCGCCGGCACTCGCGCCGGATCGCGACCGCCGCGGCCGTCTGCCTCACCGCGGCGATGACCGGCCTCGCCGCGATCCAGGGGGCCGAGCTGGCCGCGCTGTTCGCGACCAGGGCCGGGCACCAGGACGCGGCCATCGCGATCCTCGACAGCAGCGAACCGACCGTACCCGGGGTACTGCTGCTGGTGATGTTCCTCGGGGGCGCACTGATCGGGACCGTGCTGATCAACATCGCGCTGTGGCGATCCCCGTACGCACCGCGACTCGTGGTGATCTTCGGGGTCACCTTCGTGGTCCTCGACATCGTCCTGCAGCAGGGTGTCGCCGGACACCTCGCGGCGCTGGCGGCCGGACTGGTCCTGGCCTGGGCGATCGTCACCGGATATGTGCGGACCCCGCGCCAACGGGAGCGAGTGCGCGCACACTGACCTTGAGATGACCGTTCGGCAGTGGCCTCTGGCCCCGGTGATCGTCGCCGGGGCCACCGGCGCGCTCGCGCTCACCTCGCTCACGCTGGCGCTGACCACCGTGACGGACGCCGCCGACCTGATCGGGGAGAACCGGGCGAACCAGTGGCTCGCCGGACTCACGTTCGGGATCGTCGGCGCGCTGGTCCTCGCGTCGCAACCAGGGAACCGCCTCGGCTGGGTCCTGGGTGCGGGTGGCGTCTGCGCATCAGCAGGGTCCGCCTGTTCGGAGTACGCCGCGATCGCGCTCGACCCGACCCCGCTGCCGCTCGGGGGAGTGGCCGCATGGCTCGCTGCGGTGCTGTGGTTGCCGCCGTTCCTCGCGACGGTCGCCGCTGTGCCCCTGCTGTACCCAGACGGCCGGCTCCCGTCGTACCGATGGCGCTGGCCCGCCCGTACTGCGCTCGTAGCGGGGGTGGTCGCGTTCGTCGGGTTCGGAACGACGCAGGCTGCCGTGGACGACGCCGGGTTCCCGCAGATCCGGAACCCGCTCGACCTGGCCGTGCCTGACGACGTGCAGCTGGTGATCGTCGCGGCCGGGTTCGGGGTCGTACTCGTGGTCGGTGTAGCTGCAGTGATCGCGATCGTGCTGCGGATGCGCCAGGTGGACACGCGGCAACGGCAGCAGGCCGCGTGGTTCGTGGCCGCCGTTGCTCTGGCCGGGCCGGTGTCGTTCATCCCGGTGCCGCAGGTGGTCGACTTCGTCCTCAACGTCATCGCCGTTGCCTGCTTGACGATCGGCGTCGTGCGGCACGGCCTGTTCGACATAGAGCTCGTCCTGTCGCGCACGGTCGTGTACGCCGCTCTCACTGCGGTCGCGCTTGGCGTGTACCTCGCCGCGGCCGCACTGCTCGGCGCCAGGTCCGACGCCGGTCTCCTGCCCGCGGTCCTCGCCGCAGTGGCCGCCATGCTGCTGGCCGGTGCGAGCCGACGAGTGCAGCGCGTCGTCGACCGGCTGATGTACGGCGAGCGCCGCGACCCGATGTCCGCGCTCACCACCTTGGGCGACCGGCTGAGCGCCGCCATCGACACCGACGACGTACTCCCTGCCACCGTCGAAGGCGTCCGCACCGCGCTCAACCTCCCGTACGCCGAGGTTCGGCTCGCGGGGGAGGACAGCCCCGCCTTTACCTCGGGGACACAGCCGGACCGGGTCGCCTACTTCCCGCTGAGCCACGCCGGCGAGGAAGTCGGCCTCCTCGTGGTCGGGCTCCGTCGGGGCGAACAACAGCTGGCCCGATCCGACGGCCGCCTGCTGGAGGCGTTCGCGCGGCAAGCCGGGGTCGCGGCCCACGGCGTCCGGGCGACCCGCGAACTCCGCCGCTCCCGCGAACGCGTCGTCGCCTCGCGCGAGGAGGAACGCCACCGGATCCGCCGGGACCTGCACGACGGACTCGGCCCCGCCCTCGCCGGGATCTCGCTCGGCCTCGAAGCCGCCGACCGCGTCGTCACCCGGGACCCGGCCGGCGGTACCCACCTGCTCCGCGAACTCCGCGGCGATGTCACCGACTGCGTGGACGAGGTCCGCCGCATCGTCGCCGATCTCCGCCCGCCCGCTCTCGACGAGGGCCTGGTCACCGCCCTCCGGCATCAGGCCGACCTGCTCACGACGCGCTCCGGCGGCCGTCTCGTCTACACGGTCACGAACCCCACTCCCGCGAACGAGCTCCCGTCCGCCCTGGAGGTCGCGGCGTACCGCATCGCGACCGAGGCGATGACCAACACCCTCCGGCATGCCCACGCGACGACGTGCCAGGTCGACCTCGACTACGACACGAGCCACCTGCATCTCCACATCACCGACAACGGCACCGCCGAACCACCCCGTACTCCCGGCACCGGGCTGATGTCGATGCGGGAACGCGCCGAGGAACTGGGTGGTGTCTGCACCGTGACGTTCCGGCCGGGCCGTGGGACCGAGGTCGCCGCCGCGTTGCCTGCGGGCCGATCGTCCTTGACGAGGTGACTGGCCGTGATCCGGGTCCTGGTGGCTGACGATCATCCGGTGTTCCGGCGCGGCCTGGTCGGGGTTCTGGCCGAGGAATCCGACGTCGAGGTGGTGGCCGAAGCCGGTGACGGGGACGCGGCGATCGCGAAGGTCGGCGAACTCCGGCCGGACGTGGTGCTGATGGACCTGCACATGGCCGGTACCGGTGGGATCGCGGCCACTCGGCAACTCACCGACGACGCCCCCGAGGTCGCCGTCCTCGTCCTCACGATGCTCGACGACGAGGAATCGGTCCACGCGGCTCTGCAGGCGGGTGCCCGTGGGTACCTCGTCAAGGGCGCCTCCGGTGACCTCATCCTGGAGGCGGTCCGTGCGGTGGCGGCAGGCGAGGCCGTCTTCGGCGCCGACATCGCGGGCCTGGTCCTCGGCCGGCTCACCGCCGAACGCCGGGCCGCCCGCGCCGGCCCGTTCCCGATGCTCACCGATCGCGAAGAGGAGATCCTCACGCTCATCGCGCACGGCCGGTCGAATCCTGAGATCGCCCGTCACCTGGTGGTCTCGGACAAGACCGTCCGGAACCACATCACCAACATCTTCGCCAAACTCGGCGTCCCCGACCGGGCCCAGGCCATCGTGCGAGCCCGTGACGCCGGGCTCGCCTGAGCCGTTCCGTTGCTATCGGCCCCTATCTGCGTGCCGGTCAGCTGGTGGCGCGCTGGACGAGTTCGGTGATCCGGGCCTCGTTGGCCTTGGTCAGCTCGGTGATGGCGAAGGCGGTCGGCCACATGGTGCCCTCGTCGAGATCGGCGTGCTGCTCGAAGCCGAGGGTGGCGTACCGGGACTTGAACTTCTCGGCGGACTGGAAGAAGCAGATCAGCTTGCCGTCCCGGGCGTAGGCGGGCATGCCGTACCAGGTCTTCGGGGTGAGGTCGGGAGCCGCGTGCAGGACGAGCTCGTGGATCCGCTCACCGATGGCCCGGTCCGCCGGACCCATCTCGGCGAGCTTCTCGCGGACAGCGGCCTCGCCATCCTCCTTGGCCTTGGCGCCGCGCTGGGTCGTCTTCAGCTCCTTCGCCCGCTCCTTCATCGCGGCGCGCTCGTCCTCGCTGAACCCGTCGTAGGACTTCTCGGCGGTGGACTTCTTCGTGGTCATATCTGCTCTCCTCCTGGTCGGTACGAGACTCATGCTAGGCAGCGCGACCGGCGGAAAACTTCTCGAAAACTGATCGATGGTCAGACCAGCGCGACGCCGAGCAGCAGCAGGTTCGGCGACGCCTCCATGACCGAGTTGAGCCAGAGCTTCGGCTGGGTGATCAGCATGACGATCGCGAGGAACACGTGCTGGCAGGCGGTGAACACGATCAGGGCCGTACCGGCGTCCGAGGACGACGTGCCGAGCAGGTACGCACCGACGAACAGCGCAACCGCGGTGGTCAGGTTGTAGAAGGCGATCGAGATCCGCCAGAGCCGGACCGCGTCCTTGTCCTCGGACCTGATCAGGAACAGCGGGAAGAACTGCGGCCGGTCGTAGAAGAACAGCTCCAGCACGCAGACGGCGACCAGGATGAGACCGATGACGATCGCGAGTACCTGTTCGGTCGTTCCCATCGTTTCCCCCTGACCCTGTCCTCAGAATGGTACGAGTCTCTGACTAAATCAAGAGGCTAGTTTGGGAGGATGGACAACAGCAGCAAGGTGGCGTTTCTGGGGTTGGGGTCGATGGGCGCGCCGATGGCTCGACGGGTGGCCGCGGCCGGGTACCAGTTGACGGTGTGGAACCGGTCGGCGGACAAGGCGGCCGGATTCGAGCGGGTGGCGGCGTCCCCGGCCGAGGCGGTGCGGGACGCGGACGTGGTCGTGACGATGCTCGCGGATCCCCGGGCGGTGCTCACCGTGGTCGGTGAGTTCGCCAAGGAGTTGAAGCCCGGAGCGGTCCTGGTCGACGTGTCCACGATCGGCCCGGCCGCTGTTCGTGAGGTGGCCGCGCTGCTGCCCGCGGGGACGAAGCTGGTGGACGCGCCGGTGATGGGAAGCGTCGACAAGGCGGCCGGCGGCGAGCTCAACCTCCTGGTCGGCGGCGACGCCGACGAGGTGATGCCCTTGCTCGAGCTGTTCGGCCAGGTCCAGCGCACTGGCGGAGTCGGGACCGGGGCTGCGCTGAAGATCGTGATGATCAACGCCATCGTCAACGGCGTCACCGTGGTCGGCGAGGCGCTGCAACTGGCCGACGCGTTCGGCCTGCCGGAGGACCAGGTACGCAAAGCCCTGGCGAGCTCACCCCTGGCCGGCCTGACCGCAAGGGCCTTTGCCGAAGGCGCCTACTACCAAACCGAACTGGCCGCCAAGGACGTAGCCCTGGCCACCGAGGCCGCCGACCTCCCGATCGCCGAAGCGGTCCACGAAAGACTCAAGTCCTACCCCCAAGCCCAACAAGAAGACATCGGCCGCATCATCAACCACTTCAGAGGCTAGGTACCTCCCCAGGCCGTACCCGGACGGCGTTGGGGTCCGCACCGGGGCAACCCCGATGTGATGGGTGGTGGGTGGTGCGTACGGTCGGGGCATGGTGGACGGATACGAGGTTTGGGTGCACGGTGCTGCCGCGGACGACGACGTGCTGAAGCGGTTGGTCACCGGGACGATCTGCCCGGTGGAGGAGCACGACGGGCCGTGCGAGGTGCCCTGGTCGCTCACCTTGACGGCGGACAGCGCGCTCGTCCTCGCGCTGTACTGCATGCCCGGCCAGGCCGAGGAGATCGCCGACCGGGTCCGCCGGGTCGTCGGCGACCGAGTCGTGGTGGTCCGACGCGGGCGCGAGGACGGGTTCGGCGACCTGCGGACGCAGTACGAGATCGAGAGCCGGGCTTGACCTCAAGTTTGGTTGAGCTAGCAGGATCCCGGTGCATGGACATCACCGGACAGATTCCCAGCCAGGCTGACGTGGACGCGATCGAGGAGCTGGTCGCGCAGGTCGAGAAGGCACAGCGTGCCGAGGACGTGGATGCGTTCATCGGGTTGTTCCGTGCGGACGCTCTTTGGGTGACCGGGCACGGGAAGGGGCTGTACGGGCGCGCGACGATCGAGGAGTTCACCCGGCGGGTTCTTCCGGGCGCGACGCAGCACGCGACCGCGACGTACGTGCCTGATCACCTGCTGTTCGTGCGGTCCGACATCGCTGTCGTGAACGTCAACCAGACCTACACCCCGGCCGGCGAAGATCCCGCACCTGTCGACCAGGGCACGCCGGTCTACCTCCTCGCCAAGGACGCCGGCCGCTGGCGGATCGCGGCCGCGCAGAACACCGTCGTCGTGCCGGAGTAGAACTGCTCAGCGCTTGACGGCCAGTTCGCCGAGTTCGGACCAGTCGTCCTGGTCGACCTTGAAGTTGACGATGCGCGGCGTCTCGACCAGGTACTGCGGCAGCGTCTGCTGGGCCGCCTTGAAGTGGTCGGAGGTGACGTGCGCGGTGGCGGCGTCGTCGTCGCGGAAGGCTTCGACCAGGACGTACTCGTCGGCGTCGTCGAGCGAGCGGGACCAGTCGAACCAGAGGCAGCCTGGTTCGGCCCGGGTGGCCTGGGTGAAGGCTTCGGAGATGCTGGGCCAGTCGGCAGCGTGCTCGGGCTGGACCCGGAACTTCGCGGTGATGAAGATCATGGTCGCGATGCTACCGAGCGATCTCCGCGCCGGCAGGAGGGTCAGGACGCGACCTTCGCGGTGGTGAACCGCAGATCCTGCTCGGTCTCCCAGACCAGCGCTCCGTCGGGATGCAGGCAGAGGAAGCGCGGTGGTTGCTCCGCGGAGACGGCGACGGCCGCGACCGGGACGTCCTCGGCCTCGGTCACCCGGACCGCGCCGAGTGGGGTGGCGAAGCTGATCACCGAGCCGGTGGACTTGCCGCGGCTGGCGATCGCCCGGGCCAGCACGTCGGCCGAGCCGGCGACCGCGATCAGACCGAGTACCCCGATGGCGAGAGCGGTGAAGTGGGAGGCGCGCATGTCGAGCTTGAACCAGTCGACCTTGTCCGCGATCACCCCGACCAGGGTGGTCACCAGGGGCGCCGCGACCGCGAGGACCTTCGTGATGCTGAAGGCCGGCGCCTCGATGATCGCCTCCTCCTCGCGCCCCTTGTTCAGGAAGAGCCGGGACAACGGACCAGCCATCTGATTCCCCCTCCACTCGAGCTCCCAGCCAAGACGATGACACATCAAGGGGCGAGCCGGCGGGAATCAGCGGCTGGGCGTTTCAGGCGGCGGTGCGAGTGCGGTTCTGCCGGGCCCAGACGGCGTGGCGGAGCTTGGCCTGATCGGGGTAGCCGGCGGCGCGGCCGATCATGTACACGTCGTGGCTGCGCATGTTGACCATGGCGGCGACGTACCAGACCGGGTTCCCCTCGGCCAGCATCGTCACGATCATCTGGTTGGCGGCGTTCTCGTTCATCCTGACCCTCTCCTCAGTCTGCTGATCGGTTCCTGCTGTCACTGATACGTCGGAGAGGACCCGCCGGGTTCGACATCGTCGCCGAAACTTTTTCCAGATTTCTTCGGCCGGGTAGGCACCGCTGAGCGGACGACCTGGAAAGAATCGCCGAATTGTTCCGCCGTGACCCTCCGCGCGCGATAGATTCGAAATCCCCCCACGTGTGGAGGTCCCACTCCCCCCGGGACCCGCACGGGCGAGTGCCCCGATCCTTGATCGGGGCACTCGTTTTTCCGAGCCCGCCGCAAGGCAGATCGTGATCAGCGCCCGGCGCGCCGGCGGAAGAGTACGGTCGCGAGCACGAACGAACCGGCCAGCAGACCCCCGCACCAGGCCAACGCGATCCAGCCGTTGTTGCCCAGCGGCGTCCCGATCAGCAGGCTCCGGACCGTCTCGATCACCGGCGTGATCGGCTGGTGCTCGCTGATCGGCCGGAGGAACCGCGGCATCGTCTCCGGCTGCACGAAAGCGCTGCTCAGATAGGGCAGGAACAACATGAAGAAGCTGAGCGTGCTGGCCGATTCGACCGACTTCGCGATCACGCCGAGCCCGGCCGCCAGCCAGGACAGTGCGAGGACGTAGAGCAGCAGCAGCCCGATCGCGGCGAGCCAGTCCAGCCACGTCGCGGCCGGCCGGAACCCCATCGCCAGCGCGGCCAGGATGACGATGCCGGTCGAGACCGCATTCCGCAGCACGCTCGCGGTGACGTGCCCGGTCAGCACCGCGAAACTGCGGATCGGCAACGACCTGAGCCGGTCGATCATGCCGCTGGTCATGTCGTCGGCGACCGCCATCGCGGTGTTCGACGCGCCGTACCCGGTGGTGAGCAGCAGGATGCCGGGCACCACGTAGTTGATGTACTCCGTGCCGGTCTCGATCGCGCCGCCGAACACGTACACGAACAACGCCATCATCAGCAGCGGCAGCAGGATCGACACGAACAGGGTGTCGACGTTGCGCCGGGTCAACCGGACGGACCGGTCGATCATCGTGGCCGCGTCGGTCACGGCCGCGGCGACTCCGTCATGGCTCATGGCTGCTTCTCCCGGTCGGTCAGGGTGAGGAACACGTCGTCGAGGGTCGGCCGGTGCGACGACACCCGGGCCGGCCGCAGACCCTGGTCGCGCAACTCGTCCAGGACCGTGTGCAGGTGATTCGCGGTCCCGTCGGACGGCAGGTTCACGGTGACGCCGTCGGCGACGCCGCCGAGTACCTGGACCGACTTCGCCGCGTCGGCCGGGTCGGTGAAGAACACCTCGATCCGCTCGCCGCCGATCCGGGCCTTGAGCGCGTCCGCGGTCCCGGACGCCGTGATCACGCCGCCGTCGAGCAGCACGATCCGATCGGCGAGCCGGTCGGCCTCCTCGAGGTACTGGGTGGTGAGCAGGATCGTGGTGCCGTCCCGGACCAGTTCGCCGATCGCGTCCCACATGGTCAGCCGGCTGGCCGGGTCGAGCCCGGTGGTCGGCTCGTCCAGGAAGATCACCCGCGGCCGGCCGATCAGGCTCATCGCGAGATCGAGCCGGCGCCGCATCCCGCCGGAGTACGTCTTCACCCGGCGGTCCATCGCGTCGGTCAGCGCGAACCGCTCCAGCAGCTCGCCGGCCCGCCGCCGCGCCGTGGTCCCGCCGAGGTGCATCAGCTTGCCGACCATGACCAGGTTCTCCCGGCCGGTCTGGTTGTCGTCGACGGCCGCGTACTGCCCGGTGAGGCTGATGACGCCGCGGACCCGGGTCGGCTCGCGGACCACGTCGTACCCGGCGATCGTCGCCGTTCCTCCGTCCGGCCGGGTGAGCGTGGTCAGGATCCGCACGGTGGTGGTCTTGCCCGCGCCGTTCGGCCCGAGCAGGGCCAGCACTTCGCCCTCACGGACCCGCAGGTCGACGCCCCGCAGGACGTGCGTGGCTCCGTACGACTTCCGTAGTTGTGTCGCCTCGACGATCATCCGTCCCCTCCTACTGCGTATTAGGTACGCTAATTAGCGTAGCAGGTACGCAATAGGCGTTTCTAGACTGAGGGGGTGGAGATGAACGAGCTACCCGCCGACGTGGCCCTGCTGTGGGGGCTGCGGGACGGCAGCCGGCGTGGGCCGAAGCCGTCGCTGACCGCCGACGACATCACCCGGGCGGCGATCGAGCTGGCCGACGCCGAGGGGCTGGGCGCGGTGTCGATGGCCCGGGTCGCGGAGCGGCTGGGCAACTCCACGATGGCGCTCTACCGCCACGTGAAGAGCAAGGACGAGTTGCTCGTGCTGATGTCCGACGCCGCCCTCGAGCGACCGGGGCCGCTGCCCACCGGGGCCGACTGGCGGACCGGGCTGACGTTCTGGGCCGACAGCGTGATGACGGCGATCCGCAAGCACCGGTGGTACGCCCGGCTGCCGATCTCCGGTCCGCCCGCCGGGCCGAACAACCTGGCCTGGTTCGACTCCGCGCTCGCCGCGCTCGCCGGCACCGGGCTGGACGAGGCGGGCAAAGTCGGCGTCGTGATGGGCCTGATGACCTACGTACACGGCGAGATCCGGCTCGCGCTCGACCTGGCCGCGGGTTTCGCCGACAACCCGGAGGTCTTCGCCCGGTACGGCGCGACGCTGGCGCGGGTGGTCGATCCGCGCGAACTGCCGGCGGTGGCGCGGGTCCTGGAGGCGGGCGTCTTCGAGGTGGAGACGTCCTTCGACGAGGCCGACGACGCGGACTTCGACTTCGGTCTGCAGCTCTACCTGGACGGGGTGGCCGCCTTCATCGAGCGGACCTGCGGGAGCGCTACAGACTGAGGGTCGCCGTGGCCAGGTGTTTGGTTGCCGCGATCAACTGGGCGTTGCGCTCGTCGCTGCCGAAGGTCCGGTCGTGGGCCTCCTGCGCCGACCTGCCGAAGTGCTGGTGCCGCGCGGTCAGCCGGGCGTGCCGGGTGTCGTCGTCGAGTTCGAGGTACCAGATCTCGTCGACGGATCCGCGAGCCGTTGCCCAGGGCTCCTGGTCCAGCAGCAGGTAGTTGCCCTCGGTGAGCACCAGGTCGATCTCCGGGCCGACCCCGATGGCGGCCGCGATCGAGTCCTCCAGCTCCCGGTGGAACCGCGGCGCCCACACCGTCTCGCCGGTACGGTCCCGCAGCCGCCGGAGCAACGCGGCGTACCCGGCGCCGTCGAACGTGTGCGGCGCACCCTTCACGTCGGCGATCCCGAGCTCCTCCAACGCGGACTGCGCGAGGTGGTACCCGTCCATCGGGACCAGCGCGACCCGATGGCCCGACGTGGTGAGCCCGGCCGCGAGCTCCTCGGCGTACGTGGACTTGCCGGCCGCGGGGGCACCGGTGATACCGAGGATCGCCCGCCGGGTGCTGGTCGCGAGCGTCGCGAGCTCGGCCGCACGGGCAAAGGCGGCGGTCCGATCCAGGGAGCGCATCAGGAGATCTTAGTCAGGCTGCGGTGGTTCCTCGGCGCCTTCGCGTTCGTCGCGGGCGGCCCACTCGAGCAGGGTGTCGAGGGAGTACGGGTCGTCGTCGATCGTGGCGTGCAGGTCACCGAGCTCGGCGAACCGGGCGGGCACCGTGGCGATGGTGAACTCGCGCGGCTCGACGTCGTCCACCTCGTCCCAGCGGATCGGGGTGGAGACGGTGGCCTCCGGGTTGCCGCGGACCGAGTACGCGCTGGCGATCGTGTGGTCGCGGGTGTTCTGGTTGTAGTCCACGAAGAGCTTGCTCGGATCGCGGTCCTTGCGCCACCAGGTCGTGGTCACGTCGTCGGGCGCGCGCCGCTCCACCTCGCGCGCGAACGCCAGCGCGGCGCGGCGTACGTCGGCGAACCCGTGCTCGGGCTTGATCCGGACGTAGATGTGGATGCCGGAACCGCCGGACGTCTTCGGGTACCCGACGGCGCCGAGGTCGTCGAGCACCTCGTGCGCGACATGGGCGACCCGGCGGACCCGGTCGAACGGGCAGTCCGGCATCGGGTCGAGGTCGATGCGCCACTCGTCCGGCTTCTCGGTGTCGGCGCGGCGGCTGTTCCACGGGTGGAACTCGACGGTGGACATCTGCACCGCCCACGCGACGTGCGCGACCTCGGTGACGCACAGCTCGTCGGCGGTCCGGTTGTACCGGGGGAAGTGGACGCGGACGGTCTCCATCCACGGTGGGGCGCCGTGCGGCAGCCGCTTCTGGTGCACCTTCTCGCCGGACACGCCCTCCGGGAACCGGTGCAGCATGCAAGGCCGCTCCCGCAGCGCGCGCACGATGCCGTCGCCGACGGACAGGTAATAGTTCACCAGGTCGAGCTTGGTCTCGCCGCGGGCCGGGAAGTACACCCGATCCGGATTGGAGATCCGCACGGTCCGCTCACCGACCTGCAGCTCCACCGCCGGCGTCTTCGCCTTCGCGCTCTTGGCAGCCTTCGACCCGTTGCCCGCCCCGGACCCGTTCCCCGCCTTGGACTCAGCCATGCGGCCAACTTAGCCGCTTGTCCGGACATCCAGCACTCACCAAGTCCCCGACTTCCCCCGGAATCAGCGTGGTCCACGCCCAGCCGGGCCGGTCGGCGGGGCTTGGTGAGTGGTGCGGGTTCAGGACAGGCGGGTGAGCCAGCCGTGCTGGTCGGGGATGCGGCCGTACTGCAGGTCGAGCAGGGTCGTGCGGAGCTTGGCCGTGACCGGGCCGACGCCGTGGTCCTGGGTGTGGTCGCCGATGGTCAGGTCGCCGTCCGGCCAGGCGAGCCGGCCGATCGGGGTGATCACGGCGGCCGTCCCGGACGCGAACGCCTCGGTGATCTCGCCGGTGCGGACGCCGTCGCGCCACTCGTCGGCGGAGACCCGGCGCTGCTCGACCGGGTGACCGAGGTCCGCGGCGAGCTGGAGCACCGAGGACCGGGTGACGCCTTCCAGGATCGAGCCGGACAGCTCCGGAGTGACGATGCGGCCGTCGGCGTACACGAAGAAGAGGTTCATGCTGCCGCTCTCCTCCAGCCACCGGCGCTCGACCGCGTCGACGTACGCGACCTGGTCGCAGCCGTTCTCGGTCGCTTCGGCGAGGGCAGCGAGGCTGGCCGCGTAGTTGCCGCCGCACTTGGCCGCGCCCGTCCCACCCGGGGTCGCCCGGATCGACGTGGTGCTGAGCCAGATCGACACCGGCTTGGGCCCGGTGGCGAAGTACGCGCCGGCCGGTGACGCGATCACGCCGAACAGCACCTCACGGGCCGGCCGGACGCTCAGTGCGGCCTCGGTCGCGATCATGTACGGGCGCAGGTACAGGCTGGTCTCACCGCTGCCGTACGGCGGCACCCAGCTCTCGTCGGCCGTCACCAGGGCCCGCAGCGCGGCGACGAAGTCCTGCTCCGGCACCTTCGGCAGCGCGAGCCGCTCGGCGCTGGTGGTGAAGCGGGCGGCGTTCCGGTCCGGGCGGAAGGCCCACACGGACCCGTCCTCGTGCCGGTACGCCTTGAGGCCCTCGAAGATCTCCTGCGCGTAGTGCAGTACGGCCGCGGCGGGGCTGACCTTGAGCGGTGCGTACGCCGTGACCCGCTGGTCGTGCCAGCCGCGATCCGCCGACCAGGATGCCACCACCATGTGGTCGGTGAACGCCTGACCGAAGCCGGGCTTGTCCAGTACTGCGGTCCGGGCCGCCGTCGTCGCCGGATCGCTCCGCAACTCCAGCCCGAAGTCCCACGTGTCTGCCACTGCCACTCCGATCCGTTCCGGTCTTTGCGGCACGCTACTCCTGCGTCGGCGCCGTGCTCGACCCGCCGCCCACAGAGCGACTACCGTACGGTCTGCGCCGCAGCAGCTCGCGGTAGTCCCGCACAGCCGGCCGACCCGCGTCTTTCCCTTGTACTGCGGCGAGTACGCGGCCGGCGACGTCGTACAGGTAGTGCGTGTGCCACTGGTCCGGCAGCTCGACCAGGACCCGCATCGCCGTCGACAGCCCGGTGACGAACTCGCCGTCCCGGACGAGGCACTCCGCACCCAGCAGTTCCAGCTCGGCCCGCTCCCGCACGTACACCCGCGGACAACCCGCCAACGCGCGATCCAGCGCGAGCCAGGCGGGCACCGAGTCACCCAGTGCGGTGAGGACGAAGCCCACCACCCGATCCGTCTCGTACCGCGGCCAGTCGAACGGGGTCGCGGGACCGTCGAGCCCGGCAGCGATTTCCCGGAGTACGCAGAGGGTCTGCCGCGTCTCGGCCGATCGGTTGAGCAAGGCAAGCACCCGGGCTCGGGCGGCGAGGGCACGAGCTCGGTCAGCTGGTCGTGCGGCGTCGTCGTCCGGTCGCGCACTCTCCGAGCAGCGCACAGCGGCGTCGGCCACCGCCAGCATCTCCGGCAACGAGCGGCCCTCCGCCGGACCGCTCCACGCCTCGGCTGCGTACACCCGCGTCGTGATCCCGGAGTCGTCGCCTTGCAGCCGCCGCGCACCTTCAACAGCGGTGCGGGCGGTCCGCCACCACTCGGCCGCGGCACGCACCCGGCCGAGCGACGCGACGGTCAACGCCATCAGGACGGCCAGCTCGGCGGCGGGCACCGCGAGCTCCTCCGGGCGGGCAACCGCGATCTCGGGCAGGGCCCGCAGGTCGGCGGTGAGGTCGGGCAGGAGGTCCGCCGACGGGGTGGTCGTGAAGGCCGCCGCGCGGGCGGCCGCGACCGAGCTCCACTCGTCGTGGCTGGACCGCCCCAGCCAGCCGGCCAGCCCGTGCCGGACCGTCTCCAGCTCCACCGGCGGCCGGCCGGACGGCCGCGGTGCTGCCGGTCGGTGCGTCGGCTGGTGGATGGTCTGGTGCGTCGGTGGGTGGGTCGGCCGGGGCGTGGGGCGGTGCGGCGGCCGGTGCAGTGCGAAGGCGGTGGCCAGGGTGCTGCCGGTGTCCAGCTCGCGGTCGCACAGCTGGGCCAGGTGGGCCGAGCCGGGCCGTCGGCCGCGCTCGACCTGGGACAGGTAGCTGTAGTCGTAGCCCACGCGGGCCGCGAGCTGCCGCAGGCTCAGTGCGGCTTCCTGCCGGGACTGCCTCAGCCGCACCCCGAACGGTGGATCGACACGTTCCTCTGCCACAAGTTCCTCCCCCGCTCGGGCGTGGGCCGGATGGCCGGTCCATGCGCTGCGTGGTGGGGACGCTACAGGGGCCCGCCGACAGAACGTGGGTACTGCGGTGTCCGTGCGAGGAGTGGGCTGTGGGCTGTTCGGACAGCCCACAGATCACACCTGGTGGAGGCAGTGGGCGGCGGTGAGGCTTGCTGGTGTGGACCGACAGGACGTGACGCAGCAGGGGCCGCCGCGGCCCTTCTGGCTGCTGCGGTCCGGGTCGGGTGCCACCAGGACGGTGGGGGAGGGCGTCGAATGGGCCGATGGGTTCGCGGTCGTGCGGTGGTGCGGGGAGGACAGCACCTTCCCGGCCGTCTCGCTGTGGATGGGCGGCGTCACCGCCTTCCTCACCCTGCACGGCCACGACGACACCCAGGTCCGCTGGCTCGACAGCCGCACCCAGTCAACAGCTCCGCCGTCGCACGCCGAGAAGCCGCGGCCGGTGCCGGGCAGCAGGGCTCGCTGGCTCCCGGCGGCCGCCCCGGACGGGAGCTGCCTGGGCTGCGGCCGAACCTGGCCATGCCTGTCCTGCCCACCCCGCTAACCATCCCGCGAGCCACCCCGCGAGCCATCCCGCCGGCCGCCCGGTGGCCGGCCTCCGCCGGATCGTCGGATCGGTCGCCGCTGAGACAACGGTGTCAGGCCAGCGGGGACGGGATTAAGGTGAGCGGCGGTCGGCCGCGAGTCGGGGTGCTGGGACTGGCCGCGACGGCAGGACGGCGACGACAGAGGCAGGTGGGGAGTGCAGGACGAAAGTGGGGAGGCGTCGGCTCGCACCGATCCGCTCGACGAGCTCGACGCGCAGCTGGCCAGGTTGCGAAATGTCGCCGACGAGCTGCGCGGTGCCCGGGGGACACCGGTGCTCACCGGCAACCAGGTCGAGCTGATCGAGCACGGACCCACACTGCTCCGCGCGTACGAGCGGTTGCAGGAAGACGCGCGCCGGGAGGTCCGCGTGCTCGACCGGCCGCCGTACGTGACGCCGCCGTCGACCCAGCAGGCGCTGGAGCTGCAGCGGTTGCAGGCGGGGATCGGGTACCGCGCGATCTACGGCACCGAGGTGTTCGAGAGCGAGGACATCATGGGGGTGCTGCCCGAGCTGCAGACGGCCGGGGAGCGCAGCCGGGTGATCGCCCAGGTGCCGATGAAGATGGCGATCGGCGACGACGACACCGCGCTGATCGGCCTGACCACGCGATCACCGTCCGAGCACTACCTGCTGATCCGCTCGTCGGGGCTGCTGGACGGGCTGATCGCCACCTTCGAGATGTTGTGGGCGCTGGCGGTCCCGATGCCCGGGCTTCCGTTCAGCGGTGAGCTGCCGGGGCTGCGGCCGCACGACCGGGACATCCTGCTGCTGCTCGCGGGTGGCGCGACCGACGACATGATCAGCCGGCGGCTCCAGATCAGTCCGCGGACGACGCAGCGCCGGGTCCGCGCGTTGATGGAGTCCCTCGGCGCGCAGACCCGGTTCCAGGCCGGCGTCCAGGCCGCCCGCCGACGCTGGATCTGACCCCGCGACGGCAGGCGTGACGGGGGTCACTGGGCCACGCTGGATTGCGCAAAGCAACTCAGGCGTTCTGGGTTTCATCCCGCAACTCAGGGGATTCCCGGAAGGAACCGGTATGACCACTCTCGACCTGCCCGTCTCGGCGACCACGCGCCCGCGTCGCGCCCTGAGCCGCCGGGCCGGCTTCTGGACCGCCGCCGCGGTCGCGGGCATCAGCCTGTGGACGAGCGCGGCGCCCACCACGACGTACCCGCTGTACGCCTCGACCTGGCACCTCACCCCGACGGCGACGACCGCGATCTTCGCCGTGTACCCGGTGGTGCTGGTGGTTTTCCTGCTGATCTTCGGCCAGCTCTCCGACTACATCGGCCGCCGCGCCACCATGCTGTACGGCGTGGCCGCGCTGCTCGGCGGTGTCCTGCTCTTCGCGGTCGCCCCGTCGGTCGGCTGGGTGTACGCCGGTCGCGCGTTGATGGGCGCCGGCGTCGGGCTGGCGCTGACCCCGGCCACGGCGGCCGCGGTCGAGTTCAGCGCACACGGCAAGGCAGCCAAGGCGTCGTCGGTCACCACCGCGGCCACCGCGGTGGGTCTAGCACTGGCGACGGTCGTCGGCGGCGGCCTGATCGAGTACGCCCCGGCCCCGCTGCACCTCGACTTCTGGGTCCTGCTGGCCGTGATCGCGATCGTGTTCGGCTTCGTCTGGCGGATGCCGCGGCACACCAAGGACGAGAGCCAGGGCCGCTGGCGCCCGCGCGCGATCACGGTGCCGAAGGGCCTCCGGGTGCTGTACGCCGCCGCGGCCGTCGCCGTGACCACCGCGTACGCGTTCGGCTCGGTCTTCCTCGCGCTCGGGGCGGAGGTCATCCGCGATCTCGTCGGGACCACGAACATCTTCGTCATCGGTCTGCTGCTGGCGATCTTCTCGGTCGCGACCGGCGTGACCGCGATCGTCGGCCGCCGCTTCCCGGCCGCTCGGCTGGTCACCGTGGGCGCCGTCCTCACGCTCGTCGACCTCGGTCTGCTCGAGCTGTCCGCGACCGCGCACTCCCTGCCGGTGTTCCTGGCCACCGCGATCGTCGGTGGGACGAGCTACGGGCTGCTGTTCTCCGGCGGACTCAGCCTGATCGCCACCCGCGCACCGGCCCACCACCGGGGCGGCACGGTCGCCGCCGTGTACCTGGTGGCGTACGTCCTGCAGGGCGCGATCGCCGTGACGCTCGGCCTGGTCGCGACGGCGGCGGGGCTGAGCACGGCGCTCCTGCTCGGCGTGACCGTCATCGGTACGCTGGCGCTGCTCGTGATCGTGGCCGCCGGGATCCTGGCCCGCGGCCACCGCCGGTTGCCTGAGGAGGGGCGATGACCACCCGGACCGCGACCCAGCCGAACTGCTCGATCGCCCGGACGCTCGACCTGGTCACCGATCGCTGGTCGTTCCTGATCCTGCGCGAGGCGCACCTCGGCACCACCCGGTTCGCCGACTTCCGCGACTACCTGCGGATCGCGCCGAACATCCTGACCAACCGGCTCGCCTCGCTGGTCGAGTCCGGCCTGCTGGAGAAGCGCGACTACCGGGCCGAGGGCGAGCGGACCCGGTCGTCGTACCACCTGACCCCGGCCGGTGCGGACCTCAAGCTCGTGCTGGCGGCGTTGCAGCAGTGGGGTGACGTGCACGTTCCGCGTGAAGCCGGGCCGACCGTGCTGCGGCGTGACCGGCGGTCCCGGGAGCTGGTGGACGTCGGGTTCGTCACCGAGGACGGCACCGCGGTTCCGGACGAGGACGTGGAGTTCGAACCGGTCGCGGGTGGTCCCGCCGACCGCGGTACCTGGCGCTGAACAACAGAGGACGGCGGGCCGGTCAGCACACCCAGCCCGCCGTTTTTCTTGCTAGGGGCAACGATCAGTTGATCGCGACCACGGTGCCCACGCCGTTCGGGTACTCGACGTACCCGGTGTAGTGCTTGGCCGGGTCCAGGCCGGACCACGACGCGGTCACCTGGTACGGCGCGTTGGCGACCGGGGCCGTCGCCGGCGTGACCTGGAGGCCACCGCGGTCCGTGCTGCTCACCACGTTGGTCTGGATGTCGTACTCCGTGGTGTCGGCGCCCGGCGGGTTCGACAGCGTGATGGTGAGAACGCCCCACACGCCCGGCGTCGGCGCGGCCACCGAGGCGGTCGCCTGGTTCGAGCCGTCACCCTGGAACGACTGGAGGAGGATCCGGCCGTCGACCACCTTGTAGAGCACCATCCAGATGGAGCCGTTCGGGTCCTTCGTCTTCACGTGCCACTGGATCGCCTTGGTGTCCCTGGTCGCGGTCACCGGGTAGTCCGGCAGCTCGGCGTCCGGAGCACCCGCGACCACCTCGCCTGGTACGGCCGGGGCGGACACCACGCCGTACGCGCCGAGCGGGCTTCCCGCGAAGCCGGAGGTCGCGGTGTACGAGATGCTCCCGGCCGCGCCCGAACCCTTCACCTCGGTCGGCGCCAGCGTGGAGGTCGGGGTGACCACGATCGGGCTGCGAACCGATTTGCCGGCGCCCGACCAGGTCAGCCAGCCGGTGGTCGGCTGGTTCGAGGTCGCCGTGTCCTGGGTGAGCTTCACCGTGAAGGTCTTGGTCTCACCGGCCTTGGTGAAGGAGAGGATCGACGGGCTGACGACCGCCGTCATCCCCGGCAGGTCCACGCTGGCCCGGTACACGCCGGGGGAGACGGCCGTGATCCGCCGGGTGATCGTCCGGGTGCCGAGCAGCTGGCCGATCGCGATCGACGGCGCGTTGTAGTCGCTCGGGGCGATCGCCGGGACACCGGTCCCGGTGCGAATGCCGCTGCCCTCCAGGTACCCGAGCCAGTCGAGGTCGCCGGAGTCGTAGACCAGTCCCGGTCCAGCATCTTCGCCGGCTGGACCTCACCCGCGCCGCGGGCGAACGGGTCGTTGTCGATCGAACCGTCGGCCTTGAGCACGTCGCTGGTGGTCGTCATCAGCGCCGACTTGACCGCCATCGGCGACCAGGTCGGGTGCTGGCCGAGGTAGAGCGCGGCCAGACCGGCGATGTGCGGCGCGGCCATCGAGGTACCGGACAAGAACGCATAGCTCTGACCGCCGTTGGTCGGCGGGGCGACCGCGGCCAGGATGTTCACGCCGGGTGCGGCGAGGTCGGGCTTCAGCAGGTTGCCGTTGCTCGACAGCGACGGGCCGCGGGAGGAGAAGTCGGCCATCTGCGGGTACGCCGCGGTCTGGCCGGTCGTGTTGCCGGGGACCAGCTGCGCGGTGGCGCCCGCGGTCGTGGCGTACTCCTTGACCGACAGCGCGCCGGGTACGTTCAGGTGCACAGTGGGCACGGTGTGCGAGTCGCCGACGGCGTCCTGGTCGAACAGATTGATCAGCACCATCCCGACACCGCCCGCGCGCTTCACCTCGGCCGACTTGTCGACCCGGGCGTTGACGCCGCGCTCGCAGACCACCAGCTTGCCGGCCGCCTTGGCCGGGTCGAGAGTGCCCGCCTGGCAGAGCAGCGCGTCGGCGTCGGTGGCACCCGCGGTCTTCACGGCCTGGCCGTTGACGAGCGGGACCGAGGTGGTCTGGCGGGCCAGCGTGGTGCTGATCCCGGCGTACTTCTGCCCGTTGCCGAGCGCAACGGTAGCGGCCCACGGCGCGACCGTGCTGGCGCCGACCGTGGTCACCCACGGCGAGGTGTTGTCCAGCGTGGACGGGTCCGGACCGGAGTTGCCGCCGGCCGCCGCGACGAAGATGCCGGCCGAGGCCGCGGACAGGAACGCGAGCTGGATCGGGTCGGTGTGCGTGGACTCGAAGATCGAGCCGACCGAGTAGTTGATCACGTCGACGCCGTCGGCGACGGCCTGGTCGATCGCGGCCAGGATGTCGGAGGTGGCGCCGCCGGAGTTCTTGCCGTCCTTGCCCTCCCAGAGCGCCTTGTACACGGCGACCTTGGCGGCCGGGGCGACGCCGGAGACGGTACCGAGGTTGACGCCGTTCTCCGCGACGTCGACGCCGTACCGGCCGGCGGCGGTGCTGGCCGTGTGGGTGCCGTGGCCGTTGCCGTCCCGTGGGGAGACGTAGTCGGCGCGCTGCTCCGGCGGGACCAGGCTGAGCCAGCCGTCACCGAAGTAGCGGGCGCTGATCAGCTTGGTGTTGCACAGGTCGGCGGTGAACTCGGCCCCGGTCTGGCACGTTCCGGTGAACGTGTCGCCGTCGGCTTTGTGCATGACCGTGGTGGTGCCGGAGCGGTACGGCCGGTACGGGTCGCCCGGTGTCGGCGCCTTGGTGCCCAGCTTCGGCCCGGACAGCGAGGCGCTCTCCGGCCAGACCCCGGTGTCGACGACGCCGACCACGATGCCCTGGCCGGCCGCCTTCTGACCACCGAGCGCGTTCCAGACGCCCTGCTTGCCGGACAGCTTGAGGAAGTCGGTCGACTTGCGGTCGTCGAGCGCGGTGCGCAGCTGGTCCGGGACGACCGACACGACGCCACCGGTCCGGCTCAGCTCGCCGGCCTGCTTCGCGGTCAGGTCGGCCACGAACGCGTTCACCGCGGTGGTGTAGTTCCGCCGGACCTCCGCCCCGACCTTCGCCGCGACCTGGCGGTGCCGGCCGGTCAGGTACCCGGCGTACCGCTTGCCGTCCGGGCCGGCGGTGTCGACCTTGCGGCCCTTGGCCGGCTTCGTCGCCTTCAGCCCGGCCACGTCACCCGCGTACGTCGCGACCGGCGCGTCGGCCAGCGTCACGATGTACCGGCCCGGGACGAACCGCGGCAGCTTCGCCGCGAGGTCCGACGTGGTGACCGGCGGGGTCGCGGCCACGCCCTCGGTGGGTGCCGCGAGCGCGGCGGTGCCGTTCGGTGCTGCCAGCGCGGCGGTCACCAGAACGGCGCCGGCGAGCAGAGCGGTCCGCCGGCGCAGGAATGGATGGTTCACGCGATGCCTCCACTGGGGACGCGCCCGTTCGGCGTCCCACGGTTGTCCTGACCGCGGCGGTGGCCCCGGTCGCCCGCCCCCGAGCACGGACGGCGAAAGCTTGCCAACGCCGGCCCGCGGGTACACCGTTTTGGCTTCATCTGGCCACTGACGGAAAACTGCCAGTGACCGGCGTGGACAGCGCTCCCGCCGACCGCGGGCGCGCTGGTATCAATGAGGCATGACAGCGTCGACTTCCCGCCCGGTGATCCTCACCGTGGACGACGACCCGGGTGTGTCCCGTTCCATCGCCCGTGACCTGCGCCGCCGGTACGGCGAGGAGCACCGGATCGTCCGGGCCGAGACCGGTCCGCAGGCCCTGGAGGCGCTGCGCGAGCTCAAGCTGCGCGGTGAGCCGGTCGCGCTGCTGCTGGCGGACTACCGGATGCCGCAGATGACCGGGATCGAGTTCCTGGAGCAGGCGATGGACCTGTTTCCGCTCGCCCGGCGGGTGCTGCTGACCGCGTACGCCGACACCGACGCCGCGATCCAGGCGATCAACGTGGTCGACCTGGACCACTACCTGCTCAAGCCGTGGAACCCGCCGGAGGAGAAGTTGTACCCGGTGGTCGACGGCATGCTCGACCTGTGGAAGTCGACCCCGGAGCCGTCCACCGACGAGACCCGGGTGATCGGTCACCGCTGGTCCGCGCCGTCGTTCGCGGCCCGCGACTTCCTCGCCCGGAACGCGGTCCCGTACCGCTGGTACGGGGTGGACGACGAGGAGAGCAAACGACTGCTGGACGCGGCCGGCGTGGACGGTTCCACCCTGCCGGTGGTGATCACGGCGGACGGCACGGTGATGGTCGCTCCGACCGACGCCGAGCTGGCCGCGAAGGTCGGGCTGTCGACCGCACCGGCCGAGGAGTTCTACGACCTCGTCGTGGTCGGCGGCGGTCCGGCCGGCCTGGGCGCCGCGGTGTACGGCGCCAGCGAGGGACTGCGGACGGTCCTGGTCGAGCAGCTCGCCACCGGTGGCCAGGCGGGTCAGTCCAGCCGGATCGAGAACTACCTCGGCTTCCCCGACGGCGTCTCCGGTGCCCAGCTGACCGACCGGGCCCGGCGGCAGGCGGTCCGGTTCGGCGCCGAGCTGCTCACCGCGCGCCAGGTGGTCGGGCTGGAGACCCTCGGCTCCGCGCGCAAGCTGCTCTTCTCCGACGGCAGCGAGATCTCCGCGCACTCGGTGATCCTGGCGACCGGCGTCTCGTACCGGACCCTGCAGGCGCCCGGCGTCGACGACCTGTGCGGGCGCGGGGTGTACTACGGCTCCGCGACCACCGAGGGCCCGAGCTGCGCCGGCCAGGACGTCTACATCATCGGCGGGGCCAACTCCGCGGGTCAGGCGGCCGTCTACTTCAGCCGGCATGCGAAGCGCGTGCATATGCTGGTGAGGGGTCCTTCGCTCGAGGCGACCATGTCGAGCTATCTGATCAACCAGATCGACGCCATCGACACCATCGACGTGCACACCTGTACCGAGGTGGTGTCGTGCAAGGGGTCGGATCACCTGGAGCGGCTGACCCTGCGGAACAGCACGACCGGTGAGTCGCGCGAGGTGGACTCGGAGTGGATGTTCGTGTTCATCGGCGCCGCACCGCGGACCGACTGGTTGCCGGCGGACCTGCTCCGCGACCAGCGCGGGTTCGTGCTGACCGGGCCCGATCTGCACGGCAAGCCGCAGGGCTGGTCGCTGGAGCGGGAGCCGTACCACCTGGAGACGAGCATGCCGGGCGTGTTCGCCGCCGGTGACGTGCGGGCCGAGTCGGTCAAGCGGGTGGCGTCCGCGGTAGGCGACGGAGCGATGGCCGTGACGTTGGTGCACCGATACCTGGAGATGTTGTGATGAGCTCGCAGAACGAGACCGCCGAGGCGACCGACGCGGAACCGCGCCGGCTGCCGATCGACGAGCTGCGCACGCTGTTCCTGTTCGAGAGCCTGACCGACGAGCAGCTGACCTGGCTGTCCGAGGCAGGCTACGTGCAGTCGGTCGAGGAGGGCATCGTCTTCACCGAGGGCGACGCGGCGACCTGCTGCTACGTCCTGCTCTCAGGTGGCGTCCGGCTCTGCAAGCTGTCCCACGGCGAGGAGGTGGAGATCAACCGGACCACCCAGCGCGGGGTGTACTCGGGAGCCTTCAACGCCTTCTTCGGCGCCGACGACCGCAAGGCCTACACGGCCACGATGCGGGTGCTCGGTCCGTCGGAGTTCTTCGTCATCGACGCCGCGATCATGGCGCAGATGATGAACACCTGGTTCCCGATGGCGGTGCACCTGATCGAGGGCTTCATCATGGGGATGCGCCGGACCAACGAGACGATGGGGGAGCGGGAGCGCCTGCTTGCCCTCGGGTCGCTGTCGGCCGGTCTCACCCACGAGCTGAACAACCCGGCCGCCGCCGCGGTCCGGGCCGCGGCCGCTCTGCGCCAGCGGGTCGCCGGGATGCGGGCCAAGCTCGCGATGCTTGCCGACGGCACCCTGGACGCGACCAAGCTGCACCAGATCATCGAGTTGCAGGAAGCCGCTGTCGAGCGGGTCGCGAAGGCGAAGACCAAGGAGTTGTCCGCGATCGAACTGGCCGACGCGGAGGACGCGCTGACCGACTGGCTCGACGACCACGACGTCCAGGCCAGCTGGGACGTCGCCCCGGTCCTGGCCGCGGCCGGGCTGGACGTGCCGTGGATGGAGGAGGTGCTGACGGCGGTCGGCCCGAAGTACCTCGAAGGCGCGGTCCGCTGGCTGATGTACACGATCGACACCGAATCGCTGATGAACGAGATCGACGACTCGGTCACCCGGATCTCCACCCTGGTCGGCGCGGCCAAGCAGTACTCGCAGATCGACCGGGCGCCGTTCCAGGTGGTGGATCTGCGTGAACTGCTGAAGTCCACGCTGGTGATGATGTCGGGCAAACTCCAGGGCCTCGAGGTGGTGAAGGACTTCGATCCCGACCTGCCCCCGATCCCGGCGTACGCGGCCGAGCTGAACCAGGTCTGGACCAACATCATCGACAACGCCGTCTCCGCGATGGACGGCACCGGCACCCTGACCCTGCGGACCAAGCGCGACGGTGCGTACGCGGTGGTCGAGATCGGCGACACCGGCCCCGGGATCGCGCCGGAGATCCGCCGCCGCATCTTCGAGCCGTTCTTCACCACCAAGCCCATCGGCGAAGGGACCGGCCTCGGCCTCGACATCTCCTGGCGCATCGTGGTCAAGAAACACCACGGCGACCTGCGCGTCGAGTCCGCACCGGGCGACACCCGCTTCAAGATCGTCCTCCCGATCAACCCCGAAGAGGAGATCGAGGCCCAGTCCGACCTACTGGCCGGCCCCGCCGACTAAGTACCACCCGACGCCGCCGGTCGTCGGCGGCGTGGTTGTGTGCGGGTCGGCGTGGTGCTGGCTCGGCGTACCGGGCTGCTTTACCGCGGCCGCCGGCGCGCGCCACTCACCCGACCGCACCGCGTCAACTACTGCTGCGAGCTTGCTCGCGTTTCCAGCCAGGCAGGTGGCTTCGCTAGCGGAGGGCTGTGCCGTGGGTGTGGGTCAGGAGGGTCAGGTCTTCTCGGGTTGGCAATGCTTCCCAGTCGCCGTAGGCGCCCACGCAGAAGGCTCCCGAGGTTGTTGCTCGGGTCAGGCGTTGTTCGGGGGACTGGTTGTCGAGGGTGGCTGACAGGTACCCGGAGACGAAGGCGTCGCCGGCTCCGATGCTGTCGACGACCGTGACGGGCAGAGCCGGTTGGTGGATCGTGCCCGCCTCCGTGTGGGACCACGCGCCCTTGCCGCCCGCCGTGACCACGACCTCCTGCACACCGCTCTCCCGCAGCGCGTCGACCGGCTTGTCCGCGTCGGTCAACAAGTCCAGCTCGTCCTCGGACGCGAAGACCGTGTGGACCGAAGGCAGCAGCGTACGAAGGACGGCGGCCGCTTCGGATCGGGACCAGAGGCGGCCGCGGTAGTTCACGTCCAGGCTCACCCGCACACCTACCTCGGCAGCCGCGCGTACGGCGGACTCCGTCGCGGTGCGAGCCGTCTCGGACAGAGCCGGCGTGATCCCCGTGACGTGGAGGATCGCCGGCCGAGCAACCTCCAGTGCACCGACACATTCCTCGGCGGTGAGCTGGGACCCGGCCGACCCACGTCGGTGGTAGCTGACCCTGGTGATGTCGTGGGCCGGTTGGTCGAAGGCGATGAAGCCCGTGAACGAGTCGTCGGAGAAGCGCAGGTAGGCCGTGTCGACGCCCTCGGCCCGGAGCGTGCGCTGGATCAGCCGGCCTGGTTCGTCGTTGCCCACGGCGCCGATCCACGCGGCCCGGTGACCCAGTCGGGACAGCCCGATCGCGACGTTGCTCTCCGACCCGGCGACCGAGAGCCGCGCGTCGCCGCCCATCCGCAGCGCGGTGCTGGTCCGGATCGACACCATCGCCTCGCCCAGCGTCAGGACCTCGAGCCCCGCACCCACCACCGGTGACGGGCTCACCGCTCAGCCCCGGTGACCGCGAGGAACTCGGCGGCCCGGGCAGCCAGGGCGGACTGCGAACCACCCTTGCCCGCATCACCCAGCAAGGGCGAGCCGACGCCGACCGCGAGGGCGCCCGCGGCCAGGTACTCCGGGGCGGTGGCCGCGTCGACGCCGCCGACCGCGATCAGGGGCGCGTTCGGCAACGGGGCGCGGAGTTCGCGGAGGTAGCCCGGGCCGTACACCTTGGCCGGGAAGATCTTCACCGCGAGCGCGCCGAGGTCGAGGGCGCCGACCACCTCGGTCGGGGTCAGGGCGCCGCACAACAGCGGGAGGCCGAGCTCGACGCTGCGGTGGGCGCCCCGGGTGATCGCGGGGGTGACCACGAAGCCGGCCCGGGCGGCGGCGACCTCGTCGGCCTGGGCGGCGGTGACCACGGTCCCGGCGCCGATCAGGACGGACGGGTCGAGCTCGGACCGCGCCTTCGCGATCGCCTCGGCCCCGCCGGGCGTGGTCAGCGAGATCTCCAGCGCGGTGATGCCCGCGTCGACCAGGGTCCGGACGCACTCCAGGGCGCGGTCCGGTCCGTCGGCGCGGATGATCGCGAGCACCTTGCGGCGGCTCAGTTCTGCCAGCAGTTCCATCGTTCCTCCAGGCTCCAACCGTAGGGGATCAGCTAGGACATAGGACGTCCGATGTCCACGTTTCAAACAGTCCGGCGGTGGATAACTTTCGAGGTGAGCGCTCCGCCCTGTCAGTTTTCTGCTCACCGGAAGGCAGGAACCCATGCCCAGACCACGCCGCCTGCT
Organism: Kribbella amoyensis; assembly: GCF_007828865.1. Lineage (NCBI taxonomy): Bacteria > Bacillati > Actinomycetota > Actinomycetes > Propionibacteriales > Kribbellaceae > Kribbella > Kribbella amoyensis. The sequence continues at coordinate 198,127 of NZ_VIVK01000002.1, forward strand.
GTTCATCCTGCTGTCGACCGCGCTGCTCAGCGCGGGACTGCTGGCCGGCTCCGACCAGATCCCACCCGCTTCCGCCGCCGTCACGCAGACCGTCCTCTTCAACAAGGGCGACGCCGGCTACGGCTGCTACCGCATTCCCGCCATCGTCCGCACGACCGCCGGGACGCTGCTCGCCTTCGCGGAGGCGCGGCGGACCTGGTGCGGCGACTCCCAGGAGATCGACCTCGTCCTGCGCAGGTCCGAGGACGACGGCCGGACCTGGTCCGCGCCGCAGGTGGTGCTGTCCGGGACCGACGACGACCCGAACGCCGTCGCGACCCGCGGCAACCCGACCCCGATCGTGGACCAGGACACCGGCCGGATCGTCCTGCTCACCACGATGGACCCGGGGACCGTCAACCGCCCGCGGACGCCGTACGTGCAGTACAGCGACGACGACGGGAAGACGTTCAGCAAGGCGCGGGACATCGGCGCACAGATCGACGACCCCACTTGGAGCTGGTACGCGACCGGCCCGGTGCACGGGATCCAGCTGACCCGCGGTGCGCACAAGGGCCGCCTGGTCGCCGGGACGAACTACGGCAGCCCGGAGGGGAGCGGCGGCCAGCTCGTCTACAGCGACGACGGCGGCGACACCTGGCACAAGGGTGCGACCGATGTCCGGACCGACGGGATGGTCCCGCAGGAGATCAGCGTGGTCGAGAAGGTCGACGGCGGGATCTACGCGGGCGCTCGCAACAACGGCGCGACCGGTGGCAACAGCCGCGCGTTCGCGGTGAGCAACGACGGCGGGGAGACGTTCGCCGCACCGTTCCAGACCGTCACCGGCCTCACCTCGCCGACCGTCCAGGGATCGTTGCTCCGCCTCCGCGCGACCGACCAGGGCGCGAAGTACAACCGGATCCTGTTCGCCTCGCCCGCGGATCCCGAGCGGCGGCGGTACCTGACGATCCGGTCCAGCTTCACCGAGGGGAACACCTGGCAGACCGTTGCTGAAGGCACCAGGATCACCAGCGACTGGTCCGGGTACTCGGACATGACGATGCTCGACACCGGCGAGATCGGGCTGTTGTACGAGGGCGGCTCGGTGGACGCGCGGGACCAGATCCGGTTCGCCCGGTTCACCGAGTCGGACATCGGGCACCCGGATGCGCCGCTCGGAGCCCCGACGACGCCGGACGTGTCCGGCCTCGCCAACAACGCCTACCTGCGCGGCGGTACCACTTCGGTCGCGGGGAAGTTCGGCCAGGCGCGGGACCTGGACGGGACCGACGACGCGATCCAGCTGCCGTTCGCCGAGTCGCTCGCGGTCGGGGCTGGTGACTTCACCGCGATGACGTGGATCAAGTACGGCGCGAGTACGGCCCCGCAGGCGATCTTCTGGGGGTACGGGATCAACGAGTTCTCCCAGTTCTGGCTGCGTGCCGAGCCGGCCGATGCCCGGATCCGCGGCCTGATCACGACCAACGGCAAGACGGCGTCGGTCTCGTCCACGAAGGCGTACAACGACAAAGCCTGGCACCACGTCGCCCTGCAACGTAAGGCGGGCACGCTCTCCCTCTGGGTCGACGGCACCCAGGTCGGCAGCAGTACGGCGCCGGCCGGTTCGGTCAGCCCGGCGCGCCCGTTCAAGATGTACGTCGGCCAGCGGCTCGACGGGGCGCACCACTTCGACGGGTCGCTCGACGAGGTACGCCTCTACCGGCGGGCGCTGTCCCAGGCGGAGATCACGTCCATCCGCACCACCAACGCGACCAACGTCCCGGACGTCGTCCTGGACCTCCCGCTCGGCTGACAGGGGCCTCACGCTGATCTGGCGGACACCGTCAGCCGCCAGGTCAGCTCACCCGAGGCCGGGACGACGGCGGCGTCGTCGGGCCCGGCCTCGGCGAGGTCGAACACCCGCCCAAGCATCGGCTCCACCCCGAGGCTCCGGTACGGCGCATCGGCCGGGAAGCCACCGAGATTCCGCCACAGCGCGGTCGAATTTGGTTGCCCTGGGCAACTCAACGTGAAGGTCAGCTCCAGATTCGCATCCCGGACCGACGCGGTCGGACAGTCGAGCACCACGGCACCCACCGCGCTCCCGTCGGTCGGCCCGTACGAGCCGAGGTCGATCCCACCAGGCTTCGGCCACTCGCCCTCGATCCACGAGCCGGCCGCCTCCGGGTACAACCGGCACGTCTTCCCCTCAGGTACCTCGATCGACGCACCGACCCCGCAATCGAGCAGAGCATGCGCCGCCCAGACAAACCGGTACCCCGGGGCCGCGATCACCCGATAGTCCACCCAGACGGTCGACGGCCCGTTCGGCTCTGAGACCCCAACCGGCCTCGGACGACCGTTCACCCGCCGGAGGAACACCGCGTCCTCGAACCGAACAGCGTCCCAGGACTCGTCCTCGGGCCACGGGCTCCAGGGCTGGTTCCACAGGCCGCCGTGGTCGGGGACGCCGCGCACGGTCGGGAAGCATTCGTCCAGCCCGCCCGCGTCCACGAACGACGACCGGCCGACACGTGGACCCGATACCAACCCTGGTCCGGCCCACAGCCACTCCCGGCCGGCCAGCCGGAGCGACGTCCAGCGGCCGCCGTCGCGTGGATCGACGGTCACCTCGGCACGGTGGTTCACCATTCTGCGAAGGATCCGTCCTCGTGGGTCCAGACCGGGTTGCGCCAGGCGTGGCCCAAGCGATCGGCCGCGCGGACCGCGTCCTCGTCGACCGTGATCCCCAAGCCTGGCAGGGGATTCCACTCCGCGTGCCCGTCGACCCAGGTGAACGGCGCCGGGTCCACGACGTACGAGGTGAGGTCGCTCTCCACGTTGTAGTGGATACCGCGACTCTGCTCCTGGATCAAGAAGTTCGGAGTCGCGAACGAGACCTGCAAGCTGGCCGCGAGCGAGATCGGTCCGAGCGGACAGTGCGGCGCGAACTGTGCCCCGTGCGTCTCCGCAAGGACCGCGATACGCCGCAACTCCGAGATCCCACCCGCGTGCGACACGTCGGGCTGAACCACGGCCACTCCCGCGTCCAGAGCGGGCACGAACTCGGACCGGTTGTACAGCCGCTCGCCCAACGCCACCGGTACCGTCGAACTCTGCACGACGTCGGGCAGGTGGTGCAGGTACTCCGGCAGTATCGGCTCCTCCACGAACAGCGGGTGCAGGTCCTCCACCGCATGCAGGATCCGCCGTGCCCCCGCGACGCCGATCCGCCCGTGCAGGTCGATCGCCACGTCCAGCTCGTCGCCGAGGACCGAACGGGCGGCGGCGAGTCGCGCCACGACGCCCTTGATCTCGGCGGCGGACGGGGACGGCTGGATCCGGCCGCTCGCGTTCATCTTCACCGCGGTCATCCCGGCCGCGACCTGTTCGGCCACCTGCTCGGCGATCTCGGCCGGCTCGTCCCCGCCGACCCACGCGTACACCCGGGCGCGATCGCGGACCCGGCCGCCCAGCAACGCGGAGACGGGCGCGCCGTACACCTTGCCGGCGATGTCCCACAACGCGTGGTCGAGCCCGGCGACCGCGCTGCTCAGCACCGGGCCACCGCGGTAGAAGCCGCCCTTGGACAGGATCTGCCAGTGTCGCTCGATCTGCAGCGGGTCCTGGCCGATCAGGTACTCCGACAACGTCTCGATCGCGGTGCGGACCACCTCGGCCCGGCCCTCGACCACCGGCTCGCCCCAGCCGACGACGCCGTCGCTGGTCTCGATCCGGCAGAACAGCCAGCGCGGTGGGACCAGGAACGTCTCGATCCGCTCGATCTTCACTTGCGACCCCTGGAGCCGCGCGCCTCGGTGAGGTCCTCGGCCGCCTTGGCCAGCAACTCCCGCATCGCCAGCTCGGCGCCCTCGGGATCGCCGGCCCGGACCGCCGCCACCACCCGCTGGTGGCTCGGTACCGGGTCGTCGGACGGTTTCGCCTTGTGGACCAGCCGGTCGCGGTCGGCCAGGCCGGTCTCCATGATGACCTCCATCTTGGTCAGCAGTTCGTTCCCCGTGGCGGACAGCAACGCCTTGTGGAAGGCCAGGTCGGCGGTCACCGCGGCCAGGTCGTCGGTCGCCGCCGCCATCGCGGCCAGCGCCTCGTCCAGGGCCTGCAGGTGCTCTGCTTCGGCGCGCAGCGCGGCCAGCCGGGCGGCGGCCGGTTCGACGATGCCGCGGACCTCGTGCAACTGCTCGAGCAGCTCGGGCCGGTTGTCGGCGTCGGAGAATTGCCAGCGGATCATGTCCGCGTCCAGCAGGTTCCAGTCCGACCGGGGCCGGACGAACGTACCGCGCTTCTGCCGCGCGTCGACCAGGCCCTTCGCGGTCAGTACCTTGAGCGCCTCCCGGACCGCGGTCAGGCTGACACCGAGGTCGGCCTGCAGAGCGGGCACGTTGATGGTGGCGCCCTCCGGGATCTGCCCGGACAGGATGCGCTGGGCCATCACCTCGACGATCTGGCCGTGCAGTCCGCGGGACACCCCGCGTCGGATCCCCGTCCCTGTCATGCCGAGTCCTTCACCGCGGACCAGCCGCCGTCGACGGTCAGGCTCGCCGCCGTCACGAACGATGCCTCGGCGGACAGCAGGAACGCCACCACCGACGCCACCTCGTCCGGCCGTCCGAGCCGGCCGACCGCGGTCGCCCGGGCGCTCTGGTCCTTGCCTTCGGCGCTGACCCGGTCCCACGCCGCGGTCTCGACCGGGCCCGGCAGTACCGTGTTGACCCGGATCGAGCCGCCGTACTCGACCGCCAGCTGCCGGCTCAGCGCGACCAGGGCACCCTTGCTCGCGGCGTACGCCGGATGTCCGGGCAGGCCGGCGATCGCGTGCACGGACGACACCAGGACCACCGAACCACCGGCCTCGGCCAGATCGGCGTGCAGGGTGCGGAAGCCGAGGAAGGCGGCGGTCAGGTTGACGTCGAGCTGGCGCTGCCACGATCCCGGCGAAAGCTCGTGGGCGGGGCGGACGTCGACCGTGAACGCGTTGCTGACCAGGCCGGTGACCTGGCCGAACTCGTCGTGGGCCCGCGACAGCGCTTCGGCCCAGGTGTCCGGGGCCGCCACGTCACCGAGGACGGCGAGGGACCGGCCGGGCTCCTCCGGACAGGGCTGCACGTCGACCTGGACGACCGACGCGCCCTGGTCGAGGAAGCGCCGGACGCAGGCCGCGCCGATTCCGGTGGCGGCGCCGGTCACCACGATCACCTGTCCAGCCAGCTGCACGGGGATGCCCCTTTCCGGGTCAAGAGCATTGATCATAATTTACGAATAAATACTGCCACAGTCTGCCCCTCTGATGTGCTTGGGTGGGTCGTCTTTCGATCCGCCCGAGTTGTGAGGACGTGCATGAAACTTCGTCAGCAGTGGAAGCTCGGCGCAGCGGTCGTGGTGAGCCTGGGGCTCGTCGTCGGCGGCGTCGCGCACATGGCCACCGCGGACACCGGCGCCCCCGCGAGCGCCGAGCAGTTGCCCCCGGCCACCGGTTCGGTCCCGCTCAGCGCGGCCGAGGCCGCGGCCTTCGCGCCCAGCTCGCCCAGCGGCGTCACCCGGCCGGCCGGTGCCACCACCGCCGCCGAGGTCACCGCCGCGGACGGCACACCCGGTGCGGCGCCCCGGCCGAAGTCGGCCGCTGCCGTCGCGCGGGCGGTCGCCGCGGCGCCGGCGACGGGCAAGCTGTCGATCAAGGGTGTCTACCAGAGCACCAACTACTTCTGCGTGCCGGCGTCGAGCTCGATCAGCCTCGGCACCTACGGCGTCACGGTCAGCCAGCAGACGCTGGCCAAGGAGATGGGCACCACCACCGACGGCACCTACAGCCGCACCTCGCTGCCGGTGATGAACAAATACGTCAACCCGCTGGCGTACTCGGTCTGGAACGCCGACACCACCGGCAACGCGACGAACCTGCTGAACTGGGCCGCCTACGACATCGGCACGCTGCAGAAGGCGCCGACGATCGGGGTCTGGATGGAGAAGCTGCCCTGGAACAAGGGCATGTCCGGCCACTTCGGCCACGCCATCCTGATCTACGGCTACGACCTGACCAAGAAGACGCTGACCGTGTGGGACCCGTGGAAGCCGTCCGGTGGCACGCACACCCTGTCGGCCGCGGCGCTGAACGCGACCATGCAGAGCTACGGCCTCGCGTACGTCGCCGGTCACTCGGACGCCGATCTCGCCAACGCGGGGGACCTGAGCGGCGACAAGCTGGCGGACCTGATCGCGGTGCACCGTCCGACCGGCGACCTCTACCGGTACACGAACAACGGCAACGGCGCCTTCGAGGGCGGCAGCAGCGCGGTCAAGATCGGTACCAGCTGGAACGGGATGTCCGAGCTGACCGGCGTCGGCGACCTGACCGGCGACGGCCAGGCCGACGTGGCCGCGATCGAGAAGTCGACCGGCAAGCTCTGGCTGTACAAGGGCCCGGGCCTGGCCGGCTCCAGCCGGATCCTGATCGGGACCGGCGGCTGGACCGGGATGCGCGACCTGATCAACGTCGGCAACATCACCGGTGACGCGCACGCGGACCTGGTCGCGATCGAGAAGTCCACCGGCAAGCTCTGGGTCTACCCGGGCAAGGCCAACGGCCTCGGGACCCGCAAGCAGCTCGGGACCAGCTGGACCAGGATGACCAAGCTGGCCGCGGTCGGCGACCTGTCCCGGGACGGCAAGCCCGACTTCGTCGCCGTCGACTCGAGCACCGGCAAGCTCTGGCTGTACAAGGGCCCGACGTTCCCCGGCGGCACCGGGCGGGTCGAGATCGGCACCGGCGGCTGGAACGGGATGCGCTCGCTGACCGGCGTCGGCGACCTCACCGGTGACGGCATCCCGGACCTGATGACCGTCGCCAACACCGGCGGCGACGTGTACCTCTACCCGGGCAAGGCGAACGGCCTCGGCACCCGCATCAAGCGCGGCGGTGGCTGGAACGGCTGACCCGGACAAAGGGCGGTGGCCGGTGACTTCGCGGGACCACCGACCACCGCCTGGCTCTATTTGATCAGAAGTTCAACCGATCTGCGGCAGTTAATTTCCTCCACGCTTCGACGGCGCGTCGTTTGCTGGTGACATCCGCGCCGTTTCGCGCCAGGATTCTGAGGGTAAGTGCTTATCCCCGCCCATCAGGAGACACTTATGCGCAGAATTCTCCGCTGGAGCGGCGCCGGTCTGGTCGTGACCGCGCTGCTCGGCGCCCTCACCCCAGCGTCCGCCGCGCCGACCCCGGTACCGGTCCAGCTGGTCTCGATCACCGACTTCCACGGGTACCTCCGGCCGCCCTCGACGGCCGACGGCGGCACCATCGCCGGTCCGGACGGGCAGCCGATCACCGTCGGCGGCGCCGCCTACCTGGCCACGCACCTGAAGTCGATCCGGACCGGTCACCCGAACTCGATCTTCTTCACCGACGGCGACAACTTCTCCGGCTGGCCGTTCGAGGTGGACGCGCACGCCGACGAGCCGACGGTCGAGGTGCTGAACGCGCTCGGGGTCGAGTTCTCCAGCGTCGGCAACCACGAGCTCGACGTGTCGAAGAGCTTCCTGGTCGACCACATGTCGAAGGGCAAGTGCTTCGGCCGGGTCGGGGTGGACAGCTGCTTCACCGACTCGACCGGGCGCCGGTTCCGCGGCGCCGACTTCGAGTTCCAGTCGGCCAACATCGTGGACACCAAGGGCCGCCGCATCGTCGCGCCGTACACGATCCGCTGGGTCCAGGACCACGGCCGGTCGTACCCGGTCGGCTTCATCGGCCTGACCGTGCCGGACACCCCGGTCGGGTCCACCTCGTACCAGCCGGACCTCCGCGCGCTCGACCCGGTCGCCTCGGCCGACGCGGCCGCCGACGAACTGGCCAGGCGCGGCGTCAAGGCGATCGTGCTGAACCTGCACGACGGCGGGACCGACGCGTCAGCGACGTTCGACAACTGCGTGAACCCGAGCGGCCCCGCGATCGACCTGGCCCGCCGGGTCTCGCCGAAGATCGACGCGATCGTCACCGGTCACTGGCACGCTGCCTTCAACTGCAGCCTGCCCGACCCCGACGGCAACCCACGCCCGGTCGTCGAGGCCGCGAACCACGGCCGGCTGATCAACGAGATCAACCTGCAGCTGGACCGTAGGACCGGCGAGGTACTGCGGGACAGGACGACGTCGGTCAACCACGCCGTCACCCGGACGGTCACGCCGGATCCCGCGATCCAGAAGATCGTCGACTACTGGACCACGGCCGGTCAGCGCCGGTACGCCGAACCGGTGGCGACCATCACCGGCGACTTCACCCGCACCGCCAACGCGGCGGGGGAGAGCACCTTCGGCGACCTCGCGGCCGACGTGCACCTGTGGACCGCCCGCAAGGACGGCCGCGCCGATCTCGGCCTGATCGCGACCAAGCCCGCGGTCGGTAGTACGGCGTTGCGCGGTGACCTGTTGGTGGCCAACAGCAACAAACCCGGCGACGTGGACGGCCGGGTCCTGCTCGGTGAGTCGTGGGATGCCTACGGCTACGGCAACCCGGTCCTCACCGTGAGCCTCACCGGCGCCCAGCTGGACGCGATCCTCGAGCAGCAGTGGCAGTCGCAGGCCGACGGGTCGGTGAAGTTCGCCCCGCTCGCGGTGTCCGGCAACGTCGCGTACGCCTACGACGCGAGCAAGCCGGTCGGTGCGCGGGTCGACCCGGCGGACGTGAAGATCGACGGCGCCGCGCTCGATCCGGCCCGGACGTACCGGGTCGCGGCGCTGGCGTACACGGTCATCGGCGCGGACGGGTACCCGGCGTTCAAGCAGGCGACGAACCCGGTCCGCAACGACACCGACCACGAGACGTTCGCCAAGTACCTGCGGGAGCACCGCACCCTCACCCCGGCCCCGCTCACCCGGGTCACGACCAAGGGCTGAGCCCTTTCCAAGGACCGAGGTAGCCCGTGCGCTACCTCGGTCCTGGCCCTGGGACCAGGGACTCGCGCCCGCGCGCTTCGTAGCGTCGTCGGCATGCGAGTTCTGATGAGTCTCCTGTTGCTTCCCGTGGTGGGAGTGGCCACGAACCTCCACCACTCACCAACCCGCGAGCCTCCGGATGTCCCACGCTCGGCAGTGGCGCTGCGGACGCCGTCGGCAGGGCTTGGTGAGTGGTGCGCGTCCGCCTCCACCTGCACCCCGGTTGCCTGGCACGACTGCCGGACCGGGCCGGCCGACGAGGAGGGCAAGCAACTCGCCGAATCCGGCGCCTCCTGCGCGACCGTGAAGGTGCCGCTCGACCACACGAAGCCACGCGGCCGCACGATCGACGTGGCGATCTCGCGGATCCCCGCCGACCCGGCCAAGCGACGTGGCGTCCTGTTGACCAATCCGGGTGGTCCCGGCGGCCCGGGGATCACCTATCCGCTCGCGCTGCGGCCGCTCCTCGGTGAGGTCGCCGCGCAGTACGACCTGATCGGGATCGATCAACGGTTCATGGGCCGCAGCGACCCCCTCGACTGCGGACCGGTACGCCTCGCCGACGTCTTACGAACCTCGGTGACCCGGACGAACTTCGTGACCTCGGATCGCAAGGCCAAGGACTTCGCCACCGCCTGCCGGGAACGCAACCCCGGTCTGCTCGAACACGCGAGCATCCGCAACGCCGCCCGCGATCTCGACGCCGTCCGGACCGCGCTCGGCGAGCAGAAGATCTCGTACTACGGGGTCTCCTGGGGTGCCGACCTCGGGGTCGTCTACGCCCAGCTCTTCCCCGATCGGGTGGACCGCATGGTCGTCGACAGCGTGACGGACGTGGAAGGCTCGGAGTACCGGCATCTCGCGACCGGCGAGCGCGTCGAGGCCGCGTTCGACGAGTGGGCCGCTTGGGTCGCCTGGCGGGACGACAAGTACCACCTCGGCCGAACCGGTATGGAGGTCCGCCGGGCCGTGACCCGGTTGCTGGAGCGGCCGATCACGGTGGGGGAGTACCGCGTCGATTCCGCGGCGCTGCCGTGGTTGCTGCAGTCCGCCCTCGGCGACGAGAGCGACCGCGAGCTGATGGCGCGCAACGTCAGCACCTTGATCCACGGGTCCGCACCGACCGAGGAACTCCAGGCCTGGCTCGCGCAGTACTACAGCTCTGTGCCGATGCTGTCCCGGTTCGCCGCCGCGTCGTTCGCGTTCACCTGTAACGACCGCGGCTGGCCGAGCGGGCCCACGCAGTACTGGCGGGACGTGCAGCGCACTCGCCGGACCGAGCCGCTGTTCGCCACCACGATCCTGCAGTGCGCCTACTGGCGGGACCGCACCACCGAGCCGGAGCTGACGATCGGCAACGACGTCCCGCTGCTCATCGTCCAGGCCGAGCGCGACAACATCCCGCTGAGCTGGGCCGAGTCCTTGCACCGGAAGCTGCCGAAGTCGACGCTCCGGACCGTCGATCGGCGCGGCCACGGCGTGTACGACGAGCGGGTGCCGGCGATGGTGAAGACGGTCAACACCTTTCTGTCCACCGGAGCGGTTCCGTAGTGGATCAGTGCTCGGCACGGATGCTCTCAGGTGGCCGGGGGACGCAGGGTCGTCGTAGTGATCGAACGACGACAGGAGAGAGCGATGACCGAGTTGGGAACGACCACCAGAACGACGGCGAGGACGACGGCGAGGACGTGGAAGGTGCGGCCGGCGACCGTGGGGTTGTGGGTGCTGCAGCTGGCGCTGGCGGTCCAGTTCGTCCCGGCCGGGCTGATGAAGCTGACCGGGAACCCGGTGATGGTGGAGATGTTCGCCGAGATCGGGGCCGGCCAGTGGCTGCGGTTCTTCGTCGGCTGCTGTGAGGTGGCCGGGGCGCTCGGCCTGCTGATCCCGCGGCTGGCCGGTCCCGCTGCCCTCGGCCTGGCCGGGCTGATGGCCGGGGCCACGGTCACCAACGTGTTCGTTCTCGGGGTCGCGCCGGTCGTCCCCCTGGTCGTACTGCTGGTGGCCGGTGTGGTCGCCTGGTCCCGTCGGGCCGCGCTCCGCGAGCTGGCCGCGGGCCGGATCAGGGCGTGACCGCGAACGCCCCTCGCCGGGCCACCGCCGGCGAGGGGCGAACGGTCACCGGGCGCGGTGGCGCTCGGCGAGTTCCTTGAGGTGCAGCGCGCTCTGTTTCGGGATGCGCGCCTGGGTGGTGTAGTCGACGCGGACGATGCCGAACCGCTTGTCGTACCCGTAAGCCCACTCGAAGTTGTCGAGCAGCGACCAGGCCAGGTACCCGCGCACGTCGGCGCCCTGCCGGATCGCCGCCGCGACCGCCGCCAGGTGCGAGGTGAAGTACGCCGTCCGGTCCGCGTCGGCGACGAAGCCGGCCGCGTCCGGGACGTCGTGGAAGGCGGCACCGTTCTCGGTCACGACGATCGGCAGCCCCGGGTAGTCCCGGCCGATCCGGACCAGCAGGTCGGTGAACCCCTCCGGCACGATCTCCCAGTCCATCGCGGTCCGCGGCCGGTCCAGCGGCAGCGTCCGGGTGACCGGCCGGCCGTCGGCGTCGACGGTCCGGCCGTCCTCGCCGAACCCGGTGAACTTCTGGCTGAAGTAGTAGTTGATCCCGAGAACGTCGATCGGCGCCGCGATGGTGGCCAGGTCGCCGTCCTGGACCGGCAGCTCCACCCCTTGCTCGGCCAGGTCCGCGACCACGTCCGCCGGGTACCGGCCGTGCACCAGCGGATCCAGGTAGAGCCGCGCCCCCATCCCGTCGGCCCGGCGGACCGCTTCCAGGTCCGGCTCCGCGTCGCTGGCCGGGTACGCCGTGGCCGCGTTGAGGGTGATGCCGATGTCGATCTTGCGGGGCGACGCGGCCCGCATCCGTTCGGTGGCGAGTCCGTGGCCGAGCAGGAGGTGGTGGACCGCGGACACGGCCGCCGGGAAGTCCTGCCGCCCGGGCGCGTGCACTCCGTACGCGTAGCCGAGCATCGCCGAGCACCACGGTTCGTTCAGCGTGGTCCACGTGTTCACCCGGTCGCTCAGCGCGTCGAACACCAGCATCGAGTAGTCCGCGAACCGGTACGCCGTGTCGCGCGCGGGCCAGCCGCCGGCGTCCTCCAGTTCCTGCGGCAGGTCCCAGTGGTACAGGGTCACCCATGGATCGATGCCCTGGGCAAGGAGTTCGTCGACCAGCCGGTCGTAGAACGCCAGCCCGGCCGGGTTGGCCGGGCCGGTGCCGTACGGCTGGACCCGGGACCAGGACACCGAGAACCGGTAGGTGTCCAGCCCGAGCTCGCAGATCAGCGCGACGTCGGCCGGCATCCGGGTGTAGTGCTCGCAGGCGACGTCACCGGTGTCGCCGCCGTCGATCGCGCCCGGGACCCGGCAGAAGGTGTCCCAGATCGACGGGGTCCGGCCGTCGGCGTCGACGGCGCCCTCGATCTGGTACGCCGAGGTGGCGACGCCCCAGCGGAACCCGGCCGGCAGTGACGCGATCAGCTCCTGCTCGGTAACGGGCGCGGTGGTGGTTGTGGAGTTCATAGGCGGAGTACGGCCGAGACCGTACCGGCTCCTTTCGTGGGAGGGAGGTCAGCCGACCGGGATCCGGCCGGGCAGCCAGCAGGCCACCGAACGGCTCGGGTCGTTCCTGGCCGCCGGGACCCCGAGGACGGGGACGTCGGTCGAGCAGCGGTCGAAGGCGTGCGGGCAGCGCGGGTGGAACGCGCAGCCGGACGGCATCCCGCGCAGGTCCGGCGGCGACCCGGGGATCCCGCTCAACTCCCGGCGCGGGCCACGCAACGCCGGGAACGACTGCAGCAGCCGCTCGCTGTACGGGTGCAGGGAGTCCTTGTACAGGTCGGCCGACTTCGCCTCCTCGACGATCCGGCCGCCGTACATGATCGCGATCCGGTCGGAGAACTCGACCAGCAGCGACAGGTCGTGGGTGATGAACAGCACCGAGAACCCGAGGCGTTCGCGCAACTCCACCAGCTGGGCCAGGATCTGCCGCTGCATCACCACGTCGAGCGCGGTGGTCGGCTCGTCCATGATCACGATCTGCGGCTCGAGCACGAGCGCCATCCCGATCATCACCCGCTGCCGCATCCCACCGGACAGCTGGTGCGGGTACGCGTCCATCCGGTCGGCCGAGATGCCGACCAGCTTCAGCATGTCCTTGGCCCGCGCCAACCGGGCCTGCGGACTCAGCCGCGGCTCGTGTGCCTTGATCACGTCGAGCAGTTGGGTGGAGATCTTGTGCACCGGGTTCAGCGAGTTCATCGCGCCCTGGAACACGATCGACGTCTCCGCCCAGCGGAACGCGCGCAACTCGGCGTTGCTCAGCGCCATCACGTCGTACGGCTGGTCGCCCGGCGGGTGGTACGTCACCGAGCCGCCGCTGATCACGCCGGGCGGCGGCAGCAACCGGGTCACGCCGTACGCGAGCGTCGACTTGCCGCTCCCGCTCTCACCGGCCAGCCCGAGCACCTCGCCGCGATGCAGGGTCAACGTCACGTCGCGGACCGCTCGGACCGCCTGGTCGCCCAGTCCGTAGTCGACGCTGAAGTCGCGGATCTCCAGTACCGGTTCCTTGCCCGCCATCAGAGCGTGCCCTTCGCTTCGTCGGTCCGGATCACCGGGGTGACCGGCGCGTCCTTGCCGCTGGTGGTGAGGACCGGGGTGAATCCGACCCGCATCCGGACCGTCCGGCCGTCCTTGGTCCGGACCCGGGTGTGACCGCTGCTGCGCAACCGCGGGCTGACGAACTCGTCGATGCCGAAGTTCACCAGCGACAGCGCGGTGCCGAGGACCGCGATCGCCAGCCCGGCCGGGACAAACCACCACCACGCGCCCTGGGCGAGTGCCTGCTGGCTCTGTGCCCAGAACAGGATCGTGCCCCAGTTCCACTCCGAGATCGTCGAGATGCCGATGAAGGCCAGGGTGATCTCCGACATCACCGCGAAGATCACCGTGCCGATGAACCCGGACGCGATGATCGCGGTCAGGTTCGGCAGGATCTCCACGGTGATGATCCGCCAGGTACTCTCACCGGTCGCCCGCGCCGCCTCGACGTAGTCCCGGCGCCGCAGGCTCAAGGTCTGGGCTCTCAGTACCCGGGCACCCCACGCCCACGAGGTGAACCCGATGACCAGGGCAACCATCAGGTCACCGGCGCCGGGGATGGTGGACGCGACGATGATGATCAGCGGCAGCGCCGGGATGACCAGGAAGACGTTCGCGAGCGCGGACAGCCCCTCGTCCGCGGCGCCGCCGAGGAAGCCGGAGCTCACCCCGATCAGGACCGACAGCACGGTCGCCACGATCCCGGCCAGCAACCCGACGAACATCACGCCGCGGGTGCCGACGACGACCTGGGAGAAGATGTCCTGGCCGAGATGGGTGGTACCGAACCAGTGCTGCGCGGACGGCGGCTGGATCAGGTCGCTGCTGCGCGCCGACGGGTCGTACGGCGCGATCCACGGGCCGATGATCGCGATCAGGCAGAAGAACGCGAGCACGACGAGCCCGGTGGCGGCCTTCGGGTTCGCGACGAACCGGAGCCGGCGGCGCTTGGCCGGGGCCGCCTCGACCTCGGGGCCGTCCGGCGTGACCGCGGTGATGGTGCTGGCTGGTGCGGACATCGGTCAGCCCTCCTTCCGGGTACGCGGGTCGAGCAGCAGGTACGCGATGTCGGCGATCAGGTTGGCCACCAGGACCGAGATCGTGATCACCAGGAAGACCCCCTGCATCAGCGGGTAGTCCTTGGCGCCGACAGCCTGGAACAGGTTGTAGCCGATCCCCGGGTAGGAGAAGACGATCTCCACCAGCAGGGTGCCGCCGACGATGAACCCGAGCGACAGCGCGAACCCGGACACGTTCGGCAGCAACGCGTTGCGGGCCGCGTACCCGAGCATCACCCGGCGCTCGGTCAGGCCCTTGGCGTGCGCGACGGTGATGTAGTCCTCGGACGCGACCGTGACCATCATGTTCCGCATGCTGAGGATCCAGCCGCTCACCGACGAGATCAGGATCGTCAGCGCCGGCAGCAGGCTGTGCTGGACCGCGCTGCCGATGAAGGTGCCGTCCCAGGCCGGGACCAGGCCGGGCTCGTACCCGCCGGACGACGGGAAGAAGCTGCCCTGTCCGGCCAGCAGCGCGATCGCGATCAGCCCGAGCCAGAAGTACGGGATCGACGACAAGAAGGTGGCCACCGGCAACAACCCGTCCAGCCAGGACCCCCGGCGCCACCCCGCCAGCACGCCGAGCCCGGTCCCGATCACGAAACTCGCGAACGTGGTGATGCCGACCAGCGCGATCGTCCACGGCAGGCTCTGGCCGAGGATGTCCGACACCGGCGTCGGGAAGAACGTGAACGACAACCCGAGGTCGCCGCGGAACACCTGGCCCCAGTAGTCGACGTACTGGCTCCACACTCCGGCGTCCTTGTCCAGCCCGAACAGCACGTACAAGGAGTTGATCGCCTCGGTGCTCATCTGGCCCTGGAACTTGGTGATCAACGAGGTCACCGGGTCGCCCGGGATCAGCCGCGGGATGAAGAAGTTGATCGTGATCGCGGCCCAGGCGGTGAACAGGTAGAACGCCAGCCGCTGCAGCAGGAACTTCACCGGGCCGCTCCTTCCTCGTAGAGCCAGCACGCGGCCCAGTGGCCCTTGCTCCCGTCCACCACCGGCAGCTCGAACCGCGGCGGCAGGTCGGTGGAGCACTTCGGCAACGCCGACGGACAGCGCGGATTGAACCGGCACCCGGCCGGCGGCGCGATCAGGCTCGGCGGTTCACCCCCACCCGCGTCGTCCGGCGCGGGTCTCGCGTCCCCGACCCGGTCCAGCCGGTCGGGATCCGGCGCGCTCTCGATCAGCAGCCGGGTGTACGGATGCGCCGGCCGCTGCGTCACGGACTCGGAGTCCCCGCCCTCGACCATCCGGCCGGCGTACATCACCAGGGTCTCGTCGGCGAAGTACCGGGCCGAGGCGATGTCGTGGGTGATGTAGAGGATGGCCAGGTCGAGCCGCTCCTTGAGATCGCGGAGCAGGTTCAGCACGCCGAGCCGGATCGACACGTCCAGCATCGACACCGGTTCGTCGGCGAGCAGCGCCTGCGGGTCGGCGCCGAGCGCGCGGGCGATCGACACCCGTTGCCGCTGCCCGCCGGACAACTCGTGCGGGAACTTGTCCAGGTACCGCTCGGGCGGCGTCAGCTGGACCCGGCCGAGCAGGTCGCGCAGGTTCCGCTCCAGCTCGGCCGCGGAGTTCCCGGCCCGGCCGTGGATCCGCAGCGACCGGGTCAGGTGGTACCGGACGGTGTGGACTGGATTCAGCGAGGCGAACGGGTCCTGGAAGATCATCTGCACCTGCCGGCAGTACGCGCGGAACTTCCGCCCGCCGTGCACGGTCACCGACTCGCCGTGCAACCGGATGTCGCCGGAGGTCCGCGAGTACAGCTGGGCGAGCAGGCGCGCGACCGTGGACTTGCCGGAGCCGGACTCGCCGACCAGGGCGGTGACCTGGCCGCGGCGCAGGGTCAGCTGGATGTCGTCCACCGCGTGCACCGTCGGGCGGTCGCGGGTGAACAGGGTGCGCAGTCCCCGCCGGACGGGGAAGTGTTTGGTGAGGTTTTCGGCCTCGAGGACCACGTCGCCGGTGGTCGGTTCGGTCTGGGTCGCCGTCATTTCCTGACTCCTCGCTGGATCGGCACAGGGCTGCGCGCCCGGGAGCCGGATCGGCCTCCCGGGCGCGCCGGGCGGTCAGGCGCCCGCGGGCTTCAGGTTCAGGACGATCTGCAGCGCGTTCTGCTGCGTCGGCTGGGCCGGCGCGTACTGGTTCTGCTCGTCCGGCCAGCCGACCCAGTTCTTGGTGCTGTACATGCCGCCGACGTTGGACGCCGAGGTCGGGATGATCGGCATCTGCTCGACCATGATCTTCTGCAGCGTGTTCAGCGCGGTGGTGCGGGCCGCGTCGTCCTTGGCGTTGGCGTACTCGTCCAGCGCCTTGGTCGCCTCCGGGCTGTCGAACCGGCCGTAGTTGCCGCTCACCCCGCCCTTGCCGACCGGCTTGAGGATCTTGCCGTCCATGATGTTCTGGTAGATGTCGTACGGCGTCGCGCCGCCGTTGGTCCAGTGCATGGTGGCGTCGAAGTTGCCCTCGTCAACGGCCTTGAACCAGGCGTCCTGGTTCGCCTTGTCGACGGTCGCCTTGATCCCGATCTGGGTCAGGTTGTCCTTGATGATCTCCAGGTCGGTGACGTAGTCCGACCAGCCGGCCGGGTTCGTCAGGGTCAGCGTGACCGGCTTGCCGCTCGGGTCCTTCAGCGTGTCACCCTCGAGCTTGAAACCGGCCGCGGCCAGTTCGGCCTTCGCGCCCTCGACATCCACCGCGTGCACCTTGTCCTTGAACTCGGGTGCGATGAAGGACTCACCCGCCGGGGTCGGGATCCCGGTGATCGACTCGACCTTCGGGTAGAAGTAGCCCGCCTCACCCTGCAGGAAGATGTCGTCGCGGTTGATCACCTTGTCCATCGCGCGCCGCAGGGCCGGGTTGTCGAACGGCTTCTTCGTGGTGTTGATCCACAGCCCGTGGATGCCCAGGTTTGCCGGGAACCACAGCTTGTGGTGGTCCGGGTTCTTGTCGACGTAGACGGCCTTGTAGTTCGGGATGAAGACGAAGCTCCACTCGGCGGCGCCGTTGGCCAGCGCGGTGGTCTGCGCGTTGTTGTCGTTGTACGACGTGTACCGCAGCTCCTTGACCTTCGGCAGCTCCTGCCAGTACGCGTCCCGCAGCTCCAGCGTCGTGGTCTGCGGCGTGAACGACTTCAGCTGGTACGGGCCGGTGCCGATCGGCTCCTTGACCACGTCCTGGCTCGGGTCCTTGAACGTCGACCACTGGTGCTTCGGCACGACGAAGACGGTGAGCAGCTTGGCCTGGTTGACGAACTGGGACCGGGTGAAGGTCAGGTCGACCTTGTCGCCGGTCTGGGTGATGGTGCCGTACGGGATCGCGTCCTGGTTCAGCCCCTCGTTGTCCTTGCGCAGCTGGAACGAGTAGGCGACGTCCTCGGCGGTCATCGGCTTGCCGTCCGACCACTTGACCCCGTCCCGGATCGTGAACGACAGCTTGGTGAAGTTGTCGGCCCACTTCCACTCGGTGGCCAGCCAGGGCTTGCCGGGCTCCTTCGGCTTGATGCCGTTCAGCATCACCAGCGGTTCGTAGATCATCCACCGATAGCCGAGCGACGCACCGGACGACGACCCGAGGAACGGGTTGTGGTTCTCGGTCTGGGGACCGTTCGGCATCCCGACGTTCAGCACCGTCGAGGTGCCACCGGTGTTGGCGGTCGAGTTGTTGGTGTCCCCGTTGCTACAGGCAGCCAAGGTGACTGCCGCGAGCAGGCCCGTGAGGGCCAGCGCGACGGTGCGTCGAGCTCGCATCGTTCCTCCTGTGTTCGTCCAACTGCTGGCGGATGACGGCCGGATGACTGTCAGGTGTTGGGGTCGCATCGTGGCGTGAAAGCGCTCTCATGGGAAGAGCGGACGCCTTAACGGATCGGTCTCGCTGGGGGACCGGCGACGAGGCAGGGGCAGCTACCTCGCCGCCGGGGGCTCAGTGCCCGGCGCCGGCCGGGACGGTGGGACGGTCGGGGGTGGAGGGGCGGGTGGGGGCGGTCGAGCTGCGGACGATCAGCGTCGTGGGCAGCACCTCGGGCTCCTCCGGCAGCGGCTCGCCGCCGAAGTAGCTCATCAGCATCCGGGCCGCCGCCTGGCCCATCCGGCGCATCGGCTGATGCACCGTGGTCAACGGTGGTTCGGTGTGCTGGGCGTACGGGATGTCGTCGAAGCCGACCACCGACACGTCGTCCGGCACGGTCCGCCCGGCCTCCCGGACGGCCTGGATGGCGCCGCCCGCGGACAGGTCGTTGTGCGCGAAGATCGCGTCGAACTCCAGGCCGGCGTCGAGCGCCTGCTGGACGCCGCGGCGTCCGCTCTCGTGGGTGAAGTCGCCCTCGAGGACGAGCCGTGGGTCCAGCTCGTACCCGGCGGCCGCGTAGGTGTCGCGGAAACCGGCGAGGCGTTCCTGGGTACAGCCGAACCAGTCCACGCCGGTGATCACCAGCGGCTTGCGGCGGCCCAGTTCGAGCAGGTGCTGGGCCGCGGACGCGCCGCCGGCCCGGTTGGTGGTGGCGACGGACGGGAACAGCGGCTGCTTGGCCCGGTCGTCGATCAGGACGACCGGCAGACCACGGGCGTGCAGCTGCTCGATGTAGGACAGCGTGCCCTCGGGTTCGATCACCAGCAGGCCGTCGAACGACTGCGCCGAGACCTGCGAGGCGAACTGTTGCATCGACTCCTCACCCCGGTTGCAGGTGAACAGCAACAGCCCGTACCCCTCGGACTCGACCACGTCCACGGCGCCCTGCAGCACCTCGCCCATCCAGGGCCAGGTGAGCGAGGGGACCAGCATGCCGACGATCCGGGTCCGGCCGCGGGCCAGGCCGACGGCCCGGGCGCTCGGGACGTACCCGAGCTCGGCGATCACCTGGCGGACCCGCTCGGCGGTGCGCAGATCGAGCTCGCCCTTGCCGTTCAGTACCCGCGAGACCGTCGTCTTGCTGACTCCGGCACGCGCGGCGACATCGGCGATCGTGATCGACACTGCACAGCTCCCCTCGGGCGGTCGGGGTGATGCGTCGGCGGTGTTTCCGGCCGGTGAACGTGGAGTTCGGAACCGGTTTCGGAAGCGGTTCCGTAGAGTGAAGCGGAGCCCGCCAGGTCGCGTCAATCACGACGCGGTAACGAAACACGGCTAAGTTCACGAGTTGTAGGAAGGGTCCGCGCGGGTTCGGCCCGGCCTCGGCGGCACCGTGCTGGTGCATGATGGTCCGCGGGACGGGGATCGATTCCAGCGGCTGCCCAGGCCGCGTTCGGCGGAGCTGTTGCAGAGGGCGGGTCGACACACCATGGACGTACGCCGGACCACCGTGCGCGACATGCGCCGGACCAACCGGTCGGTGATCCTGACCAGCATCTATCGCCAGGGACCGCTCAGCCGGTTCGAACTCAGCCACGAGACCGCCTTGAGCGCGGCCAGTGTCAGCAACCTCGTCGCCGAACTGCTCGAGGAGGGCATCGTCGAGGAGGCCGGCTCGGTCGAGTCCGACGGCGGCCGTCCGCGCGTGCTGCTCCGGGTCGCGCGGGAGTTCGGGTACGTGGTCGGCGCGGAGGTCGGTGAGACCCGGGTCCGGGTCGAGCTGTTCGACCTCTCGATGACCGTCCGGGCGACCGTGGTCTACCCGATCGAGACGCCGAAACCGGCCCCCGAGCTCGCCGTGAAGTACGTGCTGCAGGGCCTGCAACACGTGATCGAGAGGGCGGGGGTGACCGCGGATCGCGTGCTCGGGATGGGCGTCGCCGTCGCCGGTGTGGTCGAGGGACCCGCCGACGCGGTCGTGCATGCCCAGACGCTCGGCTGGGACGCGGTCCCGCTCGGCGCGATGCTCGCCGCGGCGACCGACATCCCGATCCAGGTCGACAACGGCGCGAACACGCTCGGCCAGGCGGAGATGTGGTTCGGCGCGGGCCGCGGCGCGACCGATGCCGTGGTCGCGCTGGTCGGCTCGGGTGTCGGCGCCGCCCTGGTCACCGGCGGCTCCAGCTACCGCGGGACCAGGAGCAGCGCGGGCGAGTGGGGCCACACCACGATCGTCTACGGCGGCCGCCCGTGCCGCTGTGGAGCCGAGGGCTGCCTCGAGGCGTACGTCGGAGCCGAGGGCGTCCTGGATCGCTATCGCCTGGCCGGGGGAGAGGTGGCGCCGGAGGCCGACGAAGAGGCCGCGTTCGTCGCGGTGCTCGACGCGGTGGACTCGTCGGAGATCGCGGCGCAGGTCGTGAAGGACACGATCGGCTACCTGGGTGCGGGATTCGCGAACCTGGTCAACCTGGTCAACCCCGAGCGGATCGTGCTCGGCGGCTGGTCCGGGCTGCTGCTCGGCGAGCGCTACCTGGACGAGGTGCGCGAGGCGGTCGGCAAGCACGCGCTGCGCCGTCCGTACGACCAGGTCACCATCGAGCCGTGTGAGCTCGGGCGGGACGCGGTCGCCCTCGGCGCGGCCACCTTGCCGGTGCTGCGGCTGCTGCGCGACGGCGGCACGACCCGGCGGGTCGCGGCCGGCTGACGAGACGCGGCGGGGGTCGGCGGACCTTCATTTATGCTTTGAAAAAACCCGCCTACCCGAACCCTCAGGGGGTCACCGATGGCCGAGCTCAGCCCGCTCCCGCAGGACTTCGTCTGGGGCACCGCCACCTCGGCGTACCAGATCGAGGGGGCCGTCGACGCCGACGGCCGGCTGCCGTCGATCTGGGACACCTTCTGCCGCGTTCCCGGGGCGATCGACAACGGTGACACCGGTGACGTCGCCTGCGACTCGTACCACCGGTGGCCCGAGGACCTCGCCCTGCTCGAGCAGCTCGGCGTGGACGCGTACCGGTTCTCGATCGCCTGGCCGCGGGTGATCCCGACCGGCTCCGGCCCGGTGAACCCGGCCGGCCTGGCGTACTACGACCGCCTCGTCGACGACTTGCTTGCCAAGGGCATCAAACCGTTTGTCACCCTGTACCACTGGGACCTGCCGCAGGCGCTGCAGGATCTCGGCGGCTGGGCCCAGCGCGACACGGCGTACCGGTTCGCGGAGTACGCGGAGGTCGTCGGCGCCAAGCTGGGGGACCGGGTGCGGGACTGGGTGACGTTGAACGAGCCGCTGTGCTCGGCCTGGATCGGGCACTGGGAAGGGCGGATGGCGCCCGGTATCACCGACCCGGCGATCGCGGTGCGCGCGTCGTACCACCTGCTGCTCGCGCACGGCCTCGGCGTCAAGGCATTGCGGGCCGCTTGTCCCGAGCCGCCGTCGGTGGGGCTGGTGGTCAACCTGAGTCCGTGCGAGCCGGCCAGCCAGAGCGCAGAGGACATCCGGGCCGCCCGGATCGCCGACGGCCACGTCAACCGCTGGTGGCTCGACCCGGTCGGCGGCCGCGGCTTCCCGGTGGACATGGTGGAGACGTACGGCGTGGAGCTGCCTGAGCAGCCCGGCGACCTGGAGATCATCGCCGCGCCGACGGACTTCGTCGGGCTGAACTACTACTTCCGGCAGATCGTCCGGGCCGACGATTCCGTTCCCCGGCTGGGATTCAGCCAGGTCGAAGGCCCGAACCAGGAGCACACCATGCTCGCCTGGGAGGTCCACCCGGCCGGGCTGGAGGAGCTGATCCTGCGCCTGACCAAGGAGTACGGCGCCGAGAGGATCTACATCACCGAGAACGGCTCGGCCTGGGTCGACCACCCGGACGCGTCGTTCGCGGTCGACGATCCGCAGCGAACCGCCTATCTGGAAGGGCATCTGGCCGCCTGTGCCCGTGCCGTCGAGCAGGGCGCGCCGCTGGCTGGGTACTTCGCCTGGTCGCTGCTGGACAACTTCGAGTGGGCGTACGGGTACGACCCTCGCTTCGGGCTCGCCTACGTGGACTACGCGACCGGGACGCGGGTGCTGAAGACCAGCGGCAAGCGGTACGCCGACCTGATCCGCGCGCACCGCCGCTGAGAGCACAGGCCCTCCCGACACTGGCCGTTCGGGAGGGCCTGGTCTCAGGTCATCACGGTCAGACGGTCCACTTCTGGTTGGCGCCGCCGCCGCAGGTCCAGATCTGGGTCGGGGTGGCGTTGGCCGCGTTGTTGCCGGTGACATCGAGGCACTTGTTCGCCCGGGGATTCACCAGGTCCCGGCCGGACGTGTAGACCCATTGCTGAGCCGCGTTCCCGTTGCAGGTCGCGAGCTGGACGCGGGTGCCGTCGGTGATGCCGGCGTTGGCGACGTCCAGGCATTTGCCCAGGGCGCGGATCGTGCCGTCCCCCGGGCGGGTCCACTTCTGCGCAGCGGTGCCGTTGCAGTCGTACAGCTGGACCGTGGTGCCGTCCGCGCTGTTGGCGCCGGCCACGTCGAGGCACTTGCCGGCCAGGCCGGTGATCTGGCTGCCGGTGCCACCGCTGCTGCCGAGGGTGGAGACGCGGACGTAGTCGATGGTCATCGTCTGCGGGAGCACGGTCGTCCCGTCCGGGTACCCGGGCCAGTTACCACCGACCGCGACGTTCATGATCATGAAGAACGGGTGGTTGAAGACCCAGGGGTTGCCATTCAGGTCGGCCGGCGTGCGGCGCTGGTACTGGACGCCGTCGACGGACCAGGTGATCGAGTCCGGCGCCCAGTCGACGGCGAAGGTGTGGAAGTCGTCGGCGAACGACCAGCCGTTCGGATGGTTGTACGAGGCACCGATACCACCGGCGCCGGAGTAGCCCGGGCCGTGGATCGTGCCGTGCACGGTGGCGGGTTCGCGGCCGATGTTCTCCATGATGTCGATCTCGCCGTCGCCCGGCCAGTTGAGGCCGCCGAGCATCCAGAACGCCGGCCAGATCCCCTGCGTGCGCGGGATCTTGATCCGGGCCTCGAACCGGCCGTAGGTCTGGGTGAAGGTCTGGGCCGTGAGCAACCTCGCCGAGGTGTACTCGCAGGTGCCGTAGTGGCACTGGTGGCCGCCGCTCTCCCGGCGCGCGGTGATCACCAGGTTGCCGTTGCCGTCGAGAGCGGAGTTGCTGCGCGAGTCGGTGTAGTACTGGCGTTCGTTGTTGCCCCAGCCGGAGCCGCCGATGTCGTAGCGCCACTTGTTCTGGTCGGGGCCTTGACCGGCCGGGCCGTCGAAGTTGTCCTCCCAGATCACCGCTGTGGGTGCGGCGGCTGGTTCGGCTCTGTCGGCGGCCGGTGTTCGCGCCGTCGCGGGGGATTGCAGGAGGGCGGTGCCGAGCAGCGCGGCGCCTGCGGCAAGCAGGGCAGCGGTCCGGATCCGGGAACGCGGGACTCTCATGGATGCCTCATTTCTCGCTCGGCCGGACGTTCGGGCGGTCCGGCCGGTGGGGGCGGGGCGGGACGTGAACGAGACAGGGGACGGGAGGCAGCCTGCTGTGAGAACGCTTTCACGTCAAGGCCACGAGTAAATCCAAGACATGGAAAAAGTGCCCGTCCGGCGTTGACACGGTCGTTCACCGATGGTTACCTCATCATGACCACCTGTTGCGGCGCGGGCAGACGCCGGATCCGGGGGATCAGTCCACCCTCGTGGAAGCCCTTGCAGCAAAGGGAGATCCGTCATGCCCAGGACCCTTCGTCGTGGTCGCCCCGGACGGCGACGCCGCCAACTTCCCGCCTTCGCCGGGCTCGCGATCCTGTCCGTGGTCGCGACCGGGCTCGGTGTCGGGAACCCGCCACTCGCGCACGCCGCCGGCGAGCCGGTGAACATCTGGCTGACCACCACCAGCGACGCGGCCGGCCGCACCGTGACTCGTGGCCTGCAGCAACAGACCCCGATCGCCTTCGGCCCGGCCGGCGGGACGGCGAACCAGACCGTCACCGTCGACGAGAACACCACGTACCAGTCGTTCGAGGGTGGTGGCGCCTCCTTCGCCGACAGCGCGGCGTGGTTGCTCAACAGCAGCAATACGATCACGGCCGCCACCCGCAACCAGGTGATGAAGGACCTGTTCGACCCGGTGAACGGGATCGGCCTGGCCTTCACCCGCAACCCGATGGGCGCCTCCGACCTGGCCCGGTTCAACTACTCCTTCGACGACACCTGCTGTGACCTGAACGACTTCAGCATCGGCCACGACCTGGCGGACGTGGTCCCGCTGACCAAGCAGGCCAAGCAGCTGAACCCGGCCCTCAAGGTCAAGGGCGCGCCGTGGAGCGCCCCGGCCTGGATGAAGGACAACAACAAGTTCACCAACCGCGGCTGGCTGAAGTGGGAGTACTACCCGATGTACGCCCAGTACTTCGTCAAGTACGTCCAGCAGAACGAGGCCGCCGGCAACCACATCGACTACGTGTCGGTGCAGAACGAGCCGACCTGCTGCGGCACCGACGACACCGGGTACGCCTCGATGAACTGGAACGGTTCCGGGCTGCTCGAGTTCACCAAGAACCACCTGTTGCCGGCGTTCCGGGCGGCGGGCATCACCACCAAGGTGATGATCCTCGACTACAACTGGGGCAACTACAACGATCTCGGGTCGGTCCCACTCGCCGACGCGGCGCTGCGCAACGACCCGTTGTTCGGCGGGATCGCGTGGCACGGGTACGGCGGCGACGTGAACCTGCAGACCCAGGTGCACAACCAGTACCCGGCCGTGAACCACTACATGACCGAGCACTCGGGCGGGACCTGGATCCCGAACCAGCAGGTCGAGGACATGAACAACCTGATCGACTACACCCGGAACTGGTCCAAATCCTGGGTGAAGTGGAGCCTCGCGCTGGACCAGAACATGCTTCCGTACGTCGGTGCCGGGTGCAACGTCTGTACCGGCCTGGTGACCGTGCAGCGGGGTGGTGCCCGGGCCGGTCAGGTGGACAAGACCGTCGAGTACTACACGATGGGGCACCTGACCAAGTTCGTGAAGCCGGGGGCGGTCCGGATCGACTCGACCGCGAACAGCTCGGTGAAGAACGTGGCCTGGAAGAACCCGGACGGGTCGAAGGCGCTGATCGCGTTCAACACCACCGGCAGTGCGCAGTCGGTCCGGGTGAACTGGGGTGGTCAGTCGTTCGTCTACACGCTGCCCACCAAGACCTCGGCGACCTTCACCTGGGCGGGTAATCAGAGCGGTGGCGGTGGCGGGACCGGTGGGCAGATCACCGGACTCGGCGGCAAGTGCGTCGACGTGGCCGGAGCCAACAGTACCGATGGGTCCGCGGTCCAGTTGTACGACTGCAACGGGACGGCCGCCCAGCAGTGGACCCGGCCGGGCGACGGGACGATCCGTGCCCTCGGCAAGTGCCTCGACGTCAACGCCGGGTCGGTGGTGAACGGGGCGAAGGTCCAGCTCTTCACCTGTAACGGCAGTGCCGCCCAGCAATGGACCCCTACGAGTGGAGGAGACCTGCTGAATCCACAGGCGAACAAGTGTCTCGATGTCACCGGCAACAATGCGGCGAACGCCACCCCACTGCAGCTGTGGAGCTGTACCGGCGCCGCGAACCAGAAGTGGACCGTCTGATGCGGGCCCGGGTACTGGCCACCGTCGCGGTCGTCGCCCTCGGAGCCGGCCTGCTCGTCGCGCCGCCGGCCGCGCAGGCGGTCGAGGCCACCGGCACGATCACCGGTCTGGCCGGCAAGTGCGTGGATGTCGCCGCCGCCAACTCCGCGGACGGTACCGCGGTTCAGTTGTACGACTGCAACGGGTCGAACGCGCAGAACTGGACCCGGAGCTCGGACGGCACCGTCAAGGCGCTCGGCAAGTGCCTCGACGTCAGCGGGGGATCGGTCGCCAACGGCGCGAAGGTCCAGCTCTGGACCTGCAACGGATCGGCCGCACAACAATGGACGTACACGTCCGGCCGGGACCTGGTGAATCCACAGGCGGACAAGTGCCTCGATGTCACCGGCAACCGATCGACGAACGCGACGCCGCTGCAGCTGTGGTCCTGCACGGGTGCGGCGAACCAGAAGTGGACCGCGCCCGCCCTGCCCGGCAACCCGCCGCCGGCCGGTGCTGCGCCGATGGCGGCGGCGCCGTACCTGTACCAGGGCTGGGGTAGTCCGCCGAACCCGGCGACCGTGATGAACGCGACCGGGGTCAAGTGGTTCACGATGGCGTTCATCCTGTCGAACGGGTACTGCAACCCGATGTGGGACGGCAGTCGGCCGCTCACCGGTGGCGTCGACCAGCAGGCGGTCAACGCGATCCGCGCGAACGGTGGGGACGTGGTGGTCTCGGTCGGCGGCTGGTCCGGCAACAAGCTCGGTGAGAACTGCAACAGCGCGGGCGAGCTGGCCGGGGCGTACCAGAAGGTGATCAACGCGCTGTCGCTGAAGGCGATCGACGTCGACATCGAGGCGAGCGAGTTCTCCAACCCGACCACCCGGCAGCGGGTGATCGACGCGCTGAAGATCGTCGAGCAGAACAACCCGGGGATCGCGACCTACCTCACCTTCGGCACCAGCACGACCGGACCGGACGGTGACGGTCAGGACCTGATCCGGCGGGGCGCGGCCTCCGGGCTGAACCTGGACGGCTGGGTGATCATGCCGTTCAACTTCGGCGGCGGCACGACCAACATGGCGACGCTCACCCGGCAAGCGGCCGACGGACTGAAGAACCGGGTCCGGGACGCGTACGGGCTGTCCGACGACGCGGCGTACCGCAAGATCGGCATCTCCTCGATGAACGGCATCACCGATGTCGCCGGGGAGCGGGTGAACCTGGCCGACTTCGAGTCGATGCTGAGCTACGCGTCCCAGCATCACCTCGCCCGCTTCACCTTCTGGTCGGTCAACCGGGACCGGCCCTGCAACGCTGGCGGTGCGGACACGTGCAGTGGTGTCCCGCAACAGAACTGGGAGTTCACCAAGGTGATCGGTCGTTACCGCGGCTGAGCCCGGAGGTGGGAACGGCCGTCGCCTGGTTGGGGTGGCGGCCGTTCGCCGTTCCGGGGCGGTGTTGACCCTCCGGTTGCCGGAGGGTGCAGATTAGGGGTCATGACGGCATCGGTGACCATCGGTGAGTTCGCGCGGCTCACTCATCTGAGCGTGAAGACGCTGCATCACTACCACGACATCGGCCTGCTCACTCCGGCCTCGATCGACGCGTCCACCGGGTACCGGCGGTACGGGACGGACCAGGTGGACGTGGCGCAGTTGATCCGGCGGCTGCGGAGTCTGCAGATGCCGCTCGCGCAGGTCCGGGCGGTCGTGGACGCGCCCGACCTGACCACGCGGGACCAGGAACTGCGGGCGCACCTCGACCAGATGGAGCAGGAGCTGGTCCGGACCCAGGACGTGGTCGCGTCGCTGCGGACCATGCTCACGCTGCCGACGTCGGCGCTCTCCGTGGAGTACCGCTTCATCCCCGCGTTCCGGGCGTACGGCGTCGCCGACCACGTCGCGCGGGACGACATCGGGCCGTGGTGCGGTGAGGTGTTCCCCCGGTTGGGTGCGGCCGCCGCCCGGGCCGGGATCACGGCGACGGCCGGCGCGACGTACAGCGACGAGTTCTTCGCCGACGAGGCGGGCGAGGTGGTCGCGTTCGTGCCCGTCGCACCCGACCAGGCGCCGGCCGACGGCGTGGAGCTGATCGACCTGCCCGCGGGCTTCTTCGCGATCACCGTGCACGGCGGGCCGTTCACCGACTTCGACCGCACCTACGGAGCCCTCGGGAGCCACGTCGCCGAGCACTGCGAGGTGGCGCCCGGCCCGATCCGTGAGCTCTACCTGGTCGGACCCGGCGACGACGGTGCCGGGCCGGCCGACTACCGCACCGAGATCTGCTGGCCGATCCGGCGCATCCCCTCGACGAACGTCTCCAGTACGAAAGGCTGAACCATGTCTGCTGAATCCGCTGCCGGCTCGGGCATCTCGCTCGAGCACGTCACCTTCGACTGCGCCGACGCGGCCGGTCTGGCCGGCTTCTGGGCCCGGGTGATGGGCCGGGAAGTCGATGCCGGTGGCAACGAGTACTTCGCCACCGTGAACAAGCACGGGGCCGGGACGGCGCTGATGTTCCTCCAGGTCCCGGAGCCGCGGACCGGGAAGAACCGGCTGCACCTGGACCTGGCCACGCGGAACTGGTCCGACGAGGTGGACCGGCTGGTCGGACTCGGGGCCAAGCGGCTGGACGAGTACGACGAGTACGGCGCGCACTGGATCACCCTGGCCGATCCCGAGGGCAACCTGTTCGACCTGGCGGAGATTCGCTGACGCGTCTCCGGGCTCGGCGGGTGCTCAGTCCATTCGGTCGAGGTGGGCCTCGAGCGCGTCGAGGCGGTCCCGCCACAGGTCCCGGTACGGCGCCAGCCAGGCGTCGATCTCGGCCAGTGGCGCGGGCCGCAGCCGGTACCAGCGGCGCTGGGCGTCCTGCCGGACCTCGACCAGGCCGGCGTCGCGGAGGACCTTGAGGTGCTTCGACACCGCCGGCTGGCTGAGGTCGAGCTGCTCGACGAGCTCGCCGACCGGGCGCTCGCCGGCCCGGAGCAGGTCCAGGATCTCCCGCCGCCGCGGTTCCGCGAGCACCTCGAACGTAGTTGCCATATGAGGAATATAACCCCGCCGGCCGTCCGGTCGCGCGGCATCTCAATCCGCAGTCGGGCTGATTCCGTACCGCAGCTGGCCGCGCCGATCTCTCCTGGCAGCCGGGCTCGTTCTTCCTACGGGCCCAGCTGGAGCGTTATGCCCAGGGGTCGGTGATCTCGCGAAGGCTGGTGAGGGCTTCGCGCAGTTGCTTGGCCCGGGCGGGACCGAGGTGGGCGGTCCACTCGGCTTCGACCTCGGCGACGACGGTGTTGGCGACCGGGACGGCCTGGTGGCCGCGGGCAGCGATCTTGACCAGGCGGGCGCGGGCGTCGGTGGGGTCCGGGACGCGTTCGACGTAGCCGGAGCGCTCGAGCTGGTCGACCAGGAAGCCGGCCGTCTGCTTGGTGACCTGGGCCTGCTCGGCGAGCTCGGTCAGCCGGGTGCCGTCCGGCCCGATCCGCTGGAAGATCCGGCCCTGCGCGGGGGTGAGGTCGTCGAACCCGGCCGCCGCGAGCGCCTCGAACACCCGGTTCTCCAGCGCGCGGTACGGGATGAACAGCAACAGCCCGAGGTTCAGTGGGTCCGGCACCCCGCCATCTTGACCGATGGTCAGAGAAGCTGTCTAATTTGGTCAGAGAGGCTTACCACTGGGGGAGCGGTGGACACGGAGACGATCTGGCACCACATCGACGCCGAACGAGCGAGCCTGGCCGACCTGCTGTCCGGCCTGACGATCGAGCAGTGGGACACGCCGTCGGTCTGCCCGGGCTGGCGAGTCCGCGACGTCGCCGCCCACGTCATCTCCTCCCCACAAGCACGCGTCTGGCCGGTTGTGCGAGGACTGGCTCGGGCGCGCGGTGACTTCAACCGAATGGTGTACGAGGAGGCGCGGCGCGCGGGTTCCCAGTACGCGCCGGCCGAGATCGTCGCCCAGTACCGCGAGTACGCCGGGTCGCGGCGTCATCCGCCGGGGACGACGACCGCCGATCCGTTACTGGACGTGCTGATTCACACGCAGGACATCGCGCGCCCGTTGGGGATTCGGCGAGACGTGCCCGTGAATGCGGCGATGGTCGCGGCAGAGCGGATCTGGACGAAGGCGTTCCCGTTCAAAGCGCGGAAGCGGCTGGCCGGGGTACGGCTGGTCGCGACCGACTGCGCGTGGAGCGTGGGCGAGGGCGCCGAGGTCCGCGGGGTGATGGGCGACCTGCTGTTGGTGTTGAGCGGGCGCACCGTGTCGGTGCCGGAGCTGACCGGTCGGGGCGTGGACCGGCTCAGCTGAATTCCGCCGGGAACGTGGCGGCGAGCGCTTCGCGAAGCAACGCGGCGAGGTCGGGCTTGCCGTCTTCCTTGGCCCAGCGAACCAGGGCGATGTGGGTCACGCCGAGGCAGGCTCCCGAGATCGCGCGGGTGTGGAACTCCTGGTCCGGATCCGGCTCCTCGCCGCAGACTGCGCGGACGATCGCGTCCTGGGCGGCGTACTGGTTGTCGAGGTGGCGGGCGCGGAGCGCGGGGACCGAGATCATCAACCGGAGTTGGGTGAGCAGGAGCTGCCGCCGACTCGGCGACGCGCCGATCGCCGTCGTCGCGGTCTGGATCAGGGCGTGGCCGATCCGTCGGGCCAGGTGTTCCTCGGGTGGAAGCTCGGCGAGAACCGTGGCGGTGAGGGAGCTGTACTCGTCCCAGAGCACGAGGTCTTCCTTGGTCGGGAAGTGCCGGTAGACCGTCATTGCGGAGACGCCGGCCGCCTGCGCGACGTCGTTCACGGTGGTCTCGTCGTAGCCACGGTCCTCGAACAAACGCAGGGCGTGCCGTTGCACCGTCTGCCGGGTCTCGGTCTTCCGGCGTTCCCGCAAGCTCGTCATGTGGTAGAACATACCAAACTGGTAGTGACTAACACATATGAGGGAGTTGGGGACGATGCTGCGACTGGATGGGCGGACCGGCTTGGTGACCGGGGCGTCGCGGGGGATCGGCCGGGCGATCGCCGAGCGGCTGGCCGCGGACGGGGCGTTCGTGGCCGTGCACTACGGGGGAAGCGCGGACGGTGCTCGGGAGACGGTGGCCCGGATCGAGGCCGCGGGTGGGGCCGCGGTCGCGATCCAGGCGGACCTCGGGGTGAACGGTGAGGTGGATCGGTTGTTCGCCGAGTTGGAGGCGGGGCTCGGTGGGCGGGCGCTCGACATCGTGGTGAACAACGCGGCCGCCGCACCGGCCGGACCGATCACGGGGGATACGCCGGAGCAGTTCGACCGGTTGTTCGCGGTGAACGTCCGGGCGCCGTACTTCGTGATCCAGCGGGCGTTGCCGTTGTTGTCGGACCACGGCCGGATCATCACGCTGTCCACGGTCGCGACCCGGATCGCGAACCCGGCGCAGACGTCGTTCGCGATGACGAAGGGCGCGGTCGAGGTGATGAGCCGCACCCTCGCCCACGAACTCGGTCCGCGCGGTATCACCGTCAACGTGGTGTCGCCCGGCGCGACGAAGACGGCCGACAACGCCGAGGTGTTCACCGGGATCGAGGACTACCTGGCCGGCTTCACCGCACTCGGCCGGCTCGGGTCCGCCGCCGACGTCGCCGATGCGGTCGCGTTCCTGGCGTCCGACGACGCCCGCTGGATCACGGCCCAGACCCTCGAAGCCAGCGGCGGCGTTCTGCTCGGGGCTCCTCTCGGATAGGTGTTGCGTCAGTTGGTGCGGGCGCGGCCGTTCAGGTGGTCGAGGCGGTTTCAGTTGGTCAGTTGGTGCGGGCGGTGTCAGTTGGTGAGGTAAGTGGCGATGGCGAGGCTGCGGCGGCTGTAACCCGGCTCGGGGGCGATGCCGAGTTTGTCGAGCAGGGCGTTGACGTTCTTCTCGACGGCGCTCTGGGAGATGAAGAGTTTGCCGGCGATGCCCTGGTTGGTGTGGCCCTCCGCCATCAGGGCGAGGACCTCGCGCTCGCGGGGAGTGAGCTTGCTGAGCGGATCGGTGTGGGTGGTGCGGGCGAGGAGCTGGCGGACCACATCGGGGTCGAACGCGACACCACCGGCCCCGATCCGGTCGAGTGCCTCCACGAACTCCTCGACGCGCATCACCCGGTCCTTGAGCAGGTAGCCGAAGCCCTCCTGGCCGGAGGTGATCAGCTCGGTCGCGTAAGCCTTCTCGACGTACTGCGAGAGAACGAGGACGCCGATGTCGGGCCAGCGCTCGCGGATCGTCAACGCGGCGCGGAGCCCCTCGTCGGTATGGGTCGGCGGCATCCGGACGTCGACGACCACCACGTCGGGTGGCTCACCGGCGTCGGCGAACCTGGTGACCGCGGCGATCAGGGTCTGGCCGTCACCGACGGATGCGATCACCTCGTGGCCCTCCTCCTCCATCAGGCGGACCATGCCCTCGCGGAGCAGGACGGTGTCATCGGCCAGGATCAGACGCACGGCAACTCCACTCGGACAACGGTGGGCCCACCGGGTGGGCTCTGGACCTGGAAGGTTCCGTCGACGGCCGCGACCCGACCGGCCAGTCCGCCGAGCCCGCGCCCGCCCGGATCGGCGCCGCCGCGGCCGTCGTCGGTCACCACGACCAGGATGCGGTCGCCGTCGGGGGAGGAGCGGCCGACCTCGATCTCGATCGTGTGGGCGCCGGAGTGTTTCGCGGCGTTCGTCACCGCCTCGGCGATGACGAAGTACGCGACGGTCTCGACCGAAGTCGGTGGGCGCTCGGTCAGGTCGTACCGCAGGTTGACCGGGATGCTCGAGCGCTCGGCCACGTCGGCGATCACGTCGCGCAGGCCGAGGTGGTCGAGCACGGTCGGATACACCCGCCAGGCGACGTCGCGCAGATCGGCGACGGCCCGCTCGGACGCCTCGTGCGCCTGGCGGACCAGGTCGGCGGCGAGGACCGGATCCTTCGCCCGCCGGGCCCGGCTGAGCAGCAGGCCGAGCGCGACCAGGCGTTGCTGGACACCGTCGTGCAGGTCGCGCTCGATCCGGCGGCGCTCGTCGTTGACCACCTGCACGACCTCGGCCCGGCTGAGGGTGAGCTCGGAGACGCGGCGCGCGAGCACGTCCTCGGCGGACGGCGCAAGGTACCGCCGGGCGATGGCCGCGTCGAGATCGGCGACGCCGACGATGCCCATCACGTTCAGATACAGCAGGAGCAGGCCTGGGAGCGCGATCACCACCACCGTCGCGGTCGTCACCTGCCCGCCGTCCTCCTCGATGAGGCTCCAGGTGCCGCCGGCGATCCAGGCGCTGATCATCGAGGCGGCGACCAGCAGCCCGAATGTCAGCACCAGCAGCACCAGCCCGCCGAGCGCGCCGATCGGCCAGCGGCGGGACACGTACTGGAACGCCTGGCGGTCCGAGTACGGCCCGAGGTCGTCGACGCGGTGGAACCGGTGGAGCCGGCGCTGCTCCAGGACGGCGAGTTGCCGTGCGCAACGGTGCGCGAACCGGACGACGCGTTCGCGCGACCGCGGGGCGGCCACGATCGGGATCAGCCCGAGGCTGCCGACGAGCAGGAAGGCGAACTCCAGCCAGGCCAGCAGCGAGCCCAGCAGGACGCCCGTCAGGGTCGTCGCGCTGCGCCGGAGCAGGCCGTCGTGGTTCCGCATGGAGGCCAGGTTAGTGGGGTCCGGATCGCTACGGACTGAGGTTTTCCTCAGTTCTGTAGTGTGGAAAGACCCAGCGAAATCGACGGTCGACCACAGGGTGCGGAGGTGGTGCGCGAACCTAGCGTCGACGTCATGAATCCGATGAATCAGGTGATGATGTCCGCACTGGCGCAGAGCACGCAGGAGCCGACCGGGGGAGTGGCCGGATGGGCCATCGACCTGATGGAGAAACTGGGCGCTCCCGGCGCCGGCCTGGCGGTCGCGTTGGAGAACCTGTTCCCACCGCTGCCCAGTGAGGTGATCCTGCCGCTGGCCGGGTTCGCGGCGAACCGGGGCGACCTCGGTCTGGTCAGCGCGATCGTCTTCACCACCCTGGGCTCGGTCGTCGGCGCGCTCGCGCTGTACGGCGTTGGCGGTGTGCTCGGCCGGGACCGGACCAGGGCGCTCGCCGCGCGCCTGCCGCTGATGAAGCTCGAGGACGTGGACAAGGCGGAGGCCTGGTTCGTCAAGCACGGCCCGAAGGCGGTGCTGATCGGCCGGGTGGTGCCGATCGTCCGCAGCCTGATCTCGGTGCCCGCCGGGGTCGAGCGGATGTCGGTACCACTGTTCCTCGCCCTCACGGCGATCGGCAGCCTGATCTGGAACTCCGCGCTGATCACCGCGGGTTACGCACTCG
Source organism: Kribbella amoyensis (assembly GCF_007828865.1). NCBI lineage: Bacteria > Bacillati > Actinomycetota > Actinomycetes > Propionibacteriales > Kribbellaceae > Kribbella > Kribbella amoyensis. The sequence continues at coordinate 232,420 of NZ_VIVK01000002.1, forward strand.
GCGAGAAGTGGCACGTGGTGGAGTCGTCGGTCGGCTACTTCCAGTACGCCGTGCTGGCGGCCGCGATCGCGTTGGTGACCTGGTTCGTGGTGGTCAAGGTCCGGGCCCGCCGTTCGAATGGTGAGAAAGTCAACTAGCGGACTGGACTTTGGTTACGCTCGGGACCTCACTGCCGATCACTGCTGAAAGAGGGGTTCCGATGCCCTCAGCCGCCTTCGAGCCGCGCATCGTGCCGGATCCACCGGCCTGGCCACAATCCGTCGTCACCGTCGTGGGGAATCCGCGCGCCGGATCCCGGACCGCGGCCGCCGCCGCGTCGGTCGCCGAACTGCTGGCGTCCGAGCTCGGTGCGCCGTACCGGATCGACGAGTTGCTGGACCTGGTCACGTTCGCGCCGGCGATCTTCCTCGGCGACGAGGCGGGGGAGGAGCAGCGGGCCGCGTTGGAGAGCGCGGTCGACCTGGTCTCGTCCGCGTCGGTGATCGTCGTGGCCACACCGGTCTACAAGGGCAGTTACACCGGGCTGCTGAAGAGCTTCCTCGATGTGCTGCGGCCGCAGGCGCTGGAGGGTGCCGTGGTGGTGCCGGTGACGGTGTCGGCGGCGCCCTCGCACAGGCTGCTCGCGGATCAGCATCTGCGGCCGGTGCTCGCGGAGTTGGGAGCGACGGTTCCGGTGCCCGGCGTGGCGCTCGAGGAGCGTGATCTCGAGGACCTGCAGGTCGTGGTGTCCGACTGGCTGCGGCAGAACGCGGGCATCGTGCAGGCGACGACGATCGCCCTGCAGCCCGTCGCGGAACCGACCCCCGCGGGGTAAAGCGGCGGTCCCGCCTGAGCCGAGGCGCCCGGTCCGCGCGGACAGACGAGGCCGGTCCGCGCGGGACAGACGCGGCCGTCCGCGCGGGGCCGACGCGGCCGGTTCGCGCGGACGATCGATCGTGCTGTGCCCCGGGACGTGTTGTTGTGCCTCGGGGCGGGAGTGATGTCACAGCGCGTCAGTCGGGGCGGTTGGTGGATTCGGCGGGGGCTCGGCGGAGGACTGTGGTGGCCGGGACCAGGGTGGAGAAGAAGACCAGGAGTGCTGCTGCTCCGATGATCACCAGGTAGATCCACCAGGGACCGGACGGCATGGCGGTGCCGGCGACCGCGTTGCTGAACGGGATGAGCGTCGCCAGCGCGGTCAGGGTGCCGAGCAGGATGCCGGCGAACGTGATCAGCACGCCCTCGGAGCTGAGCATCCGGAGGATCTGGGTCCGGGTGGCGCCGGTGAGTCGCTGCAGGGCGAACTCGCGCCGCCGCCGGATGGTTGCCGACACCAACGTGTTGACCACCGAGACGCCGGTGTACCCGATCAGCAGGCCGACGAGCAGGTAGTTCACCCACGCCTGCGTCTTCAGGTCCGCGCTGTTCGCGGCGACCAGCGTGTCCCGGTCGGCCAGTTGTACACCGGGATGCGTCGCGGCCAGCTTGGCGAGCGTGGGCACCGGGTCGGCTCCCGACGCGAACCGGACCAGGATCTGCGGAGCCAGCCCGCTCGTCGTGTGGGCGGCGAGCAGTTCGGCGGGGAGCACGATGCTCTCGTACCCGGGAGTCGCCGCATACGTTGCGACCACGCGCAGGTCGACCGAGGAGCCGTCGCCCAGCGTCATCGTGATGGTCGAGCCGACCCCGCGATCGATCTTCGCGGCGACGCGATCCGGTAGCGCCACCGTGGACCCGGTGAGGTGCTCCAGCGAACCGGCGGTCAGCCGGACGGGCGCGGTGCCGGACGAGTCCTGCGCGGAGACGCCTTGGAGCGGGGCGCCTTCTTCGTCGAAGGGTGCGTTCCGTGGTTCGTCGATGACGCCCACGCTGGTGACGAAGGCGGACGCGCTCGCCACCCGCGGAGTACGGCGGACCTCGTCCAGCACCGAGGGGGCGAGGCCGTCGGCGGAGGAGACCAGGACCGCGTCGGCGCGGAGGCCCTCGGTGAACGCGCGCTCGGAGGCCTGTAGCTGGGTGGTTTGCATGTAGAGGTTCGCCGTGGAGATGCCGACGGCGAGCATGACCGGCATGACGGCGGCCGACATCGCCACCGATCGCGCCGTGACGTTGCGGATCGCGAGGCGGCCGTTGACCCGGCTCACCGCGTACAGCGGCCAGCGGATCAGGCCGAGGGTGAGCTTGGTCCAGAACGGTCCGAGCAACGCGATCCCGATCGCCCAGCAGAGGACAGCGGGTCCCGCGGTGGCGCCGGCGAGCGGGCCGGTCATCACGGTGCCGGTGACGATGACGAGCGCGGTGCCGCCGCCCAGCGCGATCAGGCCGAAGAACAGGCGGATCCAGCCGAACCACCTGCGCTGCAGTCCGGCTTCGAGCAGGGCCTGGACCGGCTTGATCTTGGCGGATCTCCGCGCGGCGATGAGGGCGGCGCCGATCGCGGCCAGGACAGCGGCGCCCGCACCGGCCGCGAACGGGATCCAGCCCTGGCGGAACTCGATCACGTCCGACGCGACGCCGTGCGCGGCGAGTTGGTCGAACAGGAAGCGGCCGAGCAACCACCCGGGCATCAGGCCGATCAGGACCGCGGGCAAGGAGACGAGCAGGGATTCGCCGAGGATCATCCGGCGGACCTGGCCGGGCGTGGTGCCGATACCGCGGAGCAGGGCGAACTCGCGTTCGCGGTGCTGGGCGGACAGCGCGAGCGTGGAGGCGACGACGAACATCATCGTCAGGGTCGCGATCCCGCCGAACGAACCGGCGATCGCGATCAGCGCCTCCCGCTGGGTCGAGGCCTCGAGGTGTTCGGCCAGGCCGCGATCGATCCCGGCGAGCACGGTGAGGTCGCCGAGCTCGGAGGCGCCGGCGGCACGGACGGTACGCTCGACCGCCTTCCGGACCGTTTCAAGGTCCTTGCCAGGAGCAACCATGAGGCCGAGCGCTGAGTACGTGCCGGGATGCGGCGAGAGCTTGGCGGCCTCGGCGGGCGAGAAGAAGCTGTGCCCGGCCGGACCGTCGGCGACGCCCGAGACGGTGAACGATTTCGGCTCGCCGCCGATGAGCAGGGTGACGCGATCGCCGGTACCGAGGTGCGCGGTGCGGGCCGTGGTCGCGTCCACGACGACGTCGCCGGGAGCGGTCGGCGGGTGGCCGGACGTCAGCTTGTACGGGGCGAGACGCGCGGAGGTCCAGGCGTGTCCCTCACCCGTCGGAGCAACACTCGACCCGCCGTCACCGACGAGCGGGCGGGCGGTGAAGGTGAGGTCGGGAACGACCGCGGTGACGCCTTCGACTCCGCGGAGGGCGGCGACGGCGGACGACGGAATGCCGGCCCGTTCGACCAGCGGAGTCCCGTCCTCGGCGCCCGGCTTGAGGTGGGACTGCTTGGCGGTGACCACCAGGGGAGCGGCGGCGAGGCGTTCAGGTGGGACGTTGGAGCGGATGCCGGTCTCCATCAGGCCGCCGCAGGCGAGCACGATCGCGGTGCCGAAGACGACCGCGACGAACGTGGCGACGAAGCCGCCCTTGCGGAAGCGCAAGGTGCGGACGGCGAGCCGCATCATCGACCCACTCCCGCCCGGCTCAGCACCGAGGTCCCAGCCGACCCGGGCGTACCGGATCCGGACCGTGCGCCGAGGTGGGTCATCCGGTCGGCGACCTCCTCGGCCGTCGGTGCCACCAGCTGCCCGGCCAGCCGGCCGTCGGCGAGGAAGACGACCTGGTCGGCGTACGACGCGGCGACCGGATCGTGGGTGACCATCACGACCGTCTCCCCTTGGCTGCGAACCGGCTCGCGGAGCAGTTCGAGCACGTCGGCCGCGGTCTGCGTGTCGAGGGCGCCGGTCGGTTCGTCGGCGAAGATGACGGCGGGGCGAGTGACGAGGGCGCGGGCGATGGCGACGCGTTGCTGCTGTCCGCCGGAGAGCTCGCCGGGCCGGTGCTTGTGCCGATCGCCGAGGCCGACGCGATCCAGGACGGTGCGTACCGCGGCGCGGTTCGGGCGGCGGCCGTCGAGCTCCTGCGGCAGGGTGACGTTCTGCCAGACCGTCAGCGCCGGCAACAAGTTGAACGACTGGAACACGAAGCCGATGCGTTCGCGGCGCAACTCGGTGAGCTGCTTCTCCTTGAGCCCGGCCAGTGGCTGGTCGTCGATGAACATGGCGCCGGACGTCGGCCGGTCGAGCCCGGCCGCGCAGTGCAGGAAGGTGCTCTTGCCCGAACCGGACGGACCCATCACCGCGGTGAAGGAGCCGCGTTCGAACGCGATACTGATCCCGTCGAGCGCGACCACGGCGTTGCCACCGCGCCCGTACACGCGGCGAACGTCCTGCAGCAGCACGGAGTTCGGGCTGCTCTGGATGGGGTCCTGCTTGCGCCTCATGGGCCGGCCTCTCAGGTGCGTCGCGGGCGTCTCGGATGACGCCACTGACGCTACGGAGAGCGGACCGGCCGCCCCAGGGAGCTGAGCCGCCGATCAGGGTGGGGCTAGGTCCACCAGGAGCAGGGGCGTTCTGCTTACTTCCCGGCGGTCCGGGAAGCGGGCCCGGGCAGCAGCGCGGCAAGGCCGGCCAGGTACGAATCCGGCGTGACGTCGCCGAGCAGCAGCCGCTGCAGGATGAACCCCGGCAGCAGACTGAACAGAGCCTGGGCGACGTACTCCGGGTCGGCGTCCGGGTCCAGCGTGCCGTCGGTCTGCGCGCGGCGGACCACGTCGACGTAGTGGTTGCGCAGCATCGTGTACTTCTCGCGCGCGGTCGCCGCGATGGTCGGATTGTGGAGCGCCTCCGCCCAGGCCTGCAGTGCGACCCGGGTGACGTCCTCGTTCGGCGCGTCCGCGATCCCGACGACGTACTCGAGGATCTTGCGCATCGTCTCCGTCAAGGACAGCGGCCCAGGCTCGGCCAGGATCCCGTCGAACAGCTGGTCGACCGTGCTCAACCCGTCGTCGGCGATCGCGGCGATCAGCTCCTCCTTGCTCTTGAAGTAGCCGTAGACCGCGCCCGCCGACAGCCCGGACGCGCGGATCACGTCCGCCATCGTCGTCTTGTGGAAGCCCTGCTCGGTCACGCAGGCGCGCGCGGCCCTGACGATCTGCTGGCGGCGGGCGAGCCGGTGTTCATCGGTGACCTTGGGCATGTCCGGAACATAAAACGAATATCCGTTCTTGACAACACGCGGACCGGGCGGCACCCTCGAACCAATAAAGAACGATCATTCGGTTTTTTGGAGAAGGGGTCACGATGTCCGAGCAAACCGTCGCCGAGGACCGCCGCCGTCCGCCCGTGGCGGTGGTCGTCCTGCTGCTCACCGCGTTGCTGACGGTGCTGCTGATCGCGTTCGCCTGGCCGGCCGCCCGGTCGCAACCCCGCGACCTCCCGCTGGGAATCGCGGGTCCGCCGCAGGCCGTCACGCAACTGACCTCCTCGCTCGACCAGGCGATGCCCGGCGGCTTCGAGATCAAGGCGTACGCCGATCGGGCCGCCGCGGTCCGCGCCATCGAGAACCGGGACGTGTACGGCGCGATCGTGGCGGACCCGCAGACGCCCGAGGTGCTGACCGCTTCGGCCGGCGGTCCCGCGGTGGCGCAGATCCTCACCCAGCTGGCGGGCCGCATCGGCGCGCAGCAGGGGGTCGCGCCGAAGGTCACCGACGTCGTGCCGCTGCCGGCCGACGACCCGCGCGGTACCGGTCTTGCGGCGGGCGCGTTGCCGCTCGTCATCGGAGGGATCGCGGCCGCGGGCATGCTGACCCAGTTGGTGCGCGGTGGTGGCCGCCGGATGGCCGGGGCGCTTGCGTTCGCGGTGACCGGCGGGCTGGCGCTGGCGGCGGTGCTGCAGTTCTGGCTCGGTTCGTTCGAGGGCAGCTACTGGGCGAACTCCGGGGTGATCGCGTTGTCGATCGCGGCCATCAGCCTGACCCTGCTCGGCCTGGAGTGGCTGATCGGTACCGCGGGGCTCGCGCTCGGTGCGGCGACGATGATGCTGCTCGGGAACCCGCTGTCCGGGATGACAAGCGCGCCCGAGATGCTGCCGGGCGGCTGGGGCGCTCTCGGCCAACTGCTCCCGCCCGGCGCCGGTGGTACCGCGTTGCGCTCGGTCGGCTTCTTCGACGGAGCCGGGGCCGGACGTCCCCTCCTGGTCCTCGGTTGCTGGCTGGTTCTCGGATTGCTGCTGTGCGCGGCCGGAGCCGGCCGCGACCGCACGCGGCGCGCGGTACCAGCCCGTCCGGAGGCTTCGCCCGTGACCGTTTGAGCCTCGATCAGAGCGGTAACCGGATCGTTACGGCCCGGTTACCGCCTGCGCGTCCTGTCATCGGACGCGGCACGGACAACGTTGTCTGCCAACCATTGACTTCCTCGGCCGCAGACTTCTACGGTCGCGGGGCAAACCGCTGGGTTTGCGCCGTGGAACCGGGATGACAACGATTGCCCGAAGGTGGACGTGATGGTCATGAGGAAGAGTTTCAAGGCGGCCGGTGCGCTGGCCGTGGGCGCGCTCCTGCTGGGGGTCTCGGCCTGTAGTCAGGGGTCGACGACCAAGGAGGCGGACCCGGGCAGCTCGCAGAGCGCCGGCCCGGCGAACATCAAGATCGCCTACCAGCAGTGGGGCCCCGGAACGGTGATGAAGAGCTTCCTCACCGGCGCCAAGGCCGAGTTCGAGGCGGCCAACCCGGGCTCGAAGGTCGAGATCGTGCCGATCGTGGCCAGCGAGAACGACTACTACACCAAGCTGCAGCTGATGATGCGCTCGCCGAACACGGCGCCCGACATCGTCTACGAGGACACCTTCCTGATCAACTCCGACATCACCGCGGGGTACCTGAAGCCGCTCGACGACTACATCAAGGACTGGTCCGACTGGTCCCAGTTCGAGGACACCGCCAAGGGCGCCGCGAAGGGCCAGGACGGCAAGACGTACGGCATCCCGGACGGGACCGACACGCGCGCGCTCTGGTACAACAAGCAGATCTTCGCGAAGGCCGGACTGCCCGCCGACTGGCAGCCGAAGACCTGGGACGAGGTGCTCACCGCGGCTCGCACGATCAAGCAGAAGGTGCCCGGCGTCATCCCGCTGAACGTGTACTCCGGCAAGCCGATGGGTGAGGCCTCCGCCATGCAGGGCCTGGAGATGCTGCTCTACGGCACCAAGGACACGCTGTACAACTTCGACCAGTCCAAGTGGGTCGTCGGCAGCCAGGGGTTCAAGGACTCGCTCGGCTTCATCAAGACCATCTTCGACGAGGGCATCGCGCCGCAGCCGAAGCAGTCGCTCGACCCGAACTGGGGCAACAAGGTCGGCAGCGACCTGCTCCCGAACGGCAAGCTGGCGATCGCGCTGGACGGCTCCTGGCTCTACAACAACTGGCAGAAGACCGGCGCGAAGCCGTGGCCGCAGTGGACCGAGGTCCTCGGCCAGACGGCGATGCCGACCCAGGGCGGCGAGGGCAAGGGCAAGGTCAGCCTGTCCGGCGGCTGGACCTGGGCGATCCCGGCCAAGTCGAAGTCCCCGGACGCCGCCTGGAACTTCATCAAGACCCTGCAGACGCAGAAGAACGCGACCAAGTACGCCACCGACGGGGCCCAGATCGCGGTCCGCAAGGACGTCGCCGCCGACGCCGGGTACAAGTCGTCGGCCAAGAGCACCCAGTTCTTCACCGACCTGGTGTCGGTGACCGTGTACCGGCCGGCGCTGCCGGAGTACCCGAAGGTCTCCAACGAGATCATCACCGCGATGGAAGCCGTGATGACCGGCCAGTCCTCACCCGAAGAGGCCGCCAAGAACTACGACGAGGCGGTCGAGGGCATCGTCGGCAAGGACAAGACGACCAACCAGAGCGAAGGCCAGTAAGCGTCAACCGCTGAAGGGATTTCTCTGTGACATCGTCCGCTTCCGCGGTGCCCGCTCCGTCCAGCCGTGAGGCCGGGCGGGGCGGGCGTCCCCGCGCCGCCAAGCTGGTCCGGATGACGCCGCTGACCCCGGCGATCGCGCTGATGCTGGTGTTCCTGGCCGGGCCGATCATCTACTGCTTGTACGCCGCCTTCACCAACATGGCGCTCACCGGGACCGGCGCGAACGAGGTGAAGTTCGTCGGCCTGGAGAACTTCCGCAAGGCCTTCGGCAGCGGGGCGTTCACCAACGCGATCTGGCTCACCCTGGTGTTCACGCTGATCTCCGCGATCATCGGCCAGAACACCCTCGGCCTCGGCCTGGCGTTGCTGATGCGCCGCTCCACCAAGATCGTCCGCAACTTCGTCGGGACCGCCGTGATCGGCGCCTGGGTTCTGCCCGAGGTGGTCGCGGCGTACCTGCTGAGCGCGTTCTTCAACGAAGAGGGCACCCTCAACGTGATGCTGCACAAGGTCGGCCTGCCCGGCCAGGACTGGTTGTACGCGGCACCGATCATCGCGGTGTCGCTGGCCAACATCTGGCGCGGCACGGCGTTCTCGATGCTGGTGTACTCCGCGGCGCTCAGCGAGGTGCCCAAGGAGATCGAGGAGTCGGCCGAGATGGACGGCGCCGCCGGGATCCGCCGGCTGTTGTTCGTCACGCTGCCGATGATCAGCCGTGCCGTGATGACCAACCTGATGCTGATCACGCTGCAGACGCTGAGCGTGTTCGGCCTGATCTACGCGATGACCCGCGGCGGTCCTGGCACCAAGAGCCAGACCTTGCCGCTGTACATGTACGAGCAGGCGTTCAGCTTCTCCCAGATCGGCTACGGCACCGCGATCGCGCTGGTGATGCTGGCGATCGGTGCGGTGTTCTCGCTGATCTACCTGCGTGGACTGAACTCGGAGGCCGCATGATCGCCCGGGACCGGATCAGCAAGCTCACCGCGAACCTGGTCCTGCTCGCCATCGGCATCCTCTTCGTACTGCCGTTGCTGTGGGTGCTGTTCGCCTCGATCAACCGGACCGCCGGGCTGCGGGTCGAGTTCCCGACCGAGCCGACGCTCGGCAACTTCAAGGCGGTGCTGAACACCGACACGACGTACCGGCCGGTGTTCAACGGGATCGTGCTGTGCGGCGGATCCGCGCTGCTGACGATGGTCTGCGCGGTGCTCGCGGCGTACCCGCTGTCGCGGTTCAAGTCGAAGTTCAACCGGCCGTTCCTGCTCACCGTGCTGTTTTGCACGGGCCTGCCGATCACCGCGGTGATGGTGCCGGTGTACGGGCTGTTCGTCCAGCTCAACCTGGTCGACACGATCGGCGGCACCATCATGTTCATGGCGACCTCGTCGTTGCCGTTCGCGATCTGGCTGACCAAGACGTTCATGGACGGCGTGCCGATCTCGCTCGAGGAAGCGGCCTGGGTCGACGGGGCCGGCAACATGCAGGCGCTGCGGCGGATCGTGCTGCCGCTGATGTGGCCGGGGATCGCGGTCGTGCTGATCTTCACCTTCATCGGGATGTGGGGGAACTTCTTCGTTCCCTTCATGCTGCTGCTCTCGCCCGAGCGGTTGCCGGCGTCGGTGAGCATCTTCACCTTCTTCGGTCAGTACGGTGAGCCGAACTACGGGCAGCTGGCGGCGTACTCGCTGATCTACACGTTCCCGGTCCTGATGCTCTATCTCTTGCTCAGCCGGAAGCTGGGCGGGGCGTTCGCGTTGGGCGGCGCGATCAAGGGATAGGTACTTCTTTCTTTCCCCACAGCGAGTTCCTGGGTGGTGCCGGGTGGGTGGTGCCCAGGTTGACGGAAGAGGAGCCGTGCGCCACATGGCTCCTCTTCCGCTGTTTCGACGGCTCCGGTCGTAGTACTGTCCGGGGACGCACAGTGTCGTCGTGACAGCTGGGGGTGATCGCGACCGTGCAGTCAGTCGGTGAGCTGATGGCTCACGCTGTCGAGACGTTTCTGCGCACCCGCAGCCGGCCGGATGCCGGCGCCGCGATTTCGGCGGCGAAGGCGATGACCGCCGCCGACCGGGCCGGGTTGTCGCCAGACCTGCGGTACCTCGCCGACGTGTTCGTCGGGCTGAACGTCCACGAAGCCGCCCGGGAGCTGTCCACGACGGCGGCTTCGGCGCACAGTGCCTTCCTTCGCAGCCACCGGACGGAGTTGCTCCGGTGCGCCGTCGTGCTCGGTCAGCTCGCAGTGTTGGCCGAGGGCCCCGATCCCAACGTCGCGTTGCTCAATCGGATCCAGCTCGGGTCGATCCTGCAGACGAACTTCCACCACCAGTACGACCTCGGCAGTCTGTTCGAGTCCGTCACCGTGCTGCGTGACGTCTTCAACGAGCTCACCACTCTGCACGTGCTGTGGACGGCCGCGGCCACCCAGTTGGCGATCGCGCTGGTGATCTCGGCCGAGCACCAGCTGGAGAACGTCTCCCTGGTGGAGGCGGAAGCGCTGTACCAGGACGTCTTCAGGTTGGTGCCCCATCACCCGGAGATCGGTGCCGAGCACCACAACTACGCGGATCTGCTGCGGGTGAAGTATCAACGGGAGAAGGATCCCGCGCTGCTGGAAGCCAAGATCGAGCAGCATCGGCTGGCGGTCGAGCGGTCCCCCGACGGACATCCGGCGGACGCCATCCGGCGAACCGCCCTGGCGAACGCGTTGCTGAACCGGTGTCTGCTGACCGGTGGGACGAACGACCTGGACCTGGCGCTCGACGTCCTGGCGAAGGTCCCGGCGGCGGGGACCGTTCTCCCGCCGGTCGACCTCACGATCCTGCGCGCGTCCTTCCTGTTGCTGCGGTACGACAGTCTGCGTCGCGCTGACGATCTCGAGGCGTCGAGGCGGCTGCTGATCGAAGCCTCCGGATCAGTGGATCCCGCCCACGCGCCGGCGGCGGTTCAATCCCTGACCGGCCTGCACCTGCTGATCGAGGCAGACGCCAGAAGGAGTGAGGAGGTCGCCGCGGAGGCGTTCAAGACGCTGATCGCGGCCGTCGGGCTCGACCGTACCTTGACCTCCCCGCGGTGGGCTCTGCTCGCCCTGGCGGAGGCCTGGCCCGGCAGCAGCGAATTCACCGCAACCGCGGACCGGCTTCGGGAGGACACCGATCGGTGGGACACGCTCGACGCCTGGCAGAGCGATCCGTCGGCGGTTGTCGCGAAGAGGTACTACCTACGAAGGAGTGGTTCCCTTGGCTGACCAGGACCCGCAGGCCGAGCAGCCGCCGGATCCCGGACCGGCCGACCCACCCGGTGGGACCGAGAAGGACGGCATCGTCATCCCGGGCCGGTTCCAGATCAAGCTCGTCGGCGGGCTGCAATCGCGCCGCTCGGCGAAGCGGAACCGATCGACCGGGGCGGACGAGGAGTCCGGCGAGAAGGCCGGCGGCGACAGGACCGGGGACGCATGAGCGACACCGTCGGCGAGGTACTGGCCGCGGAACTGCGCGAGACGATGGCCACCGAGCGGGCCAGGAAGTCCTCGATCGAGGCCAAGGGGTTGTCGGTGGTGACGACCTGCGGGGCGTTCCTCACCTTCCTCTTCGGCTTCGCGACTTTCGTCGGAGTCCGGGAGGGCGTCGAGCGGTCGGGCCTGGTACTGGCCCTGGTCAGTGCCGGTGTCGTGCTGCTCGCGGCGGCGTGCCTGCTCGGCATTCTCTGCAGCCTGCCCGGCCTGTACCACGAGATCGAGACGGAGAGTCTGCGGACGATGGCGTCCCCCGACGTGTGGGAAGAGGACGGTACGGAGGCGCGCCGGGAACTGGCCCTTGCGCGCATCCTGCAGGCGTCGGACTGGCACCGGCGGAACACGATCAAGGCGCGGGTGCTGCTGGTGGCGATCGCGCTGGAGGCGCTGGGCGTGATCGCGGTCGGCTTCGACGTGATCGTCCTCGCGCTGCGGTGGTAGGGCCATGTCGATTCCCGCGCGCCACGTGCTGTACCCGGACGGCTGGTCCGATCACGGGCTGATCGCCCAGACGGACTGGGCGACCGGCTGCATCCGCTGGTTCGAGCGGCAGGAGGAGATCCTCGCGATCCAGCAGCGAGCGTCCGATCCCAGCACGGTCAGCGAGAGTGACTGGGAGCTGGTCGAAGCGAACGTGCACGAGGTCACGCATGTCCTGCAGATGGCCTCGACCGGCTTCGCCTTCACCGTCTCGCAGAACCTCTTCACGGTGGTCGAGTCCGCCGTCGAACAGTACGGCGATCTGGGCAGCGTCTTCGAGCACCGGGACGAGTTCACGCCGCGGATGGCGTCGGGCCTGACTGTCCTCGACCGGCCGGGGGACCGCGGACTCACCCCGCGCGCGATCCTGGAAAGTCTCGCCTTCATCCAGCAGAAGTTGCACGCCTACCGGGGGTTGACCCTGGCTGAGCTGATGTCCCTGGTCGACGACGGCGCGGCCGAGCACTCCTACCGATCCGCGTTCGACGTCGCGGTCGAGTACCTCGGTGACAGCGCGCCGAGGCTGTTCGTCCAGGCGGCGAACCTGGCCCTGTACACAGCCGAGCCGGAGACGGTTTTCATCCCCTTGCTGGCGGAGTTCGCGGCGAAGGCGTCGCGGACGAGTCTGCAGTCGAACCACCGGATCGGGACGGACCTGCTCGGCCGCCGGTACGCCGGGCTCGTGCTCGGCACCGCGGAAAGCCTGACCATGGCCGGGCACAGGCATCCGACCTTGGATCACCATGTGATGACGTTGTCGAGCCATGCCCGCCGGCAGGTCGGAGCCTACGCGGAGGTCTACTCGGCGCCGCTCAGCGAGGAGCTGCTCGGCGTGATCCAGCCGACGATGGCGTTCCCGCCCACCGAAACAGGACAGACGCCGATGATCTCCTCGCCCGCGGACCAGCGGATCGAGCAGGACGGCCGGAGCATGTCACTGTTCCGCTACTACCTCGCGGTGAGCGTGATCCTTCAGCAGAACCTGCCGGACCTCGCCTTCACCGAACCGGTGCCCACGCCCGAGGCGCAGGCTGTCGCAGCCCGGCCGATCGTGGAGCCCAGGGTCTCGCTGCTGCGCCTCACCGGGAACGACCTGCGCTCGGAGACGGAAGTGGCGGCGTGGTGTGCTGTGCTGGAGCGGCTGAGCGCCTCCCCGGAGTCCGCGCGGAGCAACCGGGGGATGGTGTTCGTGGAGTTCGTGGACGCCGACCTTGCCGACGCCGGCGTCCAGGCTTGTCTGCGGGCCTTCTTCGCGAGAGTTCCGCACCTGCTGTACTTCCTGGCGCAGGACGACGGCTATCTGGGCGAATCGTTGAGCTACGCCTGGGCCGCGTACGCCGCGGAGGATCAGGTCAGGATGCCCGACGGGCGGATCGGGGTGCGGCTGAACGAGCGAACCGTCGAGGTCGCCGTCCGGGTGGTGCGCGCCGCGGCTGACTTCGCGGAGCAGTTGGGTGAGGCGGGCACGACGATGCTGGTCCACCTGGAGGGTCTGCCGGTGGACGGAGCCGCGCAGATCCGCCGGCGGGTCTTCGGCGGCTGACGCTCGCCCGGCCTGGTGCTGCGGTGACCGCGTAGGGTGGCCGCATGCCGTTGACTTATCCGCTGGTGGAGCAGACTTTGGACAACGGGCTTCGCGTGGTGGTGAGCTCGGACCGCGCGGTGCCGATCGTGGCTGTGAACCTCTGGTACGACGTGGGATCGCGGCACGAGCCGCCGGGGCTGACCGGGTTCGCGCACCTGTTCGAGCACCTGATGTTCCAGGGCTCGCGGAACGTCGAGTCGGGACAGCACTTCTCCTTGCTGGAGTCGGCGGGGGCGAGTCTGAACGCGAGCACGTTCTTCGACCGGACGAACTACTTCGAGTCGTTGCCGAGTGGCGGCCTGGATCTGGCGTTGTGGCTCGAGGCGGACCGGATGGGCTTCCTGCTCGACGCGGTGAACCAGGAGAACCTGGACAACCAGCGCGACGTGGTCAAGGAGGAGAAGCGGCAGAGCTACGACAACCGGCCGTACGGTGACTCCTACGAGCGGCTGGTGCGGCTGATGTTCCCCGAGGGGCACCCGTACGCGCACATGACGATCGGGTCGATGGCGGATCTGGACGCCGCTTCGGTGGAGGACGTGCACGCGTTCTTCCGCAAGTACTACGGGCCGAACAACGCGGTCCTCACGATCGTCGGGGACGTCAGCGAGGACGACGCGTTCGACGCGGCGAAGAAGTACTTCGGGCACCTGCCCGCAATCCCGCAGCCGCCGGCCGCGCCGGACGGGACGATCGGGCCGCTGGACGGGGTGTTCCGTGACGACGTCGTCGACGACGTGCCGTCGGACCTCATCACGATGATGTTCCGGCTGCCGGTGGACGGGACGGCCGAGCTGGACGCGGCCGCGTTGGCGCTCGACGTGCTCGCGGGCGGGCAGAGCGGCCGGCTCAACCGGCGGCTGGTGCGGGACGAGCAGATCGCGCAGTCGGTGTCGGGTGGCGCGTTGCCGCTGATCGGCGGGGTGTCGTTCGGCACGCTGACCGGGATCGCCTCGGAGGGCGTGGACCTGCAGAAGGTCGAGGACGCCCTGCTCGAGGAGGTCGAGAAGCTCGCCGCCGACGGCGTCACCGAGGACGAGCTGGCCACCGCGCAGGCGCAGGCCGAGCGGGACTGGCTCGAGCAGCTCGCCACCTGCGCGGGCCGGGCGGACGAGATCTCCCACCACGCGCTGCTGTTCGGCGACCCGCACAAGATCAACACCCGGATCGACGAGATCCGCGCCGTCACCCCGGCGCAGGTGCGGCAGGCCGCGGCCGAGTGGATCCGGGCCGAGCGGCGGGCGCAGATCACCTACCGGCGACCGGCCGGCACCGAGGGAGAGGAGCAGGCATGAGCAGCCAGATCCTGACGACGCCGCCCGCCGTCGCGCCGCCGCGGCCGTGGACGTTCCCGGAGGCGACCAGTACGGCGACCCGGGCCGGGACGCCCGTGCACGTGTTCGACCGGCCCGGCCAGTACGTCGCCACCGTGCGGGTCACGATCGCGATGCCGCTGATCGCCGAACCGCGCGAGCTCGAGGGGGTCGCGACGATCATGTCCCGCACCCTCGACGAGGGCACCGAGCTGCGGTCGGCCAACGAGTTCGCCGCCGCCCTGGAGCGGCACGGCGCGGCGTACGGCGTGGACGTGAGCTCGGACGCGTTGCACGTGGAGATCTCGGTCCCCACCTCGCAGCTGGCCCCGGCGGTGAACCTGCTCGCCGAGGCGGTCACCCGGCCTGCCTTCAACCAGGCCGACGTCGGCCGGCACGTGACGATCCGGCTCGGGGAGATCAACCAGGAGCGGGCGAACGCGGGGTACCGGGCGCGGGAGGCGTTCGCGGGGCACCTGTTCGACGCCTCGACCCGGCGGTCCCGGCCGACCGCGGGGACGCCGGACACGATCCGCGCGCTCACCAACGCGGAGGTGGCCCGATTCTACCGGGAGAACATCGGTCCCGCCCGGGCGCAGATCCTGTTCGCGGGGGACGCGACCGGGGTCGACGCCGCCGGGATCATCGACGAGGCGTTCGGCGACTGGACCGCCGAGGCCGGACCGGTGCTGGAGGCACCGGAGCCGCTGTACCTGCTCGGCGACCGGATCGTGCTCGTGGACCGGCCCGGCTCGGTGCAGAGCCAGCTGCTGATCGGCTGCCCAGGCCCGGATCGGCGGGAGCCCGTGTGGGGCTCGGCCGCGGTCGCGAACCACGTCGTCGGCGGCACCATCACCTCCCGCGTGGACACCGTGCTGCGCGAGGAGAAGGGGTACACCTACGGCACCCGGTCGAGCTTCACCGCACCGCGCAAGGGCGGCATCTTCACCCTCGGCGGTTCGGTCCGGACCGAGGTGACCGGGGCCGCGGTCTCGGAGGCGCTGCGGATCCTGCTGGCGGCGCGGGACGGGCTGACCGAGCGCGAGGTGGGCGAGTCGAAGGACAACCTGATCCGGACCGCCCCGCTGCGGTACGAGCAGGCTGACTCGATCGCCCAGCAGGTCGGCAGCAACATCGCCGCCGGCGTCCCGCTCGACTTCGCCGACACGTACCTGGCCCAGATTGCGGCGACGACCGCGGCCACCGCCACCGAGGCGTACCGCCGCTACGTCGGAACCGACGGGCTGCTGGTCGTCGTCGTAGGGGAGGCCAAGGACGTCCGCGGTCAACTCGCCGAGTTGGGCGACGTCACCGAACTGAGCTGACGGGGTGACATCCTCTGCTCAGGACCGGGCCTGAGCAGAGGAGAACCCGCAGATGTCGTTCGGCGAGCGACCCCAGGACTACCCGCGGTACACCGACCGGCCCGCGGACCAGCAGCAGTACGGGCCACAGCAGCCGGTCCAGCAGTACGGGCACCAGCAGCAGTACGGGGCGTACCCGGTGCAGCCGGGGTTCCCGGACCAGCCCGCGTTCGGCGTGCTCAGGGACAACAGCAACGCCACGATCGCGCTCGTCCTCGGCCTGCTCGCGTTCGTCACCGCGCTGCTGATCCTGTCGCCGTTCGCGTGGTGGAAGGGCAGCCAGGCGCTGGCCGAGATCGACGCGGCGCCGGGGGTCTACAACAACCGCGGGATGGCGGTCGGCGGCCAGATCTGCGGCATCATCGGCACCGTCCTGCTCGGCCTGGTGGTGCTGTTCTTCGCCGTTCTGCTGATCTTTTTCATCGCCGCCTGACCTTTCTGACGGACAGTCGTTTGCTGGGAAAACCTGACAACGTGCGCCCTCTTCTGGACCAGGACCGGCTGACCTAGCGTGTCCGGCGTCACACTCACTTCAGGGAGGGGATCCGCTCGTGAGAGACGTCCGGAGAACGTTGTACGCGGCATCCGGTGCGATCGCACTGGTGACCGCGACACTCGCGGTGCCGGTCACCGCCGGCGCCGGGGTGTCCGGGGGAGACACCGAGTACCTGGTCCTGCTCGAGGCCGGCGCGAACCGTGCTCAGGCGGTCGCCGCGGTCGAAGCGGCCGGCGGCGAGGTGGTCAAGGAGAACACGAACCTGGGCACGCTGACCGTGCGCGCGGCCGAGACCGGGTTCACCGGCCGGGTGTCGGCCTCGTCAGCGATCGAGGGCGCCGCCCGCAGCCGCCCGATCGGCCAGCTGCCGCGGGCGAAGCGCAACGTGGTGGAGAAGGAGAACCTCGGCGCCGCCCGGAGTATCGGCAAGAAGGTTGCCAAGAGCACCGGGATGGACCCGCTCGACAGCCAGCTGTGGGGGCTGCGGATGGTCCGGTCCGACCTGGCCCGGCAGGTCCAGCCGGGCAAGCGCGCGGTCAAGGTCGGCATCCTCGACTCCGGGATCGACGCGCGCAACCCGGACATCGCGCCGAACTTCGACTGGAAGCTGTCCCGCAACTTCGCGCCCGACCTGCCCGAGGTGGACGGCGTCTGCGAGTTCCGCGGCTGTGTCGACCCGGTCGGCTGGGACGACAGCGGGCACGGTACCCACGTGGCCGGCACGATCGCGGCCGCGGCCAACGGGATCGGCGTCTCCGGGGTCGCCCCGAACGTCACGCTGGTCGAGATCCGCGGCGGCCAGGACAGCGGGTACGTGTTCCTCGGCCCGGTGGTGGACGCGCTCACGTACGCCGGTGACGTCGGGCTGGACGTGGTGAACATGTCCTTCTACGTCGACCCGTGGCTGTACAACTGCCGGAACAACCCGGCGGACAGCCCGGAGGCGCAGGCCGAGCAGCGTGCCACGATCCAGGTGATGCGGCGGGCGCTGAACTACGCGCACGACCACGGCGTCACGCTGGTCGGTTCGCTCGGCAACAACCACGAGGACCTCGGCAAGCCGCGGACCGACATCAGCAGCCCGGACTTCGGCGACGTCCCGCCGTACCCGCGCCCGATCGACAACGCGAGCTGCCTGGACCTGCCGGTCGAGGGCCCGCACGTGATCGGCGTGTCCGCGCTCGGCCCGTCGGCGAAGAAGGCGGACTACTCCAACTACGGGCTGGAGCAGATCGAGGTGTCGGCCCCGGGTGGCTGGTTCCGCGACTACTTCGGCACCCCGCAGTACCGGACCAACGAGAACCTGATCCTGTCGACGTACCCGGTGAACACCCTGCAGGTGGACGGGCTGGTCGACGCGGCCGGCAACATCACCGAGGCGGGGGTCGCCGGCGGCGTCCAGAAGCAGTGCCCGCCCGGCGTCACCGACTACACCCGCTGTGGGTACTACAACTGGCTGCAGGGCACCTCGATGGCCTCGCCGCACGCGACCGGTGTCGCGGCGCTGATCGTCAGCGAGTACGGCAAGAAGGGCAAGGGCAACTCGTTCGGGATGAACCCGGACAAGGTCGGCAAGGTGCTGATGGACACCGCGCAGGCCCGGGCCTGCCCGAACCCGCCGCTGCAGACCTACACGAACGAAGGGCGCGACCCGGAGTTCGACGCACTGTGTGAGGGCGGCCGGCAGTTCAACGGGTTCTACGGCCACGGCATCGTCGACGCGTACGCGGCGGTGACCAGGCGGAACTAGGACACGCTCCGGCTCCGGTCCGCAAGCACGCCCGGGCCTGGTCGCTCCCTGCAGCGACCGGGCCCGGGTCCGCGGCTCAGCCGGCGATGTAGTTCGAGAGCTGCTCGCGCTCGAACTCCAGCTCGCCGATGCGGGACTTGACCACGTCGCCGATGCTGACGATGCCGGTCAGCCGGTCGTCCACGACGACCGGCACGTGCCGGATCCGGCGGTCGGTCATCAGCCGCATCAGGTTGTCGATCAGGTCGTCGGGACCGCAGGTGTGCACCTCGGCCGTCATGATCGCGCTGACCAGGACATGGCCGGCGTCGGGAGTCCTGTGCAGCAGCCGGACCACGTCCCGCTCGGAGACGATGCCGGCCACGCTGCTGCCGTCCGCACTGACCACCAGGGCGCCGACGTTGTGTTCGGCTAGCAGGGCGAGCAGTTCGGTGACAGTGGCTTCGGGGGAGATGGTGACGACCTGATTGCCTTTGCCGCGCAGTACGTCGTTGATCTTCACGGAGCCTCCTGCTGGTTCGAGAGCCCAATACCCCAAGGTAGCGAAAACTGGCTCAGAGCGGCAGGTCTGACAGGTCTGGCAGAATGCGGATCGTGACCATCTTCCGCTCCGAGGGGCCATTCAGTGGCCGGTTTCCGTCACTGACGGTGACGAGGTGACCTGGCGCGACGACCTGGCCGTGCTTCGCCGGCGGGACGTCCGGGTGTTCGTCTCGGCCCGCTTCGTGTCCCTGCTGGGATCGTCCATCGCACCGATCGCGCTGGTGTTCGCCGTCCTCGACGTAGCGGACTCGGCGAGCGCCGTCGGCATCGTGCTGGCGGCCCGGAGCATCCCGAACGTGATCTTCCTGCTGATCGGCGGGGTGATCGCCGACCGGTTGCCGCGGCACCTGGTCCTGGTGGTCGACGCCCTCACCTTCCTGCTCGCGGCGTTCCTGCTGGCCCGATTGGCGCTGCCCCGGATCGAGCGGGTGCGGACGTCGGTCCTGCACGACCTGCGGGTCGGCTGGGGCGAGTTCGTGTCCCGGCAGTGGGTCTGGGTGATCGTGCTGGCCTTCGCGGTGCTGAACATGATCTTCACCGCCTGCTACAACACACTCGGCCCGGTGATCGCCGACGACACCTTCGGCCGGGCCGGCTGGGGCGCGGTGTCGGCCTGCTTCGGCGCCGGCCTGATCCTCGGCGGCGTGCTGATGATCCGGGTGAAGCCCCGGTACCCGCTGCGCGTCGGCATGCTCGGGGTGTTGCTCACGGCACCTATCTTCTTCTGTCTGGCCCTGGTTCCGAACGTGGTCGTGGTCGCCGCCGCGGCGTTCGTGGTCGGGATCGGCTTCGAGATGTTCGGTATCACCTGGGAGACCGCGCTCGGCCAGCAGATCCCGCTGGACAAGCTCTCCCGGGTCGCCTCCTACGACATGCTCGGCTCGTTCATCGCCAACCCCGTCGGCCAGCTCGCGGTCGGCTACGTGGCCGCCGTGATCTCCGCCAAGGCCGTCGAGCTCTACGGAGCCACGCTGCACATCGTCGTCGTCCTGGCCGCGCTGGCCGTCCCGTCCGTGTGGAAGCTGCAACGCCAGACCGACTGATCCCGCCGGAGAATGCCGTGGTGAGCGGCCAGTCTGGGTGGTGGCGGGGTTTTACGTCAAGAGCCCGGAAATAATCGGCGTGGATTAATTCCGGGGTCTTGACAGAAACCCGGCCGGACGCCGAGAGTCCTGCCATGGCCAAGGACACCGCCGGACCCCTGCGTCTGCTCCGTGAAACCCACGAGGAGCGGGTGCTGGCCGTGCTGCGGACCCAGGGTGCGATGACCCGCGCCCAGCTCGCCGAGCAGACCGGGTTGTCCCGGGCCACGTTGTCGTCGATCGTCCAGCACCTGCTGGCCGGTCAGGCGCTGACCGAGACCGGCGCCGAGGAGGGGGCGAGTCGCGGCCGCGGCCGTCCGGTCACGGTGCTGACCCTGAACCCGGGCGGCGGCCTGGCCGTCGGGATGGACCTGCAGCACCGGGCCGTCCAGGTCACCGTCGCCAACGTCGCGCACGAGATCGTCGCGTCGACCGGGATCGCCTGTTCCGAGCGCACCCCGTGGGCGCGCAGGATCGAGCTGGCGAGCGAGCTGGTCGAGTCGCTCGCCGCCGCCAACTCCCTGTCCCTGAAGGCGTTGGCGGGTGTGGGCGTCGGGGTCGTCGGCCCGGTCCCCGAGACCGGCGGCCACCCGGCCACTCCCGAGGACTCGCCAACACGGGCCCAGGGCAAGCAGAGCAAGACCCACAGCAGAGCGGCACGGAGCCGGCTGGTCCACGACGGGCTGGCCGAGCGGTTCGACGTGCCGGTCTACGTGGACAACAACACCCGGCTGGCCGCGCTCGGCGAGGCCATCTGGGGTGCCGCCGCGGGCCTGCAGAACGTGCTCTACCTGCGGCTGTCGTACGGCGTCGGCAGTGGGCTGGTGCTCGGCGGCCACCTGTTCTCCGGGGCGGGTGGCGCGGCCGGCGAGCTCGGCCACGTCAGCGTCGATCCCGAATGGCCGCCGTGCCCCTGCGGCGGTCGCGGCTGTCTGGAGCGGTACGTCTCGCTCGGTGCCGTGCTCGAGGAGTGCGGTTTCCGCCAGTTCGACGAGGTCCTGCGCCGGCTCGAGGACGGTGACGAGGCGGTCCGCTCGGTCATCGCGCGGGCGGGCGAGCGGATCGGTACCGTGCTCGCCGCCGCCTGCAACACCGTCAACCCCGAGATGGTGGTGATCGGCGGGGAGCTCGCGGCGGCAGGCGACGTACTGCTCGACCCGGTCCGCGACACCGTCCGCAAGCACACCCACAGCCAGGTCCGGCGCGGGCTGGAGATCACCCCCGCCACGCTTGGCCACGACGACGCGGCGCGCGGCGGTATCGCCCTCGTCCTGCGCCGCTCCGCCCTGCTGGCCGGTTACCCGGCCGCTCCCGCCGACCCCGCTTCCGGGGCGCGGTTCCACGACCTCGGCTGAGCCCTGCCCTGAGGAGGCACTCGCCATGAGCAACACATCCCCGACGTCCCGTCGCGCCTTCCTGCGGACCGCGGGCGGCGTCGCCCTCGGCATCCCGTTGCTGAGCGCCTGCACCGGTAGCGGCGAGAGCAGCCAGAGCGCCGGCGCCGACCCGAGCGACTCGGCCGCCGGTCCGGTGACGGTCACCTGGTGGGACCACTACCGGCCGCTGACCGAGCTGTTCGAGAAGAAGCTGTTCGTCGAGTACAAGAAGGACCACGGCAACGTCACCCTGCAACGCCGCCAGCTCGATCCGGCCGACCTCGGCCAGGCCCTGCAACTGGCGCGACGGAGCAACCAGTTGCCCGACGTGCACTCGACCGCCGGACTCGGCGGCAGCGCCGCGGCCCTGGTCACCAACGGCTGGTTCCAGCCGCTCGACGACCTGATCGACCTGGCGAACAACCCGCTCAAGGACTATCTGTACGACGGGATCCACCGGTTCGACGGCAAGGTGTACACGTTCCCGGTGTTCAGCGGGAACTGGCACGACTCGACCACCTGGGTGAACACCGCGCTGGTCAAGCGGGCCGGCCTGGACCCGGAGCAGTCGCCGAAGACCTGGGACGAGTACCGGGCCGCGATCCGCACCATCGACCAGAAGACACCCGACTCGGTGCACGGCCTGCTGCTGCCGATGAAGGACACCGACTACCTGGCCGGCAAGCTCAACGCGTTCGCCCAGATGGCCGGTGCTCCCGGGCAGACGGACTGGAAGACCGGCGAGACGATCGTTGCCACCGACCCCTTCTTCGAGGCGATGGAGTTCCTGCTCGCCCTGCAGAAGGACGGCGTACTGCACCCCGCGTCGTCCTCCCTCGGACCGCGGGACGCCCGGGCGCGGTGGGCCGCCGGAGAGGCCGCCTTGTTCGCATGGGGTCCGTGGTTCATCGGTGGGCTGATGGTCGAGGAGTCGCCCGCGGTCAAGCGCGGGATCTCGGCCTGGCAGATCCCGGCCCCGACCGCGCAGCGCGGCATCGTGTACGTGTCCCCGTCGCCGGGCTCGTTCTTCGTGTCCGACCAGGCCAAGAACCCGAAGGTCGCGGCCGACGTGATGGCACGGATGACGACGCCCGAGTTCGCCGCCCAGCTGGCCACCCGGATGGACCAGCCGCCGATCCTGACCGACGCGGTGGCCAAGGCCGAGGTGCACCCGGCGTACCGGAAGAACGTCGAGTTCTTCCAGCAGGACGTGCGGATCGCCCCGGTTCCGGAGGTCCGCAACGCCGGGGTCGCCAAGGTGCTGGCCGAGATGCGGGACGTGCACCCGAGCCCGGGCGAGATCGTCCAGGCCGTGCTCACCGGGTCGACGAAGGACTACAAGGCGGCCCTGAAGCAGTACGCCGACAAGGCGACCGCCGAGCGGAAGCGCGCGATCGACGCGGCCAAGAAGAAGGGCGCCGAGGTGAGCGACGCCGACTGGGTGTTCGACAACTGGCAGCCCGGCCAGGACTATACCCAGTCCTCGTACAAGTGACGGGGGAAGCCAAGTGACCGCGACGACGACCGCGCCACCCCGGCCGCGGAAGCCGCCCGCCCGTTCGTCCGGACCGCCGAAACGCCCGGTCTGGAAGCGGATGCGGGACGACTGGTGGATCTACCTGTTCCTGTTGCCGACCGTGGTCGGGTACGGGCTCTACACCGTGTACCCGCTGGTGGCGAGCTGGTGGTACGCGTTCCTGGACTGGCCCGGCTTCTCGGACCGGGGCACGTTCATCGGGCTGGCGAACTTCGAGCTGCTCTGGGCCGACGACCTGTTCTGGAACTCCTTCGTGAACTCGATGGTGTTCCTGGCCCTCGCGGTGCCGCTCCGGGTCGGCCTGGCGCTGCTGCTCGCGATCGTGCTGAACCGGAGGTCCACGCCGTTCCGCGGACTGTTCCGGACCCTGCTGTTCCTGCCGGTGGTGACGACCGGGGCGATCGTCGGGATCGTGTTCACGTTGATCCTGGACGCCGGCGGCCCGGTCAACCTGGCGCTGGTGAAGTCGTCGCTGGTGGACAGCCCGGTGGACTTCCTCGGCTCGTCCGGGTTGTCGCTGTACAGCGTGATCGGCGTCTGGGTGTGGAAGTGGCTGGGGATCACGCTGATCTACTGGCTGGCCGCGCTGCAGACGATCCCGAACGAGCTCTACGAGGCCGCCCGGATGGACGGGGCCGGGAACTGGAAGGAGTTCCGGTATGTGACGTTGCCGCTGCTGCTGCCGTTCCTGGTGGTGATCACGCTGATCGACATGGTCGGGGCGCTGAACGTGTTCGACCTGGTGGTGACGCTGACCGGCGGTGGGCCCGCGTTCTCGTCCGAGGTGGTCGAGGTGTACATCTACCGGACCGCGTTCGGTGCGACCGTGCCGCAGCTGGGCTACGCGTCCGCGGCCGCCGTGCTGTTCGGCCTGCTCACGATGGTGCTCGCGGTCGGCCAGGCGGTCGGCATCCGGGCGGCCCGGAAGGCGATGCCATGACCGCGACCAGAAGTTCCCGCTGGCTGATCGGTACCGGGCTCGCGCTGCTCTGCGCGGTGTGGATCTACCCGTTCCTGTGGCTGGTCTCCGGCTCGCTGAAGACCAACCCGGAGATCTTCGGCAAGGGGCTCGACCTGTTGCCCGAGGCACCGGTCTGGGAGAACTACAGCCGGGCCTGGTCCGAGGTCGGGTTCTCCTCCTACATGCTGAACACGGTGCTGATCACCTTCGGCACGGTGGCGCTGGTGATCCTGCGCAGCGCGCTCGCCGGGTACGTGCTCGGCCGGTACGACTTCGTCGGCAAGAAGGTGCTGATCGGGATCTTCCTGGTCACCTTCTTCCTGCCCGAGGGGTACACGATCATCCCGGTCACCCAGCTGACCGACATGTTCGGCCTGCTGAACTCGCATCTCGGCGTGATCCTCGGTCTCGGCGCCGGCGGTCACGCGGCGGCGACGCTGCTGTACGCCGGGTTCTTCCGGACCATCCCGAAGGACCTGGAGGAGTCGGCCCGGATGGACGGCGCCGGGCCGCTGACGATCTTCTTCCGGATCATGCTGCCGCTGGCCAAGCCGATCACGGTGAGCGTGTTCATCCTGCAGTTCCTGGCCGCCTGGAACGCGTACCTGCTGCCGCTGGTGTTCACCCTCAGCCACCCGGACCTGCGCACGCTCGCGGTCGGCATGTCCGCGTTCGTCGGCGAGAACGACACCGACTGGGCCGGGATGGCGGCGGCCGCGGTGCTGTCGCTGGCGCCGGTGGTCGCGGTGTTCGTCGTGCTGCAGCGGCAGTTCGTCGAGAGCCTGGCCGGCGCGGTGAAGCAATGACCCCTACGACTGGAGACGTGGTGCCCTCGAACATCCTGCTGTTGATGACGGACCAGCACCGGCTGGACACCCTGGGCTGCTACGGCAACCAGGTGTGCCGGACGCCGAACCTGGACGCCCTCGCCGCCGGCGGCACCCGATTCACCCACGGTTTCACCCCGACCGCCATCTGCACGCCGTCCCGGGCGACGCTCCAGACCGGGGTCCTGCCGTACCAGCACACGCTGCTGGCCAACTACGAGCGCAACGTCGGGTACCGCGAGGAGCTGGACGAGGACGAGTACCCGCCGTTCTCCCGGTACCTCGGCGCGGCCGGGTACCAGCTCGGCCATGTCGGGAAGTGGCACGTCGGCAAGGTGAAGGGGCCGCGGGACTTCGGGTACGACGGCGAGCACTACGCCGGCTGGGGCAACGCGGTCGACCACCCGGACTACCTGCAGTACCTCGCGGAGCACGGGTACCCGCCCTTCGAGGTACGCTCGCCGGTCCGCGGCACGTTCGCGAACGGGGAACCCGGCAACCTTCTCGGCGGCATCCTGGACCAGCCGGTGGAGGCGACGTTCGAGTACTTCCTGGCCGAGCGGACGATCGAGCGGCTGCGCGCGTACGCCGAGGACGGCCGGCCGTTCTACCTGACCTGCAACTGGTTCGGGCCGCACCTGCCGTACCTGCTGCCCGAGTCGTACTACCGGATGTACGACCCGGACGAGATCGAGCTGCCGGTGTCGGTCGCGGAGACGTTCGCGGACAAGCCGAAGGTCCAGCAGCACTACTCGTCGCACTGGACCTTCGACAGCGTCGGCCCGGACCGCTGGCGCGAGCTGATCGCGGCGTACTGGGGCTACGTGACCCTGATCGACGAGCAGATCGGCCGGGTCCTCGCAGTCGTCGACGAGCTCGGCCTGGCCGACGACACCGCGGTGTTCTTCACCGCCGACCACGGGGAGTTCACCGGGTCGCACCGGCTGCACGACAAGGGCCCGGCGATGTACGACGACATCTACCGGATCCCCTTCCTGGCCAAGGTTCCGGGGTCGCCGGCCGGTGTGGTCGAGGACGGGTTCGTGACTCTGACCGACCTCACCCCGACCTTCCTGGAACTCGCCGGGCTGGACGTCCCGGAGTACTACCAGGGCCGGTCGTTGCTGCCGCTGGTCGCGGGGGAGCGGCCGGGGGACTGGCCGGCCGAGGTGACCGCGGAGTTCCACGGGCACCACTTCCCGTACCCGCAACGGATGATCCGCACCGACCGGTACAAGCTGGTCGTCAACCCCGCCGACCGGAACGAGCTGTACGACCTGCGGCTGGATCCGCACGAGCTGCAGAACCGGTACGAGCACCCCGAGCTGGCCGAGGTCCGCCGGGAGCTGATGGGCCGGTTGTACGCGATCCTGCGGGACCGCGGCGACAACTTCTACCACTGGATGACGTCGATGTTCGAAGTCGGCGCGAAGACCTACGACACCACGCTGAGCGCGCTGGACAAGGAGAGTTCGCACCCGTGACCGCCACCATCGACATCCGCCGGAACCACCGCAGCAGCATCGACCCGATGATCTACGGGCACTTCCTGGAGTCCGCCTTCTTCGGCAACATCGACGGCGGCGTCTTCGACGAGGGGTCCGCCCTGTCCTTCGACGATCCCGGCGCGCGCAACGGGCTGCGCCGCGACGTCGCCAAGCTCTGCCGCGAACTCGGGCTGCCGATCGTCCGCTGGCCGGGCGGCAACTTCACCTCGCCGTACCACTGGGAGGACGGCGTCGGTCCGCGGGAGCGCCGCCCGCGCCGGCTCGAGCTGGCCTGGGGCGAGGAGGAGAGCAACCACTTCGGCACCGACGAGTTCCTCGCCTGGTGCGCCGAGGTCGGCACCGAGCCGTACCTCGCGCACAGCTGCCGGGACGTGGACGAGGCGGTGCGCTGGGTCGAGTACACGAACTACGGCGGCGACACCGAGTACACCCGGCAGCGCGCCGCCAACGGGCACCCCGACCCGTACGGGGTGAAGTACTGGGGCCTGGGCAACGAGGTGTACGGGCGCTGGCAGATGGGCTATCGCAGCGCCGCCGCGTACGCCGCCGACGCGACCGAGCACGCGCGGTTCATGCGGTCCGTGGACCCGTCGCTGAAGTTCATCGGGGTCGGGCTGACCGACGACCGGCAGGGCTGGACCGAGGAGGTGCTGAAGGCGGTCGGCGACCAGCTGGAGTACTTGTCGTTCCACCTCTACGGCGCGACCACGCAGTCCGTGGACGGCGACGCGGAGTACGAGGCGATCGTTGCGCAGTCGCTGTACTTCGAGCAGGAAATCGCCCAGTACTCCGCATACGTGGCGGAGCTGGCCGCGAAGCACGGGGTCAAGCGGCCGCTCGGCCTGGCCCTGGACGAGTGGAACATCCGGCACGTCGAACCGAACAGCTGGCCGGCTCCCGAGGCGTCCAACGACGGCGGCACGATCGAGCGGGACGTGGACGGCCTCCCGACCGACAAGTGTCACCGGGTGAACCGGTGGGACCCGCGGACCCTCGCGGACGCGCTGTTCTACGCCGGGGTGTTCCACGCGATGCACCGGGCGAGTGGGAACGACGTCCCGGTCACCATGGCGAACACGGTGAACCTGCTGAACGCCAACGGTGTCGTGGTCGCCCGTCCGGATGGAGCGGTGCGGGCGGTGACGTACCACGTGTGGGACCTGTACCAGAACCACCTCGGCCCGGTGGCGTTGACCGCGGACGTACGGTCCTCGGCGCGGCTGGCCTCGGTACGCCAGGGCGACGACCGGGACCACCAGGGCGGCTTCCAGGTACGCAATGCGACTGTGCCCGACCTGGACGTGTCCGCGACGCAGACCGAGGACGGCAAGTCCCTGCGGCTCGCGGTGATCAACCGGCACCGTACGGACGCGGTTCGTGCGGAGCTGTCCCTCGACGGGCGTGCGGAAGCCCTGCCGACGCGGGCCGCGGTCCGGGATCTCGGCGCCGACGTGGACGACGTGCTCGCCTCGAACAGCCTCAGTGCCCCGGACCGGGTGGCGCTGCGGGATCGTGGTGTGGTCGAGTTGGCGGAGGCGGCGTACGAGTTCCCGCCGCACAGCATCACGTTGTTGTCGTTCGACCTGTAGGAGGTTCGTCCATGGAGGGCTGCTGCGCTCCCGCACGCGCCGGCGCCGGGACCACCCCGGAGCCGGTGACCATCGCCGCCTCGACGGGTGGCGTCGAGATCCCGCGGGTACGGATCGAGGCCGGCACCTTCCGGATGGGCACGGACGACGCGGACGGGTTCCCGGCCGACGGGGAGGGACCCGTCCGCGAGATCAGCCTCGACGCCTTCGAGCTCGGGGTCACCTCGGTCACCAACGCGCAGTACGCCGCGTTCGTCGAGGACACGCAGTACGTGACAGAGGCGGAGCGGTTCGGCTGGAGCTTCGTCTTCGCCGGCTTCCTGCCCGCCGCGATCCGCAAGGTCAGCCAACGACCCGAGTCGACGCCGTGGTGGTGCGGTGTCGAGGGCGCGCTGTGGAACCACCCGGAGGGTCCGCAGTCCGACCTGAGCGGGCGGGAGGACCACCCGGTCGTGCACGTCTCGTGGGCGGACGCGGTGGCCTTCTGTACCTGGGCCGGTGGCCGCCTCCCGACCGAGGCCGAGTGGGAGCGAGCGGCCCGCGGCGGACTCGACCAGGCCCGCTTCCCGTGGGGCGACGAGCTCACCCCGGACGGCGACCACCGGTGCAACATCTGGCAGGGCACGTTCCCCACCAAGAACACGCTCGACGACGGCCACCGCGGGACGGCGCCGGTCCGCACGTACCCGCCGAACGCCTTCGGCCTGTACGAGGTGGTCGGCAACGTGTGGGAGTGGACCGCGGACTGGTGGTCCACCGACCACACCGGCCCCCGGCACAACCCGACCGGTCCCCGCCGCGGCGAGAACCGGGTGATGCGCGGCGGCTCGTACCTGTGCCACCACTCGTACTGCAACCGCTACCGGGTGGCCGCACGCTCCAGCAACGAACCGACCAGCAGCTCGGGGAACCAGGGCTTCCGGATCGCCTGGTAGACGACCTGGTAGGTCAGCTGTCGGCGAGGCGGGCCAGGACCTCGTCGTGCAGCCGGCCGTTGGTGGCGACCGCGTTCGGGCCGTTCGGGCCCGGCTCACCGTCGACCGAGGTGAAGCGGCCGCCGGCCTCCTCGACGATGACGGCCAGCGCGGCCATGTCGTACAGGTTGAGCTCGGGCTCGGCGGCGATGTCGACGGCGCCCTCGGCGACCAGCATGTACGACCAGAAGTCGCCGTACGCCCTGGTCCGCCAGCAGGCGTCCATCAGGCCGGCCCACTGGTCCTTCTTGCCGAGCTTCTCCCAGCCGGTCAGCGAGGAGTACGACAGGGACGCGTCGTCCAGCTTCGCGACGTCGCTGACCCGGCACGGCTGGGCCGACATCAACGCGCGGCCGGTCCACGCGCCGTCGCCGTACGACGCCCACCAGCGGCGGCCGAGGGCAGGTGCGCTGACGACGCCGACGACGACCTGGTCCTCGATCATCAGGCTGATCAGCGTCGCCCAGACCGGGACGCCGCGGATGTAGTTCTTGGTGCCGTCGATCGGGTCGACCACCCAGCGGCGCGCGCTCCAGCCGGTGGTGCCCTCCTCCTCGCCGACGAACGCGTCCCGCGGCCGGGCCCGGGACAGCGTCCGGCGCATCACGTCCTCGACCTTCTTGTCGGACTCGCTCACCGGCGTCATGTCCGGCTTGGTCGCCACATGCAGGTCCTGCGCCTTGTACCGGTCCATCGCGATGGAGTCCGCGTCGTCGGCCAGGATGTGCGCGAGCCGGAGGTCGTCGGTGTGCGAAGGCATGCCGGAAGGCTACCCGCGCAAAGGGTGCCGCGTCCGCCCGGTCCACCCAAGTCGCGCCGCGCCGGCCAAGGTTGCGGGTCGGTTGCGGCTCGAATTGAACCATCCGTGGTGATTGAACGTGCAGTTAGTGTCAGGCAGTACCCCACAGACGGGCTGCAGGAGGCGTGATGTTCGAGCGGTTCGGTGATCTTCCCCTTCACGTGCTGGTGATCCACGCCGCGGTGGTGCTGCTGCCGGTGGCGGCGCTCACCGCGATCGTGTTCGCGCTCGTCCCGAAGTGGCGCTGGCTGCTGCGCTGGCCGGTCCTGCTGCTCGGGCTGGGCGCGCTGGTGGTGGGCTTCGTGGCGCGGCAGAGCGGCAAGGCCTTCGTTGCCGCGATCCCGGAACTCCAGCAGCTCGTCGCCGAGCACCAGAAGCGCGGCAACCTGCTGTTCTGGTTCGTGCTCGCGTTCGCCGTCCTGGTCGTGGTGGCCGTCTTCGTCCTCAGCGGACCGTCCGCGCTCGCGACCGGCCAAGGCGCCCGGGCGGCCCGGAGCAAGCCGCTCGAGTGGGTGGTCAGCGCCGCGGTCGTCGTGATCGGCGTGCTGGTGGTCTACCAGACCATCCGTACCGGCGACTCCGGCGCGAAGGCGGTCTGGGACGGCCGGCTGCCACCCAACTAGGCCTGCTCGGGCGACCAGTTCTGCTCGGCGCGGCCCTCGCGGCTGGCCAGCAGCCGGCGGAACGAGGCGACCCGCTCCGCCTCCACCCGGCCGGACTCGACCGCGTCGTCGAGCGCGCAGTCCGGTTCCGTCTCGGCGTGCGTGCAGCCGCGCGGGCAGTCGATCACCTCGGCGGCCAGGTCGGGGAACGCGTTGATCAGCTGGTCCGGCTGCACGTGCGCGAGCCCGAACGACCGGATCCCCGGGGTGTCGACGATCCATCCGCCGTCAGGCATCCGAAGGACCAGGGCGCTGGTCGACGTGTGCCGGCCGCGTCCGGTGACATCGTTGACGACCCCGATCGCGCGGTCGGCGCCGGGGACGAGCGCGTTCACCAACGTGGACTTGCCGACGCCGGAGTGACCGACCAGCACGCTCGTCCGATCCTGCAACTGCTCCCGCAGCGCGCTCAGGTCCCCGCCTTGGTGGGTCGCGACCGACTCCACGCCCAACGGCCGGTACGTCGACAGCAGCGGCTCCGGGTCGGCCAGATCGGTCTTGGTCAGACAGAGCAACGGCCGCATCCCCGCGTCGTACGCCGCGACCAGGAACCGGTCGATCAGCCGGGTCCGCGGCTCCGGGTTGGCCACTGCGACCACGATGACGAGCTGCTCCGCGTTCGCCACCAACGGGCGCTCGACCGGGTCGTCGTCGTCGGCCGAGCGGCGCAGCAATGTCTCCCGGGGCAGCACCTCGACGATCCGCGCGAGCGTGCCCTCGTCCCCGCTGGCGTCGCCGTCCAGCTTGACCAGGTCGCCGACGATGACGCCCTTGCGCCCGAGCTGCCGAGCCTTCATCGCGGTGACCAGCCGGCCGTCCTCGGCGTCGTCGTCCACCCAGGTGGTGTACCGGCCGCGGTCCCGGGTGATCACGAACCCGGTCACCGCGTCGTCGTACGACGGCCGGTCCTTGGTCCGCGGCCGGGTCCGGCGCTTCGGGCGCTCGTACTTGGCGTCCTCGTCGTACCGCGACATCAGCCGACCAGGCCGGTCCACAGCTCGGGGAACTCCGGCAGGGTCTTCGCGGTGGTGCCGATGTTCTCGATCGCGACCCCGTCGACGGCGAGCCCGACGACCGCGGCGGCGTGCGCCATCCGGTGGTCGTGGTACGTGCCGAACAGCCCACCGTGCAAGGGCTTCGGCCGGATCTCCAGGCCGTCCGGGGTCTGGTTCACGTCTCCGCCGAGCGCGGTCAACTCCTGCTCCAGCGCGGCCAGCCGGTCGGTCTCGTGGTTGCGCAGATGGGCGATGCCACGCAGGTACGACGGGCCGTCGGCGAGCACTGCGATCGCGGTGATCACCGGGGTCAGCTCGCCCACCTCGCTCAGGTCCAGGTCGACCGCGGCGATCCGGCCCTTGCCGCGAACGGTCAGCCCGTCGTCGGTGAGCGTCACGTCCGCGCCGAACCGGGTGAAGATCTCGGGCAGTTGCCCACCCGGCTGGGTCGTTGCCGTCGGCCACCCGGTCACCGTGACCTCGCCACCGGTGACGACCGCCGCGGCCAGGAACGGTGCCGCGTTGGACAGATCCGGCTCGATCGCGGTGTCCCGGGCCTGAATGGGGCCAGGAGCAACGACCCACCGGTTCGGCTCGCTGTCGTCGACGTGGACGCCGCGTTCGCGCAGCATCGCGACCGACATGTCCAGGTGCGGCTGGGACGGGACCGGCTTGCCGTCGTGCCGCAGGTCCACGCCCTCGTCGTACCGGGCGCCGGCCAGCAGCAACGCGGAGACGAACTGGCTCGACCCGGACGCGTCCAGGGTGACCTTGCCACCACGGACCGAGCCCGCGCCGTTCACGGAGTACGGCATCCGGCCGGTGCCCTGGTCGTCGATGTCGACGCCGAGGGTGCGCAACGCGCCGAGGATGACGTCCATCGGCCGCTCCCGCGCGTACGGGTCGCCGTCGAACGCGACCACGCCGTCGGCCAGCGCGGCGACCGGCGGGACGAACCGCATCACGGTGCCGGCCAGTCCGCAGTCGACGGCGGCCGGGCCCTTGAGCGAACCAGGGGTGACCGTCACCAGGCCGTCCCGCTCGGTGATGCCGACGCCGAGCGAGACGAGCGCGGACCGCATCAGCGCGGTGTCCCGGGCGGCCAGCAGGCCGGACAGCGTGGATGGACCGTCGGCGATGGCGGCCAGGATCAGCGCGCGGTTGCTGATCGACTTGGACCCGGGCACGGTGACCCGCCCGGTGACGGCACCCTCCGGACGCGGTGCCGGCCAGCCCTCTGACGTCCCCATCTCACTCCCTCAGCTCGGACGATCTCAGCCTGAGCCTATCGGGCAGGGACGCAGCGTCAGCCGATCGGGAGTTCGGCCCGGGCCGCGCGCGCCGCCAGCTTGGCCTCGCGGCGGGCCGTCTTGGTGAACTGCTTGGCCTCGCGCTTGGCCAGCTTGGTGGTGCGCTTGGCCTCCCGCTTCGCGGCCCGGGCACCGTGCTGGGCACGCCAGGCCAGGCCCGGCTGCCCCTCGGTGTCGACCGCGGCCAGCAGCAGCCCGCCGAACAGGCCCAGGTTCTTCATGAACTGGACCTTGTGCATCGCCCGCGCTTCCTTGTCCTTCTCCTGCCAGAACGGGTGCCCGGCGGCGGTGGTCGGGACCAGCGTCGCGGCGAGCACGAGCGCGCCGAGGCGGCGGCCCTTGCCGGACGCCAGCGCGACCCCACCGAGGACCTGGGCGGCGCCGTTCAGCCGGACCAGGTTCGCCGTGGTCTCCGGGATCCGGTCGCCGACCTGGGGCGGCGCGACCCGCTTCGCCAGCGGCACCAGCCGGTCCGCGACAGGCTGCGCCTTCGGCACCAGCGGCTCCGGGTTCCGGATCGCGTTGGCGCCCTGAACGATGAAAATGGTGGACAGCAGCGGCCTGGCCAGTGCGCGCACGACAGTCATGGCTCCTTCATACCTCGTTCGGCAAACCCACGGGGGCACCGTGTGCCCGTGTGTCTTGTACCCACCGCCCAACCCGGCAGTCACTCCGGGTGAGTGGACGGCTCAGATCGGGCAGCCGTCCGGGCCGCAGGCGTCACCGTCGCCTGCGCCGTCCGGGCTGATCAGGGTGACCGGCTTGCGGTCCGCGTTCGCCCGGCGGAGCGCCTCGGCGAACACCTCGACCGGCTGCGCGCCGCTCACCCCGTACTTGTCGTCGATCACGAAGAACGGCACCCCGTTCGCGCCGTACGCGAGGGCCTGGGCCTGGTCGGTCGCCACCTCGTCCGCGTACTGCGTGCCCGCCAGTACCGCGGTGACGCGGTCCTCGGGGAGACCGGTCTCGGTCGCGAGCCGGGTCAGGGTGGCGTGGTCGCCGACCGGGAGGCCCTCGGTGAAGTACGCCTTCAGGAGGCGCTCCTTCAACCGGCCCTGGGTGTCGGCCGGAAGGTCACCGGACGCGCCGAGCTCGCGGGCCAGGTGGAGCAGTCGGTGCGCGTCGACGGTATTGGCCGCCTTCGCGTCCTCGAGCCGGAAGTCCAGGCCGTCCTCGGCGGCGACGGCGGTGACCCGCTCGTTCGCCTGCAGCCCGAACTCGCGACCGCCACCGAACTTCTCGCCGAGCCGGGTGGCCAGGTCGCGCGGGTCGTCGTTGGTCGCCGACGGGTCGAGCTGGAAGCTGTGCCAGACGATCTCGGCCTTCTCACCGGCGTTGTCACCGGACTCGGCCAGGGCCTGTTCGAGCCGGCGCTTGCCGATGTAGCACCAGGGGCAGACGACGTCGGACCAGATATCGATGCGCATGCTCATCGGCAACCGCTAGGCCGGCAGAGGTATTCCCGCGCTCAACTACAACGGCGGACAGCGAGCAGCGCGTACGCCCGGGCGCAGTGCAGTACCTCACTCAACGCCACGTGCTCGTCGGTGGCGTGCGCGTACCGCACGTCGCCCGGACCGTACTGCAGCGTCGGTACCCCGGCCGCGGCGTACTGCCGCAGGTCCGACCCGTACGGCCCGCCCTTCACCTCGGGGACGACGGTCGTCCCCGCATCGGTGGCCGCCCGCAACGTGTCGCCGAGCAACGGGTCGCCTTCCGGGAGCAGCCCGGACGCGAACACCCCACCGGGCCAGGTGACCTGCACCGGGTGATCGCGCAGCCAGTCGTCCTTGGCGCACGCCTCGGCGACCGTCTGCTCGAACACCTCGCGCGCCTCCTCGACCGGCTCGCCCAGCCGGACGCCGTACCGGCCCTCGGCAACCAGCAGGTCGGGCACGGTACTGGCCCAGTCGCCCGCGCGGATCGTGCCGATGGACAACGGGTTCGCCAGGTCGAGGTGCTGGAGCAGCGGATGCGGATCGCGGTTCCGGTCGGCCTCCAACGCGCGCAGGGCGGCGTGGACCGGCTCGAACTTCTCGATCGCGCTGACACCCCGGGTCCGGGTCGACCCGTGGGTGGCCAGCCCGCTCAGCTCCAGCCGGAAGGTGAGCGAGCCCGCGTTCGCCGGGATCACGCCGCCCGCGGTCGGTTCCGCGATCACGCAGGCCGCGCCGGTGTGTCCGCGTCGCAGCGTCGCGAACGTACCGAGTCCGCCGTCCTCCTCGCCGACCACGGTGTGCACCGCGAGCGGCCGGCGCAGAGTGATGCCGGCGGCAACGATCGCGGCGGTCGCGCCGAGGATCGCGGCCACCCCGCCCTTCATGTCGCAGCTGCCGCGGCCCCACATGATCCCGTCGCTGACCCGGGCCGCGAACGGATCGCCGTCGGGCCACAACGCCAGGTCACCGGGCGGGACGACGTCGACGTGCCCGTTGAGGATCAGCCCCGGTGTCCCGGCCGGACCGAGCGTGCCGACACAGCCCCACGCCGCGGTCCGCTCGACCTCCATCCCGGGGAAGTCCGGATCGGCCGTGGTCCGGGCCAGGTCGATCTCCCAGTGGTCGACGGCGAGCCCGAGCGACCGCAGCCGGTCCGCACACCAGGCCTGGACCTCGGTCTCGCCGTCCGTTCCGTCCACGCTCGGGATCCGGACCAGCTCCCGCAACCGCTCGACGATCCACGGCTCGTCGATCGCCGCCAGCACCGCGCGCTCCACTTCACCGGCCATGGGCACATCATCATCCAGCCGGTCGGACCACGCGATGCCAGGGCGGCGATCGGCCTTACGGGGTGAGCCGGTGCAGGTCCCGGGGGAACAGCGCGACCTCGCGGACGTTCTCGGCTCCGGTCAGCCTGGCCACGAAGCGTTCCAGCCCGATCGCGAACCCGCCGTGCGGTGGCATCCCGTGCCGGAACGCCTGCAGGTACGAGCTGTACGCCGGGTCCTCCGCGGACTCCCCCCGGGCCCGCAACGCGGCCACGTAGTCGCCGTACCGGTGCAGCCGCTGGCCGCCGGTGACCAGCTCGACCCCACGGAAGAGCAGGTCGAACGAGTTCGACCAGCGCGGGTCCGACGGCTGCGGGTGCGTGTAGAACGGCCGCTTCACCATCGGGTACCCCTCGACCGCGACGAACTCGCTGCCGTGTTCGCGCAGGGCCCACTCGCCGATCGCGCGTTCGTCGGCGGGGGAGAGGTCGGGCTCGTCCGGGTCCGCCCCGGCCAGCTTGAGCGCCTCGCTGAAGTGCAGCACCGGGACCTGTTCGGGGATCCCGGGCAGCTCCACGCCGAGCCGCTCCAACGCCCCGGCCGCCCTCGTCCCGACCGCCTCGAGCATGCCGGCGATGACGTCCCGCAGGACCGCCAGGACGTCCCGGTGGTCCTGGACGAACCCGAATTCCGCGTCCAGCGAGACGTACTCGGCGAGGTGCCGGACCGTGTCGTGCGGCTCCGCCCGGAACACCGGCCCGACCTCGTAGACGCGTTCGAACACGCCGACCATCGTCTGCTTGTAGAACTGCGGCGACTGGGCCAGGTAGGCCGGGCCGCCGAAGTAGTCCAGCGCGAACACATTGGCGCCGGACTCGGTCGCGGTACCGACGATCTTCGGGGTCTGGATCTCGGTGAAGTCCAGCCCGTCGAGCGTCGCGCGGAACCCGTGCAGTGCGGCCGCGCCGACCTCCCAGCCGGCCCGGACCACGGGATGCCGCAACGTCACCGGCGCGTTGTCGAGCAGCACCGGCAGCCCGGAGTTCACGGTCGGCCGCCACAGCTCGATCGGCGGCGTGTGGGCCGGTTCGGTCAACGCCTCGATCACCGGGTCGACCAGCTCGGCACCGCCGGGAGCCTGCGGGTTGGCGGCGACCGTACCGGTCACCTGGACGACGGTCTCCTCGCCGAGTCCGTCCAGCTGGGCCAGGGTCCCGGGCGCCTTCACCACGACCTGGCTCAGGCCGGAACGGTCCCGCAGAACGAGGAAACTGACCGCGGCCAGTCGTCGTCTTCGATGGACCCAGCCGGCCACCGTCACGGTCTGGCCCACTGCTGAGGGGATCTCCTGGTTGAGAATTCGCATCGCTGTTGTCACCTCCGTCGGATTACTCGAACCCCGGAGGTGTGGGCGAAGGGGAATCTCGCGGTGCCACCACACCTTCACCGGACTGGCGACCAGCCCGGCCTCTTGTTGCCGCATCCGCTCGGGAGTGTCTTCACACCGGTCTGTGCGTCGCCTTCCCAGCTACCGGCGACTCTCTCTGGCACAGGTGATCGGCGCTACTCGGTTCCGTCACCGCGAACGGGACCAGGGTAGGGCGCGCGCGTCAGCCGGGCAAAGCGAATACCCCGGCCTCGGCTCAGCGGCGCTTCTCGGCCGGCGGGATGACCACCTGGTCGGTGTCGAACCGGCCGGGCGTGATCGCCTTGACGGTGGCCGTGTTCGCCGGACCCGACCCCGGGCTCCACACCGTCCACTCCGAGTTGAACGGCTTGCGGTAGTTCTGGGTCGTGCAGGTGGCCCGGCGGATGTCGGTCGAGCGCGAGCAGATCCAGCCGTTGTCCAACGTGGAGACGAAAGCGAGGTGCTTGCCCCAGGAGATCTCCAGCGTCACCGGCCCGGACACCCCGGACAGGGTGAGGAACCGGTTGTAGAGGAACGGGTTCGGGTCCTCGCCGGGCGTCGGGGTGACGATCCGCAGCAACGACTCGTCCTCCTGGACCGGGGCCAGGGTCTCGGTGTCGGTGTCGGTGACCACGCCCGCCTTGGCGGTCACCTGGTACGACCTCTCCGCCGCCGAACCACCTTCCGGTACGGCGAAGTCGGCGGGCAGCGGAGCCGGCTCGGCGGGGTCGTCGGCCGTACAGGTGCGGGTGCTCTCCGTGCACTTCCAGCCGGCCGGTTTCGCCGCGATCGGCCAGTCCAGCGACCCGCCGTAAGAGAGCTGCAGGGTGACGCTGGAACGGTCGGTGCCAGGGGCAACGGTGAGGGTGCGCAGGTGCCGGTCCGGGTCGGGCCGGGTGGTGATCTTCAGCAGGTTCTCGTCGGTGCGCTCCGGCGCGGTCAGGGTCGCCGAGTCGCTGTCGTACAGCCGGCCCGACTTCGCCGAGACGGTGAACGTCCGGTCCGCCGCCGAACCACCGGTCGGGGTGGCGAACGTGAACGGCAACTGCTGCGGCTTGGCCGGGTTCGTCGCCGTACAGCGGCCGCTGCGTCCGTCGGCGCCCTTCTCACACGTCCAGCCCGGCGGGTTCCCGGCCAGCGGCCAGCGCAGCGCCGCGCCGTACGTGAGGCCGATGGTCACCGGCTTGGTGTTGTTCGCCGGGACCTTGAGGGTGATCAACCACTCCTCGCCCTCGTCGGCGGCGGCGCGGTCGACGATCGGGGCCCAGCCGATCGGTACCCCGCCGCCACTGCGCGGTGCGGTGATCGTCAGCAGGCCCTCGTCGAGGACCGGCGTGGTCGGCTCCGGCGGCGTCGGCCGGGGCGTCGGCGGCGTGGTCGGGGGCGTCGTCGGCCGCGAGGTGGGCGCCGCGGTCGGCTCCGGCTCGGGTGACGGCTGGGTGGGCTCGGGCTGCGTCGGCCTCGTGGTCGGCGGCTTGACCGTCGGCGGCTTCACCGTCGGGGGTTTCACCGTCGGCGGGTTCGGCGGCGGCTGGGTCGGCTGCTGCGACGGCGGGGTGTTGATCGCCGCCGGGGGCGTCTCGTTGCCGGTCAGCGCGAGCGCGGCGAGGACGGCGGCGACCGCGATCACGACGACCGTGCCGGCACCGACCGCGGTCCGCGTGCTGTTCTCGGTGGCCTTCTTCCAGCCGGTGACCAGGAAGCCGACGAACCCGGCCTTCGCGCCGGACGCGGCGGCCAGGTACCCGAGGCCGGCCGTACCGAGCAGCGCCGGGGCGAGCAGCGCCGGCAGCGCGCTGTTGACCTCGACGAGCTCGAGGTACACCGCGGTGCAGTGCGCGCACTCGTCCATGTGCTCGCGGACGTTGCGGTTCTCCCGCTTGGTTAGGCCGCCGCGGACGTACGCGCCGAGCCGCTCCGTGGTCCAGCGGCACCGGTCGCCGCCGACGTCGGTGAGGTGCTGCTGCAGGTACGCCTGGCGCAGACCTTCGCGGGCCCGGTACGCGAGTGCGGAGACGCCGTTCGCGGTCAGGCCGAGCAGCGGGGCGACCGCGGCCGGCTTCTCGCCCTCGACCTCGGTATGCCAGAGCACGGCCTGCCAGCGCTCGGGCAACGACGCGAACGCCTTCGCCGCGGCGCCGCTCTCGAACCCGGTCACCGTCGGGTCGTCGAACGTCTCGGGCTCCCGCTCGTAGGCCGCGATGTCGTCGGTGGTGGTGATCCGGCGGCCGGACCTGATCCGGTCCACGTGCACCCGGCGGACCGTGGTCAGCAGGTACGCCCGGAACGACACGTCCGGGCCGCCGCCGTTGCGGAGCGCGTCCAGCACCTTCGCGAACGCGTCACCGGCCAGGTCGTCGGCGTCGTTGGCCGGGACCAGCTGGCGGGCCATCCGCTCGGCGGCGTGGTGATGGCGGGCGAAGAGTTCGCCGTACGCCTCGAGGTCGCCCGACCGCACGCGCGCGATGAGTTCCGCGTCGCTGGGGACGTCCTCCATGCGTTGTTCCTCCGCTGTCGTCACCACTTCGTCACCGTCTGTCACTTCGTTGCCTCGGTCAAGACTCCCACGAGGTGACGGGCGACCGCACGTTTCATGACGGCACTTTTCTGACGAGGCGGACCGGTTCGGGGTTACGCGAAAAATTTCTCCGGAATCCGCGTCATGAAACCGCGGCCCGCCTGTCTCACCCCCAGAACGACGCTCCTGGCCGCCCGGTCGGGAGACGAAGGGACCACGAAGGAGGGTCATGTCGCTGTACGCGGACATTCGTCGGCGGTTCGACTCGCTGCGGTCCCCGAACCTGGCGGGGTCGCCCGCCCGGGAGCGGCCGGGAGCGTCGTCCGGATCACCGTGCGGGCGGAGGGAGCCGCACGGCACAGCTGGCACCGACCACAGCGCCTACCTCGCGATCGCCGAGGCGCTACGGGACGGAGCCGATGTCGTGCCTGCGAGTGACGAGGTCGGCCGCCAACTGGCGGAAGACGGAGTCTCGTTGCTCGAGGCACTTGATGGGCTGAGTGCGCTGTACCGCTCGATCGCCGGGGGCGAGCCGGCTTTCGCCGCGGTACGCGCACTCAGTTCCAGCTGGGCCGAGACGTCCCTCATCTACCTGCACTCACTGTCCTGCGAGGACCCGCTGACCGGGCTGTCCAGCCTGAAGCACCTGCGGTCCCGCCTCGGCGAGCTCTACCGGGAGGCCGATCACCGTGGAACCTCCGTCCCCGCGACCCACGCGCTGGTGGTGGTCGAGCCGCTCCACCCGGCCGGGAC
Source organism: Kribbella amoyensis (assembly GCF_007828865.1). Taxonomy (NCBI): domain Bacteria; kingdom Bacillati; phylum Actinomycetota; class Actinomycetes; order Propionibacteriales; family Kribbellaceae; genus Kribbella; species Kribbella amoyensis. The sequence continues at coordinate 272,296 of NZ_VIVK01000002.1, forward strand.
CGCACCGTTCGACCGCGAACTCCGGCTCATCGACGTCGCGGAGTGCCTGCGGATCGTGTTCGCGGGCGGTGACGTACTGGGCCGCCTCGGCACACACCGCGCGGCGGCGCTCGTCCGCCGCGAGCCGAACCTGCCGGACCAGGTCGAGACGGTCCGAGCCCTGATCACCCAGTGGCGCCTCGACACCGAGGAGCCCCAACTGGCCCGCCTCTGGATCGAAGGCCTCCCCGGCACCGACCCGATGGCCACCCGCCTCCTGGACGAACTCTCCCGAGGCACCTGAACTGCGCCCGGGCGCCAACAGGGGGGCGCCCGGCCGCATCAGCAGGCGGCGGATCGCCTATCACGGGGTAGGCGATCCGCCGCCGCAACCTGCCCAGAAGCCGTTCAACCGCAACCGCCCGCGCGTGGCTGGGTACGCGACTGGCGGGGTGGGTTGAGGCAGGTACTTGTCGCCCGCAACAGACAGCCGAGGTGGTGGTCGCGGGCAGACGGCTTGGGCGGTTAGTTGTCATCCGCCCCGACCGACTCCCGCAGCTGGCTGCCAGCGGACGGGCCGGTGCTGTTGGTTGTCTTCTGCGGTGTACGGGCCGGGCAATTGGTTGCTCAGACGGACGACCTCTGTGGGTGCTTCGACCGGCTGCTCCACCGCTTCAGCACATCTCCAACCCCGCCCAGCACACCCCCGCGAGCTTGCTGGCGTACCCAGCCAGCTGCGGCGGGTAGGTGCAGGCCCCCTCACCCGGCACCCCGCCTCACGGTACGAACTGCTGTGCAGGGCGACCGCCGGTCGACTGCGACGAGAACTGTCGGTGGTCGTGGTTAGGGTGGCTTTCATGTGTGGCAGATATGCGTCCAGCCGGGATCCTGCTGATCTTGTCGTCGAGTTCGAGATCGACGCCGGGAACGTGAAGGAGTCTGTGCAGGAGCTGCCGGACAACTACAACGTCGCGCCCACCGACCAGGTGGTCGCGGTGGTCGAGCGGAAGAACCGGGAGCAGCCCGACGAGGTCGTGCGCAAGCTGACCACGGTGAAGTGGGGGCTGGTGCCGTCCTGGGCGAAGGATCCCTCGATCGGGAGCCGGCTGATCAACGCGCGGATGGAGACGGTCGCCGAGAAGCCCGCCTTCAAGAAGGCTTTCGCGGTCCGCCGCTGCATCCTGCCCGCCGACGGCTACTACGAGTGGTACGAGAGCGAGCAGAAGAACAAGAGCGGCAAACCCGTCAAACAGCCGTACTTCATCCGTCCGGCCGACGGCGGCGTGCTCGCGATGGCCGGGCTGTACGAGATCTGGCGTGACAAGACGGTCGAGGACCCGGAGTCCGACGCTGCCTGGCTGTGGACCTGCACCGTGCTGACCACGTCCGCGACCGACGACCTCGGCCGGATCCACGACCGGATGCCGCTGCTGGTCGAGCCCGACCGGTACGACGCCTGGCTGGATCCGCTGTCGTCCGACCCGGACGAGCTGGTCGACCTGCTGATCCCCGCGGCGCCCGGCCGGCTCGAGGCGTACGCGGTGTCGAAGGCGGTCAGCTCGGTCAAGAACAACGGCCCCCACCTCGTCGACCCGCTGCCGCCCGACGGCGCCGATCCGGCCGACCGCCCCGACGAGCCGGAGGAGAAGACCCTCTTCTGACCCCGCCGGGCCACGCCGGGCGAGGTCGGCCGTTCGGAGTGTCCGGGAGTGACAGGATGACCACCGTGACAGACGAACGGATTGTGGCGACGCCGCACGGCGAGGCGCGGATCGTGGCCCACCGCGCCCGGAGACCGGTGGCGACCATCGCCCTCGGTCACGGCGCCGGCGCCGGCATCGAGGCCGGTGACCTGACCGCCCTGGCCGCGCGGTTGCCGAAGCAGGACATCAACGTGTTCCTGATCGAGCAGCCGTGGCGCCGCGCCGGGAAGAAGCTGGCGCCCGCGCCGAAGATCCTGGACGCGTCCTGGGTGGCGATCATCGGCCAGCTCCGGATCCGTACGCCGCTGGTCGTCGGTGGCCGCAGCGCCGGCGCCCGGGTCGCCTGCCGGACCGCGGCAGGGCTGGGCGCGTCCGGTGTGCTCGCCCTGTCCTTCCCGCTGCACCCACCGGGCAAGCCGGACAAGACCCGCGTCGACGAACTCCAGGCCGCCGGCCTGCCCACCCTCGTCGTGCAGGGGGAGCGGGACCCGTTCGGGACGCCGGAGGAGTTCCCGCCGCTCACCGAGATGACCGTGGTCCCGGACGCGGACCATTCCTTCAAGGTGCCGAAGCGCGCCGAGCTCAGCCAGGAGGAGTCGTTCGAGCTCCTGGTCGAGGCCGTGTTCGAGTGGGTCAGCCGGGAGGTTTCCGGCTGATCCGAGCTGATTTCGGCGGATTCCGGGGCCCGGGAATGTCCGCGCCGCCCGGTCGCGTTGAAGCGGACATGATGGCGACGATCTTGGGCACCGAGCGGGGTTCCGTGAAGAGCCCGGTATTCTCGATCCCGATGCCGACTCCCACCACCACCGAAACTCCCGAGCAGCGCACCGAGCGCTTCGAGCGGGAGGCACTGCCTTTCCTCGACCAGATGTACGCCGCGGCGATGCGGATGACCCGGAATCCGGCCGACGCCGAGGACCTGGTCCAGGACACCTTCGCGAAGGCATACAGCTCCTTCCACCAGTTCACGCCGGGCACCAACCTGAAGGCGTGGCTGTACCGGATCCTGACGAACACGTTCATCAACGGATACCGCAAGCGGCAGCGTCAGCCCACGCAGTCCCCGACCGAAGAGATCGAGGACTGGCAGCTGACCGCCGCCGAGTCGCACACCCCGGGCGGGCTCAAGTCGGCCGAGGCGGTCGCGCTGGAGCACCTGCCCGACTCCGACATCAAGTCGGCGCTGCAGGCGATCCCGGAGGACTTCCGGCTGGCCGTCTACCTGGCCGACGTGGAGGGGTTTGCGTACAAGGAGATCGCCGAGATCATGGGAACACCGGTCGGTACGGTGATGTCCCGCCTGCACCGCGGCCGGCGCCAGCTGCGGGAGCTGCTGGGCGACTACGCCCGCGACCGGGGCCTGATTCCGGCCGCCGACGGAGAGACCGAGGAGGAGTCGTGAGCTGCGGCGAGCACCACGACGTGGACTGCAGCGAGATCCTGCAGCGTGTGTACGTCTTCATCGACAACGAACTGGAAGACGCCAGTACCGAAGAGATCCGCCAGCACCTGGAAGAGTGCGCCCCCTGCCTCGACCAGTACGACCTGGAACGCTGCATCAAGAAGCTGGTCCACCGCTCCTGCGGCGACGACCAGGCTCCCGCCGCCCTCCGCCAGAAGATCCTCCTGAGCCTCACCGAGATCCGAGTGGAAACCACCACCCAGGACTGACCGTCAGTCGGTCCGTTCGGCCTCCGCGAGCAACTCGAGCACGATCGCCTCGTCCCGAGGCGCCAACCGATGCAACAGCGCGGCCGCCCGCTCCCACTGCGACCGCGCCGAAGCAAAATCCTTGCCCGCGGCACTGACCCGCCCCAGCAACGTCAGCAGCTGCCCTTCTCTCCGAGTGTCACTGCTGTTGCGTGCGTCCTTCAGGCCGCGCTCAGCGTGCAGCCGTGCGGCCGTGAGGTCCCCTTGCCGGAGGTAGACGGTCGCCAGGTCGAGCCGGGCCTCGGGCAAGGTGCTCGGATCGCCCATCCGCTCGAAGGTCTCGATGCCGGTCGAGAGCGCGGCCGCCGCGGCGTCGAGCAGACCGGAGTCCAGGTACGCCCGGCCGATGTTCTCGTAGCGTTTCGCCAGTGAGCGGGCGTTCCCGGCCTTCTCCGCCATGCTGATGCTCAACGCGAAGTACTGCTCGGCCTCGGCCTGCTCGCCGCGCCGGACGTGCAGGCCACCCAGCGCCAGATAGCTGATCCCCTCGACGGTCTCGTCGTTGATCCGGCGGCTGAGCTCAAGCGCTTGTTCGGCCCAGGCCAGGGCTTCGTCGATCCGGCTCAACCGCTGGCAGACGTAGCTGAGCGACGAACAGCACCGGGCCTGCCCGGCCTCGTCACCGATCGCCCGGAACAGCTCCAGACTGCGGAGGAGATGCGGACCGGCCGCCTCGAACAGGTCCTGCTCGGCATCGGGAATCGCCAGGTCGTGCTCCAGCCAGGCCGCGAGCCGGTCGGCCTCGAGCTGTCCGGCGATCGATCGGGCGATCGTGTTCAGGCTGCGCATCTCGATCCACCGCGATCGGGACTCGTGGTAGCCGAACAGCGACAGCACCAGCTCCGGTACGAGCTGCCGCAGCTCGGGGTCGCGGTCGGCCTGCTGGACCGCGCGGGAGATGTTGGACCGCTCGGCGTCGAGCCACTGCAACGCCGAGGCGACGTCGTCGAGGACCGGACCGGGGGAGTCGTTGGGCGTGGCCAGGGCCAGTCGCCGGCTCTGGATGTGGGTCAGTTGCTGGGATCGCCAGCCGACCGCGGTATACATCCGGAGGACTCGCCGCAGTGCGGCTGTGCGGGCCTGCGGCGCGAGCTCCTCGTCGGCGCGTTCCCGGGCATAGGCACGGATCAGGTCGTGCAGTCGGTACCGGCCGGGCGCGGTCGACTCCAGCAGATTGAGGTCGACCAGCCGTTCGAGCAGCTCACCGGTGTCGAGCTCGGACCGGTCCACCAGCCGGGCGACGGTCGTTGTGTTCAGGTCGGATCCCTCCGGCAGACCCAGGAAGGCCAGCATCGCGGCGGCCCGGCGATCGAGCTGATGGTCGCCGGCGGCAAGGAACTGCACGGACCCGGCGATGTTGGCCCGGACGCCGGAGTCGCCGGTCCCGAGCTCGTCGAGCCGGCGCCGTTCGTTCTCCAGCTGACCGACCATGTACTCGATCGGCCAGCTGGGACGGGCGGCCAGCCGGGCGCCGACGAGCCGGACCGCCAACGGGAGATGGCCGATCAGCTTCGCGACCGAGCGGGCCGCGTCGTTCTCGGCGGAGACCCGGGCGTCGCCGACGATCCGCCCCAGCAGCTCGACCGTGTCCAGCTCCGGCAACGGCGTGAGGCTGATGTGCCGAACTCCGGGCAGCGCGGTGAGACCGCGCCGGCTGGTCATGATCACCGACGATCCGGGCACCCCCGGGAGCAGCGGACGGACCTGGGCCGCTCCGTTCGCGTTGTCCAGCAGGATGAGCACCCGCAGTCCGGCCAGCCGCGAACGGTACAAGGCGGCGGCCTCGTCGGCCCGCTCCGGGATGGCGGCGCCCTCGACGCCCAGGGATCGCAGGAGCTGACGCAAGGCATCGACCGGCTGGATCGGCTCGCCGGGTCCGTACCCGCGCAGATCCACGTACAGATGGCCGTCTGGATAGGCGTCGGTGGCCAGATGCGCGGCGTGGATCGCCAGTGAAGTCTTCCCCACACCGCCCATGCCGGTCACCGCCACCAGACTCACGGCGGTCACCGGATCGCTCGGAACCAGGACGCGCAGGATCGCCTCCAGCTCGGTCCGCCGGCCGGTGAAGTCGGCGAGAGTCGGCGGGAGCTGCCGGGGGACGTCCACCTCGGCCGGTTGCGCGTCAACCGCTCGCGCGACAGCTGGTACCGGCTGGGGGGCCGGTCTGCGCGTCCCGCGGGCGGCGGCACGCAACCGGTCCGCGTCGGCGGGCGTCAGCTCGAGGGCGGTGACCAGGGCATCGAGGGTGTGCAGTCGCGGCCGGCGGCGGGCTCCTCGCTCGAGCATGCCGATCGCCTGCTCGCTGAGCTCGGCTCGCTCCGCCAGCGCCCCTTGGCTGTAGCCGGCCCGGGTCCGGAACCGGCGAAGCATCTCCGCGAACGATTCCGCCGCCACAGCCCGGCCTCCCCTCTCGCCCAGTCCGCGAGGCGGTCGGTCGCCGTCTCGTCGGGCCCCAACTCTAGGAGGTTCGGCAGTGCGCCGACGGTGCTTGTCCACAGGTGCCGGGCGCCGTCCGGTCCGTCGAGTCGATCACCCGATTGCTCCGAACAATTGTTTGAACAATAGCGCTCAGTGGTCGTTCATAAACACTCCGAGTTCAAGACCTGTGGCAAAGGTGGTCTTGCTCGCACCTGTGACCAAATTGCAAGGACCCCGGTTTTCACCGGGGTCCTCGCTGTGCGTAGCCGCCGAACTCAGGCGTTCGGACGCTTGCCGTGGTTCGCGCCCTTCTTCTTCCGCGCGCGACGCTTGCGGCCGGTCTTGCCCATGAGAAAGCCTCCTTGTAACAACTGCAAAGAGTCACAGTCTCTCATATCACGACGGTGTGTTCACCGCAGTGCGGCGAGTCATGCTCTGGCCTACAGTGTTTCGCGGCGCGCTCGATGAGCAAACTTATGACGAGTCAGCGAGGTGCTGTCTGCCCCCCTGTGTGCCCCGCGAACGTGGGCCACAAGACTGCGACCGCTGATCGGAGGTGACCAGCCGTGCTTGGTAGTGACGCGTGGGAGTGGTGAAGGTTAGAGTTCACGGGTGAACAGCCGCTGGCCGCTCCGTCTGACGGTGGCGTTCAGCGCTGGTATCGCACTCGTGGCGCTTTGCGTTGCACTGTTCCATACCAGGCTTGACGCCCCGACCCTGACACTTGGTTCCCTGCTGCTGGTCGGTGCCTTGCTCCGATCCAAGGTAGGGCCGGTTCGAGCTTCGCTCGACTATGTGGTCGGCATCGCGCTCTTCCTTCTGTCGGGTGTGGCTGCTGCCGTAGTCGTTTCCGTTCTCCTGCCCCTGACGCAGGATCGCCGTCTGCCGTTGATGAGGCGGGTTTTCAACGGTGCCCAGGCCGTGTTGTGTGCGACCGCCGCGGGCCTGGTCTTCCTGCAGACCGGCGGCGTCCAGGGCACCGAGGTGCTGGACCATCCCGGCCGCGCCATGTTCTCCGCGACGGCGGCCATCACGACCTGGCTCGCGGTCAGCGCGGTACTGATGTGCCTGGTGCTCTGGCTGGACCGTGGCGCCACCTCGCCGCTCGACTTTCTCCGCAAGGTCGCCGCACCGACCGTCGTCCCGATGATGGGCTACGGCCTGCTCGGCGTCCTGCTGGCCGTCGTCTGGCTCGGCGGCCTCGGCATCGGGGCGGTCTTCCTGGTCGTGGTTCCGTTGCTGGTGGCCCGGTGGACGCTGTCGCTCTACGAGGCCGAGCGGAACGCGCAGGCCGCGACGATGCGCGCGTTCATCCAGGTGATCGAGACCAAGGACCTGTACACCCGCGGCCACTCCGAGCGGGTGAGCGAGGGTGTCGGCATGCTCGGCCGGCATCTCGATCTCACCGAGGACCGGCAGTCGGCACTCGAGCACGCCGGGCTCCTGCACGACGTGGGCAAGGTCGGCGTGCCGACCAGCATCATCCGCAAACCTGGCCGGCTGGACGACTCGGAGATGGACGCCATCCGGCTGCATCCCGCCCGCGGTGTCGAGCTGATCGGCAACATCCCCTTTCTCGAAGAGGTCAAGTCGGCGGTGCTGCACCACCACGAGAAGTACGACGGAACCGGGTACCCGGCCGGCCTCAGCGGCCAGAACATCCCGTACTTCGCCCGGATCATCGGCATCGTCGACGCCTTCGACTGCCTGACCTCGACCCGCTCGTACCGGCCGGCCCGCGGCGTCGAGGAGACGCTGCAGATCCTGCTGCAGGATCGCTACACCCATTTCGATCCGGACCTGGTGGACGCGTTCGTCGACGTCATCCGGACCCAGGGCTGGAAGGCGGCCGCGGCCGAGCAGCCGCAGCCCGACAGCTCCGTGGAGGCGAGTATCGACCACGACGACCTCAGTCTGGGCAGTGGCGGTGGCGCCTCGGGCTCGGCAGCCGGGCCGGGGGTGTAGATGGCCGACTCCGAAGGGCTGGAGGTACGCAGGCTCGGGAGCGGTGCGGTGATCATCTTGGCCGGATCAGTGCTCGGCCTGGCCGCCCTCGCGATCACAGCTCGCCGCGGCATCTCCGAATGGCCGTACGCGTTGACGTTCGGGCTGTTGATCGCGATCGGCGAGATGGTCCAGTTCCGGGTCGATCGGAGCCGCAACCGGGCACCCATCGCGACCAGCGCGGCGCTCGGCTACGCCGTGCTGCGGGGCCCCGAGCTGGCCATTCCACCGGACGTCGCCCAGGTCATCGCGGTGACGGCCATGGCCACGTTGGGCGGGGTCCTGCCCCGGGTGATCGCCGGGATGCGATGGGACATCGTCGTGTCCTGCCGACGGGTCCTGTCCGTCGCTTGTGCGTCCGCTGTCTTCGCCGCGGTGACGCCGGCCGACCTGTCCTGGAGCGGGTCGTGGAAGGACGCGTGGCCGCTGACGGGCGCCATGCTGCTCGCGGTGCTCGGCGCCGCCACCATGGACGCCCTGATCGGTGCGGGCCAGGCGACCGAGAAGTACAACCAGCCGTTCCCCGCGGCGCTGCGCGACGAAGTGGTCGTTGCCGCGCGCATCGGGATGGCGATGGCGATCAGCGGCGTCCTGCTGGCCTCCGGAACGTCGTTGCTCGGTCTGTGGGGACCGCCGCTCGTGGTGGTGCCGCTGTTCCTCACCCAGTTCGCGTTCCGCCGGTTCGCCTCCGCGCAACGCACGTACCGGACGACGGTTCGGTCGATGGCGCGCAGTACGGAGATCGCGGGTTTCAGCTCCGCCGGTCAGAACGCGCGGACCGCGTCGCTGGCGGTGGCCCTTGGCTACGACCTGGGGTTGCGGCCGGATCGGTTGGAGGCGTTGGAGTACGCGGCTTTGCTTTCTGGGGTGGGCCAGCTCGCTCTGGCTGATCCTTCGCCGGGTGGGGCTTCACTTCTGCGGAGCCGGGGGGAGCGGCAGCAGGCTGCCGAGATCGGGGCTTCGATCATCGAGCGGTCCGGGGTGCTGGACCATGTCGCGGAGATCGTGCGGCACTCGAACGATCCGTACCGGCAGGGGCGGGCGAACAACTCGGACATCCCGGTGGAGAGCGGGATCGTCAACGTCGCGCTCGCGTACGAGCAGTTGGTGGGGGAGAGCGGCGGGCAGAGTCCGGACAAGGCGATGGAGTCGATCGGGCTCGGGATCGGGGCCGAGTACGACCCGGTCGTCGTCGAGTCACTGCGCCGGGTGATCGGGCGGGGCTTTCGTTTCTAGCTGGTGCCATGAGGGCGCCGGTTCGGTCGGGATCCGGCCCGTACCGCCCATGCCCGCGTACAGCAGCAGGCCCGCGCCCGCGGCGATCAGCAGGTCCCCAGGGCTGACCGCCTGACCCAGACCGGGCAGGGTGACGGGGACGACGTCGCCGAGCCAGGGGAGCAGGGTGTCGGCGCCGGAGAGCTCGTGCCGGGGATCGTCGACGACCGACGGCGGGAGGCCGGCCCGGGCGAGCGCGGTCCGGGAGACGGGCATGGCGCCGTTGAGGACGACGACCAGGGCGTTCGCGCAGAAGCCGAGGGCCAGCAGGGCGACGCCGGGGCGGCGGAGGTTCTGGCGGAGGAAGACGCTGATGCAGACCGCGGACCCGATCAGGCCGACCGGGTACGCGATGCCGCCGGTGACCGTCCCGAGCAGCTGGCCGGTCGCGGCGGCCACCAGCCAGTGCAGCCCGGTCAGGCCGTTGTTCGCCAACGCGGTGAAGCGGCCGCCGGTGAGCAGCGCCGCCCCCGCGGCGAGCGCCATGACCAGGAGAACCAGCAACACCCTGGCGATTCTGCCCGGTCAGCTGTCCGAATCCGGGCAGGCTGATCCCGCAGCGTGTCGACATAACCGCAAAGAGTGATGGGTGGCTCCCCACCATGGGGAACCACCCATCGACTCGGGTCAGGACTTGGCGGTCGCAGGTCCGGCCGGTCCACCCTCGTCGAGCAGCTCGTCCAGGTCCTTCACGCCCGGGTCGCCGGCGTCGGCCGTGTAGTCGGTCGGGTGGGTCGAGTCCTTGCCCTCGGGCAGCTTGAGAGCCCGGAACAGTACGGTCAGGACCACCACGATCACCAGGTTCAGCACGAACGCGGTGAGCCCGATGTAGGCCTGCTTCTCGGTGAACGGGATGTTCGCCAGCGAGCCACCGAAGTGCTTCTTCGTCGCCGGGTTCACCACGTTGTACGCCGAGACGGTGCCCCACACCATCGCGACCGCCCAGCCGGCCAGCAACGCCCAGCGGTGGAACCACCGGGTGAACAGCCCGCCCACGATCGCCGGGAACGTCTGCAGGATCCAGATCCCGCCGAGCAGTTGCAGGTTGAGCGAGATCGTCTTGTCCATCCCGACCACGAAGATCAGCGCGCCGAACTTCACCAGCAGCGACGAGAGCTTCGACACCTTGGCTTCCTGGGCCGGAGTGGCGTCCGGCTTGAGGAAGTCGCGGTAGATGTTGCGGGTGAACAGGTTCGCGGCCGCGATCGACATGATCGCCGCCGGGACCAGGGCGCCGACCGCGATCGCCGCGAACGCGATGCCGGCGAACCAGGCCGGGAACTCCTGGTCGAACAGCCGCGGGATCGCCAGCTGCGGGTTCGCCAGCCCGTCCAGGCCCTTGATGTCCACGTTCGCCTTGATCGCCATGAACCCGAGCAGCGCGAGCAGGCCGAGCAGCAGCGAGTACGCCGGCAGGATGGCGGCGTTCCGACGGACCACGTTGCGGTTCTTCGTCGACAGCACCGCGGTGACCGAGTGCGGGTACATGAACAGCGCCATCGCCGAGCCGAGCGCCAGCGTCCAGTACGCCGAGTAGCCCGCCTCGCCGGGGATGAACGCGCCGGTGGGCTTGCCGGTGGTCGGGTTCGGCGTCTCCATCTTGGTCTTGGCGGCGTCGAAGATCGAGTCCCAGCCGCCCAGCTGGCCGGGCAGGTAGAGGATCGCGGCGCCGATCACCAGGTAGATCAGGCCGTCCTTGACGAACGCGATCATCGCCGGCGCGCGCAACCCGGACGAGTACGTGTACGCCGCGAGCACCGCGAACGCGATCAGCAGCGGCAGGTCCTTGGCGAGCAGGTTGTCGCCGCCGAGCCCCATCGTCTCGAACACGGCCTGCATGCCGACCAACTGGAGCGCGATGTACGGCATCGTGGCCAGGATGCCGGTCACCGCCACCGCCAGGGACAGCCCGCGACTGCCGTACCGGCCGCCGACGAAGTCCGCCGGGGTGACGTACCCCTGCCGGTGCGACACCGACCAGAGCCGGGCCATGAAGACGAAGATCAGTGGGTACACCACGATCGTGTACGGCACCGCGAAGAAGCCGCTGATCGCCCCGGTCGCATACATCGCCGCCGGGACCGCGATGAAGGTGTACGCCGTGTAGAGGTCGCCGCCGAGCAGGAACCAGGTGATGAAGGTCCCGAAGCCGCGGCCGCCGAGACCCCACTCGTCCAGGTTGTCGAGGTCGCCGGTCCGCCGCCAGCGCGCGGCCATGAAGCCCATCACGGTCACCGCGGCGAAGATCAGGACGACGATGACCAGCTGGACCCAGTCGACGCTGTGGTTCATCGGTCGCCCTCCCGGACCTGACCGAGACCCTGCTCGGCGCGCCGCCGGCGTTCCTCCCGGATCACCAGCTGGTAGCAGATGCTCACGGTGATCGCGGAGATGAACACCCACAACAGCTGGTACCAGTAGAAGAACGGGAATCCCCACAGCCGGGGTTCGTCCTTGGCGTAGGTGGATACCAGAAGCGGTACGACGACCGAGAGTGTCAGCAACACCCCGGCGATCCAGTACGCGGGTCTGACCGCGGACAACTTGGACACAGCTCCTCCTCGGGACAAAGCAGGCGCAACGGTGCACGGTACCGTTCGCGCAGGGACAGCGACTAGGTGTGAGGGACGGACATGGACGACGCGACTGCCTGGCGGGTACGGCGGGTCGTTCTGTCCGTGCTGTTCCTGCTCGTCGTCGCGGTTCCGCTCTACCCGGAGCTGTTCGGGCTGGACGAGGTCACGCCGTTCCCGCAGCTGGTCGCGTTCCGGCCGCAGGGCCTGGTGGTCGTGCTCGTGGTCGCGTTGGTGATGCTGCTGCGCGAGGGCTGGCGGATCGCGGCCGGTCTGGTCCTGTTGCTGGCCGTGACCGGGGCCGGGTTGACCGCGCCACGGGCGTTGTCCGATCCGGAGCCGCCGCCGGCAGGGACCCGCGAACTCACCGTGATGGTCGCGAACGTCCTCGGCGGCGGTGCCGAACCCGGTGAGGTGGCGAAACTGATCCGGGACCGCCGGCCCGACGTGGTTTCGTTGCCGGAGGCACAGGTCGACGTCCGGCAGCAGATCGAGGCCGAGCTGCGCGGCCTCGGGTACAACGGCTACACCCAGCAGGCGAACACGGCCGTGGAGAGCGCGACGAGCGTGCTGGTGTCCTCGACCCTGGGGGGTGTGCGGTTCGACTCCGAGAAGCTGGACCCGAGCCGGTTGTCGCAGCCGTCGACCAAGCCGGGTGCCGGTGAACCGGGCGCCGAGACGATCGGCCCGGTCCAGCAGACCACCACGCGGTTCGGGCACGTCATCATCACCGGTGGATCGCTCGGCAAGCTCCGGCTGATCGCGTACCACGGGTACCCGCCGCTGCCGGACGCCGTGCCCAGCTGGAAGCAGGACCTGCACGTTCTGCGGAAGTGGTGCGCGGAGGACCGGCCGACGATCGTGGCCGGCGACTTCAACGCCACCACCGACCACGCCGACTTCCGGGACGCGCTGGGATCACGCTGCCGCAGCGTCGCGCCGGCCGTCGGCGCCGGTCTGCGGGGCACCTGGCCGTCGAGCCGTCCGGCCGTGCTGCGGACCCAGATCGACCACGTGGTGGTCAGCGACGGGGTCGCGCCGGGCAAGTTCCGGACGTACGAGATCGGCGGCACCGACCACCTCGCCGTGGTGGCGACGGTGGTCGTACCGAAGGAGTCCTAGGACGTCCCCGGGGCCGGCCGGTAGATGTACGGCTGGGAGACGCGGACGGCCTCGGTCACCATCAGCAGCAGGTCCGCGCGGGCCTCGATCGGCCGGCCGAACAACTCGTCGTCGCCGGGAATCGGGAAGCCCTTCACGCCGATCGCGAGCTGGCTCAGCAGGACGTGCAGGACACCGCGGGCGTTGAAGACGTTCGGCGTCGGCCACTCCGGCAGGGTCTCGTGCATCAGCGGCTGCTGGGCCGCGGTCGCCGCGATCGGCTTGAGCCAGCGCTCGAGCTCGTCGCTGGTGAGCATGTTGCGGTGCAGGATCGTCATCACCGCGTGCGCGACCCGGTCGTGCTCCTCGTGCACCCAGCGGTACTTCGTCTCCTTGACGATCCGGTCGGCGAGCACGTCCAGCAGCGCCCGCAGGACGCCGGCGTCGCAGTGCCGGGACCGGGCCAGCGCGCCGATCGCGTCCGCGCCGTGGGCGACCGCGTGGGCCCAGCCGCAGTCCGTCACGTAGCCCCGCAGGTCGCGCTCGCGCAGCAGCCAGGTGGCGAGCCGGTCGCCCCAGCGCATCACCACCTCGTCGTGCACCAGGAACTCCGCGTTGTCCCGGTGGATCACCTCGGCCAGGGTGAGCGCGGTGAAGGACCGGCGGAACACCGTGTCCGTCCCGTCCTCCCCGAGCCCGTAGGAAAGACCGGCACAGAGACCGTCACCGAATCCGGGCAGCAGGTCGTCGTACACGCCGCGCTCCAGCCAGGTGGCCAGGGTCGGGTACGCGAGGGCGTCCCGGATCTGCGGGTTGGTACTGGCGAGACCGCGGACCAGCTCCTCGGTGAGGTCGCTCAGCGCACGGTCGCCTGGTACCGCGTAGTCCGCGGCCATCACGTCCTGCCAGTACGACGTCGACTCCACCGATGCATCCTTTCACTAGGCCCGCGATCGGGCACAGATCAATCAACACCCATCCGCCGGACTTGTCGAGCCCGGTCCGGTCCGGCGGCCGGATAGGCTCGGCACCGTGCCGTCCCTGACTGATGTGGCGCGGAACCACACCACCCTCGACCAGGCCGATCTGGACCGCCTGCAGCTGCTGGTGTCCGACTGGCAGATGCTGGCGGACCTGTCGTTCGCCGACCTGGTGCTCTGGCTGCCCGACACCGAAGGCCTGGGTTTCTGGGCCGGTGCGCAGATGCGGCCGACCACCGGGCCGACCGCGTACCTCGACGACATCGTCGGCAGCTTCATCCCCCGCGATCGCCGGCCGCTGCTGGACCAGGCCTACGACGGCGGCCGGATCTGCCGGGAGGGCGATCCGGAGTGGCGCGACGACGTCCCGGTCCGGGTCGAGACGATCCCGGTCCGGCGCGGGTCCCGGGTGATCGCGGTGATCGCGCGGAACACGAACCTGCTCGGCGTCCGGACGCCGTCCAGGCTGGAGATCGCCTACCTGCAGAGTGCGACCGACCTGGCCCGGATGATCACCGACGGCATCTTCCCGTACGGCGGCGAGCGGTTGCTGTCCACCAGTCCGCGGGTGGGGGACGGGTGCATCCGGATCGATCGCCACGGAATGGTGACGTTCGCCAGCCCCAATGCGTTGTCCGCCTATCGCCGAATGGGTCTGGTCACCGATCTGGTCGGCAGCCGGCTGAAGGACGTCACCGGCGAACTGCTCCATGTCGGCCACAAGGTCGACGACGTGCTCGCCTCGGTGCTGACCGGCCGCGCCGCCCAGGAGCTCGAGATCGAGAACCCGGACGCGACCTTGTTCCTGCGGGCGATCCCGCTGCGGGCCGACGGCGAGCACGTGGGTGCGCTGATCCTGCTCCGCGACGTGACGGAGCTGCGGAGCCGGGAGCGGGAGCTGGTCACCAAGGAGGCCACCATCCGGGAGATTCACCATCGCGTCAAGAACAACTTGCAGACCGTCGCCGCGTTACTGCGGATGCAGGCCCGCCGGATCACCGTGCCGGAAGGCCAGGCCGCGCTCGCCGAGGCGGTCCGCCGGGTCGGCTCGATCGCGATCGTGCACGAGACGTTGTCGGAGTCGTTCGACGAGCACGTGGACTTCGACGACGTGGCCGACCGGGTGGCGGCGATGGTGGCCGACGTGTCGACCGTCGCGACCCAGGTGGAGACGCGGCGGACGGGCAGCTTCGGCGTCCTGGACAGCGAGGTCGCGACCCCGCTGGCGATGGTGCTGACGGAACTCATGCAGAACTCGGTGGAGCACGCCTTCGGTACCAGGTCCGGCGACGACGCCGCCGGGCTGATCGAGCTGAACGCCCAGCGATCCGTCGGCCGGCTCCGGGTGGTCGTCACCGATGACGGTCTGGGACTGCCGGCCGGCTTCGACTCGGAGACCTCCGGCAACCTCGGCCTGTCGATCGTGCGCACGCTGGTGATCGGCGAACTGGACGGGGTGCTGGAGTTCCAGCCCCGCCACGACGGACCGGGGACGACGGTGGTGCTCGACCTCCCGGTGAAGGACTGACCAAGAACGGTCCTTGTTCGTTGCGTCGGAACAACCGTGGGTGAGGTCCACCGTGGGTGGTCACCAACAGTTGATCGGACGCAACGGCTGGATGCCTTGGGCAACCGGGAGAAGTACCGAAATCAAAAGGCCCCGCGGATCCCGCGGGGCCCCATCGCGTTGCTCTGCGGTCAGGCGGTGCGGATCCGGGCCCGGGCGTTGCGGCGCTTCAGCGCACGACGCTCGTCCTCGCTCAGGCCACCCCAGACACCGTGGTCCTGGCCGGCCTCCAGTGCCCAGGCAAGGCACTGCTCACGCACGTCACAACGGCGGCACACCTGCTTGGCCTCCTCGATCTGCATGATCGCGGGCCCGGTGTTGCCGATGGGGAAGAACAGTTCCGGGTCCTCATCGAGGCAAACGGCCCGGTGGCGCCAATCCATGGCGGATCCCATCTCTCTCGTTAGTAGTCGTTTCGCTGACGGCTGGGTCTGTGCCCATCTCAGCGGATCTGTACTCGCTCGGGGGTCTCGCGAGGCGTTGTGAACGCATTCACGAACGAGTCCATGTTCCCAATGTCCGACTGGCGATACAAGGGTTATGGACTTGTCGATCGGATCACAACACTTCCTTAACACTCCGAACCGGTGCGCAGCCGTGCACCTCGTCCGATTATCGTACGAGGCCTCAAGGTTGCGATCACCCGTTCACAGCAAGTAACCGATCCAACCGCCTCGGGGTTACGCGCAACCTCGAATCCCTGTGGGGCAAAGGTTCTGACGACCCTCCGGAGCACCTGGGGCAGGGGGTTGGACCCAGGTGGTCCGCGCCCAGCGCCGGACAGCTCCTCACTGCTGTCCGCCGGGGCTTGGCGTCCTCATAGCGGATGGCCGGCCGGCCCTAGCCACAAGGGATCGGCGCCCCCTGTCGGGTAAGCCCCGGGTCGTTGCACCGACCCCGGAGGTCACCCCACAAGACGCACTACTCTTGACGCGTGCCGACCGATTCCTCATCCGCAGTCGTACCGCGCCCGCTCAAGCTAGCTGCAGCGGTGGTCGCAGCGGAAGGGCTCGTGCTCGCCGTTCTCGGAATTGCCGAGGCATTTACGATCAACGGCGCCCGGCTGCTGCTCGGCGTCACTACGACGATCTTCCTGCTGGCGTACGGTGCCGGTCTGGTCCTGGTCGCCCGGGGGCTGTCCCGCGCCTCGACGTGGAGCCGCGGCCCGGCCGTGTTCACCCAGCTGATCCAGCTCCTGCTGGCCTACAGCTTCTGGGGTGGCTCGACCAGCGCGGTGTCGGTCGTGCTCGCCGTCACCGCGGCGGCCGTGCTGATCGCGATCTTCCAGAAGGCCTCGATGGACGCGCTCAAGGACGACCCGGGCAACGACCACCCCGTGCTCTGACTCACTCCTTCAGCAGGCCCGCGCGCAACTCGGTCAGGGTGCGGGCCAGCAGCCGGGAGACGTGCATCTGCGAGATCCCGATCTCCTCGGCGATCTGGGACTGCGTCATCCCGCGGAAGAACCGCAGCGTCAGGATCCGCTTCTCCCGGGTCTCCAGCTGGGCCAGCAACGGCTTCAGGGACTC
Source organism: Kribbella amoyensis (assembly GCF_007828865.1). NCBI lineage: Bacteria > Bacillati > Actinomycetota > Actinomycetes > Propionibacteriales > Kribbellaceae > Kribbella > Kribbella amoyensis. The sequence continues at coordinate 289,138 of NZ_VIVK01000002.1, forward strand.
CCGGTACTCCACGCTCTCCAGCGCTTCGTCCTCACCGCCGAGCCCGTCCAGCACCGTGGTGGTGTCCTGCTCGTTCTGGTCCGGGGCGTCCAGCGAGAGGGTGTTGTACGCGTTCGCGGACTCCAGTCCCTCGATCACCAGGTCCTGGGCCAGGCCGAGCCGGTCGGACAGTTCGGCGACGGTCGGCGCCCGGCCGAGCTCCTGGGTCAGCTCCGCGGTCGCCGAGGTGAGCGAGAGCCGGAGCTCCTGCAGCCGGCGGGGGACCCGGATCGCCCAGCCCTTGTCCCGGAAGTACCGCTTGATCTCGCCGAGGATCGTCGGCGTCGCGTAGGTGGAGAACTCCACCCCGCGGTCGGCGTCGAACCGGTCGATCGCCTTGATCAGGCCGATCGTGGCCACCTGGACCAGGTCGTCGTACGGCTCGCCGCGGTTGCGGAACCGGCGGGCCAGGTGCTCGACCAGCGGCATGTGCAGGGTGACCAGCCCGTCGCGGGCCAGGATGTGCTCCGGCTCGCCAGGGCGCGCCGCCCTCATCGCCGCGAACAGTTCGGCGGTGCGGGTGCGCAGGTCGGTGGATTCCTGGGCGTCGCCCAGGGAGCTGTCGTCGGTCACGCCTTCTCCGCGGCGGAGGCGGTCGCCGTCACGCTGATGGTGAGCCGGCCGTTCTCCGTCTCGGCGGTGGCCGACTCGACCAGCGCGGTCAGCATGACCCAGCCGATCGACTCGGTGTCCGGGTGCCAGCCGTCCGGCACCGTCGCCGACACCCGCGCGGTCAGGTGCGGCGGCTCGATCTCGAACACACACTCCAGCGCTCCGTCGGTGGCGTGCGGCAGCAGCATCGCGCAGGCCTCGTCCACGACGATCCGCAGGTCGTCGATCGCGTCCACGGTGAAGTCGTTGCGGGCGGCGAGGTTACCGACCACCGACCGCGGCACGGCGACATAGGCGCCGTTCGCCGGAATGCTGAGCCGGACCTCGTCGGGACCATCGGTGCTGCTCACTGCTTGCCTCCCCAGGCGGGCTGAATGTCTTGGGCGCGCGCCCACCGCGTACATCTTCCACGCTGACACCGCAGGTATGCACGGCGGCCGTCGATCGTGGCTAGTTCGCCACCAGCTATTGCGCGTACATGTCTCTCATGATCGGATACCGAGCACAATCACGCACTTCTGGTTGGACCGCGTCCCGGCGGTCCAGTCGCCCCGCCCGACGACAGGAGTTCACCGTGCCCCCCACTTCCTCCCGCCGGACCGTGCTCGGTGCCGGCCTCGCCGGCGCCCTCGCCGCGACCGGTGTCACCGGTACCGCCGCGGCCGCGGGTTCGCCGGCCGACGCCGAGGCGTCCGCGGCCCAGACCGCACCACCGCGCCGGGCGAACCAGCGCTCGATGATCGACGTACCGTTCGCCGCCCACGACCGGGTCCGGATCGGCCTGATCGGTCTGGGCAACCGCGGCGCCGGCATGCTCACCGGCTGGGCCGCCGTCCCCGGTGCGGTCGTCACCGCGGTCTGCGACATCCGCGCCGACCGGGCCAAGTCGGCCGCCGACAGGCTGGTCTCCCTCGGCAAGCCCCGCCCCACCGAGTACGGCGGCTCGGCGGGCGCGTACCAGGACCTCGTCCGCAGCGGCGACGTGGACCTCGTCTACATCGCCACCCCGTGGGAGTTCCACTACGAGCAGGGCAAGGCCGCGCTGCTCGCCGGCAAGCATGTCGGGGTCGAGCTGCCGATCGCGACCGAGCTCGACGAGCTGTGGGACCTGGTCGACACGTCCGAGCGGACCCGCCGGCACCTGTGGCTGATGGAGAACTGCAGCTACGGGCGCAACGAGCTCGCCATGCTCAAGATGGCGCACGAGGGGCTGTTCGGCGAGATCACCAACGGCCACGGCGGCTACCTGCACGACCTGCGTGAGCTGTTGTTCAGCGACACGTACTACACGGACACGTGGCGCCGGCAGTGGCACACGCGCAGTACGGCGAGCTTCTACGCGATGCACGGCCTCGCGCCGATCGCGGCCGCGATGGACATCAACCGCGGCGACCGGTTCACCACGCTGCGCGCGACCAGTACGGCGCCGCGCGGGCTGGCCGACTACCGCGAGCGGCACATCCCGCGGGACCACCCGGCGTGGAACGAGACGTACGTGAACGGCGACCTGGTCACCTGTCTGATCGAGACCGACAAGGGCCGGGTGATCCGGGCGGAGCACGACGTCAGCTCGCCGCGGCCGTACAGCCGGATCAACAGCCTGGCCGGCAGCCGCGGCATCTTCGAGGACTACGTGCCGGTCGGCAGTACCGGTGGCCGGGTGTACCTCGAGCCGGACCACGGCGGCCACTCCTGGCGGGACTTCGCGCCGTACCGGCAGGAGCACGACCACTGGCTGTGGAAGAAGATCGGCGACGACGCGGCGAACAACGGCGGTCACGGCGGCATGGACTACGTCCTGCAGTGGCGCATCGTCCAGCAGATGCGGGCCGGGCTGGTCCCCGACATCGACGTGTACGACTCCGCGGCCTGGTGCTCGCCGGTCCCGCTCAGCGTGGAATCGCTGCGCAAGGACGGCAAGCCGGTCGAGGTACCCGACTTCACCCGCGGCGCCTGGCGTGAGCTCCGGCTCGGCCTGGATTCCCGCGAGACCTCGATGCCTCCGGTGGTGTGAGATGCGCAGATTCGTCCTGGTGATCGCGGCCGCCGCCGCCCTGATGATCCCGCAACTGCCCGCCACCGCGGCCACCCCGTCCGCCGAGGTGTCCGTCTCCGAGGTCGACCTGGCCGGCCCGGCGATCTCGACCGTCCGGGTGACGGTCACGAACAAGTCCACCGCCAACCTCGGCAAGCTGTCCGTGGCGTTCCGCGGTCCGGTCGGGTGGACCGTCTCCCCGGAGACGCAGGCCGTGAAGGAGACGGTCAGGCCCGGCCGGTCCGTGACGGTCGCGTTCCAGATCCGGGTGCCGGAACAACGCGAGGGCTTCACGATCCGTACCTTCACCGCGACCGCGACGTACGCCGGGGGAGAGGCCGTCGGGACCCGGGTGCAGCGCTCGGGGACGCCGTTGCCGAACCTCGCGGCCGCGTACAACAACGTCGGCGTGACCAGTGAGGCGGATCCGGCCAAGGGTGACTTCGACGGCGACGGGAACAGCTTCTCCGCCGAGAAGCTGGCCGGGGCCGGGGTGGCACCGGGCTCCACCGTCACCGCGTTGGGCGCGAACTTCACCTGGCCGGACGTCCCGGCCGGTACGAAGGACAACGTGATCGCGGCCGGCCAGACGTTCGCGTACTCCGGGCAGGGTTCGAAGCTGGTCCTGCTCGGTTCCGCGGCCGGGCAGTCGGCGGTCGGGACGGTCAAGGTCTGGTATTCCGACGGCACCACGGCGTCCGGCTCGGTCGGGTTCCCGAACTGGTCGTTCCAGGACGCGGGCGCGCACGGGGCCACGCTGGCCATCTCGACCCAGGGCCGCAACACCCCGGCGGGCTACGCGAACGCGGAGTACCAGTACCGGTTCTTCGCGCACTCGATCCCGCTGGACCCCGCGAAGACGGTCGAGCTGATCACGTTGCCCGCGAACGGTGGGCTGCACGTGTTCGGCGTCGCGCTCGCCTGATCCCTCGCAACCTGCAGCGGCGGCCCGTACCCCGGGGTCGCCGCTGCTGTGCGGATCAGGGGTGCTCGTGTTCCGAACGGAGGCGGGCCAGGAACGTCCGGGTGCGCTGGTGCTGTGGATTGCTGATCACCTCGCGCGGTGGTCCCGCCTCGACCACGACGCCGCCGTCCATGAAGACCACGGTGTCGGCGACGTCCCGGGCGAACGCCATCTCGTGCGTGACCACGATCATCGTCATCCCGTCGGACGCGAGCTCGCGCATCACCGACAGCACCTCGCCGACCAGTTCCGGGTCGAGCGCCGAGGTGGGTTCGTCGAAGAGCATCAGCTTCGGCTGCATCGCCAGGGCGCGCGCGATCGCGACCCGCTGCTGCTGACCACCCGACAACTGGGCCGGGTACATCGCGGACCGATCGGCCAGACCGACCCGCTCGAGCAGCTTGGTGGCCCGGTCCCGCGCGGCCTTACGGGACTCGCCCTTGACCTGGATCGGTGACTCGGTGACGTTCTCCAGCGCGGTCTTGTGCGGGAACAGGTTGAACCGCTGGAAGACCATGCCGATCTCCCGGCGCTGGGCCGCGATCTGCTTGTCCTTCAGCCGGTACAGCTTGCCGTCCCGGTCGGCGTACCCCATCAGGTCGCCGTCGACCCAGATCCGGCCGCCGTCGATCGTCTCCAGCTGGTTGATACAGCGCAGGAACGTGGTCTTGCCGGAGCCGGACGGGCCGAGCAGGCAGACCACCTGACCGCGTTCCACGTCCAGGTCGATGCCCTTCAGGACCTCGTTGTGGTGGAAGGACTTGGACACGTTCAGCGCGTGTACCAACGGCATCTCCAGCTCCGGCGCCTCGGTCATCACGCACCTCCGGCACCGGCCGGCCGGGCGGTCCGTGGCGCCTTGGTCCCGAAGCCGCGACCGAAGTGCCGCTCCAGGAAGTACTGGCCGACCATCAGCACACTCGTCATCGCGAGGTAGAACAGCGTCGCCGCGACCGCCACCGGGAACGTCTTGAAGTACAGGCTGCCGATCGACTGCAACTGGTAGAACAGCTCGGTCGTGACCGGGACCGCGATCAGCAGCGAGGTGTCCTTCAGCATCGCGATCGTCTCGTTGCCGGTCGGCGGCACGATCACCCGCATCGCCTGCGGCAGCACCACCCGCCGCATCGCCTTGCCACGGCTCATCCCGAGCGCCTCGGCGGCCTCCATCTGGCCCTTGTCGACGCTGAGGATGCCGGCCCGGGCGATCTCGGCCATGTACGCCGCCTCGGACAGGCCCAGGCCGAGCACGCCGGCGACGATGCCGGTGAACACCTGGTTCGCGTCCAGGGTGAACAGCCGCCAGTCCCCGGACAGGCCGAGCCAGTCGATGATCTTCCAGTCGAACGGCACCCCGAACGCCAGCCCGTCCTGGAACAGGATGCCCAGCGTCGCCATCGTGAACAGCAGGATGTATCGCGGCACGCTGCGGAAGAACCAGGTGAACACCCAGGCGGCGCCGGACAGGATCGGGTTGTCGGACAGCCGCATCACCGCAAGGATCACGCCGCCGCCGATCCCGACGACCATGCTCAGCGCGGTGACCAGCAGGGTGCCCTTGACGAGTCCTTCGAGTACGGCGTTCTGGTTCATCGACTGGAAGACGAAATGCCAGTCGAACTGGTCGTTGGTCACCACCAGGTGCACGAACATCGCGACCAGGATCGCGATCAGCGCGATCGCGACCCAGCGGCCGGGATGCCGGACCGGGACGGCGTTGATGGCGCCGGGCCGGTCCGGGACCGCGACCTCGGTCTTCGGGGTGTCGGTGTGGCTGGTCATGGGTTCACGGCGAAGTTGCTGATGGCACCGGACTCGTTGCCCCAGTTCGTCAGCACGTTCTTGTAGGTGCCGTCGGCCCTGATCTCCTGGAGCGCCTTGACCATGGCCGCCGCGAACGCGGTCTGCCCCTTCGGGACCACGTAGCCGTACGGCGCCGCGTCGTAGATGGTGCCGAGCGGTTCGAGCTGGCCCTGCGACTGCTTGGCGGCGTACAGCACGACCGGGGAGTCGGCGAGCATCGCGTCGGCCTTGCCGCTGGCGACGTCGGCGGTGGCCTGGTCCTGCTTCTCCCGGACGATCAGCTTGATCTCCGGCTTGCCCTGGGCCTTGCACTTGGCCTGCCGCTTCGGGATGTCGTCCTCGAGCTGGGTGGTGCCCTTCTGCACCGCGACCGTCTTGCCGCACGCGTCGTCGGGGTTGACCCCCTTCGGGTTGCCCTTCTGCGCCGCCCACTGGGTCCCGGCGTTGAAGTAGCTGACCATGTTGACCTGCTGCTTGCGCTGCGGGTTGATCGTGAACGACGAGACGCCGACGTCGTACTTGCCGCCCTGGACGCCGGTGATGATGGTGTCGAAGCCGGCCGACTGCCAGTCGACGGTGAGCCCGAACTTCGCCGCGACCGCGTTGAACAGGTCGACGTCCATGCCGGCGACCGTCTTGCCGCCCTGCAGGAACTCGTTCGGCGGATAGGTCGAGTCCACCCCGACGACGATCTTGCCGGCCGACTTGAGCTTCGGCGGCAGGGCGGCGGCCAGGGCCGGATCGGCGGAACCGGCCGCGGCGGGTGCGCTGGACGGGCTGCCACTGGGCGGAGCGCTCGTCGTCGAGCCGCCGGACAGCGAGTCGGAACCACATCCCCCGGCCGCGAGAACGGCGGCTCCGCACAGAGCGAGTGTCGTACGCAGGACAGACATTCTGTTCCCCCATGACCGGCCCACCACGGACGCCGCGGTGGCCCCCTCGATGATGGGGTCGGACCGGTTGGCCCGGCTCCTCCTTCGTAGCTTGACACAGCCGCGCGGGTCCGGAGCAACGCCGAGGCCTGATCGTAGCCAGGCGGCCAGGGGATGGTTCCCGAACGTACGACGCGCGCACACGCTGCGTGAAGCGGCAGCGGGTACGCGCGTCGGATGCGGTCCGTAACGCCTTGCTAGCCGGTGGTTTCCACGTGGGTCGGGTCGAGCACGCGGCGCAGGAAGGTCTTGGTGCGCTCCTGCTGCGGGTTGCCGATCACCTCGTCCGGCGTACCCTGCTCGACGATCACGCCGGCGTCCATGAACACGACCCGGTCGGCCACCTCGCGGGCGAACGCCATCTCGTGCGTGACGACGAGCATCGTCATCCCGTCCAGGGCCAGCTTGCGCATCACCGTGAGCACCTCGCCGACCAGTTCGGGGTCGAGCGCCGAGGTGGGCTCGTCGAACAGCATCAGCGTCGGGTCCATCGACAGCGCCCGGGCGATCGCGACCCGCTGCTGCTGACCACCGGACAACTGCGCGGGGTACGCGGTGATCTTGTCGTGCAGGCCGACCCGCTCCAGGTTCGACCGGGCGATCTTCTCGGCCTCGTCGGCCTTGCGCTTCAGCACCGTGGTCTGCGCGACCGTGCAGTTCGCCAGCACGTTGAGGTGCGGGAACAGGTTGAACTGCTGGAACACCATGCCGATCTGCGAACGGGCCGCGTCCAGGTGGCAGTCCGGGTCGGTGATCTCCTCACCGCGGACGAACACCTGTCCCTCCTGCGGGACCTCGAGCAGGTTGACGCAGCGCAGCAGGGTGGACTTGCCGGACCCGGACGGGCCGATGACGCAGACCACCTCGCCCTGCTCGACGGTGAAGTCGATACCGCGCAGGACGTGGGTGCTGCCGAAGGACTTGTTCAGGTTCTTGATCTCGACGACGGGCATCAGTTGCTCCTCCTGGCCTTCGCCTCGAGCCGGCGGACCAGGATGCCCAGCGGCAGGGTGATCAGCAGGTAGCAGAACCCGGCGGTGACCAGCGGCGTCAGGTTCGCGTACGTGTTGGCCAGGTCGCGGCCGAAGCCGGTCAGCTCGTACGCCGACGCGCTGGTGCCGATGATGAAGACCAGCGACGAGTCCTTGACCAGCAGGATCAGGTCGTTGGTCAGCGGCGGCAGCACGATCCGGAACGCCTGCGGCAGGACGATCTTGCGGGTCGCCAGCCCCGGTGGCATGCCGAGCGACCGGGCCGCCTCGACCTGGCCCTTCGGGACCGCCTGGATGCCGGCCCGGATCACCTCGGCCATGTACGCCGCCGCGACGATGCCGAGCGCCAGCCAGACCACGCCGTACGGGTCGAACGGGATGGTCATGCCCGGGAACGCCAGCGGCAGCAGGCTGAACGCGATGAACACCACGATCGCCGGCAGGCCGCGGAAGAACTCGATGTAGGCGGTCGAGATCCACCGGTACGGGCCGACGCTGCTGAGCCGCATCAGGGCCAGGATCGTGCCGCCGATCAGGCCGATCACGAACGCGCCCGCGGTGTACTCCAGCGTCTTCACCAGGGCCTGGATCATGCCGTCCTGGAAGGACGCCTTGATGTACTCGGGTTTGAAGAAGACGCTCGCGATCTGTTTCCAGTTCGCGCTGGCCGCGGCGACCACGACCAGCACGATCAGGATCGCGTACTGGATCCAGCGGGAGCGCTGGGCCCGCTTGCGCGGGCTCAGCCCCTTCCGCTCAACGGACTGCGGGGTCGTGGTGGTCACTTCTTCGGCTCAACCCCGAACCACTTCTTGTAGATCTCGTTGTACTTGCCGTCGGTCTTGGCGGTGGCCAACAGGGTGTTGAACTTCTCCACCAGCTTCGGGCCGCTGCCGTCCTTGAGCGCGCCGAACCCGTACTGCTCACCGGTGTTGAACTCGGCCACCACCGCGGTGTCCGGGTTCGCCTTGACGAAGTCGTAGAGCACGCCGTTGTCGTTGATCGCGGCATCGACCCGGCCGGACTTGACGTTGTTCTCCTGCAGCGCGAGGTCGTTGAACACGACCACCTCGTAGCCGTACTGCTTGGCGTTGTCGTCGGCGTACTTCTTGCCGGTGGTGTCGGCCTGGACGCCGATCTTCTTGCCCTTGAGGTCGGCGAGCCCCTTGATCGGCGCGTCCTTCTTGGTCATCAGGACCTGGGTCGCGTCCATGTACGGCGAGGTGATGCTGATCGCCGCCTGCCGCTCCGGGGTGATCGTCATCGCGCCCATGCCCATGTCGCACTTCTTGGCCTGGAAGGCGGCGCCGGAGGTGACCTGGGCCCACTCGATGTTGACCACTTCCTGCTCGACCCCGAGGTCCTGGGCGACCAGGTCCAGCAGGTCGACGTCGAAGCCGACGACCTTGGTGCCGTCCTTGTACTGGAACGGCTTGTACGGCAGGTGCGTGCAGACGGTCAGCTTGCCCGGCTTCACCAGTGTGATCCCGGCGGCTGCGGCCTTGTCCTCGCTTCCTCCGCTGCCCGAGTCGTCGCCGCTGCCGCACGCGGTCAGTGCGAGCGCGAGCACGGCGACCGAGGCGACGGCGGCCTGGCGGCGGCTCCGGCGGAGGGTGGAGACGATGCTCATCGTGGGGACTCTCCTCGACTGTGGTCCTTTGTTACCCGCCAGGACGCTACCTGCCGGGGTGGCATCCTGACACAGCAGGCAGCCACGTGTCGGCCACTGATGGCGGACGAGACTCGATCGTCACCCGGTTGAGTCCCTGTGGGGACCCTCACAGACCAGACCAGTGCGGCCTGTGGTTTACTCATAGCCCCGGGTGACCCCCGATCTCTCCCGATCCCGCGCACCCTGGCCGGATCGTCACTCCACGTTGACTGTCTGTAAGCGTTGCCCGCAGGACGCCGGGCTGATGAAGGGTCCCCATGGTTGCCGAAGCTTTCCCGTCCGAAGTTCCCGACACCTACGCCGGTGACGCCGTGTTCGAACTGCACCGCGGCGGCAAGATCGAGGTGACGTCCTCGGTCCAGGTCCGCGACGCCGATGATCTGTCCAAGGCCTACACGCCCGGTGTCGCCCGGGTCTGTACCGCGATCGCCGAGGACCCCGCGCTGGTCCGTACCTACACCTGGAAGTCGAACGTCGTCGCCGTGGTGACCGACGGCACCGCCGTCCTCGGTCTCGGCGACATCGGCCCGGCCGCGTCGCTGCCGGTGATGGAGGGCAAAGCCCTGCTGTTCAAGGAGTTCGGTGGCGTCGACTCGGTCCCGATCGCGCTCGACTGCACCGACGTGGACGAGTTCGTCGACACCGTCGCGCGGATGGCGCCGTCGTTCGGCGGGATCAACCTGGAGGACATCTCCGCACCGCGCTGCTTCGAGATCGAGCGGCGGCTGAAGGAGCGGCTCGACATCCCGGTCTTCCACGACGACCAGCACGGTACGGCGGTCGTGGTGCTCGCCGCGCTCCGGAACGCGCTGCGGGTCACCGAGAAGTCGATCGAGGACATCCGGGTGGTGATCTCGGGCGCCGGCGCGGCCGGGGTCGCGTGTGCGCGGATCCTGCTGCAGGCCGGCGTCGGCGACCTGGCCGTCGTCGACAGCAAGGGTGTGCTGCACGAGGACCGCGGCGACCTGACCCCGGTGAAGCTGTCGCTGGCCCGCGACACGAACAGCGCGCAGTTGTCCGGCCGGTTGGTGGACGCGCTGGACGGCGCGGACGTCTTCGTCGGGGTGTCCGGTGGCACGGTGCCGGAGGAAGCGATCGCGCGGATGGCGCCCGGGGCGATGATCTTCGCGCTGGCGAACCCGAACCCGGAGGTGCACCCGGACCTCGCGCACCGGCACGCCGCCGTGGTCGCGACCGGCCGGTCCGACTTCCCGAACCAGATCAACAACGTGCTCGCGTTCCCGGGGATCTTCCGCGGCGCCTTCGACGCGAACGCGTCCCGGATCACCGAGGGGATGAAGCTGGCCGCCGCCGACGCGCTGGCCGGACTGATCTCGGCCGCCGACCTGCGCCCGGATTACATCATCCCGTCGCCGTTCGACGAGCGCGTCGCGCCCGCGGTGGCCGACGCCGTCTCCGCCGCGGCCCGCCGGGAGGGCGTCGCCCGGGACTGACCCTGGACCGACGCCGGGCAAGCTCCTCGGGCCCGTTCCACGACACCGTCGGATGTGTCGAGGGGCGGGCCCGAGGTTCGTCCGGGCACTAGGCTTTGTCGGGTGGAAAGACGAGCGATCGAGTGGTCCGAGGCGGCCTGGCTGAACCCGCCGGCGGCTGTACTTGCTGATGGCAACGACCTGCTGGTGACCGCGCGGGAGGGCAGCGACTTCTGGCGGACCACGAGCTACGGCTTCGTGCACGACGACGGGCACGCGCTGCTCACCGACCTGCCGGTGGACACCGCTGTCGAGGTCGGGTTCGTCGCCGCCTTCGAGCAGCTGTACGACCAGGCCGGGTTGCTGATCCGGGTCGACGAGCAGACCTGGATCAAGGCCGGGATCGAGTTCACCGACGGCGTTCCGCAGCTGGGGGCCGTGGTGACGCACGGGGTGTCCGACTGGTCGATGGCGCCGATCCCCGAATGGGCCGGGCGTGCGGTGACGATCCGGGCCAGCCGTTCGGGGGACGCGCTCACGCTGCGAGCTCGGTGCGAGGACGGTCCGTGGCAGATGTTCCGGCTCGCAACACTGGCTCCGGACGCGGTCGCGGCGGCCGGGCCGTTCACCTGTGCGCCGACGCGGTCCGGTCTCACGGTGCGCTTCACGTCGTTCGCGGTGGCGGCGCCCGACGACTCGCTGCACCTCGACTGACCGCGGTGACGTTGCTAACTGCCTGTTCGAGGACCACCGCCTAGGGTGGTCTGCATGCTTGCTGCCTATGCCGCGAAGTTCAGTCCGGAAGATCCGGTGTCCGCGCTCGAGGTGGGAGAGCGGCCCGAGCCCGAGGCGCGGGACGGGTGGGTGACGATCGACGTCAAGGCGTCGGCGCTGAACCACCACGATCTGTGGTCGTTGAAGGGCGTCGGACTGGCCGAGCAGAGCCTGCCGATGATCCTCGGCTGCGACGCGGCCGGCCTCGACCCGGACGGCAACGAGGTCGTCGTGCACGCGGTGATCTCGGACCCGGCGTGGAAGGGCGACGAGACCCTCGACCCGAAGCGGTCGCTGCTGAGCGAGCGGTACCAGGGCACGCTGGCCGGGAAGGTCGCGGTGCCGGCGCGCAACGTCGTCCCGAAGCCGGCCGGGCTGAGCTTCGAGGAGGCCGCCTGTCTGCCGACGGCGTGGCTGACCGCGTACCGGATGCTGTTCACGCAGTCGGGGCTGAAGCCGGGCGACACCGTGCTGGTCCAGGGCGCGGGAGGTGGGGTCGCGACCTCGCTGATCACGTTGGCGCGGGCGGCCGGGATCCGGGTCTGGGCGACCAGCCGGGACGAGGCGAAGCGGGCCAAGGCGGTCGAGATCGGCGCGCACGAGGCGTTCGAGTCCGGGGCGCGGCTGCCGGAGCGGGTCGACGCGGTGATGGAGACCGTCGGCCAGGCGACCTGGTCGCACTCGCTGAAGTCGCTGAAGCAGGGCGGGACGCTGGTGATCTCCGGCGCGACCAGCGGCCAGGCGCCGAAGTCGGCCGAGCTGAACCGGATCTTCTTCCTGCAGCTGCGGGTCCAGGGCTCGACGATGGGCACCCGGCAGGAGCTCGCCGAGCTGGTCCAGTTCATGGCGAACGCGGGGATCTCGCCGCACATCGACTCGGTGCTGCCGCTGGCCGAAGCGCGGACCGGCTTCGCCAAGATGAACGACGGCGACGTCTTCGGCAAGATCGTCTTCACGGTCTGATCGATGAGGCCGATGGGACCGGTGATCCGCCGAGCTGAGCCGGCCGACGCCGAAGCGGGCGCCTGGTGCCACCTGCTGTGCTGGCGGGAGGCGTACGCCGGGCTGGTGGAGCCAGGGTTGCTGGCCGAGCGGACGAGCGACATCGAGCGGCGCGTGGAGCGCTGGACGAGCGCGCTCGCGGCCGGCGTGGTCCGGTGGATCGCGGTCGACTCCGGGGATGACGTTTCGGTGCGCGATCGGGTCGTCGGGTTCGCGTCGGCCGGGACGTCGCGGGACGAGGATGCGCCGACAGAGCTTGAGCTGTACGCCATCTACACCCGAGCGGCCTGGTGGGGGACGGGGCTGGGTGCTCGGCTGTTCGAGGCCGCTGTAGGAGACGAGCCGGCCAGCCTTTGGGTGCTGGAGGGGAACGCGCGGGCGCGGGCGTTCTACCGGCGGCTGGGCTTCGTGGAGGACGGGTCCACGGTGGACGAGCCGTTCTTCGACGTGCCGGAGATCCGGATGGTGCGTCCGGGCGGCTGAGCTTGCGACGCTTTGATACATCACCTATGTTACATAGAGGATGGTGTATCTCGTCGGGAGGTGCTGCTGATGCAGGACACGGATGTGACCGCGCAACGACTGCTCACCTCGGCGGCCCGGCTGTCCCGGGATCCCGAGACGGAGATCGACTGGGACGCGCCGGTCGGCGACGGGTACGGGCTGAGCCCCGAGTGGAGCACGCTCTACGCCACCGAGTACTGGGACGAGCTGACCGAGGCGGAGCAGCGTGAGCTGACCCGGCACGAGTCCGCGTCGATCGCGGCGACCGGGATCTGGTTCGAGCTGATCCTGCAGCAGTTGATCCTGCGGGACGTGTACGCCGTGAGCCCGGCGAGCCCGGAGTTCCAGTGGGCGCTGACCGAGATCGCGGACGAGTGCCGGCACTCGATCATGTTCGCCCGCGCGTCCGGCCGGCTGGTCGACGCGGAGTACCGGCCGCGGCTGCCGGCTCGCGAGCTCGGCCGGATGTTCAAGGCCGTCGCCACCGGGGAGTCGGCGTACGCCGCGATCCTGGTCGCCGAAGAGGTGCTCGACGTGATGCAGCGGGACTGGATGCGGGACCGCCGGGTCGAACCGCTGGTCCGCACGGTGAACCACATCCACGTCGTCGAGGAGTCCCGGCACATGGTGTTCGCGCGGGACGAGACCCGGCAGCGGCTCGCGGGTGCGGGACGGGTCCGGCGCTGGACGAGCGCGCTGGTGATCGCGCTGGCCGCCGACATGATCGTCAGCAGCATGGTGAGCCGGGAGGTGTACGCCAACGTCGGGCTCGACGTCGAGCGCGCTGTCCGGGCCGCCCGGGGTAACGAGCACCACAGGTCGTTGCTGCGATCGAGCTGTGCCAACCTGATGGACTTCCTCGGCGAGGTGGGCCTGCTGACCGCTCCGGCGGCGCGGATCTACCGCCGGACCGGGATGCTCTGAGCAATGACCTACGCGATCACCGGGGACTGCTGCTCCGACGCGAGTTGCGTGTCCGCCTGCCCGATGAACTGCATCCACCCGTCGCCGGGGGAGCCGGGCTTCGGGACCACGGACGGGCTGTTCATCGACCCGCGGACCTGTATCGACTGCGGCGCCTGTGCCGAGGTCTGCCCGGTCGACGCCGCCAAGCCCGCCGACCAGGTCACGCCGGCCGAGCTCGCGGCCAACGCGGAGTACTTCGCGGACCGGCCGTTGCTGGACGGGTTGGACCTGGACAGCTGGGAGCCGCCGCGCTTCGACCCGTGGACGGGTGGACCTCGCCGGGTCGCCGTGGTCGGCGCCGGGCCCGCCGGAATGTACGCGACCCGCGAGCTGCTGCTGCGGAGTACCGCCGAGGTGACCGTGTACGACCGGCTGCCGTTGGTGGGCGGGCTCGCGCGGTACGGGGTCGCGCCGGATCATCCGTCGACCAAGCGGATCGTGGCGACGTTCGAGCGGGTGATCGCGCATCCCCGGGTCCGCTGGCGGCCGGGGGTCGAGGTGACCGAGCTGGGGACGTCGTACGACGCGGTGGTGCACGCTGTCGGGTCGTACCGGAGCCGGCTGCTCGGGATCCCGGGGGAGGACGGCGAGCGGAGTTGCACGGCGGCCGAGGTGGTTGCCTGGTACAACGGTCGGCCGGGGGGCGAGCGACTGCCGGTACCGCTGGCCGGGCCGCGCGCGGTGATCGTCGGGAACGGCAACGTGGCCCTGGATCTGGCCCGTCTCCTGGTCAGCGACGAACGCCGGCTGGCCGGGATCGAGCTGCCGGCCGCGGTGCGCGAGACGCTGGCGGAGAGCACGATCCGCGAGATCGTGCTGGTCGGACGACGGGGCCCGGACGCCGCGGCGTACACGGTGTCGGCATTGCGCGATCTGCTGGGCCTGGAGGGCGTCGAGGTGGTCGTGGATGCCGACGGCCGGCACGATCCGCTGCCGGAGTCGCTGCGCCGGGAACGGCTCGACCTCGCCACTCCGCCTCGTCCTGGTCGACGGGTCGTCCTCCGCTTCGGTACCACGCCGACGGCCTGGGATCCGGCGGTTGGGCTGGCCACGTCGAGCGGGGTCATCGAGGCCGGGAACCTGTTCACCGCGATCGGTTTCGCGGGTAGCCCTGTTCACGGTCTGCCCTTCGACGAGGAACGCGGGATCGTGCCGAACGTCGGGGGAGCGGTGCTCGGTCGGCCGGGGCAGTACGTGACCGGGTGGATCAAGCGCGGCGCCCGAGGCGGGATCGGGGCCAACAAGGCGTGTGCCGAGGAGACGGTCCGGACGCTCCTGAACGCCTCGACCGGGGCGCTCGCCGGTGGACCTGAGGTGTCAGCGGCACTGTTGTGACAGGTTTCCGCGGTGACGTTTCCTCCCTGAAACATTGCCGTCTCGGCCGGGCAACGCGCGGGGTTCAGGCTGGACGTACCGCGGGAAACCCCCGGGGCTTCGATCCGCCCGATCGAATGAGGGAGCAGGAGTGCCCATGAGGCCGACCTTGACGGTGATCGCCGACCCCGCCGACCGTTGGATGACGAAGGCGGCCTGCGTCGGCCAGGCGCCGGCGTACGACGAGAGCGCGAGCCAGTGGGAGCAGCGCCGGGCGCAAGCGGTCTGCCTGACGTCCTGTCCGGTGCTCGAGGAGTGCCGGGAGTGGGCGCGTCGCACCAAGTTCACCGGGACGGCTGCCGGGGAGAAGTTCCTGTACGGACGCCGCCGTGGTCGCCCGGGTCCCTCCGAGCGACGCCGTACGCAGGTGGTCGCCTGATGGTCAGACGCCGGCGAGTTCGCTAGCGCGTTCCTCGTCGGCGTCCTTGGTCCGGCGGAACGGCTCCGCGAAGGTCGGCAGGATCTCCCGCCGGTTGTGCACGAACGCGGCCACCGCCAGCGCGGCGTAGATCCCGCAGAGCACGTACCGCCCGGTCTGGCCCGGTACGGCGAACTGCACCGCGAACAGGCCGAGCAGGGTCCACGCGGCCCAGCGGGGGAAGCGCAGCGCGAGCAGGACCGCGATACCGAGCAGCGTCTGGGTCGCGGTGAGCAGGAACTCCTCGATCTGCCGGCCGTCCAGGTGCAGCGCGGCCGGGCCGCCGCCGAGGCCGTACGCGATCGGGAGGCTGCCGATGAGCAGCGTCCACTGGTTCACCTTGGCGGAGATCAGCAGTCCGAGCGCCGCGGCGCCCTTGCCACGCCAGGCGAACAGCAGCGCCACGATGAACTCCGGCGCCTCCGACGCGAGTGGGGCGAGCCACTGGACCAGCAGGAACTGGTCGATGCCGAGGGCCTGGCCGCCCTCGACCAGCGAGTCGGCGAACGGTTCGGCGGAGAGCAGGATGATGCCGGCCGCGACCAGGAACATCGTGGTCACGGTGATCCGGCGCGTGGTGGTCGGCAGCGCGCCGATCCGGGCGGCGGGCCCGATCAGGTCCGGCTCGTCGTCGTGCCCGGACACGGCCGCGCGCCACAGGTAGTACGCGAAGAAGGCGAGCAGCGCGATCCCCAGGACCAGGTGGATCTCGCCGGTGACGGGGATGATGAACGCGACCACGCTGGCGATCGCGAGGAAGCCCAGCTCCCGCCGGTACCCCGAGTCGAGCACAAGGGCGCGGACGGTCCGGCCGGACCGGCGGCTGGCGACGAACAGGCTGAGCAGAACGACGCTGGACCAGCCGAGGCCGAGCAGGAGCCGGTTGGAGCCGGTCATGTTGGCGGCGGCGTACTGCACGTACTCGGGCTGGCTGCCGGCGGTGTGCGCGAAGTACAGGTCGACCGCGTACTCGGGCAGGACGGCGATGACGGCCAGCAGGGCGATGGCCAGCCCACCGGAGATGTCCATCTCGGCGGCCTCGGCGGCCCAGGCGAGGACGAAGGACGCGGCGACGACGCCGAGCCCGAAGATCACGATCGCCAGAGGGGCGGCCGGGTGCGTTCCGGTGAGCCGGAGGGCGACCGCTGGGATCGCCACGGCCAGGCAGAACAGCACGGGGCGGAGTGCTCGGGGCATGCGTCCAGCGTGCCATCGTTTCGATACTTTCGCAATTGCGAAAGTGTGAGACCGTCATCACCACCGGCCTGCCGCGTGCCGAAGGCCCGGTCCAGCGGTCACAATGACTGCGCGATGACGACACCGATGCCCGAACCGACGAAGGCCCAGCTGGAATCCGCCGCCGGCACCTTCGCGATGCTGTCCGCACCGGTGCGGCTGCATCTGGTCTCCCTGGCGGCCCAAGGCGAGTACGACGTGGGCACGCTGGCCGACCGCGTCGGGGTCAGCATCGCCACCGCGAGCCAGCACCTCGGCAAACTCCGGCTGGCCGGCATCATCACCGCCCGCCGCGAAGGCCGCCGGCACATCTACACCGTCGACGACCCGCACGTGCTCAACCTGGTCGACCAGATCTTCGAGCACATCGCCCCCGACGGCTCCCTGGCCCCCGACCCCCCGCGCCGGACCAGACCGCCCCACACCGACTAAAGCACGTGCCGCAGGTACTGCTCGGGCTGCCGCAGGTAGGCGCGCCAGTTCTGCACGAGTTCCAGGTCGTCCCAGGCCGATTCGCGAAGGCCCCAGTCACCGACCTCGAGGATGCGCGCGCCCGGGAGCGCCGCGATCACGGGGGAGTGGGTCGCGCACAACACCTGTGACCCGGACTCTGCCAGCTGGTTGAGCACGCCGACCACGGCGAGGCTGGACGAGAACGACAGCGCGGACTCGGGTTCGTCCAGACAGTAGAAGCCGCGCCGGTCGAACCTGCTGCTGATCAACGTCAGGAAGCTCTCACCATGGCTCATCTCGTGGAACACGGGGTCGGGCGGCCCGTACTCCTTGGGGTTCTCCTCGAGGTACGTGTAGAACCCGTGCATCGTCTCGGCCCGCAGGAAGAACCCGGCCCGCTTGGCCCCGACCCCACGAGTCAGCTGCAGTTCGCCGGCGAGAGGTGACTCGGTTGCCCGGGTGGTGAGCCGGGCTCCGGTGGATCCGCCCTCGGGCGACATGCCGTACGCGACCGCGATGCCCTCGACCAGGGTGGATTTGCCGCTGCCGTTCTCGCCGACGAGGAAGGTGACGCCGGGGGCCAGGTCCAGGCCGTCGGTGAGGACCTGGCGGACCGCTGGGATGGTGTGTGGCCAGTAGGTGGACGGACGAATGCCCTCCGCCGCGGTGACCCGTCGTACGGGGTGGTCGGCGAAGGGCATTCGGTCAGCCTCGGACAGCCTGGATCAGTCGTCCTCGTCGTCGAGTCTCGCGAGCCAGGTCGCGAAGCGCTCGATCGGGGTCTCGAACTCGGGGTTCAGGTCGACGAACTCGCGCAGCCGTTCGGCCACCCAGGCCAGCGAGACCTCCTCCTCGCCTCGCCGGCCCTCGAGTTCCTCGATCCCTCGGTCGGTGAAGTACACGTCAGCTGAACGCCTGCTTCAGCAGCGTCTGCTGCTCGGCCGTGTGCACGCCCATCGAACCGACCGACGGCGCCGACATGGCCGGCCGGGACACCCGGTAGAACGGCTTGCCGCCGAGGTGCTCGGTCAGGTTCAGCGCCATGAACGGCCACGGACCCTGGTTCGCCGGCTCGTCCTGGACCCAGCGGACCTCGGTGGCGTTCGGGTACTTCGCCAGCTCGGCCTTGATCTCCTCGGCCGGCAGCGGGTACAGCTGCTCGACCCGGATGATCGCGGAGCTGATCTTGTCCGGCTCCACCTTCTTCCGCTCGGCCAGCAGGTCGTACGAGACCCGGCCGGACGCGAGCAGGAGCCGCTCGACCGCACCGGGGTTCGCCTCGGCCTCGGGGTCGCTCAGGATCGGCCGGAACGTGCCGTGGGTGAGCTCCTCCGGCTGCGACACCGCCTCCTTGCGCCGGAGCAGCTGCTTCGGCGTGAAGACGATCATCGGGTTGTGCTCCTCCTGCAGCGTGTGCCGCCGGAGCAGGTGGAAGTACGACGCCGGCGTCGACGGCTGAGCCACCGTCATCGCGTTCTCCGCGCAGAGCGAGAGGAACCGCTCGATCCGGGCCGAGGAGTGGTCCGGGCCCTGGCCCTCGTACCCGTGCGGCAGCAGCAGCACGACGCCCGACTTCTGGCCCCACTTCGCCTCACCGGACGAGATGTACTCGTCGATGATCGACTGGGCGCCGTTGACGAAGTCGCCGAACTGCGCCTCCCACAGCACCAGCGCGTCCGGCCGGGCCACGGAGTACCCGTACTCGAAGCCGAGCGCGGCGTACTCGCTGAGCAGCGAGTCGTAGACGTGGAAGTTCGCCTGGTCCTCGTCCAGGTGCTGCAGCGGGACGTGGTCCGCGCCGTTGACCCGGTCGATGACCGCGGCGAACCTCTGGACGAACGTGCCGCGGCGGCTGTCCTGACCGGCGAGCCGGACCGGCCGCCCGGCCAGCAGCAGCGAACCGAACGCGGTCATCTCCGCGCTGGCCCAGTCGATCGGGCCCTGGGTGATCGCGGCCGCCCGGCGCTGCAGCTGCGGCAGCACCTTCGGGTGCGCGGTGAAGCCCTCCGGCAGCGTGGTGTACGCGTCGGCGATCTTCTTCAGCACCTCGGGCGTGGTCGCCGTGGCGTCCGGGCCCTCCGGCTTCTCCGGGTAGACCGGCACGGTCACGTACGGCGCCGGGTCCTCGGGCAGGTTCTTCGCCTCGCGGACCTCGGTGAAGACGCGCTCCAGCCGCTGCTGGAAGTCCCGCATCGCCTGCTCGGCCTCGTCGACGGTGATGTCGCCGCGGCCGATCAGGGCCTCGGTGTACAGCTTGCGGACGGACCGCTTCTGCTCGATCAGGTCGTACATCAGCGGCTGGGTGAAGCTCGGGTCGTCGCCCTCGTTGTGACCGCGGCGGCGGTAGCAGACCAGGTCGATGACGACGTCCTTGTTGAACGCCTGGCGGTACTCGAAGGCCAGGTCGGCGACCCGGACACAGGCCTCGGGGTCGTCGCCGTTCACGTGGAAGATCGGCGCCTGCACCATCCGCGCGACGTCGGTGCAGTACATCGACGAGCGGGACGAGGCCGGCGAGGTGGTGAACCCGACCTGGTTGTTGACGATCACGTGGATCGTGCCGCCGGTGCGGTAGCCGCGCAGCTGGGACAGGTTCAGCGTCTCGGCCACGACGCCCTGGCCCGCGAAGGCCGCGTCACCGTGGACGAGGACCGGCAGCACCGGGAACACGACGCCCTGGTCGAGGATGTCCTGCTTGGCCCGGGCGATGCCCTCGAGGACCGGGTCGACGGTCTCGAGGTGCGACGGGTTCGCCGCCACCGACACCTTGATCCGGTCACCGAACTCGGAGACGAACTCGCCCTCCGCGCCCAGGTGGTACTTCACGTCGCCGGAGCCCTGCACCGTCCGCGGGTCGATGTTGCCGTCGAACTCGCGGAAGATCTGGCCGTACGACTTGCCGACGATGTTGGCCAGCACGTTCAGCCGGCCGCGGTGCGCCATGCCGATGACGACCTCGTCCAGCCCGGCGCCGGCGGCCTCCTCGCAGATCTCGTCGAGCAGCGGGATCGTGGTCTCGCCGCCTTCCAGCGAGAACCGCTTCTGGCCGACGTACTTGGTCTGCAGGAAGGTCTCGAACGCCTCGGCCTCGTTCAGCTTGGCCAGGATCCGCAGCTGCTCCTCGCGCGGCGGCTTCGTGTGCGGCCGCTCGATCCGCTCCTGCAGCCACTTGCGCTGCTCGGGGTCCTGGATGTGCATGTACTCGATACCGGTGGTGCGGCAGTACGAGTCGCGCAGGATGCCGAGGATCTCGCGCAGCTTCATGAACCGGCGGTCAGTCGCTGCGCCGAACGAGCCGGTCGCGAACTCGCGGTCCAGGTCCCACAGGGTCAGCCCGTGGGTGGCCACGTCCAGGTCCGGGTGGCTGCGCTGCTTGTACTCCAGCGGGTCGGTGTCGGCCATGATGTGGCCGCGGACCCGGTACGCGTGGATCAGCTCGAGGATCCGGGCCTGCTTGCTGATGTCCTCCTCGTGGCTGTGCGGGAGGTCGGCGGCCCAGCGGATCGGCTCGTACGGGATCCGCAGCGACTGGAAGATCTCGTCGTAGAAGCCCTCCTCGCCGAGCAGCAGCTTGTGCAGCCGGCGCAGGAACTCGCCCGACTGGGCGCCCTGGATGATCCGGTGGTCGTAGGTCGAGGTCAGCGTCATCACCTTGCTGACCGCGAGCTTGGCCATCGTCTCCTCGGCCGCGCCCTGGTACGCCGGCGGGTACTCCATCGCGCCGACGCCGATGATGCAGCCCTGGCCGGTCATCAGCCGCGGCACCGAGTGCTGGGTACCGATCGTGCCGGGGTTGGTCAGGCTGATCGTGGTGCCCTGGAAGTCGGGCAGCGCGAGCTTGTTGTCCCGGGCCCGGCGGACGATGTCCTCGTAGGCCATCCAGAACTCGGCGAAATTCATCGTCTCGGCGGCCTTGATCGACGGCACCAGCAGCTGCCGGGTACCGTCCGGCTTCTGCATGTCGATGGCCAGGCCGAGGTTGATGTGCTGCGGCTGGACCAGGGTCGGCTTGCCCTCGGTCTCGTCGTACGACGCGTTCATCTCCGGCAGCGTCTTCAGCGCCTTCACCAGCGCCCAGCCGATCAGGTGGGTGAAGGAGACCTTGCCGCCGCGGGCGCGCTTGAGGTGGTTGTTGATGACGATCCGGTTGTCGATCAGCAACTTGACCGGGACCTGGCGGACGCTCGTCGCCGTGGGGACCGTGAGGCTGGTCTCCATGTTCTGCGCGGTCCGCGCGGGCGCGCCGCGGAGGATCTGCCGCTCGGAGTCGGCGCTGGTCGCGGGCGCCGGCTTCGGCTTCGCGCTGGGCGGTTGGTTCACCGTTCCTCCGGTCGGGGCGCCGGCGGCGGCCTTGTCGGCCGGCGCGGCGGGCTGGGTCTGCTTGGCCGGGGTGGCCGCCGCGGCGGGAGCCGGCGCTGCCGGGGCCGGTGCTGCCGGGGCCGGGGCGTTGGCGGCGGCGCGGGCGGCGGGCCGGCTCGCGGCGGGCGCGGTGGCCGCGGTGCCGCGACTCGGTGCCTCGGGCGTCTTGTTGTCGGACACCGCATCGGGACGGGGAGCGTCGGCCTTCGCCTTCGCGTCACCCGGGCTGTCCCCCTGGAGATTGTTTCCCTCGAAGTAGGTCCGCCACGCCGGCTCGACCGACTTCGGATCCTGGAGGTACTTCTCGTACAGCTCGTCGACCAGCCATTCGTTCGCGCCGAAGGCTGCAAGGGGATTCGTGTCTGATGGCTCGGTGGCCACTTGGCAGTTCGCCTCTTCCGATTTCTGCGGGTCAGATACCACTGTGATGAACGCTGAAGTTATGGGGGTGGTCCCCGAGGGCAAGGCTAATAGCACCGGCAAGTCACTGACAGCCCGGGATCACCGGACCAGTGTGTCGAGTGGTTCCGCCGCGCGGACCGGATCGATCCGGCCCTGAAACACCCAGGTTTCCGATGTTTCAGCGTTGTTGCCTCCGGCCCCACTCGGGACGGGCCGGTTCGGCCCGCTCGGAACTGCGGGACCCGTTGCAGAAATGGGGTTCCGGCGTTGTTCGCGGGCTGTTGCGATGTGCGCCCTGAGCGTGACTGGCCACTGTATGCAGCTGCGCGCTTGCTGGCCGTGATGATCAGTCTCGGGCGTTACTGTGGTGAACCTCACGCTGCGGATCAGTCCAGTTGTCATCGATTGGCCAGCCGCCGGACCAGCTTCAGCCCTGACCAGGTGGCGTCGACGGCGGCGACCTTGACGTCCACCACGCCGAGCGGGAGCGCGAGTTCGCGGACGCCGTTCTCGTCCAGGTCGGTCGGCACGCCCGACGACTTCTTCGGCCAGGCGATCCAGATCATCCCCGCGGTCGCCGTCCGCTCCAGCAAGGTTGGCAGCGTTCTGGCGAGGTGGGCGCGATCGGGGCAGAAGGCCAGGACGACGTCGTAGCTGGTCCTCGGCTTGGCGCGGGTATCGGGCCGGAGCTCGGGCGGCAGTCCCTCGATCGCGAAGTCGGCCGGCGCGTTGTCGACCAGTACCGCGTGCTCGGTCTTGATCCCGAGCTTCGCGGCCAGCGGCTTGCCCGAATAGCCGGGCGTTGGTGCGGCCATGGGGCCGATGGTATGTTCTGGATATTAGCTATCCAGAATTCGTGAGGAAGGCCGCCGGATGATCACCAACCCCGAAACCCTGCACGACCCCGTCCCCTTCGGCTACAGCCACGTCGCCGAGGTCGGGGACCTCGTCTTCGTCGCCGGCCAGTACGCCTCCGGGCCGGACGGGCTGGTCACCGTGGAGACCTTCGAGGAGCAGGTGGAGCTCGCCTTCGCCAACCTCGGAACCGCGCTGAAGTCGGCCGGGCTGGACTACGCGGACGTGTTTCAGCTGCGGACGTACATCGTCGACCACTCCGGGGAGAAGCTGGAGATCGTCGGTGGGGTCCTGGGTCGGCTGTGGGGTGGCAGGCCGCCGGTGCAGACCATGCTCGGCGTGGCCGCGTTGGCGCTGCCGGAGATGCGCTTCGAGGTGGACGCCATCGCCATCCGTCGCTCCTAGGCCCTGGTGGGGCGGCATACTGAGCGGATGGCTTTGACGGATGAGGCGATCGTCAAGATCAAGGAGATGATCACCTCGGGGGAGCTCGGCCCGGGGGACCGGTTGCCGAAGGAGGCGGACCTCGCCGCGCGGCTGGGGCTGTCGCGGAATTCGCTGCGGGAGGCAGTCAAGGCGCTCACGCTGGTGAACGTTCTCGACGTGCGGCACGGCGACGGGACGTACGTGACCAGCCTCGATTCGGCGCATCTGCTGGATGCGCTGAGCTTCATGGTCGACCTGCATCGCGACGACTCGGTGCTGCAGTTCTTCGAGGTACGCCGGCTGCTCGAGCCGGGCGTCGCCGCGCTGGCCGCCGGGCGGATCAGCCGGGAGAAGCTGGCCGATCTCCGCCTGCTGACCAGCGATCTCGCGGCCGGCGCCTCTGTCGACGAGCTGGTTGCGAACGATCTGCGCTTCCACCGCGGCATCGCCGAAGCCACGGGGAACGGTGTCGTCTGCTCGCTGCTCGACGGCATCTCGGGAGCGACCCAGCGGGCCCGTATCTGGCGCGGCGTCACCGAGGCGGGCGCGGTCGAGCGGACTCTCGCCGAACACACCGCCATCCTCGACGCGATCGAGGCCGGTGACGCCGAAGCCGCCCGGGCCTGGATGACGGCTCACATCGCCGGCGTGGAGAACTGGCTCCGCAAGGCGCGCTGAGGGTTCGTTCTCGTCTCCCGGTAGTTGGGGGAGCGGTTGCTGGGGGCAACTGGTTTCAGGTAATCCTCTTGAAGGCCGGCCGGGTCCGGCTCTAGTCTTGGGGCTGTCCCATTGCCGACGTCAGGGGTGCGGGTTGTAACTCCGAGGTCTTTCTTCCAGCGATCGATCGCCACCGTCCGGTGCCGCGATCTCGTTCGAGACCTCTTGGAGCACCCCACATGAGTCATTCCCTCCGCTGTCACGACCTCTCCTTCGCCTGGCCGGACGGCGATGTGCTGTTCGACGGGCTGAGCTTCGTCGCGGGCCCGGTGCGGTCGGGGCTGGTCGGGCGCAACGGCACCGGCAAGTCCACGTTGCTACGGCTGATCGCCGGCCGTTTGACGCCGCAGCGCGGTTCGATCCGGGTCAGCGGTGAGCTCGGGTACCTGCCGCAGGACCTCACGCTCGACATCACGCTGCGCGTCGACGAGGCACTCGGGATCGCCGGGGTCCGGCGCGCGATCGACGCGATCGAACGCGGTGATGCTTCGGAGGCGAACTTCACCGCCGTCGGCGACGACTGGGACGTCGAGGAACGCGCCGACGCGATGCTCGGCAAGCTTGGCCTGCCGATCGACCTGGATCGCAGCGTCGGCGAGCTGTCGGGCGGCGAGACGATCCTGCTCGGCCTGGCCGCCGAGTTGCTGCGCCGCCCTGACGTGCTGTTGCTCGACGAGCCGACGAACAACCTCGATCTCCGGGCTCGGCGGCATTTGTACGACGCGGTCGACCTGTTCCGGGGCGCGTTGCTGGTGGTCAGCCATGATCGCGAGCTTCTGGATCGAGTCGACCAGATCGGTGACCTCCGGAAGGGCGATCTCACGTGGTACGGCGGCAACCTCACGGCGTACGAGGAGGCCGTCGCGGTCGAGCAGGAGGCCGCCGAGCGGATGGTTCGCAGCGCCGAGGCGGATGTGCGTAAGCAGCGGCGGGACCTGATCGAGGCGCGGATGAAGATGGATCAGCGTCGGGCTCGGGGCCAGCGGGCGTTCGAGCAGGGCGGGATCCCGAAGATCGTCGCCGGCGGTCTCAAGCGGTCGGCGCAGGTCTCTGCGGGGAAGCATCTCGGCATGCAGTCCGAGCGCCTCGACGCAGCGCAGGAAGCGCTCGCCGATGCCGAGGAACGGGTGCACGACGATGACGCGATCCGGGTCGACCTGCCGCGGACGGCTGTGCCTGCTGGGCGTGTGGTTCTGCGACTGGAGGACCACGTACTGCGGACCGGGTTGCCGGTCACGTTGGAGATCCGTGGGCCGGAGCGCATTGCCTTGACCGGTCCGAACGGTGCCGGGAAGTCGACGCTGCTGCACGCGATCGCGGGGGAGTCGTTGCCGTTGGTCCCGTATCGGCTACTGCCTCAGCGGCTGGATCTGCTGCGGGACGACCTGTCGATCGCGGAGAACCTCGCGCTGTTGGCACCGAGTACGGACAACAACGATCGGCGGGCTCGGTTGGCGCGGTTCCTGTTCCGGGGCCGGGCTGCGGACCAGCCGGTGCAGACGTTGTCGGGCGGCGAGCGGTTCCGGGCGACTTTGGCGGCATTGCTGCTCGCGGAGCCGCCGCCGCAGTTGCTCATGCTGGATGAGCCGACCAACAACCTCGACCTGGCCAGCGTCGCCCAGCTCCAGCAGGCGTTGACGTCCTACGAGGGCGCGTTGCTGGTCGTGAGCCACGATGTGCCGTTCCTGCGGGAGTTGGGGATCACGCGGTGGTTGGCGATCGAGGACGATCAGCTGGTCGAGGTGGATCCGCTGTAGGACGCGCTCAGTACCGCTGCCCAAGTCCCACTGCTCGGTTGTCGCGCTTCTCATCCTGGGCGCGGGTCGCCGTCGTTGGGAGAGTCGGGCGGGCGCATCGGGATGACGCCGCCGCCCTGGGTGTCGGCGCGCTTGAAGTCTGCACGGTGGGTGCCGGTGTGGTCGACGTGGAAGGTGAAGCCGTGGGGGCTGGTCCATTCCAGGGTGCCGTCGGTGGTGCGGTTGACGTTCCAGTGGCCGTGGGTTTTGACCCGGTGGCTGTAGCGCCGTAGCGGGATGAGTTTGGTGGTGCCGGTCTGCCCGGGTGGTCCGTGGGGGTCGTAGGGCTGGATGTGGTCGAGGTCGGTGGCGAGTGTGGTTTCGGTGGTGCCGTAGGGGAATTGTTCGATGGGGTGGATGAGTTTGAGTTGTTCGCGGAGTCGGCGGGGGATTTCGTAGGCGTCGACGCTGATGGTGTCGTTCAGGTCGATTACCGGCCGGATCGAGTAGGGGCGGTGGCCGATGAGTTCGGTGAGCTGGGCAGCGAGCAGCGGGCCACAGCCTTCGACCCGGGCGACGCCGTGGCCGGTGACGAGGGTGTGGTCGGTGAGGTGGACGTAGATGGTGGTGCGGCTGGTGCGGGAGCCGGTGATGCCGTCGAGTTGGGCCAGGTCGGCGTTGACCATCTGACGGGTCGGCGTCTCGACACCCGTGACTATCTGACCGGCGCCGGAGGTGGCATCGGGGGCGTGGTCGGCGTCGGCGCTGGGCGTGACGTCCCACGGTTCGACGCGCTCACCTTGACTGCACGCGACCTCACCAGTCGTGGCGTCGGCCGGCGGCGCCACCGCAGTCGCTGAAGGCTGGGCTGCTTCGGTCGGTGTCGGGGTGGGCAAGGTGCCCGTGCGGCCGGCGGTGAGGATGGCTTGGGCGTGGGCCGGGTCGGCCAGGATGCCCAGTGCCCGCGCCCGCCGCAGCCGCACAGGATCCGGATCACCCAGCGTCTTCAACGCCTCCGCCAACGCATCAATCGTGGCGTCGAACCGCAGCACGTCACCGGTCGCGGCCAGGATCCACACCGACTTCGTGCCGTGATCATCGGCCCGCCCGACATACACACCACGCTCACGCGCCTTCCGCTCCGCGGCAGACCGGGCAGCATCCTGATCAGCGCGATAACGAGCAGCCGTGACGATCTTGCCGAGCCGGATCGGGGTGACCGTGTCGACGAGTCCGGCGACCTGCTCGTCGACGATCGCTGCCGCCTCCTCGGACAGGTCCAGGCAGGCGGTGGCGACCTTGCACGCCTTCCACGGCGTCGCCTCACCGTTCAACACCGTCGCCCAGATCCGCGGCAGCCGATGCCGCAACGCCAACGCCTGCCCGATGTAGGCCGCAGCACTGCCCGCCGACGTCCCGACCATCGCCCCGAACTCCGCCGGCGCGAACTCCGCAATCGCCGGACACCCCACACCCCCATAAACCACACCCCGCTCCCGCCCCGGCCGCCGTCCCTCCCCACCCCGAGCAGGCAACCCATCAGCACAGTGCAAATCAGCAAACACCTGCGCATGCACCAACAACCGAGCCTCAAGCCGATCAATCTCAGCACGATGCGCCGCAGCCGAGGCCAACACCCCAGCCGCATCCAGCTCCGCAACATCGTCATCGAACATACGTGCGACTATAAATCAAAGGCAACCAAGCAAACCAACCCACAACCCCCAAACGCCCTTACACATAAGGAAATCTTCAGGAAGCAGCCTCGCTAAGCCCACGCGCCAAGGAAAGCGCCGCCGAGCGAAGCTCATCAGACCCCACGATCCGAAACGGCGCATGCAGAGCAGTCAGCTGCCGCGCATACCAATACGGCTCGTCCGTACTGGCCACCAGCCGCGTCCGATCTCCCTCCAAAGCCTCCAACCGACCCAAGTTCCGAGGAATCCACCGAGAAACCTGATCCACCGGCGCCTCGATCACGACCTCGACCTGGTACTTCCACCCCTCCGCGAGATGCTCCTCGAGCGTCCGGAACGCATCGAGCCCCGCCGGTAACTCGAAGCCCTCGGCAAGCACCTCCACCGAAGCGATCCGGTCGACCCGAAGCACCCGCCGAGCCTCCCGGGCATGCGACCAGCACAGCAGGTACCACCGCCCGTGCCGCACGACCACCGACCAAGGATCCACGTCCATCGCCCGAACAACGTCCTCGCCCAACCGGTACCCGATCCGCACCCGCCTCCGGGAGGTCGAAGCCCGCACCAGCGAGGCCGTCAACTCCGGATCGGGAACAGCCTTCGGAGCCGGCCCACGAGTCGCCACACTACGGATAGCGTCGACGGCCTGCGCCAGAGGTTCGGGCAGTACGCGCACGATCTTCCCGATCGCGTTCTCCACCGGGTCGGACGTACTGCTGCCGCCGTGCTCGGCCTCCAGCATCGCCATCACCAAGCCGAGCGCCTCGGGCGTACTGAACATCAACGGCGGCACCCGCAGACCACGGCCGATCCGGTACCCGCCGTACCGGCCGCGGCTGGACTCGATCGGGATCTCTGCCTCCCGCAGGATCCCGACGTACCGCCGGACGGCGCGCTCGGTCACGCCCAGCCGGTCGGCCAGGCGTTCGGCGGAGATGCCGGGGCTGTTCTGGATGAACTCGAGCACCAGCAACGCCCGCGCGGTCGGACTCGCGTCGTACACGGCCACCATCAGACCACACATTCCGGAAGCAATCCGTCCGGAAAGCCCGACCACTCAGGAAGTAGGAGCGTCCTCCCGCAGCAGACCGGCGGACTTCAGGTCGGACCACAAGCCGACAGGGATCTCCACCTTCGACAGAGCCGCGTTCGCATGCGCCTCGGCCGCGGATCGGCAGCCGACCGCGATTCCCGCGACCGCCGGGTGGAACTGCGGAAACGCCAGCGCCGCGGACGGCAGGGTGACGCCGTGCGACTCGCAGACGTCGGCCAGCTTGTTCGCCTTCTCGATCAAGGCAGCGGCCGCTGGTTCGTAGTTGAAGGTCGCGTCGGAGGCGGGCCGCGGTTGCGCCATCAGCCCCGAGTTGAACACGCCCACCGCGAGTACCTGCACGTCGTTCGCCACGCAGGCGGGGAGGACGTCGTCCAGCCCGTCGGGGTCGATCAGCGTGTACCGGCCGGCCAGCATGATCACGTCGAGGTCGATCTCCTCGACGAACCGGGTCAGCATCGCGGTCTGGTTCATCCCGGACCCGATCGCGCCGATCACGCCCTGCTCGCGCAACTCGATCAACGTCGGGAAGGCCGTCGCGACCGCTTCCTCGTAGTGGTCGTCCGGGTCGTGCACGAAGACGACGTCCAGGCGGTCCGTACCGATCCGGCGGAGCGAGTCCTCGATGCTGCGGAGGACGCCGTCACGGCTGAAGTCCCAGCGGCGGCGCCGTCGGGACGTGATGTCGAAGCCTTCGTCGTCGGTGGCCGAGGTGTCGGCCTCGTAGATGATCCGGCCGACCTTGCTGGACAGCACGTAATCGTCGCGCGGCCTGCTCGCGAGAGCGGCGCCGAGACGTTCTTCGGCGAGGCCGAGACCGTAGTGCGGAGCGGTGTCGAAGTAGCGCCAGCCCTCGTCCCAGGCGGCGTCGACGGTCGCGAGCGCGTCGTCCTCGGTGATCTCGCTGAGCAGGCCGCCGAGCGGGGCGCCGCCGAGGCCGATGCGGAGGTCGGTCGGGAAGATCTTCATCACCGCACCACCGTACGGAGCGAGCCGGACGAAGTCATCAGCGCGCCGCCGGGAGACGCAGGTTCTGCATACCGCCGTCGACGGCCAGCGCGGTCCCGGTGGTCGAGCCGGACAGCGGGCTGGCCAGGTACACGATCGCGTTCGCGACCTCGTCGGCCGAGACGAGCCGGCCCATCGGTTGGCGGGCTTCGAGGGCGCCGCGTTCGGCGACCGGGTCGGTGGCGGCGTCGAGCAGGCGGCCGACCCACGGGGTGTCGGCGGTACCGGGGTTCACGCAGTTGACCCGGATGCCCTCGCGCACGTGGTCCGCGGCCATCGCCATCGTCAGGGCCAGCACGGCGCCCTTGCTCGCGCTGTACACCGCGCGGTTCGGCAGGCCGGCGGTGGCGGCGATCGAGCAGGTGTTGACGATCGCGGCGGATTCCGACTTCCGCAGTGACGGCAGGACGGCGCGGGTGACCCGGGCGATACCGACGACGTTGACGTCGAGGACGCGGTGCCACTCCTCGTCGGCGTTGGCGGCGACGTTGCCCTGGGCGCCGATCCCGGCGTTGTTGACCAGGATGTCGATCCCACCGAGTTGCAACGCGGCCGCGGCGACGGCCGCCCGGACCGAGGCGTCGTCGGTGACGTCCGCGGCGATCCCGGTGAGCGGCTCCGGCACGTCCGGCTTCAGGTCGAAGACCACCACCTGGGCGCCGCGGGCCGCGAGCTGGGTGGCCGCCGCCAGCCCGATCCCCGAGGCACCGCCGGTCACCACGGCCCGCAGGCCGGCAAAGTCCGTCACTTCGTGCTCCCCTTCGTCTGCTCGGTCCAGATCCTGCCACCCGGGAACCGGTACTCGTCGAGGGTCCGGGCGGTCAGCTCGGCGCTGAACCCGGGCCGCGTCGGCGCGACGTAGTGCCCGTCCTCGATCACCACCGGGTCGAGGAACTGCTCGTGCAGGTGGTCGACGTACTCGATCACCCGGTCCTCCGTACTACCACTCACGGCCACCAGGTCGAACATCGACAGGTGCTGCACCAGCTCGCACAACCCGACGCCGCCGGCATGCGGACAGACCGGGATGCCGAACTTCGCGGCCAGCAGCAGGATCGCGATGTTCTCGTTCACCCCGGCCACCCGGGCCGAGTCGAGCTGCAGGAACGCCAGCGAACCGGCTTGCAGCATCTGTTTGAAGACCACCCGGTTCTGCACGTGCTCACCGGTCGCCACCTTGGTCGGGGCGACCGCTCGCGCGATCGCGGCGTGGCCGAGCACGTCGTCCGGGCTGGTCGGCTCCTCCACCCACCACACGTCGTACGGCTCGAGCGCCTCGATCCAGCGGATCGCCTCGGCCACGTCCCAGCGCTGGTTCGCGTCGATCGCGATCCGGATGTCCGGGCCGACCGCCTCGCGGGCCAGCCGCATCCGGCGGACGTCGTCGTCGAGGTCCGCGCCGACCTTCAGCTTGACCTGGCCGAATCCCTCGGCGACGGCCTCTTGGCAGAGCCGGACCAGCTTGGCGTCGTCGTACCCGAGCCAGCCG
Organism: Kribbella amoyensis; assembly: GCF_007828865.1. Classification (NCBI taxonomy): domain Bacteria; kingdom Bacillati; phylum Actinomycetota; class Actinomycetes; order Propionibacteriales; family Kribbellaceae; genus Kribbella; species Kribbella amoyensis. The sequence goes on from NZ_VIVK01000002.1 coordinate 320,087, forward strand.
GGCGTGGTCGTGTACGCCGGGTACCCGCGGTCGCGGAGCTGTCGTTCCCGTTCGGCGCGGCCCGGTTCGGCCTTGCGCAGGATCTCCAGCGCCTCCTCCGGGGTGAGGGCGTCGGTCAGGTAGCGGAAGTCGACGAGGTCGACGATCTGCTCGGGGGTGAGGCCGGCCAGCAGCTTCCACAACGGGACCCCGGCGCGCTTGGCGGCGAGATCCCAGACCGCGTTCACGACGGCGCCGATCGCCATGTGCATGACGCCCTTCTCCGGGCCGAGCCAGCGCAGTTGCGAGTCGTGCACGAGGGACTTCCAGAAGCCACCGAGGTCGGCCAGGGTGGCGTCGACGTCGAGTCCGAGGACGTGGTCGCGCAGGGCCTCGATGGCCGCGGTCTGGACGTCGTTGCCGCGGCCGATCGTGAAGGCGAACCCGTGCCCCTCCAGCCCGTCGCCGGCGTCGGTGCGCAGGATCAGGTAGGCCGCGGAGTAGTCCGGGTCCGCGTTCATCGCGTCGGAGCCGTCGAGGTGCAGGGACGTGGGGAAGCGGACGTCGTACGTCTCGAACTCGGTGAAGCGCGGCATGGGTACCCGTTCTTGGTGCGGACGGCGGGACGGTCTGACCGAGATCCTATAGGATATGTGCCAGCACGCACACCGGTCGCCGGTCGGATCCGTCACCCAGCTCGCTACAGTCGGGGACGTGGCTGACGAGGGATCCGGGGTGCTACGGCTGGGGGAGCGGTCGTTCGGGCCGGGGGAGTTCGCCGTGATGGCGATCGTGAACCGGACGCCGGACTCGTTCTTCGACGGCGGCGCGACGTACGCCGACGAGGCGGCGCTGGCCGCGATCGACCAGGCGGTGGCCGACGGCGCCGACATCGTCGACGTGGGCGGCGTCAAGGCGGGGTACGGCGAACCGGTCAGCGAGACCGAGGAACTGCGCCGCATCCTCGACTTCGTGGCCGCCGTCCGGGACCGCCACCACGACCTGGTGATCAGCGTCGACACGTACCGCAGCGGGGTCGCCAAGCGGGTCGGCGAGGCGGGCGCGAACCTCATCAACGACACCTGGTCCGGCGCCGATCCCGACCTCGCCGCGGCCGCCGCGGAAGTGGGAGCCGGCCTGGTCTGCAGCCATGTGGGCGGCCTGAAACCGCGCACGGACCCGCATCGGATGGCGTACGAGGACGTGGTCGCCGACGTGATCCGGACGACCACCACGCTGGCCGAGCGGGCCGTCGCCGCCGGGGTCCGGCCGGACGGGATCGTGATCGACCCGACCCACGACTTCGGCAAGAACACGCTGCACTCGCTCGAGGTGACCCGGCGGGTGGACGAATTGGTCGCGACCGGCTGGCCGGTGCTGGTGGCGATGTCGAACAAGGACTTCCTCGGCGAGACCCTGGACCTGCCGTCCGGCCGCCGTGGTCCGGCGACCCTGGCCGCGGTGACGATCGCGGGCTGGCTGGGAGCCCGGGTGTTCCGGGTCCACGACGTGGCCGCGGCCCGGCAGGCGCTCGACCTGGTCGCGGTCCTGCACCGTGCCAAGCCGCCCGCCTACACCCGAAGGAGCCTGGCTTGATCCGTCGCTGGAAGTCCGACCCGGACCCGCTGACCGAGGACGAGCTGATCGCGGCGTACTCCGTGCCCGATCGGTCGGTGCCGATGGTGCGGGCGAACATGGTCAGCAGCCTGGACGGCGCGGTCAGTCTGGAGGGTAAGTCGGGCGGCCTGTCCAGCAAGGACGACCAGGACATGCTCGGCCGGCTCCGGATGCTCGCGGACGCGATCCTGGTCGGCGCCGGTACCGTCCGCGCCGAGGGGTACGACGCGCTCCGGTTACGCCCGGCCCGCCGGGACTGGCGGCGGGAGAACGGGCTGTCGGACAACGGTGTCCTCGCGATCGTCTCCGGCCGGTTGGACCTGGATCCCGCCAGCGCTCCGTTCGTGAAGTCGCCGGTTCGTCCGATCGTGCTCACCTCCGCGGTCGCCCCGGCCGACCGGCGGGCCCGGCTCGAGGAAGTGGCGGACGTACTGATTTGTGGTGACGCCGAGGTCCAGGTGACCGAGGTGGTGAAGGCGTTGAACGACAGGGGCCTGCTGCAACTGCTCTGTGAGGGCGGACCACGCCTGCTGGGCTCGCTGACCGGCGACGACCTCGTGGACGAGCTGTGCCTGACCGTGTCCCCGCTGCTCGCCGGTCCGGGTGCCGCGCGGATCACCAACGGTGCGGCGTCGACCGCGGTTCGGCAGCTGAAGCCGCTGCACTATCTGCTGTCCGACGACGGCTTCCTCTTCACGCGGTACGGGCGGGCATAGTGCCGATCGTCGCCGCTGCCGTCTGTCCTCATCCGCCGATCATCGTGCCCGAGCTCGCCTCCGGTGCGGCCCACGAGCTCGACGATCTGCGCATTGCTTGTGCGACTGCCGTCGACTCACTCCGAGCTGCGGACGTGCTGCTGATCGTCGGTAGTGGTCCCTCCGCTCGGTACGGCGCGGACGCGGCCGGCTCGTTCGGTCCGTACGGCGCACCGCAGGTCCGTGTCGATCTGGGTGGCGCCCCGGTCGCCGCCGCGTTGCCGTTGTCGCTGTTGGTGGGTGCGTGGTTGACCAGTGCGGTCGCGCTGCCGCGGGAGGCGATCGCCGTACCCGCTGACGCGTCCCCGGCCGAGTGCCGTGCGTTGGGCGAGGAACTGGCCGCGGACGAACGGCGGCTGGGTTTGTTGGTGATGGGGGACGGGTCCGCGCGACGCAGTGAGCACTCGCCGGTGCATCTCCATCCGCGGGCCGAGCTGTTCGACAACACCACGGCGACCGCACTCGCGACTGCCGACCGGGACGTCCTCGCTGCTCTGGATCCCGAGCTGGCCGGTGTCCTCCAGGCTGCCGGGCGCGCGCCTTGGCAGGTACTGGCTGCCGCGACGGCGGGCCGCCGGTGGCAGGGTCGGTTGCTGTACGACGCGGCGCCGTACGGGGTCGGCTACTTCGTGGCGACCTGGGCCCAGCGGGATGACGTCGCCGCGAGCTCCGGGTAGCCGGCTTCGCGCAGTTGCTCGACAAGAGCAGCCCGCGCTGTGGTGACGGCGGCGACGGCTTCGGCCTGCGAGTCGTAGGGGCCGGACCAGTTGCAGACGGCGTCCCCGGCGTACCAACCGTCGGGGGACCGACGAACCCCCGAGGACGCGAGGCGCGCGGCCGGCAGCTCACCGTCCGCCGCTGCGACCACGGCCTCGACCGCGACCACCTCGGCGTCGAGGTCGGTCCGCGGCCGCAGGTGGACGGCGTCGGTGAAGACGAACTCGTACCCGGCCGGCGCCCGCTCCGCGATCCACTCGAACGCCCGGCGGGCCGCGTCGGCCAGGGCCTGCGAGCCCTCGGGGGTCGGCAGGGTCTGGACCCCGCAGACGCGCGGATCGGTCGGCCGCAGTTCGCCCTGCCAGCGGCGGACCAGCATCTCCTCCTCGGCCGGCAACCGGCGGCCGAGCAGGCGGGACAGCCCGACCACGTCGAAGTTCAGCTCGTCGGGCGTCCGGCGCAGTCCCGGCGCGAACGGCTCACCGGGCGTCGTGCCGCGGCCGGTCCACGGCCCGACGTGCCACCTCTCGAACGCGGTCATGAGACCCGACCCTACCGACCGGGCCGAGCGGGTCAGCTCTTCGCGGGCGCGGGGACGTCGAAGGTCTTGGCCAGGTCGGTGAGGATCACCCAGGCGCCCTGCAGACCGACCGCGGTCATCCAGGTCAGGTCGGGCACCTCGTGCACCTTCGGCGCGAGCGGCTTCCAGAGCGGGTTCGCCTTGAACTGCTCGGCCGTCTTCGCGCTCAGCCCCTTCTCGTCGGCGTAGACGGTGACGAAGATCGCGTCGGCGTCCGCGTCCTTGATCCGCTCCGCGCTGATCTCGGCGGAGAACCCGGGCGCGTCCTGCGACTTCGGCCGCTTCAGCCCGGCGTCCTTGAGCACGATTCCGGAGAAGCTGCCGTTCTGGTACAGCCGGGTCGGGCCGTCGACGAACCGGACCACCGAGATGGTCGGGTTGTTCGCCTTCGCGTTGATCGCTGTACCGACGGTCTTGGCCGCGGCCTCGTACGACGTCAGCTCCTGCTCGGCGAGCTCCTCCTGCCCGAGCGCCTTCGCGGCCAGCCGGATGTTGTCCTTCCAGGTCGGCCCGGTGGTCTCCGACATCACCGTCGGCGCGATCTTGGACAGCTGCTCGTAGAGCTTCTCGTGCCGGACCTTGGCGGAGATGATCAGGTCCGGGTCCTGCGCCGCGATCGCCTCGAGGTTCGGCTCGGCCAGGGTGCCGACCGCCTTCGCGTCGCTGCCGTACTCGGTCCGGTCCTCGCCCAGGTAGTCGGGCAGCTGGCCGTTGATGGTGCGGTAGTCGGTGTACCCGACGACGGGGGTGTCCAGGATCAGCGTGGCGTCGACGAAGCTGGCGTCCAGCGCGACCACCCGCTTCGGCTTGGCCGGGATCTCGGTGGTGCCCATCGCGTGCTCGACGGTCCGCGGGTAACCGGCGCCGGCGTCGGATCCGGCCGCGGCGGCGTCCTCCTCGGGACCGGAGCCGCACCCGACCAGGGCGAGCGAAGCCACGACAACCACAGCAGCGAGCCGGCGGACACTCACGGGGCACTCCCAAGATCGACGACGATTCGTCGGCACCCTACTGCACCTAGCTAAGGCTTACCTAACCGCTTCCTCTAGGATCTGGCCGGTGAGGATTCGAGGGTTTCGCGCGGGCGCGCTGGCGGCGTTGGTACTCGTCGTCGTCCTCGCGTTCGCGGCGAGTCTGGCGTTGGGATCACGGTGGCTCGGGATCGGCGCGGTCCTGCACGCGCTGGCCGATCCGAACGGGTCCGACGCGGACGTGATCGTCCGGAGTCTGCGGTTGCCGCGGACCGTCGTCGCGGTCCTGATCGGCGCCTGCCTGGGAGTCGCGGGCGCGCTGATGCAGGGGCATACCCGGAACGCGCTGGCCGAGCCGGGCATCTTCGGGGTGAGTGCGGGTGCCGCGTTGGCCGTCGTGCTCGGGCTGCAGCTGGGGATCGCCGATTCGGTGGGTTCGACCGTGTGGTGCGCGTTGATCGGGGCGCTGGTGGCGACGTTCGGCGTGCAGCGGCTGGCGTCCCGGGGGAGTGGGGCGACGCCGGTCGGGCTGGCCTTGACGGGGGCCGCCGTGGCCGCGTTGCTCGGTGCGTTGACGACCTCGATCGTGCTGTTCGACGCGAACACGCTGGACGGGTATCGGTTCTGGGCCGTCGGTTCGGTGGCGGGCCGGGGTCTCGACGTCGCGGCGCAGGTCCTGCCGTTCGCGCTGATCGGGTTGTTGCTTGCGGCAATCAACGCGCGGGACCTGGACCTGCTGGCGCTCGGCGACGACGTCGCGGCCGGGCTCGGCTTGTCGATCCGGCGGGCCCGGCTGGTCGGGTTGCTGGCGATCGGGCTGCTCACCGCGGCCGGGGTCGCCGCCTGCGGGCCGATCGGCTTCCTCGGGCTGCTCGCCGGCCACGTGGCCCGGCGGATCTTCGGCGCGCGGAACAGCTGGCTGATTCCGGCCGCCGGCCTGACCGGGGCGGCCGCGCTGATCCTGGCGGATCTGGTCGGCCGGTTGGTCGGCGGTGCCGGTGAGGTCCAGGCGGGCGTCGTACTCGGGCTGGTCGGCGCGCCGTTGTTCGTGCTCGTGGTCCGGCGGCGGGCGGTGGCCCTGTGACGGCGACAGAGCAGGTGACGGCCGCGGACCAGGTGACGACGGTCAAGCCGCGCCCGATCGTGCTGAGCGTCGTGTTCGCGCTGGCCGCCGTCGCGATCGCGGTGGTGTCACTGAGCATCGGTACGACGAAACTCCCGGTGGCGGACGTGGTCGACGTCCTGCTCGGCGGTGGCCGGTCCGGGACCAGGTTGATCGTGCTGGAGTTGCGGCTGCCGCGGGTGGCGACCGGGTTGCTGGTCGGGATCGCGTTCGCGGTGTCGGGCGCGTTGCTGCAGACCCTGTCCCGGAACCCGCTGGCCAGCCCGGACATCGTCGGCGTGAACTCGGGTGCCGCCGCGGCCGCCGTCGCGGTGATCGTGCTCGCGGGGACCGGCGGCGGCAACATCTCCGGGTTCGCCGCGAAGGTGGGGATCCCGACCGCCGCGGTCGTCGGCGGACTGCTCGCGACGTTGGTGGTCGGCCTGTTGTCGATCCAGCGGGGCGTGGTCGACGCGGGCCGGGTCGTCCTGATCGGGGTCGGCGTCGCGGCGGCCGCGAACTCGCTGGTCGCCTGGCTGCTCGTCATCGGCGACGTGACCGACGCGGGGCGCGCCGCGGCGTGGCTCGCGGGTTCGCTCAACGCCCGGACGTGGAGCGACGCCGTACCGGTCGGGCTGGCCGTACTCGTCCTGCTCCCGGTCGCGCTGATGTTCAACCGGAGCCTGGAGGCCCTGGTCCTCGGCGACGACGTGGCGTCCTCGCTGGGCGTACGGGTCTCCCGGGTCCGGATCGTGTTGCTCGTCATCGCGACCGTGCTGGCCGCGATGGCGACCGCGGGGGCGGGGCCGATCGCGTTCGTCGCGTTGGTGGCACCGCAGATCGCGCAGCGGCTGGCGAAGTCCGACCGGCCGCCGCTGATGACCACCGCGATGCTGGGCGCGCTCTTCGTCACCGCGGCCGATCTGGTCGCGCGCAACGGTCTGGAACTGCTCCAGGTCGGTCCGTACGAGTTGCCCGTCGGCATCGTGACGGCCGCCTGCGGGGCGCCGTACCTGCTCCACCTCATCGGCCGTCAGCAGAAGGGACGCTGAACCGTGCACGTCGAGAACCTCACCCTCGCGTACGGCACCGACGAGCCGGTCGTGTCCGGACTCGACCTGGAGGTACCGAAGGGCCGGATGACCGCCGTGGTCGGGCCGAACGGTTCCGGCAAGTCCACGCTGCTGCGGGGGATGAGCCGGTTGCTCAAACCGCAGAGCGGCCGCGTCCTGCTCGACGGCAAGGACATCCACGTACTCCCTGCGCGTGAGCTGGCCCGGCAGCTCGGTGTCCTGCCGCAGGGACCGGTGACGCCCGAGGGGATCACCGCGGCCGAGTTGGTCGCGCGGGGCCGGCATCCGCATCGCGGGATGTTCGCCCGGCTGACCCCGGAGGACCAGCAGGCGATCGACGACGCGCTGTCCGCCGTGGAGCTCGCGGAGTTGCGGGACCGGCCGGTGGATCAGCTGTCCGGCGGACAACGACAGCGGGTGTGGATCGCGATGGTGCTCGCGCAAGGGACCGAACACCTGCTCCTGGACGAGCCGACCACGTACCTCGACCTGGCCCACGCGGTGGACGTGATGTCCGTCGTCCACGCGGCCGCGCACACCTCGGGACGCACCGTGGTCACCGTCCTGCACGACCTCACCCTGGCCGCGCAGTACGCGGACCACCTGGTCGTGATGGGCGGTGGCCGGATCGCTGCCCAGGGGCGTCCGGTGGAGATCCTCAGCGAGCGGCTGCTGGCCGACGTGTTCGGTCTGCGGGCCACCGTGGTCGAGGTGGGCGGCGCACCGGTCGTCGTTCCCGACCGTACGCTGTCGGCATGACCTACACCGCGGACCGCCTCGCGGACCTCATCGACGGTGAGGTCTCGTGGATGTCCGTGCGCACCGCCGACGGCGTACCAGGGCCGGAGTGGATCTCCTGCGCCAAGCTACTGCGGGACCAGCAGGCGGGCGGCGACCCGACGTACGCCTGGCGGCAGGCGCTGCTGGACGACTACGGCCGCGAGTACGCCGTGGAGACGCCGGTGCAGGTGGCCGCGATGTTCGTGCTGATGTGGTACGTCTCGGTGCCCTCCATCGTTGCGGGCGTGGCCGCGGCGGCCACCGGGATGTCACCGGACGTGTCGCCCGAGTCGCTGGCCTTCCGGCGGCACCCGACCGCGCACTACCCGGTCGAGGTGGCGTTGCTGTCGTCCGACGTGGTGTCGGTGAAGGAAGCGGCCGGCCAGGTCGAGAGCCACACGCGAGCGTTCACGGACAGCTACCTACCGGGTGTGAAACTCGGCTCACGGCAGCGGTTCGGCGCGGTGGACGACGAGCTCCGGGCAGCGTTGCGGATGCCGGCGGAAGCGGTGCACGCGGCCCGCGCGGCCGAGGAGTTCGGCATCGACCTGGACCAGAAACTGCGGACGTCGTGCTGCTACTTCTACGCGTTGCCGAACGTGCGGGCCTGTACCGGCTGCCCGCGCGTCGTCGTTTCCTGACGCGGGAACGAAAACTGTCGGTGCCGTCGGGCAGCATGCCGCGCATGTCCCAGCCGAGCAGTTTCCAGCCACACTGTCCGGAAGTCAGGCCGTCATCGACGGGTAACCCGCCGCCGGTTGTCCGTCGCGCGGGCCGGGGTTAGGTTCGCAGACGTGACGGAGCCAGGTTCGACCCCGGCGACGACTCCGATCGGCTCCCGGGCCGAGGCGGAGGGATACGTCGCGATGGTTTGTTTCAAACACGGCCCACCGCGGTTGCACGGCGTCGAGCTGGAGTGGACCGTGCACCACGCGGACGACCCGCACCGGCCCCTCGACGCCGGTCATCTCAGCAAGGCCCTGGGCGATCACGCGCCCACCACCCTGGTTCCGGACAGCCCGCAGCGTCCGCTCGGCCGGGGTGCACTGGTCACCGTGGAGCCGGGTGGCCAGGTGGAGATCTCCGGCCCCGCCTCGGCCTCCGTGGCCGCACTGATCGACGACACCGCCGCCGACGCGGCGCAGCTGACTTCCCTTCTTCTCGACGCGGACCTGATCCCGGGCGCCCACGGCCTGGACCCGTTCCGCACTCCCCGCCGCATCCTGACCGTGCCCCGGTACGCCGCGATGGAGCGGGCCTTCCAGCGGCTCGGCCCGCACGGTCCCCGGATGATGTGCAGCACGGCCGGCCTGCAGATCTGCCTCGACGCCGGTGAGATCGGTGACACCGCGTTGCGCTGGCGGGCCCTGCACGACCTCGGCCCGGTGATGGTCGCGCTGTTCGCCAACTCCCGGCGGCGGGCCGGGTCCGACACCGGGTGGGCCTCCGCCCGGACCGAGGCCACCTTCGGCACCTGTGCCCCGTTCACCGAGCCGCCGCCGCTCGACGCCGACCCGGCCGCCGCGTGGGCCCGGATGGCGATGGAAGCACCCGTCCTCTGCCTGCGCCGCGGCGACAGCTGGGACGCCCCGGCCGGTCTCAGCTTCGGCGCCTGGGCCGACGGTGCGTTGCCCGGTGACCGGCCGACGTACGACGACCTCGAGTACCACCTGTCCACCTTGTTCCCACCGGTCCGTCCGCGTGGGTACCTCGAAGTGCGATACCTCGATGCCCAGAGCGGTGAGGGCTGGATCCCCCCGGTGCTGCTGCTCACCGCGTTGATGTCCGAGCGCACCGTGGTCGACCGGGCGCTCGCTGCCGCCGGTCCGGCCGCCGGGCGCTGGTTCCCGGCGGCGCGCGAAGGGCTCGGCGACGAGCTGGTCCGGCAGGCCGCGCGGGACGTCGTCGAGCTGGGGACCAGCGTGCTCGATCGCACCGGTGCCGCCCCTGAGCTGATCGACCAGGTCGCCACCCGACTGCACCGCATCGTCGACGACACCCACAGAAGGCGAGCATCATGACCCACCAACTGTCCGATCTCTCCACCGAGGGGCTGCGCGTCTTCGTCGCCGAGCAGCTCGAACGGTCCCGGAGCCGGACCGTCCAGCTGACCGACGCGGTCGACACCGACGACCTGGTCCGGCAGCACTCCCGGCTGATGTCACCGCTGGTCTGGGACTACGCCCACATCGGCAACCAGGAGGAGCTCTGGCTGGTCCGCGACGTGGGTGGCCGCGAACCGGTCCGCCAGGACATCGACGAGCTGTACGACGCGTTCATGCACGCCCGGGCCGACCGTCCGGCGCTGCCGTTGCTCGGTCCGGCCGAGACCCGGACGTACGTCGGCGAGGTGCGGGACAAGGTGCTCGACGTGCTCGACCACGTCCGGTTCGACCAGGGGCGCGAGCTGGTCGACAACGGGTTCGCCTTCGGCATGATCGTCCAGCACGAGCAGCAGCACGACGAGACGATGCTGGCCACTCACCAGTTGCGGGCCGGCCTGCCCGTCCTCGACGCCCCGCCGCCACCGCCCGGCCGGCGGCTCGCGGCCCCCGAGGTCCTCGTCCCAGGGGGCGTGTTCGAGCTGGGGACGTCGGTCGAGCCGTGGGCGCTGGACAACGAGCGCCCCGCGCACTCGGTCCGCGTCGCGCCGTACTTCATCGACACCGCGCCGGTGAGTAACGGCGACTACCTGAAGTTCGTGCTCGGCGGTGGGTACCAGGACCAGCAGTGGTGGTCCGACGCGGGCTGGGCGCACGTCCAGAAGGCGTCGCTCACCGGCCCGCGGTTCTGGGACCAGGTGGACGGCCACTGGATGCGCACCCGCTTCGGGCACCAGGAGCTGCTCCCGCTGGACGAACCGGTCATGCACGTCTGCTTCTACGAGGCCGAGGCGTACGCGAAGTGGGCCGGCAAGCGGCTGCCGACCGAGGAGGAGTGGGAGTTCGCGGCCCGGTTCGACCCGTCGACCGGGCGGACCAGGCGGTTCCCCTGGGGCGACGACAGTCCGGGCCCACAGCACGCGAACCTGGGCCAGCGCCACCTCGGTCCGGCCCCGACCGGCGCGTACCCGGCCGGTGCCTCGCCGCTCGGCGTCGAGCAGCTGATCGGTGACGTCTGGGAGTGGACCAGCAGCGACTTCCGGCCGTACCCGGGCTTCCGCGCGTTCCCGTACGACGAGTACTCGCTGGTCTTCTTCGGTCCCGACTACAAGATCCTCCGCGGCGGCTCGTTCGGTACCGACGAGGTGGTGGCCCGGAGCACCTTCCGGAACTGGGACTACCCGATCCGGCGGCAGATCTTCGCCGGTTTCCGCTGTGCCCGTGACCCCCGCCCCGCGGAGCTCGCCTAGTGTGCCGTCACCTCGCGTACCTCGGCCCGCCGGTCACCCTGGCGTCGCTGGTCCTCGATCCACCGCACTCGCTCTACGAGCAGAGCTGGGCGCCGTGGGACATGCGCGGCGGCGGCAGCGTCAACGCCGACGGCTTCGGCCTCGCCTGGTACGACGGGGCCGACGCCCAGCCGGTCAGGTACAGACGCAGCGTGCCGATCTGGGCGGACGAGTCGCTGCCCGCGGTGGCCCGATCGGTACGCTCCGGCGCGGTCCTCGCGGCCATCCGGAACGGGACCGTCGGGATGCCGCTGGGGGAGTCGGCGGTCGCACCGTTCACGCACGGCCGCTGGGCCTTCAGCCACAACGGCCTGATCTCCGGCTGGCCCGCCTCGGTCGAGAAGCTGGCCGAGCGGCTTCCGGTGACCGACCTGCTCACCCTGGACGCCCCGATGGACTCGGCCCTGCTCTGGGCCCTCATCCAGGCCCGCCTCTCTGACGGCGCCGACAGCGCGGCCGAAGTGGTCGCGACCGTCGTCGGTGAGGTCGCCGCCGCGGCGCCCGAGTCGCGGCTCAACGTCCTGCTGACCGACGGCGAACACCTCGTCGCCACCACCTGGATCCACTCCCTGTGGGTCCGCCGGACCGCGGACTCGGTCACCGTCAGCTCCGAGCCGTGGATCCGCGACGATCCCGACTGGCTGGAGATCCCGGACAAATCATTGCTCACCGCAACCAGCACCTCGTACGCCATCAAGCCTCTGCAGAGGGAAGGACGACAGTGACCCTGATCGACGTTCAGCTCACCCCGGACTACGCCGCCCGCGCGTTGCGGGCGGACGCCCGGGCCGGCCTCACCGCGGATCCGAAGTGGCTGGCCCCGAAATGGTTCTACGACGCCCGGGGGAGCGAGCTCTTCGAGGAGATCACGAGGCTCCCGGAGTACTACCCGAGCCGGGCCGAGCGGGAGATCCTGCGGGCCCGGTCGGCCGAGATCGCCCAGCTCACCGGCGCGCACACCCTGGTCGAGCTGGGATCCGGGTCCTCGGAGAAGACCCGGTTGCTGCTCGACGGACTGCGGGACCACGGCACGCTGACCACGTTCGTCCCGCTGGACGTGTCCGAGTCCGCGTTGCGCGAGGCGGCCGCGGCGATCAACACGGACTACCCGGCGCTCACCGTGCACGGGGTGGTCGGCGACTTCACCGCGCACCTGGACAAGCTGCCCGGGGAGGCGCCCCGCGTGGTCGCGTTCCTCGGCGGCACCATCGGCAACCTGATCCCGGCCGAACGGGAGACCTTCTACGCCTCGATCCGCGAGGTGCTCGAGCCCGGCGAGTGGCTGCTGCTCGGGACCGACCTGGTGAAGGACCCGGCCACCCTGGTCGCGGCGTACGACGACAGCGCGGGCGTGACGGCCGAGTTCAACCGGAACGTACTGCGGGTGCTGAACCGGCAGCTCGGCGCCGACTTCGACGTGGAGGCGTTCAGCCACGTCGCCGTCTGGGACCCGGACAACGAGTGGATCGAGATGCACCTGCGGGCCGACAAGGCGATGCGGGTGCTGATCCCGGAGATCCGGCTCGAGGTGGAGTTCGCCGAGGGCGAGGAACTGAGTACCGAGATCTCCGCCAAGTTCCACCGGTACGGCGTGGAGGCCGAGCTGGGCAAGGCCGGGTTCACCCCGGGTGCCTGGTGGACCGACGAAGCGGAGCGGTACGCGCTGTCGCTCTGGCAAGCCGTCTGAGCACCCGGGACAGCACGCGCGAGGGCTCGGCCGGAGTGGCGCTCCGGCCGAGCCCTCGTGGTTCTGGTCAGCTCGCCGGCTCGATCAGCCGGCTTGCTTGATCAGGTCGTTGATCTTGCCGACGTAGGCGGGCAGGTCCGAGACCGGCTTCTTCCCGGTCAGGATCGGCTGGTACATCGCGGTGGTGAGGTCACCGACCTGCGACGCCCATTGCGTGGTGAACCGGACGCCCACCGTCTTCTCCGCGGCCAGGTCGGCCTTCACCGTGTCGACGACCGTGGTCTGACCGGCCTTGGTCAGCGCGTTGTAGTAGCTCTCCTGGGCCGGCGTGTACGCCGGGGGCGCGACCGGCGAGGCCGGCAGCACCGCGTCCCACACCTTGGTGTTGATGTACTCGAGCACCTTGTACGTCGCGTCCTCGTTGGCCGTGTACTGCGGGGTGCAGATGCCGACCGAGTCGAACAGGGTGGCCGGCGTGGTCACCTGCGGGAACGGGACGAAGCCGTACTTGATCTTCGGCTTGTCGGTCTGGAAGCCGGCCGCGAGCCACTGGCCACCGAACATCATCGGCACCTTGCCGGCCGAGAACAGCGCCTGCACGTTGGAGGCGTCATAGCCGGGCGGGGCGACGGCGCCGGACTTGATCGAGTCGACCAGCTTGGTGACGCCCTCGGTGAACTTGTCGTCCGCCTCGGCCTTGGTCGGGTGGTTCACGTTGTCGGTGAACGGCGCGCCGCCCGCGGACACCGAGTACATGCTCATCGTGAACGGGCCGTCCAGGGAGGTGAGCTGGTCCGCCACCAGGCCGTACTTCGCGCCACCCTTGTTCGCCAGTTGGCCGGCCGCCGAGTACATGTCGTCCCAGGTCCAGCCGGTCTTCGGCTCGGCCAGGCCGGCCGCCTTGAACGCGTCCGCGTTGTACCAGACGCCGTAGGTGTTCATCAGCGACGGCAGACCGCCCATCTGGCCGTCCGCGGTCTTCCAGTTCTCGATCGCGGAGCCGACGAACTTGTCGGCCTTGAAGTCGCCCTCGCCGTCGGTGATGCGCTTCGACCAGTCGACCAGCAGACCCTGCGAGGTGTACTGCTGCTCGGTGTCGTTGCCGCACCAGAACAGGTCCGGCAGCTTCTTCGCCTGGGTCAGCGACGCGAGCTTGTCGCCGTACCCGCCGCTCGGGGTGTCGACCATGGTCACGGTGATGTTGTCGTCCTTGAACCCCTCCAGCGCCTTCTTGATCGCGGCGTTGGTCTCGGCGGACTCCCAGGTCATCACGGTGACGGTGACCGGGCCGTCGGCGCTGCCGCCGGAGTCGGACCCGCCGCAGGCCGTGGCCGTCAGCAATCCCGCGCACGCCAGCGCGGTACCGATGATCTTCGTCTTCACTCTCGTGTTCCTCATTTCTGCGCCTTATTTCTGGGTCGTGCTGCCGAGCGAGCCGAGGCCCTGGATGAAGTAGCGCTGCGCGGCGAAGAAGATGATCAGCGGCGGCAGCATGTAGAGCAGGTTGGTGGCCATGTAGTAGCTCCAGTCCGGCGTTTGGCCGGCGAAGGCGGAGATGAACGACGCCATCCCGACCGCGAGCGGCCACTTCTCCGAGGAGTACAGGTAGACCAGCGGGTTGAGGAAGTCGTTCCAGGACGCCTGGAACGCCAGGATCGCCATCGTGATCCAGGCCGGCCGGGTCAGCGGCAGCATCACCTGGGTGAAGATCCGGAAGTGCCCGGCGCCGTCGATCTTGGCCGCCTCGTCGATCGAGTACGGGATGGCCAGGAAGTACTGCCGGGCCAGGAAGATGAACAACGGGTTGCCGCCGAGGAAGGCCGGCACGATCAGCGGCAGCCAGGTGTCGTACCAGCCGATGCTCTTGTACAGCTGGAACAGCGGGATCAGGCCGACCACCCCGGGCAGCAACATGCTGCCGACGAACAGGTAGAACCACAGCTTGCGGCCCGGGAACCGCAACCGGGCCAGCGCGTACCCGGCCATCATCGCGGTCAGCACCCCGCCGAGGACGCAGAGCACCGTGATGATCGTTGAGTTGAGCAACAACTGGCCGAAGTTGATCGCCTTCGGCCCGTCGATGAAGTTGCTCCAGTTGAACTCGTGCGGCAGCAGCCGCGGCGGGACCTCGAAGACGGCCGTCCTGCTCTTCAGCCCGATGGTGATCATCCACAGCAGCGGGACCACCATGACGGAACAGATGAACAGCGCGGTCACGTACCAGGACGCGGTCCGGACCGGGCGGCGCCGGCGCGGTGGCCGGGAGTCCGGCGTCCGCCGGTTCGCCTCGGCGCGGTCGGGGGAGTCGGCGAGGGCATTCGCCTCGGCGGCGTCAGTCGGGAGTGTTGTCACTGTAGGTCCAGAGCGAGGAGAACTTCGCGGTCAGGGCGATGACGGCGATGATGATCACGAACAGCACCCACACCTGCGCGGACGCGTACCCCAGTTGGGGAATCCGGCCCAGGTTGGAGAAGCCGTTGTTGTAGATCGACAGCATCAGCACGTTGGTACTGAAGCCGGGTCCGCCGCCGGTGAGGATCTTCGGCTGGTTGAACGTCTGCAGCGCGGCTGTGGTCTGCAGGATCACCTGCAGCAACATGATCGGGCTGATCATCGGCAGGGTGATCCGGAAGAACACCGACGCCGACCCGGCCCCGTCCACCTTGGCCGCCTCGTACAGCTCGGTCGGTACCGCCTGCAGCGCGGCCAGGAAGATGATCATCGTGCCGCCGACGCCCCACAGCATCACCAGCACGATCGACGGCATCGACATCGTCGAACTGCCGAGCCAGGAACTCGTCGGCAGGTGCAGCTTCTCCAGGATCGTGTTCACCAGCCCGACCTGGGGGTTGAGCATGAACTTCCACAGCGTGATCGTGGCGACCGCGGGCAGCACCACCGGCAGGTATGCCAGCGTGCGGACGATCCGGACCCCGGCGAACCGCTGGTTGCAGAACATCGCCAGCGCCAGCCCGATCGCCAGCGAGAGCGGGACGTACAGCACCACCAGGTAGCCGGTCGCCCGCAACGACGGCCAGAACGCCGGGTCCACGGTGAACAGCCGGCGGAAGTTGTCGAAACCGACGAAGACCGGATCGGTCAGGCCGTTGTACTTGGTCAACGACAGGTAGAACGAGCGGATCAGCGGATACACCACGAACACGGTGAACCCGATGATCGCCGGCGCGATGAACAGGTACGCCGCTCGGGTGTCCGAGCCGGCGTTCCGGCTCATTCCGCCCCGGCCGGGTGCCTTCTTCCGCCGTCCGCGAGGCGGCGCCGAGGCAGTCACTGCCATCGCCCGGTCCTCCGTCCCGCTGGTGCGGCGAATGAGCAACGATGCATCCTGCCTCCTGGACGGTAACGTTTCCAACGGCTTAGTGTTGTGTGACGATGCCGTGTCGTGAGAGGGAAGTCAACCCTGTGTCCGAAACGTTTCCAAAGCCACCGGAGTCCAGCCGCCCGACGATGATCGACGTCGCCAAGCGGGCCGGCGTCGGGCTCGGCACGGTGTCGCGGGTGGTCAACGGCGGCGCCGGCGTCCGGGCGGAGACCGCCAGCCGGGTCCGGGTCGCGATCGACGAACTGGGCTTCCAGCGCAACGAGGTGGCCCGGGCGCTGCGGCCGGGCAAGAAGTCGTCCAGCCTGGCCCTGGTGCTCGGTGACCTGACCAACCCCTTCTACGCCTCGATCGCGAAGGCGTCGCTCGAGGTGGCCGGGCAGTCCGGGTTCGCGGTCGTGCTCGGCTCGGTCGACGAGGATCCCGAGGGGGAGAAGCGGGCGATCCAGGAACTGGTCGGCCGGCAGGTCGCCGGGCTGATGATCGTGCCGGACCAGGGCGACCACTCGTTCCTGACCGGGGCCGGGGTGCCGGTGGTGTTCGTCGACCGGCCGGCGCACGGGATCGAGGCCGACATCGTGATGGTCGACAACGAGGGCGGCGGCCGGCTCGCCACCGAACACCTGCTGGGCCAGGGTCATCGGCGGATCGCGATCCTGCTCGCGCCGTCGTACTACACCACCGGCCGCAGGTTGCGTGGGTACCGGCGGGCGCATCGCTCCGCCGGGCTGGACGTGGACGAGTCGCTCGTCGTCCAGCTGCCCGAGGGCACCGCGGAGGCGGCCGAGAAGGCGACCAGCGAACTGATGCACCGGCCGGATCCGCCGACCGCGGTGTTCGCCTCCACCAACTTCGTTGCCGAGGGCGTGCTTCGGGCACTGCGCGAGACCGACCGGCAGCCGGCCGTGGTCGGCTTCGACGACTTCCGGATGGCGGACATGCTGCCGATCCCGGTCACGGTCGTTGCCTCCGACACCGCCGAGCTCGGCCGGACCGCGGCCCGGCTGTTGCTCGATCGCGCGGCCAACGCGGACACCCGGCCGCCGCAGCGCATCGTGTTGCCGTGCGCCCTGATCACCCGCGGTTCCGGCGAACGCCCACCGTTCCGCTGAGAGGAGAACCAGCGTCCGCTCTGATAGCGACGTCGGTACCGTCGGACCAGGATGGCGACCGCAGGCTGAAGCGCCCGGTCGGAGGGGCGGAGACGACCGGGCGCCGGTTCAGCGAGGTCAGAAGTTCGGCCAGGCCCAGCCGAGGTAGCTGTTGAAGTACGGGAGTTTGGCGAGGCCGATCTTGCCGCCGACGCTGGTGGCCCAGAAGTACCCGTCACCGCGGGCGACGCCGACATGGCCGTAGGGGGCGGCGAGGTCCCAGAAGACCAGGGCGCCCTTCGGTGGGTTCAGGTCGCCGCGATGGGCGGCGCCGCGGGCGACGGCGTCGTTCCAGTTCGCCTTGGCCGACGCGTAGATCCCGGTCTTGCCGTAGGAGTTCTCGGCGGCCATCTCGCAGTACCCCTGGAACGCCGTGGAACCGTTGCGGGCGGAGTACCACGCGATCGCCTTGTCGGCGCGTGGGTTGCTGGTGCAGAGCGGGGCGACCAGGCCGGAGCTGCCGGTGTTGACGTAGGCGTCGGAGATGTAGCCCTTGCCGGGAACGTGGTCCCAGATCAGGCTGCGGCCGTACTTGCCGGTGACCGGCTCGCCGTAGAGCTGGCAGTCGATCTCGACCGGGCCGTTGGGCTGGGTGCCGACCGCGCCGAAGGTGGTGGCGTTGCCGGACCGGATGGTCACACCGGTCCCGCTGTCGGTGACCACGGTGCCGGTGGCGGCGTGGGCGGGGAGGGTGCCGGCGCCGAGGACGGCGGCGCCGCCGATCAAGGTGACGGCGGTGAGTCGGGCCGTGATGCGTATGAGGGCGGTACGCATGGTGGTGTCCCTTCTGGGAGTTTGCCTACCCGCAGGGAACCAGAGCGTGACCTCGTTGTCGCAGTGGGCAACGAGGTCACGCCACTACTCAGAAGTTGGGCTGGGCCCAGCCGAGGTAGTTGGCGAAGTACGGCAGCTTCGCCTTGCCGATCCTGCCGTTCACGCTGGTGGCCCAGAACGAGCCGTCGCCGGTGGCCAGGCCGACATGGCCGTAGGAGCTGATGTTCCAGAACACCAGCGCGCCCTTCGGCGGGTTCAGATCACCCTTGTGGGCGGCGCCGCGGCGGACGGCGTCGTTCCAGTTCGCGATCGCCGACGCGTAGATCCCGGTCTTGCCGTACGCGTTCTCGACCGCCTTCTCGCAGTACCCCTGGTACGAGGTGGAGCCGTTGCGGGCGGCGAACCAGGCGATCGCGTCGTCGGCCCGGGACTGCGGCCCGTACGTACTGACCGCGGTGGTGGCGGCCGTCGGTTCCGGGCCGGCCGTGGCCGGCAGGGTGACGCCGGAGACGGCGAGGCCGCCGAGCAGGACGGTGACCGTGAAGCGCGCGAAGGTGCGGGACAGCAGTGTCCTCATGGTGGTTGCCTTTCGCTCTGGGAATGCGCTGGAAGGGGCCTGTTTCACTTGGCGAATCGGTACTCCCCGCAGACAATCAGAGCGTGATCGGATTGTCGCAGTAGGCAACTAGAAACCGAATTACTATCACTTGGTAGATTGTGTAGATAAGTAACCGCGAGAGCGGGGAGTGCGCCGTGCGGCCAGCTCAGGCTCGCTATGTGATCGGCTCCCGGATGCGTGAGCTCCGGGAGGCCGCCGGTGTGCCGCTGACCCGCGCGGCGACCTTGTCCGGCTGGGACAAGGGTCACCTGTCCCGGGTCGAACGCGGGCACACCAAACCGAGCCGCGAGCTGATCGAGTGGTACGACGTGTCGTTCGGCGCCGAGGACGCGCTGGTCAACCAGCTGGTCGAGCTGGACGCCGCGGTCCGGGCCGGAAAGGACATGTCGCAACGGGATCTGCGCCGGCACGTCCAGCCGATGCTGCTCGGTGGTTCGGTCCCGGTGGACCACCATCCCGAGGACCGCGCCGAGCTGGTCGGCGAGACCGTGCCGGACGGGACCAGGGTCTGCCGGGACGAGGAGTTCGAGAAGACCTGGCAGATCCGGAACAGCGGCGAGCGCCCGTGGTCGGGCCGCTGGCTGACCCGCCAGGGCGCTGCGGCGACGCCGGGCTGGCTGCGCTCGCCGCAACGCGCCCGGTTGCCGAACGCCGATCCGGGTGAGGTGGTCACGGTCCGGATGACGCTGCAGGCGCCGTCCCAGGTGGGCGCGTCGACGGCCTATTTCAAGGTCACCGACGAGGCCGGCCGGTTGTATTACCCGGGCCTGGAATCACCGCCGGTGTACTGCACGATCTTCACCGTTTACGAGCTGTAGTTCGCGGGTTTGCCCTTGTACAGCGGCAAACCCCTTCACTCCGGGGTAGGAAACCGCATAAGTTGCTGCAACCTGTCCGCCCGGCATCAGGAGTGCGTAGTGCTCAGACCTCAGAAGATCGCGGTGGCGCTGGCGGCGCTTTTGGTCGCGCCGTTGCTCACCGCCACCACTGCCACGGCGGCGCCGAAACCGTCGGACCCGCCGACCCCGTCCATCCCGCAGCGTTACCTCGACCAGCCGATCACCTGGTCGGTCTGTTCGTTCGACGCCGCGGTCAAGGCGCTGTACCCGCAGGCCCCGACCACGAACTGCGCGAAGGTGAAGGTCCCGATGGACTGGGCCCACCCGGACGCGCACCCGGACGTGGAGGTGGCCATCTCGTACAGCAAGGCCACCGGCACCTCCAAGGGCCTGATGACCACCAACCCCGGCGGCCCCGGTGGCGCCGGCCTGACCCTGTCGGCCGCGCTCGGGACGGACAAGCCGCAGCTGTTCTCCGACTTCGACCTGCTCGGCTTCGACCCGCGCGGCTTCGGCCAGAGCACGCCGCTGCAGTGCGTCACCACGGCCGAGGCGCTGAACGCGCTGCCGGTGACGCCCGACTACAAGGAGCGCACCAAGCTCACCCACCAGGTCGAGGTGGCCGAGGCCAAGCTGTACTCCGACGCCTGCTCGGCCAAGGAGTTCGGCCAGTTCGTCAGCAGCCAGCAGACCGTGTACGACATGGACTTCCTGCGCGCGCTGTTCAAGGCCCGTCAGCTGAACTTCATCGGGTACAGCTACGGCACCTGGCTCGGCGGCTGGTACGCCGACACCTACCCGTCGAGGGTCGGCCGGTTCGTGATCGACTCGAACATGGACTGGACCCACACCCAGTGGGACAACGTGAACTTCGACCCGTTCTCCGGCCAGCGCCGCCGCGACACCCAGCTGTTCCCGTGGATCGCCCGGCACGCCGACCAGATCCAGGGCCTCGGCGGTACCCCGGCCCAGGTGAAGGCCCGGTACAACGGGATCCGCGCGTCGCTGGTGACCTTGGTCAAGGAGGGCGAGAGCTCGGTCCGCGGTGACAACCTGGACGGCACCATCTACAGCACGATCTACGGCAACGTCCGGTTCATCCGGGCCACCCTCGACATCCTGGTGCACGACGAGTACACCAAGGACCCGGGCACGGCCGGCGAGATCGAGCTGCGGCACGTCGACCGCGCCTGGGCCCGGCTCGCCCCGGAACTGCAGGCCTTCGACACCCTCGCCGCGATCCGCGCCCGGTACGGCGTGACCGCGGCCGCCGCGAGCACCGTGGCCGCGACCCAGGTGGACTCGCTCAAGGACGTGCTGGCCGACGCCCGGGCGACCGCGGCGAAGGCGACCTCGGGCGACCAGCCGGTGAACCTCGGCGCGATCGGGACCACGGTGCGGTGCAACGACACCGCGTGGAACCCGGACCCGAAGTTCTACCTGCGCGAGGCCGACAAGATGGCCAGGAAGTACGACTTCTTCGGTTACATGAACGGGGTGCCGATGTGCGCCTTCTGGCCGTACGAGCCGCAGGACCGCAACCTCGACCTGAAGGGGTCGCCGCGGATGCTGATGGTGCAGGGTGAGCTGGACCCGGCCACGGCGTACGAGGGTGCTCTGCGGACGCACAACGACACCTTGCGGGCGACCCGGTTCGTTGCCATCGACGACGAGGGCCAGCACGGTCAGTACGTCGGGTCCGCGTCGGCCTGTGCCGAGGAGATCGGGGACCGGTTCGTGTTCACGGGTGAGCTGCCCGGCAAGGACGCGGTGTGCGGGACCAGTCCGTTGCCGGCCGAGCTGTCGGTCTACCCGGTCGACGGGCCGGTGGACGGCAACGCGGTCAAGCTGCCGAAGACGAAGGCGAACCCGGGCAAGGTGAGCCCGCTGCTCCAGCAGGCGCTGGACACGGTCGCCGCCGGTTCGCTGCGGTAGGAGGACCCGGACCTCCATCACTCACCAACCTCACGCCGGCCGGGCGAGCACCGCTCGGCCGGCGAAGGGGACCGTCCGTCGCGGCGGTTGGTGAGTGGTGGAGGTCCGCTGCTGTCAGCGGCCGAAATCGGCGTCCAGCTTGGCGTCGATCTCGGCCTTACGCTTGATCCAGCGCTCGCTCAGGCCCTCGACCTCCTCCTGGATGAACTCGAGGAAGCCCAGCGTGCCCAGCACCCGGCGGTTCGCCTCGGTGCCGGTGCCGGTGGACTCCGCGAGCCGGCCGAGAATCTCCTCCCAGCGGATCAGGTAGCGGTCCTGGCGCATCATGCTCTCGTACCAGAAGTCGTCCTGGACGACATAGACGTCGCGGCGGCTGCCGGGCTCCCGCTCCCGGCTGGCCAGCCGCATCTGCAGCAGGTACCGGACCGCGCCGGACACCGCCGCGGGACTGGCCTGCAACTGCTCGGACAGCTCGGCCGCGGTCAGCCGGCCCTTCTCGCTGGCCAGGATGGCGGCGAAGACCCGGGCCGACATCCGCGGCCACCCGGTGTCGGCCAGCAGGTTGCCGAACTGCTCGGCCTGCTGCTGGACCGCCTCGTCGTCTCGTTGTGCGCTCACCGGTCCATCATCTCCTTCCGGGATCGAAAAACCTGACGTGTGAGAGACACGTTAGTAATATTCACAATCTTCTGAACAAAGCGTACGTTGTGAAGCATGACATCAGCCATCGTGGTCTCCGGACTGCACAAGTCGTACGGCAGTACGCACGCCCTCGACGGTCTCGACCTGGAGGTCGCGACCGGTGAGGTGCACGGCTTCCTCGGCCCGAACGGTGCCGGGAAGTCCACCACCATCCGGGTCCTGCTCGGCCTGCTGAAGGGCGACCAGGGCGACGTGTCTCTGCTCGGCGGCGACCCGTGGCGGGACGCGGCCGAGCTGCACCGCCGGCTGGCCTACGTCCCGGGTGACGTCAACCTCTGGCCGAACCTGACCGGTGGCGAGGTGATCGACCTGCTCGGCCGGTTGCGCGGCGGGCTGGACCCGAAGAAGCGCGCCGGCCTGCTCCGCCGGTTCGACCTGGACCCGACCAAGAAGGGCCGGACGTACTCGAAGGGCAACCGGCAGAAGGTGGCCCTGGTCGCTGCGCTGGCCTCGGACGTCGAGCTGCTGATCCTGGACGAACCCACCTCCGGCCTGGACCCGCTGATGGAGGAGGTGTTCCGGCAGTGCATCGAGGAGGAGCGGCACCGCGATCGCACCGTGCTGCTGTCGAGCCACATCCTCTCCGAGGTCGAGGCGCTCTGCGACCGGGTCAGCATCATCCGCAAGGGCAAGGTGGTCGAGACCGGCACGCTGTCCGACCTGCGGCACCTGACCCGGACCTCGGTCCAGGCCGAGCTGGCGACCGCGCCGAACGGGCTGGCGAACCTGCCCGGTGTGCACAGCCTCGAGGTCGACGGCCACCGGGTGCGTTGTGAGGTCGACACCGCCCAGCTGGACGCGATCATGCGGCAGTTGTCGGCGGCCGGGATCAAGAGCCTGGTCGCGCAGCCGCCGACGCTGGAGGAGTTGTTCCTGCGGCACTACGAGGACGACACCGTCGCGGCGGAACCGGAGGCGGCACTGCGATGAAGGACTTCGTCGGCACCGGAACCCTGGTCCGGCTGGCGCTGCGCCGGGACCGGATCCAGATCCCGTTGTGGATCGTCGTCTTCGCGGGGACCGCGGCCGGATCGGCGCAGGCGTCGATCGAGCTGTACCCGGACGTGAAGTCCCGCGTCGAGGCGGCCATGACGACGAACTCGTCGCCCGCGTTGGTCTCGTTGTACGGGCGGATCTACGACACCACCTCGCTGGGTGAGCTGTCACTGTTCAAGCTGACCTCGTTCGGCGCGCTGCTGGTCGCGTTGCTCTGCGCGATCCTCGTCGTCCGGCACACCCGGAGCGAGGAGGAGAGCGGCCGGCTCGAACTGCTCAGCGCCGGCGTTCTCGGCCGGTACGCCGCGGTCACGGCGGGGTTGATCGTGGCGGCTCTCACCGCGATCCTGCTCGGCCTGGTGACCGCGGTGAGCCTGATCGGCATCGGACTGCCCGCGGCCGGGTCGTTCGGGTTCGGGCTCACCTGGGCGTCGGCCGGTCTCGCCTTCGCCGGGGTGGGCGCGTTGACCGCGCAGCTCACCGAAGGCGCCCGGGCCGCGAACGGGCTGACCGCGATCGTGCTCGGCGTCTCGTACGTGCTGCGCGCGATCGGTGACTCGTCGGCCGACGGCGGGAGCCGGTGGGTGTCGTGGTTGTCGCCGATCGGGTGGGCCCAGCAGATCCGGCCGTTCGCCGGAGACCGGTTCGTGGTGGCGCTGGCGCCGTTGGCGTTCCTGGTTCTGCTGGTCGCCGCGGCGTTCGCGCTGATCCGGCGACGCGACATCGGGGCCGGTCTGGTCCGTCCGCGGCCGGGCCCGGCGACGGCGGCGCCTTCGTTGCGGTCGCCGCTCGCGCTGGCCTGGCGGTTGCACCGAGGCGCCTTGTATGGCTGGGGTTTCGCGTTCCTGCTGCTCGGGTTCATCGTCGGGAACATCGCCAGCAACGTGGACGGGTTCGTCAGTTCGGCGAGCGCGAAGGAGCTGGTGCAGAAGCTCGGCGGCGTCGAGGGGATCACGGACGCGTTCCTGTCCACCGAGATGGGCATGCTCGGCCTGCTCGCGTCCGCGTTCGGGATCCAGGCCGCGCTCCGGCTGCGGTCCGAGGAGACCGCGCTCCGCGCCGAACCGCTGCTCGCGACCGGAGTCACCCGGGCGCGTTGGCTGGCGAGCCACGTGGTGATGGCGTTGTTCGGTACCGCGGTCCTGGTCCTGGTCGGCGGCCTCGGTTCGGGGATCTCTTCCGGCGCGGCCCTCGGGAACATGGGCCGCCAGGTCCCACGGATGATCGCGGCCGCCGCGGTCCAGTTGCCCGCGATCTGGGTCGTCACGGCGCTCGTCGTCCTGCTGTTCGGGCTGGCGCCGAAGCTGGTCACGGCCGGCTGGCTCCTCTACGGCTTCTTCCTGCTGGTCGGCCAGTTCGGCGCGATCTTCGACCTGCCGCAAGCGGTGATGGACATCAGCCCGTACGCCCACACGCCCCGCCTCCCCGGCAGCGACTTCACCGCGTCCCCGGTGATCTGGCTGACCGCGCTGGCAGCCCTCCTCCTGGCCACCGGCTTCACCACCTTCCGCCGCCGCGACATCGGCTGACCCCAGGCCACCGGTCCGCCCGCCCAACGCCCGCGGGCGGACCGGGCTCTGTCGGCGGCTGCTGCGAGCATCGCCGCATGATCAAAGGGATCCTGATCGCCGAAAGCCTCCGCCCCGGAACCGACCTCGCCGTCCCGGGGCTCCGTCTCGCCCGGCTCACGCGTACCGACGTCAGCGGCTCGGTGGTCGCCACTCAGCCGACGCTGTGGACCCTGCTCCACTTCGAGGCAGCGGACGAGCTCGCCGACGAGCTGGCGCAGGCCCTCGCCGGGAGCCTGCGGCCCGAGGACGGGTGGTACGCCGATTTCACCGTCGGCGAGGACCATGTCGTCGTCTTCACCGGCAAGGTGTTCCGGTATCGCCGGGGTGACGAGGCGGGCCGGGCTGAGGCGGTTGCGTATGGGCGGGCCGCGGGGACGCCGGAACACCAGCTCGACTGGGGTGCCTGAGCCACGCGTCACAGTGTGGGCGTTGCCACGGACCGGCTCGGGTCGGGCATCTACGATCGGCGGGTGGAATCGGTGTTGAGTGGGCGGTCGGGGGAGTTCGTCGAGTTCTGGACGGCGCGGCGGTTGTGCATGCTCAGTACCGTGCGCAAGAACGGGACCGTGCACGTGGTGATGGTCGGGGCGACCGTGGACTGGGATGCCGGGATCGTGCGGGTGATCTGTTCGGGAGGTTCGCACAAGGCTCGGCAGATCCGGGACGCCGGGGCGGCCGGTGCCGCGGTCGCGGTGAGCCAGACCGAGGCGGGGAAGTGGTCCACGCTCGAAGGGCGGGCCGTGGTGAGCGCGGATCCGGAGCGCGTCGCGGAGGGCGTTCGGCGGTACACCGAGCGGTACCGGGCGCCGCGGGTGAATCCCGAGCGGGTCGTCCTCGAGATCACCGTGACGAAGGTGTTCGGCAATGCCTGAGCTGACCGTGGTCGGGATCGGGGCCGACGGCTGGGACGGGCTCGCGCCGTCCGGGCGGCACGCGGTCGAGGCGGCCGAGGTGGTGATGGGCAGCGGGCGGCAGCTCGGCCTGGTACCGGACGGGTCCGCCGCGAAGGTGGCGTGGCCGTCGCCGTTGTCCGAAGCGCTGCCCGGCTTGCTCGCGGAGTACGGCGAGCGCCGGATCTGCGTCCTGGCCAGCGGGGATCCGACCTTCCACGGGATCGGGACGACGTTGACGCGGTTGCTCGGGGCCGGTGCGGTCCGGGTGATCCCGCATCCGTCGAGCGTCTCGCTGGCCTGTGCCCGGCTCGGCTGGCCGCAGGACCAGGTGCAGGTGGTCAGCCTGGTCGGCCGGCCCACCGACCTGGTCCAGCCGCACGTTCAACCCGGGCGCCGGCTGGTCGTCCTGAGCTGGGGCGCGCAGACCCCGGCCGAGGTGGCTCAGTTGCTGACGGCAAGGGGTTTCGGGGCCAGCGAGTTCACCGTGCTCGAACAACTGGCGGCGCCCGGCGAGCTGGTCCGGACGACGACGGCCGCGACCTGGGACCACGAGGTCGACGCGCTCAACGTGATCGGCGTGCTCTGCCGGGCCGACCAGGACGCGCCGTTGTTGCCGACGACACCAGGGCTGCCCGACTCGGCGTACGAGAGTGACGGGCAACTGACGAAGCGCGAGGTCCGGGCGGTGACGTTGTCGCGGCTGGCCCCGATACCAGGGCAGCTGCTGTGGGACGTCGGGGGTGGCGCGGGGAGTATCGCGATCGAGTGGTCGCGGCACCACCCGACCTGCAAGGCGGTCGCGATCGAGAAGGACCCGGACCGGGCGAAGCGGCTCGAACGGAACGCGGCCACCCTCGGCGTCGCGGTACGGACCGTGGTCGGCGCGGCCCCCGAAGCGCTGGCCGGGTTGGAGGCGCCTGACGCGGTGTTCGTCGGCGGTGGCGCCACGGCCGGCGGCATGATCGAGGCGTGCTGGGCGGCCCTGGCTCCGGGTGGCCGGCTCGTGGTCAACGGGGTCACGCTGGAGACCGAGGTCCTGATCGCCCGCTGGTACGCCGAACTGGGCGGCGACCTGGTCCGGTTGTCGGTGGAACGCGCGGCCCCGGTCGGCGGGATGACCGGCTGGCGGCCCGCGATGCCGGTGACGATCTGGAGCGTGACCAAATGACCGTGCACTTCATCGGGGCCGGACCGGGGGCCGCGGACCTGATCACCGTTCGCGGCCGGGACCTGATCGCCGCCTCGCCCGTCTGTCTGTACGCGGGTGCCCTGGTCCCGGTCGAGCTCCTCGGCCACTGTCCGCCGGGAGCCCGCAAGGTCGACACCGCGAACCTGGACCTCGACCAGATCCTCGCCGAGCTCGCGGCCGCGCACGAACGCGGTGACGACGTGGCCCGGTTGCACTCCGGCGATCCCGCGGTGTTCAGCGCGATGGCCGAGCAGATGCGCCGCCTGGACGCGCTCGGCATCCCGTACGACGTGACGCCCGGCGTGCCCGCGTTCGCGGCGGCCGCGGCGTCGCTCGGTCGTGAACTGACCGTGCCCGAGGTCGGCCAGACGGTCATCCTGACCCGGATCGCCGCCCGCGCGACCGCGATGCCGCCGCGGGAGGACCTGGCGACGCTCGGGGCCAGCCGCGGCACGATCGTCCTGCACCTCGCCGTCCAGCACATCGAGCGCCTGGTCGACGAGCTGGTCCCGAACTACGGCGAGGACTGCCCGGTCGCCGTCGTGGCCCGCGCCAGCCGGCCGGACGAGCTGGTCCTGCGCGGAACGCTGGCCGACATCGCCAAGCAGGTCCGCGGAGCCGGAGTACTGCGCACCGCGGTCGTCATCGTCGGCCGCACCCTGGCGGCCGCCAACTTCCCGGACAGCCACCTGTACTCCACCACCCGCGACCGGCACTGACATGAGGGTCCTGCTCCTGGGCGGAACCGGCGAAGCCCGCGAGCTCGCCCAGGCGCTGACCGACGAGCCGGGCGTTGAGGTCGTGTCGTCGCTGGCCGGCCGTACGTCGGACGCACGGTTGCCCCCGGGCGCAGTACGGCAGGGCGGCTTCGGTGGGGTCGACGGCCTGGTCCGGTGGATCCAGGAGCACGCGGTCGATGCCGTGGTCGACGCGACGCATCCGTTCGCCGCGGTGATGACGGATCACGCCGCGGAGGCTGCCCGTACGTCCGGGGTGCCGTTACTCGTACTGCGGCGCCCCGGGTGGACCGAGTCGCGCGGAGACGAGTGGCACTGGGTGTCGTCCGCGGAGGCGGCCGCGAAGGTGCTTCCGGCGGTCGGGTCCCGTGCGTTCCTGACGATCGGGCAGCAGGGGTTGTCGGCGTTCGCGGGGACCGGGCTGTGGATGGTCGCGCGGTGCGTCGATCCGCCGGAACCACGGCCGGACTGGTGCACGCTGATCCTCGACCGCGGGCCGTACGACCTGGACGGTGAGCTGGCGTTGTTCCGCGAGCACCGGTTCGACGTGCTGGTGACGAAGGACAGCGGGGGACCGCAGACGGTCGCGAAGCTGGTGGCGGCGCGGCAGCTCGGCGTACCGGTGGTGGTGATCCGGCGGCCGCCGTTGCCCGCCGGGGTGGTCGCGGTGCCGACGGTGGACCAGGCCGTCGAGTGGGTCCGGGGGCGTCGGTAGACTCGCGATCCCATGGGAATTCAGATCGCGCCTAGCATCCTGTCCGCCGACTTCGCCCGGCTCGCCGACGAGGCCGCCGCCGTGTCGAACGCCGACTGGCTGCACGTCGACGTGATGGACAACCACTTCGTCCCGAACCTCACCCTCGGGATGCCGGTGGTCGAGTCGCTGGCCAAGGCCGCCGCGCAACCGCTGGACTGCCACCTGATGATCGAGGACCCGGACCGCTGGGCGCCCGGGTACGTCGAGGCGGGCGCGTCCAGCGTGACCTTCCACGTCGAGGCGTGCCGCGCGCCGATCCGGACCGCGCGGGAGATCCGGGCCAAGGGCGCCCGGGCCTCGATGGCGCTCCGCCCGGCCACCCCGATCGAGCCGTACGAGGACCTGCTGCCCGAGCTGGACATGATCCTGATCATGACCGTCGAGCCCGGCTTCGGCGGCCAGAAGTTCCTCGACGTCTGCCTGCCGAAGATCCGCCGTACCCGGCAGTTGCTGGACCGCCACGGCCTCGACCTCTGGATCCAGATCGACGGCGGCGTCTCGGCGGAGACCATCGAACGCTGCGCCGAGGCCGGTGCCGACGTCTTCGTGGCCGGCTCCGCGGTCTACGCCGCCGACGACCCCAACGCCATGGTCGAGAACCTCCGCACCCTCGCCCAGAAAGCCACTCCGTCCCACTGAGCCCGGTGACCGGAAACTCCGTCTGCGAGGATGGGGAGAAGGTTTCCGGGAGGTTGGAGTGTGCCGTGACTGAGCACAAGCCGGTCGAGAGCTGGTTGACCGACATGGACGGGGTGCTGGTTCATGAGGAGCGCGCGATTCCCGGGGCGGCCGAGTTCATCCAGGCCCTGCAGGAGTCGGGGCGGAAGTTCCTGGTCCTGACGAACAACTCGATCTTCACCCCGCGGGACCTGCGCGCCCGGTTGCTTGCCGGGGGCATCGATGTGCCGGAGTGGTCGATCTGGACGAGTGCGCTGGCGACCGCGCAGTTCCTGGACGACCAGCGGCCCGGCGGCACGGCGTACGTGATCGGCGAGGCCGGGCTGACGACGGCGCTGCACGAGATCGGCTACGTCCTGACCGAGCGGGACCCCGACTACGTCGTACTGGGGGAGACCCGGACGTACTCGTTCGAGGCGATCACCAAGGCGATCCGGCTGATCCGGGACGGCGCCCGGTTCCTGGCCACGAACCCGGATCCCACCGGCCCGTCGACCGAGGGCCCGCTGCCCGCCACCGGCTCCGTGGCCGCACTGATCACCCGCGCCACCGGCGTCGCGCCGTACTTCGTGGGCAAGCCGAACCCGTTGATGATGCGCAGCGCGCTGAACCGGATCGAGGCGCACTCGGAGACCACGGTGATGATCGGTGACCGGATGGACACCGACATCATCAGCGGCCTCGAAGCCGGGCTACGCAGCGTCCTCGTCCTGTCCGGGTCCACCGGCGAACACGAGGTGGACCGGTTCCCGTACCGGCCGACGCGCATCGTGGAGTCGATCGCCGACGTGGTCCCGCTGGTCACCGCACTGGCTTGACGGTCAGCAGACCGCGACGAAGGAGTACCCGCGGGCCCGCAATGTCTTGAGGATCGTGGGCAGCGCCGCGATGGTCTGAGTCCGGTCACCGCCGCCGTCGTGGAACAGGATCACGGTGCCCGGCTTCACCCCGGCGAGGACCCGCTTCGTGATCGCGGCCGCGCCGGGCCGGGTCCAGTCGCGGGAGTCGACGTCCCAGAGGGTGAGCTTCTTGCCGAGGCCGGTCGCCCTGGTCTGGACCAGCTTGTTCACCGCCCCGTACGGCGGCCGGACGCAGCGCGGGGTGACGGCGGTCTGGGCCTGGATCGCGCGGTCCGTGTCACTGACCTGCTCCTCGAACTTCGGCCACGACAGCAGCCGCAGATCCGCGTGCGTCCAGGTGTGGTTCTGCACGCTGTGCCCGTCGGCGTGGATCCGCTTGGTCAGGTCCGGGTGCTTCTCCACGTTCCGGCCGACCTCGAAGAACGTCGCCTTCGCCTCGAAGGTCCGCAGGATCGCCAGGATCTGCGGCGTGTACTTCGGCTCCGGGCCGTCGTCGAAGGTGAGATAGACCGGTTTCGCCGGCGGCGCCGGGGTGGTGCCGGCCTTCGCGGGGGGAGCGGCCGCGGCCGGTGAACCGCCTGCCTTGTTGTGCCGCCCGGGGGAATTGGCGAAAGAAATGAGCACGATGATCAGCACCGAGAGCAGCAGGGCGGCCGGGGCCGCCAAGCTGCGCAGGTGTTCGGTCCGTACTCGAGCAATCACACGTCCCCCCAGACGTCGGTGACCTCACTGTGCTCCTCCCCACCCTCGGATGGAATGCCTGAGAAGTCAGGCAGACACGCCGGTCGGGGCGGAGCGGAGCTCAGAGCACCTGGGAGAGGAACTGCCGCAGCCGCGGTGACTCGGCCGCCGTGAAGACCTGCTCCGGGGCGCCCTGCTCGACCACGACGCCCTGGTCCATGAACGCGACCTGGTCCGCGACCTGCCGGGCGAAGCCCATCTCGTGGGTGACCACGACCATCGTCATCCCGGCCGCGGCGAGGTCGGCCATCAGCGAAAGCACGCCCTTGACCAGCTCCGGGTCGAGCGCCGAGGTGGCCTCGTCGAACAGCATCACCTCGGGCTTCATCGCCAGCGCCCGGGCGATCGCGACTCGCTGCTGCTGGCCGCCGGACAGGTTGCCGGGCCGGGCCGACGCCTTCTCCCGCAGCCCGACCAGGTCCAGCTGGGCGAGCGCCGCTTCGGCCGCCTCGTCCTTGCCGAGCTTGCTGATCTTGCGCAACGGCAGGGTGATGTTGTCGAGCACCGACTTGTGCGGGAACAGGTTGAAGTGCTGGAAGACCATCCCGATCCGCCGGCGCAGCTCGTCCGGATTCGTCCGCAGCACCGAGTCGCCGCCGAGCCGGATGTCTCCGGCGTCCGGCTCCAGCAGCCGGTTCACCGCACGCAACAGGGTCGACTTGCCGGATCCGGACGGCCCGATCACGCAGGCGGTCCGGCCGGCCGGGACGGTCAGGTCGACGCCGCGCAGGACCTTGTTCGTCCCGAAGGCGAGCTCGATCCCGGACACCTCCAGGCTCGCGGCCTTGTACTCCGTGCCCGCCGGGCGGGTCTCAACGGTGGTCGGCATGAACGAGCTCCTCCACGTCGGCAGGGGTCTGGTCCTCGGGCCGGCCCTCGCGCAGCCGCTTGTCGAACCAGTTGACCAGGTGGGTCAGCGGCACCGTGATCAGCAGGTAGAAGATCCCGGCGAGCAGCAGCGGCGACAGGTTGCCGTTGGTCGCCGCCGCGTCCTGGCCGATCCGGAACAGCTCCCGCTGACTGGCCAGCAGGCCGAGGAAGTACACCAGGCTGGACTCCTTCACCAGCGCGATGAACTGGTTGACCAACGCCGGCAGTACCCGCCGGACGCCCTGCGGGATCACCACCAGCCACATCCCGGACGAGTAGCCGAAGCCGAGCGCCCGGGCTGCCTCGAGCTGGCCCTTCTCCACGCTCTGGATGCCGGACCGGAAGATCTCGCCGATGTACGCGGCCGCGATCAGCGACAGCGCGAGGATGCCCAGCGGGTACGGGTTCGGGCCCCACCAGTGCCGGGTGATCGGGGACAGCCCCTGGCCGATCAGCAGGATCGTCAGGATGGCCGGCAGGCCGCGGAAGATGTCGGTGTAGATCTTCGCCGGCCAGCGCAGCCAGCGCCGCCGGGACAGCCCCATCACCGCCACGATCATGCCGAGCACGGTGCCCAGCACGACCGAGGCGGCCGCCAGCACCAGGGTGTTGACGAGGCCGACGCGCAGCATCTCGGGCAGGACGGCCCGCATCGACTCCCCGTCGAGGAAGGTGTCCTTCAGGGTGGTCCAGATGTCCATCAGCCGGCCGGGGTACCGCTCGCCTTCGGGGCGGTGAACTTCGCCTCACCGCTCCCGGGCTTGAAGTTCGCCGGGACCGCGCGGCCCGGGTAGTACTGCTCGACCAGCTTGGTCCAGGTGCCGTCGGCGATCACCTCGTCGAGGGCCTTGTCGACCGCCTCGCGCAGCTTGTCGTTGCTCTTCGCCACCGCGTACGCCATCGGCGCGTCGCTCAGCTCCTTGGCGGCCAGGATCACGGTGCCGCCGCCCTGCTCCTTGGCCATCTTCTCGCCGATCTCGGCGGGCGACACCCACGCGTCCGCGGTACCGGCCTTGAGCTGGCCGAGCGCGGCGTTGTAGTTCGGGACCCGGACCGGGTCGAGCTCCTTCTGGGTGGCGTAGTCGTCCTGGACGGTGCCCTGGACCACGACGACGCGCTTGCCGGCCAGCTGGTCGAACGCGGTGATGCCGGAGTCCTTGGTGGTGTTCAGGCCGAGGTAGCCGAAGTCGTACCCATTGCTGAAGGCAACGGTCTTCTTGCGCGCCTCGGTGATCGTGATGGACGAGCTGCCGAGGTCGTACTGACCGCCGTTCACCTGCGCCAGCAGCGCGGAGAAGTCGGTGCCGACGAACTCCGGCTTGAGGTTGAGCTTGGCCGCGACCGCGGTGATCAGGTCGTTGTCGAAGCCGGTGAACTTGCCGTCCTTGACGTACACGTTCGGCGGCGCGTCGGTGAGGGTGCCGATGCGCAGCGTGCCCGGCTGCAGCAGCCCGAGGTCGGGGCCGGCGCTGTCCGGGCTGTCGTTGCTCCCGCACGCCGCGAGCGCGACGGCCAGGGTGATGGCCGTACCGAGGGCCGCGAGCCGGCGGAAGGCGCTGATGGCGCGCACGAGTGTCTCCTTCGTCACAAGGGAAAAGTGTCCTGGGCAGGGGTGACCCGCCCGCCAGACCGTAACCGCCTGATCAGGAGTGAAATTCCCGGATGCCACTGACTGAGACGTGGCTCAATGTCCAGTCCGCGTGTGGTATTTCGGCCCGTGGCCGGGCGGCCTCGGCCGGGCTCAGCCGTGATGGCGTTCGTAGTGCGCGAGCGCGTCGTCGGTGCGGCCGGCGCCGTAGGTGGTCAGGAACTCGGCGAGATCGGGGTAGTCGGCAACGATCTTCTCGGCCACCTGCTGGATCTCGGTGGCGGACGCGACCGAGCGGAGCAGGTCCTGGATCTCGCGGACGACGACCCGGCCACCGGGGCGCGGGCCGCTGGTCGTCGCCGGAGCGGCCCGGGTGAACGCGCCGGTGGTGGCCCGGATCTCGGTCAGCCCGGCGGCGATCTCGGCCGGGTCGAGACTCTCGGCGGCGGCGCGCTGGGCGAACTCGTCCAGCGCGTGCAGCCGGGTCACCACGGCGGGGTTGCCGATCTTCACCCGCTGGGCGCTGATCAGCTGGGACAGCATCGGCGCGGACAGCCCGACGACCTCGGCGAGTTTGGCCTGGGTGAGGCCTAGCGTGTACCCGACCCGGCGGATCAGGTCGCCCAGTGGTTCGCCGTACAGCTCGGTCTGTTGCTGCCGGTTCTGCGCGGTCTGGTCCATCAGGTCCCCTTGCCTCGAAGCTGGCCTCATCTTCGCAGCTGCGAATCGCAAAGCCAAGCGCGGAAGCCAGTTGACATTCGCTATTGCAAACTGCAAAGGTTGCGATAGCGAATTCACCTCAGGAGGAACCACCATGAACCGATGGGCCCTGTGGCCGGCCGCCGCGGTCCTCACGGCCGTGCTGTCCGCCGTGCTCCCGGCCGCGCTGTCGGCCCCGCCGGCCTTCGCGGACCCGGAGCCGGACAGCGGCAAGCTGGTCCTGGTGCTCGACTCGTCCGGCTCGATGAAGGAGCCGGCCGGCGACGGGCAGACCAAGATCGTGGCCGCCCGGACCGCCCTCACCCGGGTGGTCGGCAAGCTGCCGGAGAAGGCCGAGGTCGGCCTCCGGGTGTACGGCGCCACCGTGTTCAAGCGGAGCCAGCCCGGCGCGTGCACCGACACCCAGCTGACCGTGCCGATCGGTACCGGGAACCGCCCGCAGTTGCGGACCGCGATCGCGCAGTACAAGCCGTACGGTGAGACGCCGATCGGCTACTCGCTGCAGCAGGCCGCGAAGGACCTCGGCCCGGACGGCAAGCGAACCATCGTGCTCGTCTCGGACGGCGAGGCGACCTGCGCGCCGGAGCCGTGCGAGGTGGCGCGCTCGATCGCCAAGCAGGGCATCGACCTGAAGATCGACGTGGTCGGCTTCCGGGTCGGCGCGAAGGCGCGCAGCCAGTTGCAGTGCGTCGCTCGGGAGGGCCGCGGCGACTACTACGACGCCGACTCCACCGAGGATCTGGAGGCCGGGCTGGATCGGCTGTCCACGCGGGCGTTCCGGCCGTTCCGGCTGTCCGGGAAGCCGGTCGAGGGCGGGCCGCAGCAGGAGGGATCGCCGGTGCTTGCCCCCGGCCACTACTCGGACACGTTCGGTGACGACCAGACCGCGAAGTACTACACGATCAAGCGGACGATCCCGAAGTCGACGCTGCGCGCCGGGGTGAGCTTCCGGCGGCCGTCCGGCGGCAGCTTCGTCGTCCAGGCCGAGGTGAAGCTGAAGACGCTCGGGGGCGACCAGTGCGGCTGGAGCTACCCGCGGGCGTTCGAAGGTGACCAGGGCCTGGCGACCGGGACGGCGTCGAGCTGGTCGGACTGGCAGGAGTCCTGCTCGGAGTCGGAGCAGATGGTGCTGACGATCTCGCCGGGCAAGGACTACAAGGAGATTCGCGGCGTCCCGTTCGAGCTGCGGATCAACGAGGAGCCGCCGGTCGCCGACACCACCACCCTGCCGGAAGCGGCCGACGACCCGACCTGGACCTCGATGCCGGGCGCCACGCCGACGGACATCGTGCCCGGGTCGAGCTTCCCGGACGCGCCGCTGCTGGCGCCCGGGAGCTACAAGACCACGCTGATGCCGGGTGAGCTGCAGCTGTACAAGGTCAGGCTGGACTGGGGCCAGCGGATCCAGGCGCAGGTCACGGTCCCGAAGCTCGGCGCCGCGACCGGCAAGGCGGTGGACGGCATCCGGTACCTCGACACAGCGGTGATCTCGCCGATCGGCGAGGACGTGTACGCGGTGTTCGCGAAGGAGATGCCGGGTGGTTCCGGCAAGCGCGGCGTGCTGACGAAGGAGGGCGTGATCCAGGCGATCACGACCAAGGAGATCCGGTACCAGAACCGGGACGGCGCGAACAACCAGGACACCGGCACGTCCACCCCGGGGGACTACTACGTCGCCGTCTCGCTGACCCGCAAGCCCAACGACAAGGCGTTCACGGTCCCGATGACGCTCACGGTCGGCACCGTCGGGACGGCGGGCACGGGCAAGCCGGAGTACGTCGACGGCGCGACCCCGGTGGCGGGCGACTCGGTCACTCCGTCGGCGACGCCGTCCGAGGAGCAGCCGACCGAGCAGTCTTCGGAGGAGCCGTCGGGGGACAAGACCGAGGCGGGTGGACCGGTGAAGGACAACGGGTCGACCGACGACAGCGGGACGCCGTACGGGTTGATCGGCGGACTGGGTGGAGCCGCGGTGGTCCTGATGCTGCTCGGCGGCTGGGCGGTGTTCCGGCTGCGGAAGAAGCCGATCGCCGCGGGACCGCAGTACCCGGGGCAGCAGTACCCGGGCCAGCAGTACCAAGGTCAGCCGAACCCGGGGCAGCAGCACCCAGGGCCGCGGTCCCCGGATCAGAGGCCGCCGCAGCGGTGAGTTGAGACCCGTGAGCCCCGGACGGTTGCCGTCCGGGGCTCACGGGTGTCAGCGCAGGAGCAGCCAGGTCGTGGTCGCGAGCAGGCCGGCCGCGAGGGTGAAACAGCCGGCGGCGAAGGTGATCAGGAGCTTGCGGTTCTTGGGCTGCCGCGTGGGTGCTTCGGTGTCGATCCGCAGTACCTGACCCGTGGAGTTCGAGGGCGTCATTCGTCCGAAGCCGTCGGTGCCGGGCTCGGATTCCTCGATCACGGGCGCGGCCGGCGGGCCTGTTGGCGGCGCGGTCGCCGGGCCAGTTGGTGTCCAGGGACTGGGGAAGGGCGGGAGTTGGTCGAAGACCTCGGGTGGGTCGGGCTGGTTGGCCCACGGGGTCGTACCAGGGGCGGCGAGCGCGCCGGACTCGGCGAGCAGGCGGCCGGCTTGTGCGGCCGAGGTGGGCCGGTCGACCGGGTCCTCGGCAGTGAGCCGGCGGATCAGGTCGCCGAGCGGGCCGTCGACGATGGGGATGCCGCCGGCCGGGGACGGGCGATCGCCGGTCAGGAGCTCGGCGGCGACGGCGCCCGCGGTGTACAGGTCCTGGCCGGGGTGCGGATCGGCGCCGGCCAGTTGCTCCGGGGCGAGGTAGCCGGGGGTGCCGAGGATCGTGCTGTGCCGGGTCATCCGTGGTTCGTCGACCAGGCCGGCGATGCCGAAGTCGGACACTCTGAGGTGCGGTCGTCCGGTTCCCGTGACCTCGAGCAGGAGGTTGGCCGGCTTCAGGTCGCGATGCACGATCCCGGCCGCGTGGATCGCGGACAACCCGTGCAGCAGTTGGTCGAGCAGCACCGCCACGTACGCCGGGGGCAGCGGGCCGTGGTCGCCGAGCAGCGTGTCCACCGAACCACCGGCGACCAGGTCCATCGCGAACACGACCTTGTCGTCGTCCGCGGCCCAGCCGTGCGGCGCGACCACGTGCGGATGCTGGATCCGGACCGACTGCTCGCGGACGAACCGCAGCAACGTGGCCGCGTCGTGCTGGCCGAGCACCTTCGCCGCGACGTACCCCTCCCGGCGCAGGTCCCAGGCCCGCCAGACCGACCCCATCCCGCCGGTCCCGATCAGGTCGATCAGCCGATACCGCCCAGCAAACGCCTCCACCGCCCAGAAACTACCGGTTCGAGCTCCGCCGTGAACAACAACCCGAGCTCCGCCGTGTTCACGGTTCGAGGTGGAGTTCGCGGCCGGTCCAGGTTGATCGGAGGCGGCGGTCGTGGCTGGCGAGGACCAGGGCGCCCGGGGTGGTACCGAAGGCGGCTTCGAGGTCGTCGGCAAGGGCGGGGGAGAGGTGGTTGGTCGGTTCGTCGAGGACGAGCAGGTGTGGCGGATCGGCGAGCAACAGCGCGAGCGCGAGCCGGCGGCGTTGGCCGATGGAAAGTTCGCCGACGCGCTTGCGGAGATCCTCCGGCGCCAGCAGACCGAGTGACCTGAGCGGGACCGCCGCGGCCTGTTCGATGCCGACGGCAAGCTCGTAGGTGCGGACGGCGGTCCGTTCTGGCCGGCCGAACCTGGTCTCCTGGGCCAGCCGGCGCACGGTGACGCCGGGCTCGCGACGGACCTCGCCACGGGGTTGGAGGCGGCCCGCGAGGACGGCCAGCAAGGTGGACTTGCCGGCACCGTTCGGGCCGGTGACGAGCAGCCGGTCGGTGGGGCTGACGTCGAGGCGATCCAGGACCAGCCGGCCCGGTACCTCGATCCCGCGCACCGCCACCAACGGGCCGCCGTCGATCGATTCCAGGGTGGCCAGGGACTTCGGGTGGAAACGCAGCGGCTCGGGCGGGCGCGGGACCTGGGTGCGTTCGAGGTCGGCGACCCGGCGAGCGGCGTTGCGGGTCCGCCGGGACTCCTGGCTCTGGACCCGGCCCTTGCGATGGCCGTAGCCCATCTTCTCGTTGTCCCTGGGCTCGCGGCCGAGTGCGACGTGGTGCGCCTTGGTCTCGGCCGCCTCGCGGAGCTCGGTCAGCTCGGCCTGCTCCTCGGCGTACCGGCGGCGCCAGCGGTCCCGTTCGGCCAGCTTCTCGCCGTGGTACGCCGTGTAGTTGCCGCCGTACCGGGTCGGGCCGTCGATCGCCGGATCCAGGTCGACCACGTCGGTACAGACGGCGTCGAGGAACGCGCGATCGTGGCTCGCGGCAACCACCACGCCCCGGGTCCCGCGGAGCTGCTCCTCCAGGAACTCGGCCGCGGCGTCGTCGAGGTGGTTGGTCGGCTCGTCCAGGAGCAACGCGGTCGGCCGGCGGACCAGCAGCGCACCCAGCAGGAGCCGGGCCCGCTGACCACCGGACATCCCACCGAGCCGACGATCGGGCGGGATCTCGCCGAGCCCGAGACCGGCGAGAACCAGCTCGGCCCGCCGATCCGCGTCCCACGCCGCCCGGTCCTCGGCCCGCGCGAGCAGTTCGGCGTACTGGGTGAGCCGGGCGGGTGTCTCCTCGACGGCGAGCTCGGCGCTGACCTGGTCGAGCATGGCGAGCAGCTCGCGATCGTCGCGCAGGGCGTTGGCGATGACGTCTGCGAGCGTGGCATCCGGGTCGAACGGCAACTCCTGCGGCAGGTACCCGAGGTCGGGCGGGCGGACGACGGTACCGGCGTCGGGCTGGTCCACTCCGGCGAGTAACCGGAGCAGGGTGGACTTGCCGGCGCCGTTCTCGCCGATCAGCCCGATCCGTTGACCGGGCGCGGCGACGAGACAGACCCCGTCCAGCACCCGGCGAGTACCGAGGGTGCGGACGAGGTCGTTGGCGACGAGGGGAGCGGCAGGCATCGGACCGGCCCCACTCAGTGCGCGGCCTCGGGGGCCCCGGTCTCCACGAGTTGTCCGTCGGCGAGCCGCAGCCACCGGTTCACCCCGATCTCGGCGAGGAACCGTTCGTCGTGGCTGACCACCACGAAGGCGCCCTCGTACGCGGTCAGCGCGCTCTCCAGCTGACCGACGCTGACCAGGTCGAGGTTGTTCGTCGGCTCGTCGAGGAGGAGGAGCTGCGGCGCGGGCTCGGAGTACAGCACGCAGGCGAGGGTCGCGCGGAGCCGCTCGCCGCCGGAGAGCACGCCGGCCGGAAGGTGGATGCGCTGGCCGCGGAACAGGAACCGGGCGAGCAGGTTCATCCGTTGCGCTTCCGGCAGGCTCGGGGCGAAGGCGGCGAAGTTCTCCGCGACCGTGCGGTCCAGGTCGAGCAGGTCCAGGCGCTGCGACAGGTACGCGACCCGCCCGTCCGCCCGCTTGATCTCGCCGTTGTCCGGGGTGAGGTCGCCGTGGATCAACCGGAGCAACGTGGACTTGCCGACGCCGTTCGGCCCGGTCAACGCGATCCGCTCGGGACCACGGATCGTCAGGTCGACCCCGTCGCCCGCGAAGATCTGCTGCTCGCCGTACCCGGCCCGGAGGTGCTCGCCGAGGAACACGGTCCGCCCGGCCGGCACGTTGGTCCCGGGGAGTTCGAGCGCGATCCTGGTGTCGTCGCGGCGATTCCGGCCGGCCTCGTCCAGCTTCGCCTTCGCGTCGCTGACCCGGTTGGCGTGGGTCTGGTTCGACTTGGCGGCCGAGTTCTCCGCGCTGCGTTTGAGGTTGCCGGCGACGATCCGCGCGAGCCCGGCGTCCTTGAGATTGCGCTGCGCGTTGCTGGCCCGGCGTTGCGCCCGCTCCCGCGCCTGCTGCAGCTCCCGCTTCTCCCGCTTCAGGTCCTGCTCGGCGCTGCGGATGTTCCGCTCGACCACCTCGCGCTCCGCCTCGACCGCGGCCTCGTACTCGGTGAAGGTGCCGCCGTACGACCGGAGCTCGCCCTGGTCCAGCTCGGCGATCCGGTCCATCCGGTCGAGCAACTCGCGATCGTGACTGACGAGCAGGAGGGCGCCGTTCCAGTTCGCGAGCACGTCGTACAGCTTGTGGCGCGCGTCCAGGTCGAGGTTGTTGGTCGGCTCGTCGAGGAGCAGGACGTCCGGTTGCTTGAGGAGTTGCGCGACGAGTCCCAGCGAGATGACCTGGCCACCGCTGAGGGTGTGCAACCGCCGATCGAGCTCCACGTCCAGCCCGAGCCGGTCGAGCTGGGCGCGGGTGCGTTCCTCGATGTCCCAGTCGTTGCCCACGGCAGCGAAATGCCGCTCGTCGACGTCGCCGGCCTCGATGGCGTCGATCGCTTCGATGATCGGCCGCACCCCGAGCACCTCGGCCACCGTCAGGTCTCCGACGAGCGGGAGCGACTGCGGGAGATACCCGAGCACCCCGTCGACCGAGACGGTCCCGGCCGTTGGCTTGAGCTCACCGGCGATCAGTTTGAGCAGCGTGCTCTTGCCGGCTCCGTTGGGCGCGACCAGGCCGGTACGCCCGGTCCCGACGGTGAAGGAGAGGTCCTGGAAGACGGGGGTGTCGTCGGGCCAGGAGAAGGAGAGCTGGGTACAGACGATGAAGGCATCGGACATGCTGGAGACCTCGAATGAGCTGAGCAGCCGGGCACCAGGAAAGGCGCACCGGCCAAGGATGTGAGAGGACGTCGAAAAGGCCACGGCCCTGGCGCGTCACACGCCGGCCAATGGCCTGTCACCCCGGGACTCACCCGGAGATGTCGTCGTCAACTCCAGCCACAATCCACACCCTGCCTCGACAACAAGTCACCACCCACAGTAGCAGGGACTGTAAAAAGTTCGGTGTAACTCCCAATCGTGGGAGTAGATCTGATGACCGAGATGATGGCTGACGTGGAGCATGCTGAGGAGCCGGGGCCTGGGTCGGGGCTGGATGGTCTGGATGAGCAACTGGTCGAGCAGTTGGTGGGACAGGCCCGGGCCGGCGGGCTGCAGTTGACCGGTGAGGGCGGGCTGTTGCAGCAGCTGACCAAGCGGGTGCTGGAATCCGCGCTCGAGGGCGAGATCACCGATCACCTGGGCTATGACAAGCACGATCCGGCCGGCCGCGGGACGGGCAATTCGCGCAATGGTGTGCGTTCGAAGACGGTGCTGACCGATGTTGGCGAGGTCGAGATCGATGTGCCGCGTGATCGTGAGGCGTCGTTCGAGCCGAGGATCGTGGCGAAGCGGCAGAAGCGGTTGTCGGGGGTGGACGAGATGGTGATCTCGTTGTCGGCCAAAGGTCTGACTACCGGTGAGATCTCGGCGCATCTGGGCGAGGTGTATGGGGCGCGGGTGTCGCGGCAGACGATCTCCACGATCACCGACAAGGTGGTCGAGGGCATGGTCGAGTGGCAGAACCGGCCCCTGGACCCGGTGTATCCGGTGGTGTTCATCGACGCGATCCACGTCAAGGTCCGCGATGGGCAGGTGTCGAACCGGCCGATCTATGTGGCGTTGGCGGTGACTTGTGAGGGTCACCGCGACATTCTCGGGTTGTGGGCAGGTGACGGCGGCGAGGGCGCGAAGTACTGGCTGCATGTGCTGACCGAGCTCAAGAACCGCGGCGTCGCGGATGTTTTGATGGTGGTGTGTGACGGGCTGGCCGGGTTGCCGGACGCGATCGGCACCGTGTGGCCGCGGGCGATCACCCAGACCTGCATCGTGCACCTGCTCCGCAACAGTTTCCGCTACGCCGGCCGGCAGCACTGGGCCGCGATCGCAAAGGCGCTCAAGCCGGTCTACACAGCACCGACCGAGGCCGGCGCCAAGGAACGGTTCGCCGAGTTCACCGAGGCCTGGGGCGGGCGCTACCCGGCGATCGTCAGGTTGTGGGACAACGCCTGGGCCGAGTTCGTTCCATTCCTGGCCTTCGATCCCGAGATCCGCCGGGTGATCTGCTCGACCAACGCGATCGAGTCCGTGAACGCCCGGATCCGACGCGCGGTCAAGGCCCGCGGCCACTTCCCCAACGAGCAAGCCGCACTCAAGTGCGTCTACCTCGCGATCATGAGCCTGGACCCGACCGGCAACGGCCGCAAACGCTGGACCATGCGCTGGAAACCCGCACTCAACGCCTTCGATATCGCCTTCGAGGGCCGGCTCACCACTGGCCGTAACTAACCTTCTTCAACCCGAGTTACACCGTTCTTTTGACAGACCCCAGTAGCAGGCACCCCCAGCCGGCCCGCGCCCGTCGTACGCCCGCCCAATGACGGGTTGTTTCACCGCTGACGGGTTGTAGCGGGGCGGGGTGGCGAAACTACGCGTTAGTCATGAAACAAGCCGCCAGCGGCGCGGTTCGTCGCGGCGACCGCAACCTGCGTACCTCCCGGGCGCGGGCTCGGGAGGTACGGGCGCAGCGGGTCCACGGGTGGGTGGTGGTGGAGGGCTCGGGCGGGGCGCCCGTAGGAGCAGCGGTCGGCTGCCGCAGCTGTGGACGGCGCCTGTGTGACCGCTGACGGGTTGCAGCACGGCGGGTGGTGAAACTACGCGGTGGTGGTGAAGGAAGGCGTCAGGTGGTGCGGCTTGGAGAGACGTCCGGGGGCGGGTGGGTGTACCAAGTGATGGAAGGAACACGGAGTGGGGTTCTTGGGCGTCGTACACTTCAACTACGAGTGAACCCACTCGCGTGCTCCGGGGTCGGTGTAATTCCGAGCCGGCGGTGATAGTCCGCGACCCGGTCGATGTGGTTGGTCGGCCGGTTGACCTGGTGGAATTCCAGGACCGACGGTGAAAGTCCGGATGGGAGGCGCACGCGATCGGCGGGTGCGCTCCGGCGTCCGGACGGCGCGGCCTGTGGGTCGTGTCGCGTGACCGATCAGGTCGCGACGGCTGCCCGCGGTGAAGCCGCGGTGTGGGTGGTTCGGTCCCGCCGGTGCGGATCGGCCGGTTGTCATGGCCCCGGTGTGCGTCCGTGACAACGAGGGATCGTCAGTGACAAACACTTCGCCGATCGACGTCGCCTGGATGCGGCGCGCGGTCGAGCTGGCCGCGCGCGGGATCGGGAGTACGCATCCGAACCCGGTCGTCGGCTGTGTGATCACCGGCCCGGACGGTCATCCGGTGGGGGAGGGATTCCACGCGGTGGCCGGCGGCCCGCATGCCGAGGTCGAGGCGCTCCGGATGGCCGGTCCGAACGCACGGGGCGGCACGGCGTACGTGACGCTCGAGCCGTGCAACCACACCGGGCGGACGGGGCCTTGTGCGGACGCGCTGATCGAGGCCGGGGTCGCGCGGGTCGTGTACGCCGTGCCGGACCCGAACGCGCAGGCCGCCGGCGGCGCCGAGAAGCTGCGGACCAAGAACGTCGCTGTCGAGGCGGGCGTGCTCCAGCGGGAGGCGGAG
Organism: Kribbella amoyensis; assembly: GCF_007828865.1. NCBI lineage: Bacteria > Bacillati > Actinomycetota > Actinomycetes > Propionibacteriales > Kribbellaceae > Kribbella > Kribbella amoyensis. The sequence continues at coordinate 363,069 of NZ_VIVK01000002.1, forward strand.
GAGGTCAACCACGTCTGGCTGCACAGCGTCCGGATCGGGCGGCCGTTCGTCACCTGGAAGTTCGCCACCACGCTCGACGGACGCAGCGCCGCCCCGGATCGGAGCAGCCGGTGGATCACCGGTGAGCTCGCCCGCGCCGACGTGCACCGCAAGCGGGCCGAGTGCGACGCGATCGCGGTCGGGACGCAGACCGTGCTCGACGACGACCCGGTGCTGACCGTCCGCGACGAGCACGGCCGGCCGACCGGACGCCAGCCGCTGCGGGTCGTGGTCGGCGACCGGGAGATCCCGTCGACGGCCCGGGTCCGCAACGACGACGCCCGGACCCTGATGCTGCCGACCCACGACCCGGCCGAGGTGCTCCGGCAGCTGGACGACCACCACATTCGCCATCTCTGGCTGGAGGGCGGGCCGACGCTGGCCGCCGCCTTCCTGCGCGCCGGGCTGGTGGACCAGATCGTCGCGTACGTCGCGCCGGCCGTACTCGGTTCGGGGTACTCCGCCGTCGGGGATCTCGGCGCGGAATCGATCGACCACCTCCGGCGGTTCCATTGTGCGGACGTCACCCGCCTCGGCGAGGACGTCCGGCTGACTCTCACGCCGTTCGACCAAAGGACCCACTGAATGTTCACCGGAATCGTCGAGGAACTCGGCACCGTCGAGTCGCTCGAACTGCTCGAACAGGACGCGGCCCGGCTCACCATCCGCGGCCCCAAGGTCACCGAGGACGCCGGGCACGGCGACTCGATCGCGGTCAACGGCTGCTGCCTGACCGTGATCGAGACCGGCGCCGGCACCTTCACCGCGGACGTGATGCGGGAGACCCTGCAGCGGACCAGCCTGGGCGGCGTCGGCAAGGGGTCGCCGGTCAACCTGGAACGCGCCGTCGCGGCGCACGCCCGGCTCGGCGGCCACATCGTCCAGGGTCACGTCGACGGCGTCGGCACGATCGCCGCCCGCGAGCCCGCGGAGCACTGGGAGGTCGTCCGGATCGCCGCCCCGGCGGAGATCCTGCGCTACGTCGCCGAGAAGGGTTCGATCGCGGTCGACGGCGTCTCGCTGACCGTGACCGACGTGGACGACGCGACCGGCACGTTCGGGATCAGCCTGATCCCGACCACGCTGGAGCTGACCGTGCTCGGCCGCAACTCGGTCGGTGACACCGTCAACCTCGAGGTCGACGTGATCGCCAAGTACGTCGAGCGGCTGCTCACCGCCGGGACCGATGTGGTGGCCGGAGGCAAGGAGTGAACGTCTTCGACTGGTTGCTGCACGAGCGGGTGACGATCGCCGGCTCGGAGGTCCTGGTCCGGGAGATCGTCGGCAACGTCTTCGGCCTGGCCAGCGCGCTGTTCGGGATGCGCCGGCTGGTGGCCGCCTGGCCGGTCGGGATCGTCGGCAACGTGCTGCTGTTCACGGTCTTCGTCGGCGGGCTGTTCGACACCCCGCAGGACAAGGACCTGTGGGGCCAGGCCGGCCGGCAGGTCTTCTTCGCGCTGGTCAGCCTGTACGGGTGGTACCGCTGGTACCAGACCCGGCACGGTGGCGCCGCGACCGGGGTCCGGCCGCGGTGGGCGTCCACGCGGGAGCGGCTCCAGCTGCTCGGCGCCGCGGTCGCGCTCTACGCGATCTCGTACTTCGTGCTCCGCGAGCTGGGTTCGTGGGGTCCGCAGTGGGACGCGTGGATCCTCACCGGCTCGATCCTCGCGACCTACGGGATGGCCCGCGGGTTCGTCGAGTTCTGGCTGATCTGGATCGCGGTGGACGTCGTCGGCGTGCCGCTGCTGCTCCAGTCGCACTTCTACCCGTCGGCCGCGATGTACGTCGTCTACGGGTTGTTCTGTGTCCTCGGATTCGCCGAGTGGTGGCGGATCAACAAACGCGAGAGCGTCGCCGTGACGCCGGAACCAGTGGTGGTGGGATAACCGATGGGCGAGGTACTGAAGCTCGACACGATCGAGCACGCGATCGACGAGATCCGGGCCGGACGTGCGGTCATCGTGGTCGACGACGAGGACCGGGAGAACGAGGGCGACCTGATCTTCGCGGCGTCCAAGGCGACGCCCGAACTGCTCGCGTTCCTGATCCGGTACAGCTCGGGCGTGGTCTGCGTCCCGATGGAACCGGACGAGCTGGACCGGCTCGGCATCCCGCTGATGACGCCGAACAACCGGGAGAAGATGCGCACCGCGTACACGGTCTCGGTGGACGCCCGGGACGGCATCGCCACCGGGATCTCGGCGGCCGACCGGGCCCGGACGATCCGGGTGCTGGCCGATTCGGCGTCCGAGCCGTACGACCTGGTCCAGCCGGGGCACGTGTTCCCGTTGCGGGCCCGCGACGGCGGCGTCCTGGTCCGGCCCGGGCACACCGAGGCCGCGGTCGACCTGGCCCGGCTCGCGGGGCTGCGTCCGTCGGCGGTGATCTCGGAGCTGGTCAACGACGACGGCACGATGCAGCGTGGGCACGACCTGCGCGCGTTCGCCGACGAGCACGGCCTGGTGATGGTGTCGATCGCCGACCTGATCAGCTACCGGCAACGGACCGAGAGCCAGATCGAGCGGGTCGCGACCACGACCCTGCCGACCCGGTACGGCGATTTCGTGGCCCACGGCTACCGGAACACCGTGGACGGGTCGGAGCAGCTGGCCCTGGTCCGCGGTGAGCTCGGTGACGGGCCGACGCTGGTCCGGCTGCATTCCGAGTGCCTCACCGGTGACGTGTTCGGGTCACTGCGGTGCGACTGCGGTCCGCAGCTGGACGAGGCGATGCGCCAGGTCGCGACCGAGGGCGGCGTCGTCGTGTACCTGCGCGGGCACGAGGGTCGCGGGATCGGGCTGCTGCACAAGCTGCAGGCGTACGAGCTGCAGGACCTCGGCCGGGACACGGTCGACGCGAACCTCGATCTCGGCCTGCCCGCCGACGCCCGGGACTACGGCACCGGCGCGCAGATCCTGGCCGACCTCGGCGTCAGCTCGGTCCGGCTGCTCACGAACAACCCGGACAAGCTGGCCGGTATCCAGGGCTACGGCCTCGACGTGGTCGAGCGGCGCGGCCTGTCGATCGACCCGACCGAACACAACCTGCGCTACCTGCGCACCAAACGCGACCGGATGGGCCACCACCTGCCCACCGGGACCGACGAGAACGGAGCCACCTGATGTCGGGCAGCGGAGCACCCACGATCGAGACCCCGAGGGCCGAGGGCGCGAAGGTCGCGGTGGTCGCGGCCCAGTGGCACCCGAAGGTCACCGACGCGCTGGTCGCCGGAGCGCTGCGGGCGCTCGACGAGTCCGGCGTCACCGACTACACCGTGATCCGGGTGCCGGGGTCCTTCGAGCTCCCGGTGGCCACGTTGCATGCGGCCAAGGGCGGGTACGACGCGGTGGTGGCGCTCGGAGTCGTCATCCGCGGTGACACCCCGCACTTCGAGTACGTCTGCCAGGCCGCCACCGAGGGCCTGATGCAGGTCGGCGTCACCACCGGCGTCCCGGTCGGCTTCGGCCTCCTCACCTGCGACAACGACCCGCAAGCCCTGGACCGCGCCGGCCTACCGGACTCCCGCGAGGACAAGGGCTACGAATCGGCCCAGGCAGCACTGTCGACCCTGGCCGCGATCAAGCAACTCTGAACCCTGGGTGGGCAGGCGGCGAGCCCCCCATGCCGCCCGCCCACCTGGTTCAGCAGAGGTCCACTCGCAGCGAGCTGATGTTGTCCTCGTAGCCGTCCTGCCAACCCGGCCAGCTGAGTTTCAGGGGTCCTCCGAGTGAGAGCCGGCCGGCCGCGCGGGTCACACCGTCGTCGCGCCGCTCGTGCGGGTGTGTTGCATCTGCCAGTTCGAGATCCAGGTTTCGCCTTTGTCGGTGGAGAAGAACTGCTCCCAGGCGGCCTTGTCCTGGCCCGCTGTCCACCGGAAGCGGACGTCGATCGGCTGGCCTTCCCACTCGTCCGGGCCTTCGAAGATCCCGTTCCCGTGCTCGTCGAAGGAGCCGATCACGGGAGTCTCGAGCCGGCCGCGCTGGCTGTTGATCCAATGGATCGACCACTGGCCGGTCGACGGGTTGAAGTACCGGAAGGTCGCGCCGCGGAAGCCCAGTGACGGGAACCAGCCTTCGTCGAAGCTGATCGCGCCGTCGAAGTGGCTCCACACCTTCATCTTCGACTCCAGCTCGTACCACTCGGCGGGCTCGCCCAGCGCGGGCCGGCGGCGGCGGTTGTGCATGTCCCACTCGCCGACCAGGAAGTCGAAGTCGCCCGTCACCTTCGGGATGTCGAGCGCGGGGGCCGGGGTGTCGCGGCGGGTGAAGTCCATCGTCCAGTTGAGTTCCCAGGTCTCGCCGCCGTCGAAGGAGAAGGACTGCTCCCAGTGCGCCGTGGTCGCGGTGACGTCCGACCAGGAGTAGCTGACGAGGATCGGTTGTCCCTCGTGCTCGTCCTCGCCGACGAGCCGGCACGCACCGTTCTCCCACCGGCCGCGGACCGGCGGGCCCAGCTCGTACGTCCGGCTGTTGATCCAGTAGATCGACCACTCCTGCTCCACCGGGTCGAACAGTCGCAGCGACAACCCGTACGAGCCCTTCGCCGGGAAGCGCACCTCGTCGATGCTGATCGCGCCGTCGAAGTGGGTCCGCGCACTGCAGGTGCCGACGTGTTCCTCCCACTCGTCACCGCCGCTCTTCACCAGCTGGCGGTGCACGACGTCGAAGTCCCCGGTGAGGAAGTCGAAGTCGCCGGTCTCTTTCGTCCATTCGGTCATGGAGCCAGCCTGACGACGAAACCTGACAGTTCGTGGCAGCGTTTGTGAGTACTCTCGAAGCATGCGTTCGAGCCGGCTGCTGTCGATCCTGTTGCTGCTGCAGACCCGTCAGCAGTTGACCGCGCGTGAGCTGGCCGGCGAGCTCGAGGTGTCGCTGCGGACGATCTACCGCGACGTCGAGGCGCTCGCGGCGGCAGGCGTGCCGGTGTACGCCGACCAGGGGCGGGCCGGGGGATACCGGCTGATCGACGGGTACCGGACCCGGCTGACCGGGCTGAACGAGCAGGAGGCCGCCGCGCTCTTCCTGGTCGGGATGCCGGGGGCCGCGGCCGCGCTCGGGCTCACCGCGGAGACCAGTGCCGCAGAGCTGAAGTTGCTGGCCGCATTGGCACCGGACCAACGCGATCGGGCCGGTCGGCTGAAGAACCGGTTCCACCTCGACCTGCCGGCCTGGTACCGCGAGGCCGAGGACGCACCGCATCTCGCCGCCGTCGCCGAGGCGGTGCTGCACGATCGGCGGATCACCGTGCTGTACCGCCGCTGGGAGGCGCCGCGGGAGGTCGAGCGCGTCCTCGATCCGTACGGGCTCGTGCTGAAGAACGGCAGCTGGTACGTCGTCGCCGCGTCCTCGGCCGGTAAGTCCTCGTCGGGGACCGCGCGGACGTACCGGGTGTCGAACATCCTGGAGCTGACGCCGACCGAGGAGGAGTTCGCCCGGCCCCGGCGGTTCGAGCTGGCGACGTACTGGCAGGAGCACCTGGACGATTTCGAGCAGCGGCGGTTCACCGGGGAATGCGTGGTCCGGGTGTCGGCGGGGCTCGCGCGTCGGTTGAAGGACCTGTCGTTCCCGGTGCTGTTGAAGGCGGTGGAGGCGGCCGTACCGGACGACGACGGGACCGTGACCGCCGTCGTTCCGATCGAGTCGGTGGGCAACGCGGCGACGCAACTCATCCGCTTCGGCGACCAGCTCGAGGTCCTCGAACCACCCGAACTCCGCGACGAACTGCAGCGCCTCGCCCGGTCCGTGGTCAGCCTCTACGAGCAGCCGCTCTGACCAGGTCGTGCGGTACGGCGTGCCGGGTGTTGCCGCGGTACCCGGTGACGGTGCGGGCCATCGTCAACGAGTTGAGCAGCGCCTCCTCGACGGACTCCATGGTCGCCTGGAACACCGGCTTGAGCTGCTTGTCGGGAAGGCGGCCCCCAGGAGAGGTACTGAACGCGATCGCGTAGTCGCCGCTGCCTGGTGCGTAGTCCGAACCGACCGACCCCATCGCGAAGATCGCGCGCCGAGCGACCCGGGAGAGTTGCCGGGATTCCAGCGGGAGATCGGTGCCGACGACGATCATGCAGGAGTTCCCGGCCGGTTCGCGGTCCGAAGGCGGCGCCTCGACCGGAGTACCCAGGACCCGCAGCACGCCGGAGAAGTTCGCCTGCACCAGGACCCCGACCACCCCGGTCGCCATCACGCGGGACGACGTACCGATGCCCGCTTTGAAGCCGAGCGCCGAAGTCCCGGTCCCGGCGCCCACGCAGCCCTCGTCCGGCAGGCCGGCGGTCGCGTTGCCGAGGGCGGCCAGGACGTGCTGTTCGGTGATGGGGCGGCGGCGGATGTCGGAGAGGAAGCTGTCGTTGGTCTCGCCGACGACCGGGTTGAGGCTGACCGCGGCGGGATCGCGATCGAGCAACCAGGTGAGCAGCGCATCGGCCGCGCGGAAGACCGACAGCGTGGCCGTGAGCACGATCGGCGTCTCCAGGACGCCGAGCTCGTCCACCTGCGTCGACCCGACCAGCTTGCCGTACCCGTTGCCAACAGCAACAGCCGCGGGTAGCTCGGAGCGGTCTCCGGCCAGCGCGTCGGGCACGATCGCGGTCACTCCGGTGTGCAGGTCGGCGCCGTCGTCGAGGGTGGTGTGGCCGACCCGTACCCCGGGGACGTCGGTGATCGCGTTCAGCGGACCGGTCGGCAAGTGGCCGGGAACGACGCCCAGCTCGCGCACTCTCTTCTGCATGCCGACTATCGTCGGGCAGATGCGCGAGAAGTTGCAGCACGTGGCCGGCCGCGTCTGGCTGTATCCGCACGATCCCGACCCGGAGGCGATCGGCGCCTGCGTGGGCGTGATCGCCGACGACCGCGGCAGCGTCCTGATCGACGCCGGCAACAGCCCGGCCCACGCCCGTGAGGTCCAGCAGGCGATCGCGGCCGAAGGGCTGCCGGCGCCACGGTGGCTCGTCTACACGCATCACCACTGGGACCACACCTGGGGTGCCGCGGCCTGGCCGGACGTCGAGGTGGTCGCGCACTCGTCCGCGGTGGACCTGCTGACCGCCGAGGCCGAGCGCCCGTGGAGTCACCAGTACCTCCGGGATCAGGTCGCGCTCGATCCCAAGCTGGGCCCGAGCTTCCGGGCCCGTGCGCTCGCCGTCCCGGATTTCGGCGAGCTGGCGATCGTCCTCCCGCACCGGACCTTCGACGACGCCCTCACCCTGCCGACCGGAGTCGAGCTGCGCCATGTCGGCGGCAGCCATGCCCCGGACTCGATCGTTGCCCTGGACCCCGGATCGAGCGTGCTGCTGGTCGGCGACTGCTACTACCCGCCGCCGTTCCACCTGCGCACCGACGACGACGGGCCGGACCTGGCGATGGCCCGTCGTCTGCTCGCCGAGAAGCACGCCGTCTCCGTCGACGCCCACTCGGCTCCTCGCTCAGGAAGCTGACGCGATCCCGAGCGGCTCACCGCTGATCGTCGCGAGCGAGCGGGCGACGGTCCGGGCGTTGGCGGCGAACTCCTCGGTGGGGATGCGGGGGAGCAGGTCGTCCCAGGCGGCGATCATGGCGCCGCGCAACTGCATCATGCCGAGCGGCCGGGCGAGGAACCAGACGTGGAAGTGCTCGCTGCCGTCGCCCCAGCGGTTGAAGTGGGTCCGGCCGACGCCCTCGATCTCCCGGACGGCGCCCGCCACCCGCTGGATCATCGGGCCGAGAGTCGCGGTCAGCGCGGGCGGCAGGTTGTCGAGCCGGTAGTGCTCGCGCGGGACCAGCAGCGTCACGATCGGCAGCCCGGTCGGTTCGAACGCTTTGAGCAACCACTGCTCGTCGCCCCAGATCGCCTGCTGTTCCGGCGCGACGCAGGTCGGGCAGTCCTGGCCGCCCGGTTCGCCGGCACGCGGGGGTTCCGGGATCACGGGCTCGGCCAGCGGGACGACCTGCACGTCGCCGTCGAAGGGGAAGAACGGCCGGCCGAGCAGGGGATCGGCCGGTACCCGTTCGCCGTACGGGAGTCTGCTGTGGAAGGGCGAGGTCATGGCCGCACTCTGCCCAACGGCGGCCGGGTTCGCCACCCGGTTGTACGGTGGCGCGCATGGCGACCGAGGAGCGGCCCGCGTTGGCCGAGGCGTTGGACCTGGCCCGGCATCCGGAGGGCGGCTGGTTCCGCGAGACCTGGCGTTCGGAGGTCGAGTTCGAGCCCGCCGGGTACGACGGGCCGCGGGCCAGCGCGACGGCGATCTACTTCCTGCTGGCTCCCGGTGAGGAGTCGCGCTGGCACCAGGTGCGTTCCGCCGAGATCTGGATGTGGCACTCGGGCGGCCCGCTGACGCTCGAGCTCGGCGGTACCGGCGACGACCCCGAGTTGGCCGAGACGATCGTGCTCGGCCCGGACGTCACCGCGGGCCAGCACCCGCAGGCCGTCGTCCCGGCGGGTGCGTGGCAGGCGGCGCGTCCGGTGCGGGACGAAGCCGTCCTGGTCTCCTGCGTGGTGTCGCCCGGCTTCGACTTCGCCGACTTCACCCTGCGCTAGAAGCCCTGCTAGGGAAGCGCTGCGTCAGAGGACATCGGCCAGCGCCTCGTAACCGGGGAGCAGGTCGGGGCCTTCCTTGCCGAGCTGCTGGACGACGACCTGGTCGGCGCCGGCCTCCAGGTGAGCGTTCAGCCCCGCGGCGATCTCGACGGCGGTGCCGTGCAGGACGAGCGCGTCGACCAGCCGGTCGCTGCCGCCGTCCGCGAAGTCGTCCTCTCCGAACCCGAGCCGCTGCAGGCTGCTCGTGTAGTTCGTCAGCTTCAGGTACCCGGCGAGGTAGTCGCGAGCGACCGTCCGGGCGATGCCCTCGTCGGTCTCCAGCACCACCTTCTGCTCGGGCGCGAGTAGCTTGCCCAGGCCGAGCGCCGTCCGCGCCTGCCTGGTGTGCTCCGGCGTGGTCAGGTACGGCACCGCGCCCGCCGTCCGCTGGGCGGCGAGCCTGAGCACCCGCGGACCGAGGGCCGCCAGCACCCGGCGCTCGACGGGGACCTTGCCTTCGTCGAGCGCGTCCAGGTACTCGACGATCGTCTCGTACGGCGCCTTGTACTCACCCGTGCGCTCGCGGTGCCCGATCCCGACCCCGAGGACGAACCGCTCCGGGTGCTCCTCCTCGAGCCGGTGGTACGACGCGGCCACCACGGCCGGGTCCGCGTGCCACATGTTCACGATGCTGGTGCCGACCGCCACCGACGCGGTCGAGGCGAGCAGCACCTCCGCGTCGCGCAGGTCCGCCGCCGGTGAACCCCCGAGCCAGAGCGTTCCGTAGCCGGCCCGCTCCAGTCCGGCGGCCAGTTCCGGCCCCCAGTTGTGCGCCGTGTGCCAGACCCCGAACCGTCCCAGATCGACCGCCACGGTGTGCTCCTCTCGTCCGTTGCTTCCCTTGGGGCGACTCCGGGCGGGGAGCAGCCATTCGGCACCAGCGGCAAGTGTCGCCGACACCCCCGGCCGTACTCAACGATGGTTGCGCGGGCAACCACCGTCGATGAGCCCGCGAGCTGCCAGGGTGATCGGATGCGCACTCTCACGTACTACGTCGGCTCGTCGCTGGACGGCTTCATCGCCGACCCCGAAGGCGGACTCGGGATGTTCGCGATCAGTCCCGACCTGGTCGACTTCATCGCCACCGAGTACCCCGAGACGCTGCCCGGCCAGGCCCGCGACCAGCTCGGCCTCACCACTGCGGGCAAGCGCTTCGACACGATCGTCCAGGGACGGTACAGCTACGCGCTCGCCCTCGACGCCGGGGTCGGCAGCCCGTACCCGCACCTGAAGCAGTACGTGGTGTCGTCGACGTTGCCGGCCGATGTCGACCCGGACGTCACGGTGATTCCGGCGGACCCGGTCGGCGCGATCCGCGCGCTCAAGCAGGAGGACGGCGACGGGATCTACCTGGCCGGCGGCGGCAACCTGGCCGGGCAGTTGCTGCCCGAGATCGACGAGCTGGTGGTCAAGGTGTACCCGGTGGTGGCCGGCGGCGGCATCCCGATGTTCGGCACCGGCTTCGCACCGACCGGGCTGCGGCCGAGCGAGCACCGGTTGCTGGCCGACGGCACCGCGATCCTGCGATACGAACTCCAGCCGGGCTGACTCCGCGGCGGACCCGTTAGAGGTGAGCGGCGATCCCGGGGACGCGGCGGCGCAGTTCGACCAGGCGGCGTTCGGTCCGGTCGGGCTCGCCGACCTTGGCCAGGTTGAGCATGCCCGCGTCGCCCGCCCGCTGACCGGCCCGGATCACCTGCGCCGACCGCTCCGCCCGAGTCGGGGCGCCTTCGAGGATCTGCAGCGGCGTGTACGGCCCGCCGTACGCGTCCGCCATCAACCGAAGCCGCGCGGCCTGGTACTCCGGTGCGTCCAGCGCCGCGAGCGGAACCGTGTTCCACGCGGTGAACGCGAGGTCGTCGAGCGGCGTCCCCGGTCCCGCCAGGTCCCAGTCGATCACGCCACTGAACCCGTCCTCGCCGCCGATCCAGTTGTAGTACCCGAAGTCGTGCATGCAGATGATCTCGTCGTCGGCCAGCACCCCCTGGCCGGCCCGCCACACCACCACGCCGGCCGGCCGGTACGACGCGACCACCAGGTGGTACTCCGCGAGCCAGCGCATCGCGGCGGCGAGCACGTCGTCGGGAACGCGCTCTCCGTACGCCTCACCCGGTAGGTGGTCGAGGATCTCGCGGCCCTTCTCGTCGACCCCGAGCACCCGCGGAACACCGGGCAGGCCCGCCGCGGCGAGGTGGTTCAGCAGGCCGTGCACGGCCGGCGTCCACGGTCCGGTGGGCCGGCGAACGGTGTCGCCGACCCGGACCGCGCCGCCGACGTTGCCACCGGTCAACGCGACTTCTTCCATGCCAGTACCTTCCTGTGACGACGTGATCGCGGACAGCCCCTGAACCGGATCACCCGGACCGCGCGCGGAGCCGAGGACCCAACAGGGCTTGGGGAAACGGGGAGGACAAGATTGCGTCAAGATTGCGCCACCAGGGCCTGAGCGGCCGCTCCGGAGTCAACCTCACGGGGCGCGACGACGTCTTCGAAGGAGTGTAACCGTTCCGCAGGACAGCCGCCCCGCGCGTCGGTCCCGGACAAGACCATCGGATCAGGTGGTATGAGCCTCGCGGGCTTACACTCGGCAGCGACCTGGCAATTCGACCCCTCACCGCCGGGCCGCGCGGACACAACGATGTGGGCCGTACCCCTGGACGACGGAAGAAGGGCGAGCAGTGAAGGTCGGAGTTCCCAAGGAAGTCAAGAACCACGAGTACCGGGTGGCGATCACGCCGTCCGGTGTTCTCGAGTTCGTGCGCAACGGGCACGAGGTTCTGATCGAGCAGGGCGCGGGCGTGGGCTCGTTGCTCACCGACGACGAGTTCGTCGCCGCGGGGGCACGGATCGTGCCGACGGCCGACGACGTCTGGGCGGACGCCGAACTGGTTCTGAAGGTGAAGGAACCGGTCGCCGAGGAGTACCACCGGATGCGCCGCGACCAGGTCCTGTTCACGTACCTGCACCTGGCCGCGAGCCGGGACTGCACCGACGCGCTGCTGAAGTCCGGCATCACCGGGATCGCCTACGAGACGGTCCAGCAGCCCGACATGTCGCTGCCGCTGCTGGCCCCGATGAGCGAGGTCGCGGGCCGGCTGGCGCCGCAGGCCGGGGCGTACCACCTGATGCGCAGCGGTGGTGGCCGCGGCGTGCTGATGGGCGGGGTGTCCGGCGTGCACGCGGCGCGGGTCGTCGTCATCGGCGCCGGCGTCTCCGGGATGAACGCGGCCGCGATCGCGCTCGGCATGCAGGCCGAGGTGCAGTTGCTCGACCGCAACATCGCCCGGCTCCGTGAGGCCGACAAGATCTACCAGGGCCACCTGCGCACGGTCGCGTCGAACGCGTACGAGATCGAGCGCGCCGTCCTGCAGGCCGACCTGGTGATCGGCGCGGTGCTGATCCCGGGCGCGAAGGCGCCGAAGCTGATCAGCAACGAGCTGGTGTCGCGGATGAAGCCGGGCAGCGTGCTGGTCGACATCGCGATCGACCAGGGCGGCTGCTTCGAGGACTCCCGGCCGACCACGCACGCGGACCCGGTGTACCAGGTGCACGACTCGCTGTTCTACTGCGTCGCGAACATGCCCGGCGCGGTTCCGAACACCTCGACCTACGCGCTCACCAACGTCACCCTGCCGTACGCGGTGGAGCTGGCGAACCTCGGCTGGCGGGAGGCGATGAAGCAGGACCACAGCCTCGCGCTCGGGCTGAACACACACGACGGCCACATCACCTACGGCCCGGTGGCCGAGGCGCACGACTCCGACCAGCTGAAGCTCGACGAGGTGCTGGTCTGAGCGGGGACATCAGCCGGGCGGCCGGCGCGTACCTCGACCATCTGACGGTCGAGCGCGGGCTGGCCGCCAACACCCTCGCCTCCTACCGGCGGGACCTGCGCCGGTACGAGGAGTACCTGGCCGGGGCCGGGATCACGGCGCTCGGCCGGATCTCGGAGGCCGTCGTCAGCGACTTCCTGATGCGGTTGCGCGAGGGCGACGAGAACCACCCACCGCTGACCGCGTCGAGTGCGGGCCGGACCGTGGTCGCGGTCCGCGGGTTCCACAAGTTCTGCCTGCGTGAGGGACTGACCGCGGTCGACCCGGCGGCCGCGGTCAAACCGCCGGCGCCGCCGCAACGGTTGCCCAAGGCCCTCACCGTCGACGAGGTGACCAGGATCCTGCAGGCCGCGGCCGGTGCGGAGGCGGAGCCCGCGGTGCTGGCGACCCGCGACGCGGCGTTGCTGGAGTTCCTCTACGGGACCGGTGCCCGGATCTCGGAGGCCGTCGGGCTGGACGTGGACGACATCGACCTCGAGTCCGGCGCGGTCCTGCTCCGCGGCAAGGGCAGCAAGGAACGGATCGTCCCGATGGGCTCCTACGCCCGCGACGCGCTCTCGGCATACCAGGTCCGCGGCCGTCCCGATCTGGTCCTGCGGGGACGCGGGACGCCGGCCCTGTTCCTCAACGCACGGGGCGGAAGGTTGTCCCGGCAGAGCGCCTGGACCGTACTGCGTCGCGCGGCGCAGCGGGCCGGGATCGACAAGGAGATCTCACCGCACACGTTGCGGCACTCCTTCGCGACCCACCTCCTCGACGGCGGCGCCGACGTCCGTGTCGTCCAGGAGCTGCTCGGCCACGCCTCGGTCACCACCACCCAGGTCTACACGCTCGTCACCGTCGACAAGCTCCGCGAGATCTACGCGACCTCCCACCCCCGAGCCCTGTCCTCCTCCTAATGTGAGGCCGTGGCCGAGAAGACGACGGAGGAGCGGCACGCCAGCTGGCTGGAACTGTTCTTCGACCTGACCGTGGTCGCTGCCGCGGCGCAGATCGCGCATCGGCTGCACGGCGCGGAGTCGATCGGGCAGGTGGCCGCCTGCGCCGCGATGTTCTACGCGATCTGGAGTGTCTGGACCACCACCAGCGTGTACGCGAACGTGGCCGGTGAACGGACTCGCCAGCGGGCGGTCCTGCGGACGATGCTCGGGATCGCGATCATGGCCGCGGCGGTGCCCGGGGTGTGGCCGCAGTTGCTGCCGGGGGACCACGGGGACGCGCCGGAGGGACGGACCGCGGTGTTCGTGGTCGCGTTCCTGCTCTGCCGGGTGATCGCGTCCCGGTCCGCGGCCCGCGACGGCCAGGTGATCGCGTTCTGGCCGGCCACCCAGAGCGTCGTGTCCGCGCCCTGGCTGATCTCGTTGTTCGTGCCGCCGACGACCGCGTACTGGCTGTGGGGGATCGCGATCGCGGCCGACATCGCGTCCTCGATGCTGGGCGCGCGGAGCCCGCGAGCGGTCCAGCAGATGACCGATCGGTACCGGCGCCGGCAGCAGGAGCGCCGGGTCCGCCACGAACGCAGGCTCGCCGAGCTGCTCCGGCGCGGGGTGACCCCGGACCGGCTGGAGACGCCGCCGAGCACGCTGCTGTCGGTGGCCCAGGTGGAACGCGGCCACCTGGACGAGCGGCTCGGCCTGTTCGTCATCATCGTGCTCGGTGAGGCGCTGGCCCAGCTCGTCGACACGAACTCGGAGGAGATCTGGACCTGGCCGGTGATCGCGGCCGGGCTGGTCGGGTTCCTGCTGCTGGTCCAGCTGTGGCGGCTGACCACGCTCTACGGCTTCACCCCGGCACCTCGCAGTACGGCGCCGCTCGAGCCCTGGCAGGCGTTGCCCGCGCACCTCGGCGTCACCGCGTCGATCGTCACGATCGCGGCCGGTCTCGGCGGCCTGATCCCGGTGGCCGGCGAACACCTGCACACCAAGGACCGCTGGTACCTGTTCGGCGGGATCGCGCTCTACCTGCTGACCAGCCTGCTCGCCGGTCTGGCCGGTCGCGCGCCGCTCAAGTGGTACCTGGGCTGGGCCGGGCCGAGTCTGCTGGCCGCGCTGCTGCTGGCCCTGTTCGGTCACCCGTTCCCGGCCTGGTCGCTGGCGGTGCTGGCGTACTTGGTGCCCGCCTGGTTCGCGTCGTACAACCGGTGGGGGGAGCAACGGTGAGATGCTGACCCCGGTGCACCGGCCATGGAGACGGTGTGCGATCATTCCGTCACGGTTGGTCATTCGCTCGGGGTGATCGGCCGGGTCGAGAGCTATGTCGACAAACCACCCGACCCCGGTGCGGAGTGGCTGGTTGAGAGTGCTTGAATGCACGCTTACAGTCGCTGGGATCGCCCGTATCGGTTGAAAGGTTTGACGAGTCATGAACGAGTCGACATTCCCGGGCACCCAGCACCTGCCGTCGTCGATCGAACCGATGTCGTCGCCGACTCCCGAGCCGTCCGCCCCCGGCCACCCCTTCGACGCCGCACCTGGCGCCGAAGCCAGCTCCACACCGGACTCCGCCACCGCGGAGCCCGACGCGGAGACCACGCCCACGTCGCACCGGACCGTCGTACCGCACAGCTACGCCGAGATGCCGCGGCCGACGGCCAAGCTGACAGCGGAGGATGTCCAACCTGTGAACGACCCGCACGGCGCGATCAAGATCGGGCCGACCGGACGGCCACTCCCGGATCTGCCCGAGGTGCAGCCGCCGACCCGGCGGGGCCCCGCGCAGGTGATCGCGATGTGCAACCAGAAAGGTGGCGTCGGCAAGACCACCACGACGATCAACCTCGGCGCCGCGATCGCCGAGACCGGTCGCAAGGTCCTGCTGATCGACTTCGACCCGCAGGGCTCAGCCTCGATCGGCCTGGGCGTGCAGCCGCACGACCTGGAGCTGTCGGTCTACAACCTGCTGATGCAGCGCGACATCCGGCCCGACGAGGTGATCCGGCCGACCAAGGTGGACAACCTCGACCTGCTGCCGGCCAACATCGACCTGTCCGCGGCCGAGGTCCAGCTGGTCCAGGAGGTGGCTCGTGAGTACACCCTGCAGCGGGTGCTCGAGCCGATCCTGCCGTACTACGACATCGTGCTGATCGACTGCGCGCCGAGCCTCGGCCTGCTCACCGTGAACGCGCTGACCGCGTCCAACGGCATCGTCGTCCCGCTGGAGTGCGAGTTCTTCGCGCTGCGCGGGCTGGCGATGCTGACCGACACGATCGGCAAGGTGCAGGACCGGCTGAACCCGAAGCTGGAGATCGTCGGGATCCTCGGCACCATGTTCGACGGCCGCACCACGCACGCCCGCGAGGTCCTCGACCGGGTCGTGCAGGCGTTCGACGAACGCGTGTTCCACACCGTCATCCGGCGTACCGTCAAGTTCCCCGAGACCACGGTCGTCGGCGAACCGATCACGACGTACGCCCCGTCCTCATCTGCGGCTACCCAGTACCGCGACCTTGCCAAGGAGGTGCTCGCGCGTTGTCCCGCCGGGTGAGCCTGCCAGGTGCCAGTGAACTGTTCGGGGGAACGGCACCGAAGCAGACCAGACCCGAGAAGCGTCCGGAATCACGCACCACTCCCGATCGACCGGCTCTCGCCGACCGGTCCGGCCCAGGCCGGTCCCGGACGACGGTGGTCGACGAGCGGAAGTCGAGCGGCCGGATTCGGCACGACACGAAGATCACCGTGTACGTGACCGAGGAAGAGCTGCTCGGACTAGAACAGACCAGACTCGCGCTGCGGGCCGAACACGGCCTGACGGCCGATCGCGGCCGGATCGTGCGCGAGGCGATCGACGTACTGCTGGCCGACTTCGTCGACCACGGTCCCGACTCGGTGCTGGTGCAGCGGCTCCGCGCCGCGACGGAGTGAGCCGGTCATGACCGACGCCTCGACGTCCGAGCTGCCGGCGTCGGAGTCGGAGGTACCGGCTGCGGAGTCGGCAGCTTCGGAGGCACCGGTGGAGCGGCCGGCGACCGGGGATGCCGATGCGCCGGCGTCGTCGGGCAAGGGGTTCAGCGTCCACCTGGTCAACTTCGAGGGTCCGTTCGACCTGCTGTTGCAGCTGATCAGCAAGCACAAGCTGGACATCACCGAGATCGCGCTGTCCCAGGTCACCGACGACTTCATCGCGCACATCAAGGCGCTGGGGTCGGAGTGGGACCTGGACCAGACGTCGGAGTTCCTGCTGATCGCGTCGACGCTGCTCGACCTGAAGGCGGCCCGGCTGCTGCCGAAGGGCGACGTCGAGGACGCCGAGGACCTGGCGCTGCTGGAGGCGCGCGACCTGCTGTTCGCGCGGCTGTTGCAGTACCGGGCGTTCAAGCAGATCGCGACGCTGATCCAGGACCGGATGGCCGAGGAGGGCCGGCGCTTCCCGCGGGCGGTGGGGGTGGAGCCGCGGTTCGCGGAACTGCTGCCCGAGGTGCTGATCGGGGTGAACCCGGCCGAGTTCGCGGCGCTCGCGGCGGCCGCGATGGCGCCGAAGGACAAGCTGCCCGAAGGCGTCTCGCTGGAGCACCTGCATGCGCCGGCCGTGACGGTCCGCGAGCAGGCGACGCTGATCGTCGACCGGTTGCGGCGGCAGCGCAGTACGACGTTCCGCACGCTGGTGTCGGACTCGCCGGACACGGTGACGACGGTGTGCCGCTTCCTGGCGTTGCTGGAGCTGTTCCGCGAGGCGGCGGTCACGTTCGACCAGGTGACGCCGCTCGGCGAACTGACGATCCGGTGGACCGGTTCCGACGAAGGCGACATCGCCGTGAGCGACGAGTTCGACGAGGTCGCGAAGCCCGAGTCGACCGACGGCGAGGCGCCCGAGGTGTCGGAGGACTACGCCGGCTTCCTCGAGGACGGCGACAGCGCGACCGCGGCCGACGACCCCGACCCGGACCCCACCCCGGCCGATCCGAACGAGACGGTGGACCAGTGACCGAAGACCGAACCCCGACCGACCACCCAGCCGAGGCCACCACAGCCGACGCCCTGGAGTCGGTCACGACCACCGAACAAGCCGTCGACCAGACGCCCCCGGACCCGTCGGACACCTCCGACGCCACGTCCAACGACAGCACCCAGGTCGACGGCGCGACAGACGACAGCGCTCCGGACGAAAGCCTTTCCGGCGAAGGCGTTGCGGTGGATGACGCCTCCGGCGAGACCACGTCCGGCGAGAGCGCCTCCGACGAGACCACGTCTGCCGAGAGCACCTCCGGCGAGGGCGACTCCGAGGAGACCACGTTCGGCGAGAGCGCCTCCGACGAGACCACGTCTGCCGAGAGCACCTCCGGCGAGGGCGACTCCGAGGAGACCACGTTCGGCGAGGGCGCCTCTGACGACAGCGCCGCCGGTGAGAGTGCTTCTGGTGGTGGGGAGGGGGCCGGCTTCGAGGGGGAAGCTGGGCAGGCGGAGCTTCCGTTGGCTCCTGAGGGGCTGATCGACGATGTCAGTATGCGGCGGGCGCTCGAGGCGATCCTGATGGTGACCGACGAGCCTTTGCCGGTCCTGGTGCTGGCTCGGGCGATCGGGCGGTCGACGGGTGATGTCGCCGGGGCCCTGGCGGAGTTGGCCGCGGAGTACACCGAGCAGCGACGCGGGTTCGACCTGCGGGAGGTCGGTGGCGGCTGGCGGTACTACACGCGGCCGGAGGAGGCGCGGTACGTCGAGCGGTTCGTGCTCGACGGGCAGCAGGCGCGGCTCACCCAGGCCGCGTTGGAGACGCTCGCCGTGGTCGCGTACAAGCAGCCGGTGAGCCGGGCGCGGGTCTCCGCGATCCGCGGCGTGAACGTGGACGGCGTGATGCGGACCCTGATCGGCCGCGGGCTGATCGAAGAAGCCGGTTCGGACACCGAGTCGCAGGCGTTGTTGTACCGGACGACCTCTTATTTTCTGGAGCGGATGGGTATGCAGAGTCTGGACGACCTGCCCGAACTCGCCCCCTACCTTCCGGAGATGGACGACGTGGAAGAAGAACTCGCCGCCCAGAACACCACCGAGAGCTCCGTCGCCGACGGCACCGCGGACCCGGCCGACGCGACCGCGACCGCCGGGAGCGACGCGACCGCGGACGCCGACGAGGCGGTCACCTCGGACGTCGGTGCCGCGGTGGACGCCAGCACGCCGGTGGATGCACCGCCGGCCGCGAGCGGAGTCGGGATCGACGGCGACCTGACCCCTGGCGACGAGCCGGGGCCGGAGCTGGAGGTCGAACACGAGGAGGGCGAGCTGGAGCCGGCCGAGGAGCTGGAGGCCGGCGGCGCCACCGAGCTCGAGCAGGAGGAACGCGATCCGGCCGAGATCCCCGAGACCACCGAACGCGACCCGGGCACCGACGGCGACAGCGAGGGTGCGGCGGACGACGACTCGGCCGACGATGACGACACCGATGACGACGCCGGGGACGACGCCGGGGACGACGCCGGGGACGACGCCGGGGACGGGGACGCCGACGGTGAGTCGGAGGACGCGGGGGACGACTCGGGCGACGGCTTCGAGGAAGGCTCCGGGAGCGGCCTCGACGAGTCGGATCACGGCTTCGGCGCCGGCCTGCGGGACAACGACGAGTTCGACGCCACCGACGACGGTGGCGAGTCGCCTGATGACGGTGACGATTCGGGCGACGCCGCGGACTTCGAGGAAGGCGACGGCGTCGGCGGGGGTGCGGACCTCGACTTCGGCCGGGACGCGGTGGACGGCCCTGACGGTACGGGGACGCTGCTCCGTGAAGGCAGCGGCACCGACGGTCCGGATCGGGCCACCGAGCGGGACGAGGGCGAGCGATTGGCGCCGGCTGAGGAGCTCGAGGGGGCGGCCGGGCAGTACCGTGTCGGCAGTGATGAGTGAAGAGAGCGGGATCCGGCTGCAGAAGGCGCTCGCGCAGGCGGGCGTGGCGAGCCGGCGGAACGCGGAGCTGCTGATCGAGCAGGGCCGGGTCGAGGTCGACGGGGCCGTGGTGACCGAGTTCGGGACCAGGGTCGATCCGGCCGTGTCGGTGATCCGCGTCGACGGCGAACGCATCCCCCCGACCACCGCGCACGCGTACCTGGTCCTCAACAAGCCCCGCGGTGTCGTCACCACGATGTCCGATCCGCAAGGCCGGCCGTGTATCGCCGACTACGTGCAGGACCGGGACGAGCGGCTCTTCCACATCGGCCGCCTCGACACCGACACCGAGGGCCTGCTGCTGCTCACGAACCACGGTGAGTTCGCGCACCGGCTCGCGCACCCCTCGTACGAGGTCAGCAAGACCTACGTCGCCGAGGTCGAGGGCAACGTGAAGCCGGGCGTGCTGCGGCAGTTGCTCGCCGGGGTCGAGCTGGACGACGGGTCCGCGCAGGCCGACACGGTCAAGGTGATCTCGACGATCAAGGGCCGGACCCTGATCCAGCTGAGCCTGCACGAGGGCCGCAACCGGATCGTCCGACGGATGTTCGACGCCGTCGGCCACCCGGTCAAGCGCCTCACCCGCACCGCCATCGGCCCGGTCCGCCGTGGCAACCTGCACACCGGCGAACTCCGCGAGCTCAACCCCAAGGAGCTCGGCCAGCTCCTGGACCTGGTCGACCTCTGACCGTCCGATCGAAGAACGCCCGCACCAGAGTCCGTACGGCGGGAACGGCGCGCGCGTTGTCGCCGACCAACTGCGCTCGCTCGTCGGCGGTCATCAGGCTCGCCTGCACCAGTTGGGGTGCGAAGGCCGCGTAGTCGGTGAAGATCCAGTGCCGTGCTCGGCGGAGCTCGACCCGGCGTACCGGGCCGCCGTGGGAGAGCACGGCTGACCAGGTCCGGTCGAAGCGGGCGTCGCGGAAGCCGTCGGTACCGACCAGCAGGAGCGGTCGGTCGGTCCCTCGCCGCGCGATCGGGAAGAGTTCGCCGCCGTAGTAGTCCAGGTAACCCTCGAGGTTGACGGCGGCATCGATGCGCTGGTCCTGGTCCATCGACGCGGCGGCCGTGGCACCACCGGCAGAGTGCCCGTAGGCGCCGACCCGGCTGAGGTCCAGCGCACGGTCGAGGCCGCGGGGGAGTGGCCGCGAGGAGGCGTCTCGATCGTCCGCAGCCGGCCGCCGGGGAACTCCACCTTGCTCGTCTCGCCCGGATGACCGAAGCCCTGAGCGGCGGCCGGGGCCAGCTGAGGCGCGAGCGGGTACCCGCGGGTGGTGGCCGCTGGATAGAAGACGGTCGTCATGAGTTCGCGGGTCGGCGCGTCGTTCCACGGATCACGGCGGCTGTGATCGACGAGGTGCAGCGTCGTCGTGCCGACCGGATGCGCACCGGTCGGCGCCGGCAGGCTCACGGTCATCGCGGTCGCTTGTGCCGGGTACACCGTCGCGAAGGTCAGTAGTAGTGCGAGCACCGCGGTGATCCGTCGTCTCATGGCGATCACCGTGCCAGCGGCGAGCGGCCCGCGTCCGTAGTACTGGGTGTAGATCCACCCGGATTCCACCCTGCGGCGGAGGATGCGGCCATGCCGCGGTTGGTTGACTAGCGGGCGGTCCAGGTCAGGGTGTAGCGCCAGAAGAGGGCGCGTCTCAGGTGTGCGCCGGGCAGGACGCGTTCAGCTGTCTGGGTGATCTCCTCGAACGTTTCGGTGGCCATCGCGGTCGGAGCGGTCATCTGCGTCGGGGTCTTGGTTGACCGTCGTGGATGCATGATCGTGCCGATGATCGGATTCAGGACGAGCGAGGCGATCGACCAGGGGAGGTCGCCTGGTGATTCCTGGCTGATGCCTACGACAACGAGTCGGCCACCCGGGCGGAGCAGGTCGCGGGCCTCGGCGAGGGTGGCTTCCAACGGTAAGTGGTGCAGGACTGCCACGAAGGTGATCAGGTCGTAGCTGTTCTCGTCGAGGTCGTCGAACGGTTGCGCCAGGATGCGGACGTTGGCGAGGTCCGCGGTGTTACGCCGAGCGTGCTCCGCGGTGGGACCGTCGGGCTCGATGCCGGTGACTGAGGGAAAGACACTGGCCAATCGGCGGACGAGGTTGCCTGTTCCGCAGCCCACGTCCAGGGCGTCCGTACCGCCGGTTGCGCGGACGCGCCGCGCGTGGTGGAGAATCAGCCGCGCATAGCCGTCGTTGTGGGACCAGGGGTGTGCGTCGTTGTAGCGACCCACGGCGGCCAGTGTTCTGTCCAGGGCACGAGGCATGGTGCGACGATACCGACGGCCTGGTTGATCTCCGGACCGGCTTTCTGACTGCTTTCTGTTCGCTTTCCGCTGGTGTCGGACGCTGCTGCCTGGTTGTTACGGTCCCGCGGTGTCCTCAGTGCAACCACCTCCTCCACCCGGACCGTACGGTCCTCATCCCGGCCGTCCCGGCCCTTACGGCCCGCCGCCCGGGCAGTACGGGGCCCCGCAGTTTCCGCCGTACCAGCAGCAGTTCCCCGGACCTCCCGTGCACCGGAAACCCCCGCGGAAGAAGGGCCCGATCGTCGCGGTCGTGCTGGCGCTGGTGGTGATCCTGATCGGCGGGGCGGGCGGCGCGTTGTACTACTACCGGATCCCGCTCGGGCTCTTCGCCGGGTCGCGGCTCGACGTCGACCGCGAGCTCGGTTACGTCGTCCAGGACAAGTTCGCGGCGAACTACCTCCCGAAGGAGGGCGACGGCTTCCCGGCCCGCTGGTGGACCGAGAAGTACCTGGTCCGGGCGATGCCGAACGCGCTCGTCGGGTACGACCTCGCCGCCGGCCGGACCGCGTACACGGTGAAGCTGCCGGACAACCACTTCTGCCAGGCCTCCCGGCAACAGTCCGGTCAGGGGTACGTGGCTGTGCTGCAAGGAACCCGGAAGGAGGGGTGCCGGCGCATCACCGTGGTCGACCTGGCCAACGGCAAGGTGGTGTGGTCGAAGGAGGTCGCCCCGGCCGGTCCGGCCCGTTCGGAGCCGGTGCTCACGGACTTCCCGCAGTACGATCATCGGCCCGCGATCCTCGGCGACCGGCTCTACGTCCCCACCGACAAGGGCGGCCACATCCTCGACCTGGCCACCGGGTCGGTGATCCAGCAGCCGAATCCGAAGGCGGGCTGCGTCAGCACCCAGTACGACGCGCTCGGGGCGACTGGGCTGGCGTACCGGGACTGCTCGCGGTCCGGGCGGAAGGGGCGGCAGCTGCTCGGATTCGATGCCTCGGGCAAGACCTTGTGGGAGTACAACCTGCCGGTGGACGGCAGGCGGCCGACCTCGGTGGTGGGCGTGTTGTCGGTGGACCCGCTGCTCGTCCGGGTCCTGGACGGTACGGGCAAGAAGGAGGTCTGGCGGGTCGACCCCAGGACCGGCAAGCACCAGGTCGTCGTGGACCTGGCGAACCGGTCCGCCTCCGATCCCTGCGAACGGGCCGGCAGCGACGGTCTCTACGACTGTTCCGGTCACGCGTTGTCCGACGGCGTGCTGTTTCTCCAGCAGCGCAACGGCATCGAGGCGTACGACGTCGGGACCGGCGAGGCGCTGTGGCGATCCGAGTGGGACACCAAGCACAAGGTGTCCGGGCCGCTCGGGCTCGACGCCGGCGGTCAACCGCTCGTCTACCTGCTGCCGACCAAGGACGACCCGGCCGCGGTGGTCAAGGTGGATCGCGCGAACGGTGCCATGACCGCGATCGCGACGTTGCCCGAAGCACCGAGAGGCTCGTACCGCCCCGGCGGCAGCTCGCTGCTGCACCAACCCGAGGCCGTCGACTGGCACGACGGCCATCTCGCCCTGTACCGCGTCCGGCCGAGCTCCCGGGACGCCGGCTACGCGGCCACCCTGATTCTCAAGTAGAAGGAGAAACACATGCACCTGAAACGAACAGTCACCTCGGTCGCCGTGACGCTGGGGATCGCGGCGGCCAGCCTGGTCGCGACGACCGGATCGGCCGCCGCCGCGAGCGACACGATCGAGCGGAGCTGTGGCGACTACGGCATCAGCAACTCGAAGTACTTCGCCGAGACGGCCAAGCGCAAGTACAACACCTGCGCCGGACACGCCTGGGTGAAGATCGTCTACAAGAGCCGCAAGGACGGCCAGTGGTACGTCAGTGGCTGGAAACACGACCCGCAGAAGGCGCGTTTCGCCTCCAACGAGGACGGCGCGTTCTTCAGCAGCTTGAAGCAGAGTATCCACCGGGGCTGCGCCGACTGTGTGCAGAAGAGCCTCTATCCGTGATGCGCCTGCTGCGCCTCGGCGCCGTAGCCGGTCTGCTGCTCGGTAGTACCGGCTGCGGCGACGGTGGGAGAGTGAGCGAGGCCGACTATCTGGAGGCTGTCGATGAGTTCACCGACTGCCTGGCCGACCATGACGTCCAGGTGATCAACCACGGCTGGGATCCGGTCAACCGGCTCTCGGTGTCGTTCTCCTACGCCGCCGAGAACGGGGAGCCGAGTCAGCAGGGCCTGGCGTGCGAGGAGAAGCACCTCACTCCGGTGAGCATGGCGTACGCCGACCAGGCCACGGCGGTGATGGCCGAGGACCTCCGGGCCTACGTACGGGTCTGCCTGGCTGGTCGGCAGGTCGCGGTGCCGGCCAAGGTGACTGGCCTGGCCGGCTTCGTCGCCGCTGCTGGGGAAGAAGCCGCCTCCAGCTGTGTCAGCGCCGGACTCGCAACCCTCTACCCGGACAGTCCCGCGGTACTCGGCAGCCGTTGACGGTCTCACCTTTCGGGTGATGCCCCGGTCGTGCCCCCGTGGATCGTCGATGATGGGGACTCGACCGGGGAGGTGGATGTGCGTTTCCAGGTACTGGGGCCTGTCCAGGTGGTCAAGGGGGAAGAGGTCGCCGGGCCGGTCTCGGACCTGCGCCGGACGTTGCTGGCCTGCTTGCTGGTCAGGGCGAATCGGTCCGTCGGCATCGACAGTCTGGCCGAGGCGCTCTGGGCGACAGGCCGTCCGCAGCGACCGGCCAACAGCCTCCAGGTGCACGTGTCCCGGCTCCGGCAGGTGCTCGACCGCCCGGATCGGCTGCGCGGTGTCCCCGGTGGTTATCAGCTGGCGGTCGGTCCGGCCGAGTTCGACGCGTTCACCTTCGCCGATCGGCAGGCCGCGGCCCGGTCGGCGGTCGAGGCCGGCGACCTACGGGGTGCGGTGACCGGGTTCCGGGACGCGCTCGCGTTGTGGCGGGGGGCGCCGTACGCCGATGTGGACGAGGCGCAGCTGGTCGGGCCGGAGGCGAGAAGGTTGTCCGAGGCAAGGATGGTCGCGTACGAGGAGCTTTACGACGCCGAGCTCGCGCTGGGCCGGGCCCGCGAGATCGTGCCCGAGCTGACCGAACTGGTGTCGGCCTATCCGTTGCGGGAGCGGATCGTCGGCCGGCTGATGCTGGCACTGTACCGATCCGGCCGGCAGTCCCGGGCCGAGGTCACGTACCGGGCCGTGCGGCAGCGGCTGGCCCGTGAGTTGCGGACCGAGCCCGGCCGCGAACTGCGCGAACTCTTCGAGGCGATCCGTGCGGAGGACCCGAGCCTCGACGCCCCAGCACCCGAACCGGTGCGCGTGGTGTCCGCCGCACCGCCGAAGCCGGCCCAGTTGCCGCCACCACCGGGCGCGTTCTTCGGCCGTGAGCAGGAGCAGTCCGACCTGGACGAGGCCGTCCTGGCCGACGGTCCCGGCAGCCTGGTGGTGCTGACCGGGATGGCCGGTGTCGGCAAGACCGGTCTCGCTCTCCACTACGCACACCAGGTCGCCGACCGGTACGGCGACGGCCAGCTGTACGTGGATCTCCGCGGTCACGCGTCTGGTCCGGCGCTGGACCCGTTGGAGGCGTTGGGTCAGCTGCTCCGCGGGCTCGGTACGGAACGGGTGCCCGAGACGGTCACCGACGCGACCGCGGCGTACCGGTCGCAGCTTGCCGGCCGGAAGTTCCTGGTCCTGCTGGACAACGCGGGCACGAACGAACAGGTACGTCCGCTGCTCCCGGCCGCCGCGGGTTGCCTGACGCTGGTCACCAGCCGGAACAGGTTGTCCGGCCTCGTCGCCCGGGAAGGCGCGGAGCGGATCAGCCTCGGCACCCTTGACGCCGACACCGCCCGTGCGCTGCTGATACGCCTTGTCGGGGAGCAGCGGATCACCGCCGAGCCGGACAGCGTCGCGGAGCTGATCGAGGTGTGTGCGGGACTCCCACTCGCGCTGCGGATCGCGGCCGCGCAGTTGGCGGACGAACCGCATCGCACGGTCGCCGACTACCTGGCCGAGCTCCGGGACCAGCGGCTCACCGTTCTCGCGTTGGAGGACGACGAACAGTCCGCGGTCGGGACCGCGTTCGACCTCTCGTACCGGCACCTGGTCCCCGGTGCCCGTCGGCTGTTCCGGCTGGCCGGGCTGATCCCGGGTCCGGACTTCACCATCGACGCGATCGCCGCCTTGACCGGGACAACGGTCGAGGAAGCGCGAGCTGGTCTCCGGGTACTGGTCAACGCGCATCTGCTGGAGGACCTGTCGGCGGGGCGTTATCGGTTCCACGACCTGCTGAAGGACTACGCCAAGCAGCGCGCCCTGACCGAGGAGCCGGAGGCCGAGCGGGCCGACGCGCTGAACCGGCTCTACACCTGGTACTACCGGGGCCGGGGCGCCGCTGCCGACCTGCTCATCTCGTGGCGTCTCGAACCACCGTGCCCGCCGCTGCCGGAGGTACCGGCGGTCGGCTTCGACGGTGCGGGCGAGGCGGTCGCGTGGCTGCACGCCGAGTTCGACAACATCGTCGCGGCGATCCGGGCGTGTGCTGTCGACGGCCCGGTGCACTGGTGCTGGCATCTCGCGGTGGGCGTGGTGTCGGACATGGAGCGCCGCGGCCATCTGAACGACGTCCTGTCGGTGTTGGAGGTGGTGGTGGACGCGGCCCGCGCCGCCGGTGACCAGCAGGCGATCGCGCTGTCGCTCGGTGAGCTCCAGCAGTTGGACACCTCGGCGGGCCGGCCGATCTCCCCTGAGCGGATCGCCGAGATGATCGCGGCCGGCGAAGGCTCCGGAGCCGCCGCGATCGAGGGCTACGCGCTCTACGTCGCCGGGGTCGTGCAGCATCGGAACGGCGACTCGGCCGCCGGGTTCGACTCCCTGACCAAGGCGTTGGCGACCCAGGAACGCGCCGGCGACACCACGGGTCAGGCGCTCACCCTGCTGCACCTCGGCAACGCCCTCTTCCTCCAGGGCCAGCTCAGCGCCGCGGTGCGGGCGTACGAGCGGATGGTCGAGCTCGCCGACGACCTGCCGTCGCTGGCCCTGGCCGGCCTGATGAACGTGTCGCACGGGCGGATCACGCTCGGCCGGCTGGACGGCCTGGACGAGTTGCTGGCGCGCGGCGAGCAGCTGGTCGAGCAACTGCACGACGATGCCAGACGGTGCGCGTTCGGCTACGTTCGCGGGAGCTGGTACCGCGACACCGGCCGGCTGGCCGAAGCGCTCGACCTGCTGACCCGGTCCGGCCGCCGGTCCGACGAACTCTCGCTGCCGCGGTTGCAGAGTCACACCCACAACGAACTCGGCTTCTGTCACCTGGCCGCCGGGGACCACGCCCGGGCGCGGGCCGAGTTCGAGCTGGCAGCCGAGCTGGCCGGGTCGGAACTGCTGCAGGAGTACCGCACCCACGCGATCCGCGGGCTGGCGCACGTCGACCTGGCCGAGGGCCGGCTGGACGCGGCCGAGGCGAACGCGCGGACGGCGATCGAGCTGGCCGACGGCGTGGACCGGATGCACGAGGGTGAGGCGCTCGTCGTTCTCGCCCGCGTGCTGCTGGAACTCGGCCGGCCGGAGGCCGCGATCGAGGCCGGTGAGCAGGCCCTGGCGATCCAGCGGGAGACCGAGTTCTTCCTCGGGACGGCCCGGGCTCACCACGTCCTCGGGGAGGCCCGCGCGGACGAGGCGCACCTGCGGAAAGCGCTCTCGATGTTCGAGGAGTTCGGCTCTCCCGAAGCGGCCGCGGTCCGCGACAGCCTCACCACGGTGCCGGTCCCGGACGGTGTCCGGATGACATCGAAGGGGTAACGCTGACGAACGGCGCGCCTGAGACCGGCTCAAAATGTCGGAGCGGGGCCGTACTGTGGTGGATGTGAACCGGCGAATCTTCGGTCTGGAGAACGAGTACGGCGTCACGTGTACCTTCCGGGGCCAGCGCCGACTGACCCCCGACGAGGTGGCGCGGTACCTGTTTCGGCGCGTCGTGTCCTGGGGGCGGAGCAGTAACGTCTTCCTCCGCAACGGGGCCCGGCTCTATCTCGACGTGGGCTCCCATCCGGAGTACGCGACCGGCGAGTGCGACTCGGTCACCGACCTGATCGCGCACGACAAGGCCGGCGAGCGGATCCTCGAAGGGCTGCTCGTGGACGCCCAGAAGCGGCTGCACGACGAGGGCATCTTCGGCGACGTCTACCTGTTCAAGAACAACACCGACTCGGCCGGCAACAGCTACGGCTGCCACGAGAACTACCTGGTCAGCCGGCACGGCGACTTCGCCAAGCTGGCCGACGTGCTGATCCCGTTCCTGGTCACCCGCCAGCTGATCTGTGGCGCCGGCAAGGTGCTGCAGACGCCGCGGGGCGCGGTGTACTCGGTGTCCCAGCGCGCCGAGCACATCTGGGAAGGCGTTTCCAGCGCGACCACCAGGTCCCGCCCGATCATCAACACCCGCGACGAGCCGCACGCGGACGCCGAGCGGTTCCGCCGGCTGCACGTGATCGTCGGCGACTCGAACATGTCCGAGACCACGATGCTGCTCAAGGTCGCCAGTACCGACCTGGTGCTGCGGATGATCGAGGCCGGCATCGTGATGCGCGACCTCACCCTGGACAACCCGATCCGCGCCATCCGCGAGATCAGCCACGACATGACCGGCCGCCGCGAGGTCCGGCTGGCCAACGGCCGGGAGGCGAGCGCCCTCGACATCCAGGGCGAGTACCTGTCCAAGGCCCGCGACTTCGTCGACCGCCGCGAGCTCGGTACCCCCGCGGTGGAGCGCGCTCTGTCGCTGTGGGAGCGGACGCTGAAGGCGATCGAGTCCGGCGACCTGTCCGGCATCGAGCGCGAGATCGACTGGGTGATCAAGTACCGCCTGATCGAGCGCTACCGGGCCCAGAACAACCTCGGCCTGGCCAGCCCCCGGGTCGCCCAGCTCGACCTGGCGTACCACGACATCCACCGGCCGCGAGGTCTGTACTACCTGCTCGAGCGCAAGGGCGCCGTCACGCGGGTGGTGGACGACGTCCGCATCTTCGAGGCGAAGTCGGTGCCACCGCAGACGACCCGGGCGCGGCTGCGCGGCGAGTTCATCAAGCGGGCCCAGGAGCGGCGCCGCGACTTCACGGTCGACTGGGTGCACCTGAAGCTGAACGACCAGGCGCAGCGCACGGTGCTGTGCAAGGACCCGTTCAAGTCGCACGACGAGCGCGTGGAGAAGCTGATCGCGAGCATGTGACCCCCGCCCCAACCCCCAGCGCCCCCGCCCGGCGCCCCCGCTCCGCGCTGCCGCTCCGCCAACCCCCCTCCCGCCGCCGCCCGCCGCCGCGTTTGGTGGGTTAACCCGGCAAGTTGCTGGTTGGCCAACGGAATTTCCGTGGGCCAACCATCGACCTTGTGGGTTAACCCACGGAACGCACCGGGGACAGGCGCGGGGTCGGGTTGTGCCTGCTCGCTGTGGCCCCGGGGACGGCGTGGGCAGACGTCACTCGTCGCCGTGGCGCTTCCTGCCGGGCTGTTCGTCGGGTGCGAACTTCATCCCGAGCGCCGCGGTGAGGATCAGCGCCAGGCAGGCGATGATGGCGAGGTTGTCACCCATCATCCCGTGCGGGGTCTGGATCGCCGGCCGGATCAGCAGCGACATGATCAGCAGACCGATGCCGATCCGCAGCAGCACCCTGGCCGCCGTCCTTGTCATGGTCGTACCCTACGATCGCGCCGGTTGCGGGCTCGCCTCGTCGGCGGCGAGGTGCTTCAGCGGCGGGATCTCGTCGTGGAAGAAGCAGGCGGTCCGGTGCCCCGCGCCGATGTCCACCAGCGGCGGAGCCTCCTTGCGGCAGACGTCCTGAACCAGCGGACACCGGTTGGAGAAGACGCAGCCCTTCGTCGCGGGCTCGCCGGCCAGACGCTCGGAGCCGCCGCCCTCCGCGTCCCGTTTGCGCACCAGCACCGGGTCCGGGACGGGGATCGCCTGGAGCAGCATGTGCGTGTACGGGTGGCTGGGGGTCTTGATCAGCTCCTCGACCGGGCCCTCTTCGACGATATGGCCGTAGAACATGACCGCGATGCGCCCGCCCTGCGCGAAGTACCGGACCACCCCGAAGTCGTGGCTGATGAACACGAACCCGATGCCACGGTCGCGCTGGAACGAGAGCAACAGGTCGAGGATCGCGACCCGCATCGACACGTCCAGCATGCTGGTCACCTCGTCGGCGACGATCAGCTTCGGCTGCAGACTGATCGCCCGGGCGATCGACACCCGCTGCCGCTGGCCACCGGACAACTGGTGCGGGTACCGCTGCAGGAACGCCGGCGTGGCGTCCAGCCCGACCTGCTGCAACAGCTTGATCATCTCCGCCTGGACGGTACGGCGATTCGCCAGCTTGTGCCGCAGGAGGCCCGGCGCCAGCGTACTGCCGATGGTCAGTCCCGGGTTCAGCGAACCGTACGGATCCTGGTGCACCATCTGGACACGGCGCCGCCAGTCCGTGCGCTGCTTGCCCTTGAGACTCGCGATATCGCTGCCCTCGAAGGAAATGCTGCCGCTGCTGGGTTCGTGCAATCCGGCGATCAGCCGGCCCAACGTGGTCTTGCCACAGCCGGACTCGCCCACCAGGGCCACGATCTCGCCCTCGTCGGTGGACAGGTCGACGTTGTGCAGGACCGGCTTGCCGGTGCCGGTGTCGTAGGTGTGCGTCACGTTCCGCACGTCGAGCAGGCTCATGCCTTCGACACCTCCATCGGTACGACGTCGCGATTCGCGACGTGGCAGGCCACGAGGTGGCCACCACCGTCGCCGAGCAGTGGGGGTTCGGTGTGCCGGCAGAGGTCCTCCGCCGACCGGCACCTCGGAGCGAACCGGCACCCGGCCGGCAGATCGGCGAGATTCGGCACCGCGCCGCCGATCGGCCGGACCGTGAGGCCGGCGTCCAGCACGCTCGGGATCGCGTTGATCAGCGCCTCGACGTACGGATGACGGCGTTCGGCCTTGAAGATCTCCTCGACCGTCCCGGTCTCCACCAGACGCCCGGCGTACATCACCGCGACTCGGGTGGCCACCTCGGCGACGACCGCAAGATCGTGCGTGACGAAGACGATCGTCACCCCGAGGTCGCGATGAAGATCCTTGAGGATGTCGATCACCAGACGCTGGTTGAGCACGTCCAGGGCCGTGGTCGGCTCGTCGAGAATCACCACGGACGGCTTCAGCAGCAAGGCGACGGCAATCGCCACCCGCTGCTTCATCCCGCCGGACAGCTGGCTCTCGAACGCCTTCCAGATCCGTTTCGGTGGGAGCTGGACGAGTTCGAGCAGGTGCTCGAAGTGTTTGCGGCCCTCCTTCGGATCGGGGAACACCTCGGGATGGGCCTGCAGGATGTGGTCCACCTGAGCGCCGATGGTCACGACCGGGTTGAACGCGTTCATCGCGCCCTGGAAGACCATCGCCAGTTCGGCACCGCGCAGGGCGTTGAGCTCGCGCTTCGACATCGCGACCATGCCACGTCCGCGGAACCTGACCTCGCCGCCGATCACCCGGCCGGGCTGCGGCACGATCTGCAACATCGAGTACGCCAGGGTGGACTTGCCACAGCCCGACTCACCGACCAGGGCGTAGATCTCACCGGCGGCGACCGAGAGGGTGACGTTCTCGACGGCGCGCACCGAGCCGGCGCCGTCGCCGAAGGCGACCGTCAGGTCGTCGATCTCGAGCAGGGTCTGCGCTTCGCTGTGCACGTTGTTCACTGGACACGCAGCCTCGGGTTGAACACGCTGTCGAGCGCGCGGGAGAAGAACACGAACGCCACCTGCAGGATGACGATCGCGGCCATCGGGGAGAACAGGTAGAACGCGCTGTCGGTGGTGTACAACGCTCCTTGGGCCATCGCCAGGTTGATCATGATGCCCCAGTTGTTGCCGCTGATCGGCGCGATGCCGAGCAGGAACAGGCCCACGGAGGCGTAGATGGCCCCGGTGATGGCCAGCAGGAAGTGGATCGCGACGTACGGCCCGACGTTCGGCAGCAGTTGCCGGCCGACCATGTTGCCGAGCGAGACGCCCTGCAGCTTGGCGGCTTCGACGAACTCCCTGCTCCGCAGGCTCATGGCCTGGGACCTGATCGCCCGGGCCAGGCCTGCCCAGGCGGTGATCGACAGGATGAAGGCCAGCACGACCGGGTTGGTCGTGTTGATCACGCTGGCGAGCACGATGATCAGCGGCAGGCCGGGGATCGTGAGGAAGATGTCGGTGATGCGCATGATGACCGTGTCGGCCACTCCGCCGACGTACCCGGTCAGCAGGCCGATCGCCACGCCGACGAACACTGTGATGACCGCGGACAGCACGCCGACGATCATGATCGGCCGGGTGCCCACGATGATCTGGGACAGCACCCCCTGACCGAGGGAGTCGGTGCCGAGCGGGTGCTGCCATGACGGAGCCAGGTAGGCCTGGCTCGCGTCCTGCTCGTTGCCCACCTCGACGAACATCGGGCCGAAGATCGCCGCCAGGCAGTAGATCAGCACGATCGCGCCGCCGATCAGGGCCCCCTTGTCGTGGCGCAGAATCCGCCACAGGTCGCTGAGGAATCTCATGCCATCGAACCTCCTGCCGGCAGTACTTCCTGATCGGGGTCGGCGGGCTGGTCGGCCGCGCGGGCGCGGGCGGCCGGATTGGCGATCCGCGGGTCGACCAGCGGGTAGAGCAGGTCGACCAGGAGATTGGTGATGATCACCGACACCGTGATCAGCACGAAGCAGCCCATCATCAGCGAGTAGTCGCGCTGGCCGACCGACTGGATCATGTAGAACCCGATGCCCGGGTACTGAAAGTAGGTCTCGATGAACACCGACCCGCCGAACATGAAGCCCACCGACAGGGCCAGTTGGGTCACCATCGGCAGCATCGAGTTGCGTCCGACGTAGGACTGGGTGATCCGGCGATCGCTCAGTCCGCGCGCCTCGGCCGCCCGGACGTACTCCGCGCCGAGCACCGAGACCGCGCTGCCCTTCATGCCCAGCGCCCATCCGCCGAACGACGTGATCACCGACGCGGCGATCGGCAGCACGGAGTGGTAGAGCACGCTCACCAGGTACGGGCCGTTGAAGCCCGGCGTGACATCGACTCCGTAGGCACCACCGGACGGAAACACCTGATAGACGCTGGTCAGGACGTAGAGCAGCGCGATCGCCACCAGATAGCTCGGAACGGCGCTCAGGAAGGAGACGACGAACGTGACCGCCTGGGAGAACCGGCTGTTCTGGAAGGCGGCCATCATCGCCCCGACCGCGATCCCGATGACGAAGCTGATGATCAGCGACACCGCCACCACCATGATCGTCCAGGGCAAGGCCTCGGCGATCACCGCCACCACGGTGGTGCCCGGGTTGGTGATCGGGCGGCCGAGGTCGCCACGGACCGCGCCCCACACGTACCGCAGGTACTGCTCCCAGACCGGCGCGTCCGGCGTCACGCTGTAGACGGCGTTGATCCGTTGCTGGATCTCGACCTCGCTCAGGCCGCCCTGCATCCGCAGCTGGGCCTCCAGAGCCGCCATCGGGTTGCCGGGCATCAGCCGGATCATGAAGAACGACAGGGAAACGACGATGTAGATGATCAGCAACGACATCGCCAGTCGTTTCAGGATGTAGGAAACCATCAGCGCCTTCCGGGGTCGGGGCAGTTCCGGACGGCACCCGCGTGCGGGTGCCGTCCGGACAGTGAAGGACTACTTGGGCGTGATGTAGCCCTGCTGCATCGCCAGCGAGAGGCCACCGTTCATGTCCGCGCTGATGATGTCCCAGAGTTCACTGCTCTTGTTCTCGCCCAGGGGCGGCCAGTTCGTGAACTCCTTGGTGGAGAAGGGGAACTGGTAGACCTTGGTCGCGTACCAGATGTAGGGCACCTCTTCGTTGATCAGCTGCGCCCAGTTCCACACCTGCTTGTTCATCTCGTCGCCCGGTTCGACCGTGCGGACCTGCTGGTCGATGGTGCTGGCCAGGTCGACCTCACCGAGACCAGGAACGTTCTTCTTCGGGCCGAACCCGATCCCGCGCTTGCCGGCGTAGTTGCCCTGACGCGTGAAGTTGTAGCCCGGGCCGAGCAGGAAGTTGTACATCGCGAGCGGGTTGCTGCCACCGACGAACGCCATGCCGACCTGGAAGTCGCCGTTGTGCTGATCGGCGTCCTGCTGCGCCCCAGAGGTCGCGTTCACCTCGGACTTGATCCCGAACGCGGTCAGTGCCTTGGCCGCGGAGTTGAACGAGGTGACGATGTCGGTGGTCTCGGCGTTGGCCGTGAAGGTGATCGTGAACGGTTTGCCGTCCGGCTTGATCCACTGATCGCCCTTCTTGGTGAAGCCCTCGCCCTGCAGCAGTGCGGTCGCCTTGGCCAGGTCGACCGGGTACTTGTTCAGCTTCCCGAGCTGATCCGGCTTGAGGTAGATCTCCTCGAGCGTCGGTGAGATGCCCGTGTTGACTTCCTTCCAGGTCCCACCGGCCGCGTCGTCGGTGCCGTAGGCCGCCTCGCTGATCTGCTGCCTCGGAATCACGGACGCGAGGGCCTGACGGACCGCTTTGGAGTCGAGCGGCTTCTGGTTGCTGTTGAAGACCATGGCGAACCCGAACCCGAGCGGGAGAGCCGTGTTGGACTCGGGGGTCGTCTTCCAGCGGTTGAGGATCGGCGGCGGCATGTACACGTTGGACAGGTGCACGTTGCCGCTGAACAACTGCGGGTAGACGGTCTGCGTGGACCCGTTCAGGTACCGGATGCCGGCGAACTTGATCTTGGCCGCGTCCCAGAAGTCGGCCCACTTGACCAGCTTGGCTTCCTTGGTGGTGATGTTCTCCAGCTTGAACGGCCCGTTGCCGATCAACTTGTCGACCTTCATCGCGGCCAGGTCCTTGAACGCGTCGCCCATCCGCTTGGACTCGGGCAGCTTCGCGGCCTGCTCCGGATTCTGCTGCAGTGTGCGGAAGTACTTGATCACGTCCTGCTTCAGCGCGTCGGTGACGATCCGGCCGTACACGCTGGACGGGTACGGGCGGATCGAGTTCAGGATGTCCAGTTTCGCCAGCGACTCCGGCTGGCCTTCCTTGAGGGTGAAGGCGACCGTCTTCTCGTCCACGATGTCGACGCCGGTGATGTCGTTCCAGAAGCCGTCGCCGCGCAGCCCGTTCAGGATGGCGGTGTCGTGCAGGTCCTTGCTCGTCACCGGAGTGCCGTCCTGCCACTTCGCGTCGTCGCGCAGGTGGACGTTGAGCTTGCCGTTCTCGACCGCCCACTTGTCGGCCAGCTGCGGGACGAACTCGGTCAGGCTCGGCGACTTCACCAGGGCCAGCCGCATCGAGATGAAGTCGTTCTGGATGCCGAGCTGGTTCACGTTGTACGGGTTGTAGGACCACGTCGTACCCCAGCTGCAGCAGGGGAAGAACGTGAGGAACTTGCTGGAGTCGCCCGCCGCGGCGTCGGTGCCGCCGGCGTTCCCGGCGGAGTTTCCTCCGCCCGCCGTGCCTGCGGTACAGGCAGCCACCAACGTGACCACCAGGCAGGCCGAGACCAGGGCTAGCAAGCGCTTTCCGGCGCGACAGATCACTCGCGGCAACATCATTGTCGATCCTCTCGACCTTGGCGGGGCGTCCGGTCCTGATCTTGTCGAGGTAGAGCGATTTAGTAAAGAGGATGGGGAAAGTATGGTGTTCGCGAAACGGACACGATTGTTCGCAGAACGGCCATCGTGACGCCGGTACCGGCGGCCGGACCGCGGCTGTCGACGTTGCGTGACGTGACCGAACGGTGACGCCGGTGGCCGATCCGGGGCTTGGTCGTGCCCGATAGGGTGGGCGGCGTTCATCTGGCCGTCCAGCAAGGCGCGGGCCGTCCGCGCCGGGATATTTCGAGGTGCTCGTTCGTGCGCAAGCTGTTGAGTGTGGTCGCAATGCTGGTGCTGGGGTCTTCCCTGGCCGCCTGCGGCTCCGGAGATGGCGACTTCGGTCAGGCCGGGGTCAAGGTCGAGTCGGAGTTCGGCCAGAAGCCGACCGTCAGCCACCGTGAGGGTGACCCCGACAAGACGCTGGTGACCGAGGTCCTCAAGGAGGGCGACGGCGCCGAGGTGAAGAAGGGCGACCTGCTCACCGCGAACTACCTGGGCCAGATCTGGCGCGACGGCAAGGTGTTCGACAACTCCTACGACCGGGGTGCGCCGGCGTCGTTCCCGATCGGGGTCGGCGGGGTCATCGACGGCTGGGACGAGGGCCTGGTCGGGAAGAAGATCGGCAGCCGGGTGCTGCTGAGCATCCCGTCCGACAAGGGCTACAAGGAGAAGGGCAACGAGGAGGCCGGGATCAAGGGTGACGACACCCTGATCTTCGTCGTCGACCTGGTGGGCGCGGCCGCGAACAACACGCCGCTGGACGCCACCCCGGCCGCTTCGGCGCCGACGAAGTTCAAGGTCACCGGCGAGCTGAACGCCGAGCCGAAGGTGACGGTGCCGGCCGGGACCAAGCCGCCGGCGAAGCCGGGCAAGCCGGTCGTGATCGCCACCGGCAAGGGCAAGCCGCTCGAGCCGAAGAGCCAGCTGATCGGCCGCTACGTCGTGTTCGACTACACCGGCAAGAAGCAGGCGAGCACCTGGGACGGCCAGCAGGGTCAGCCGGGCGCCCCGACCGACCAGCTCCAGGTCGGCCCGGGTCCGAAGGGTGAGGCCGGCGCGCTCGACGGCCTGGTCGGGGTCCCGATCGGCAGCCGGGTCCTGATCGAGCTGCCCGCGTCGAAGGACCAGGCGGGCAAGACGGTCAACGCGTTCGCCGTGATCGACATCCTGAACGCCTTCCCGGCCCCGAAGCAGACGGGCCAGTAAGAGCAGCAGCACCGAAGCGGCCGCGGCCCCGGCGAGGTACTCCTCCCGGGCCGCGGCCGCTTTCGTCTGCCCGCAGGGTCAAGCTTTCCGGCGGAACCACCGGTTCGAGTCGGGCAGGAACATCAGCACCACTCCACCGGCGACAGCGAGCACATGCACGACCCGGAGCGCGGCGAGGGTGAGGAACGACGCGTCCAGGTCCAGCCTGCCGAAGTCGCCGTTGCTGGTCAGCCAACTGATCGGGCCGATCAGCAAACTGGCCATCCCGACGACGCCGAGCAGCCCGGCCAGCAGCCAGCGCGACCAGGGGACGCCGTGCCGGAAGTACCGGTCGATGATCAGGAAGAGTCCGCCGTACACGATGGTGCGCAGCGCGATCTGCGCGACCAGGGCGAGGATTGGCCGCCCGTCGGCGATCCAGCCGGCGGCGCCGAGGACGGATTCAGCCACCCCGGCACCGACCGCGAGGAACCACGCCGTCGTCGCGGCGCGGACCGAGACAGGCGGTCCACCGGGGACGTCGGGCAGGGTGGGAGTGCGATCGGTGGTAGCCATACTCCAAGCCTCGGCCCGGGCGCCGGAGAATTCAGGAGTACTGGGACCCCGATCCGGGTGGTGGTACGTCCACCAGGCCGGCGGCGTACCGGCCCGCGGCCGCGGCGGCCTCGAAGTACGCGCGGTCGCCGTCGAGGTCGCGGCCCATCGTGGACAGCTTGACCGGCGTCTCCCGCAGCGCGTCGTACAGCCCGTCCACCCCGACGCGGACCACCTTGTGCCGGGCCTTCAACGGCTCGGCCGCATCGCGCACCGCGTCCCCGAACTCCCCGGGCAGGTCCGGGACGACGATGTCCGCCGGCTGCAGCGCGACCCGCCCGTACGCCGTGAGGCTGTGGTGCGAGATCCCACGATGCCGTGGCCGCGGATCCGCCTCGGAGATCCGCAACGACGCCACCGGCCGGCCGCCGAGCGTACCGATCGCGTTGACCGCCTCGCCGGACTGGACACCGGAGAAACCCCAGCGCGTCCCGGTCCCCAGGTTGCCCGGGCCCTGCGTGATGACGACGACCTCGGCCGCGAGGACGTGAACCGCGGTCAGCAGGCCGGTGTGGACCGTCACGGCCTCCCGGTCACCGCCGAACGCCTGCCCGACCGTCACCGTCCCACCCAGCCAGCCGCTGTCCCGCAGCGACGCCACGGTCCGTGAGAACGCGAGCGGCAGCGCACCACCGTCGGTCATCACGTACACCACCCGCGTGCCCGGGCGCTTGGCGAACACCCCAGCGAGCACAGCAGGCAACGCCGAATGCAGGTCGGCCACCACGACCGGCGTCCCGAGGAGGTCGTCCGCGTCGCGCAGTACGTCGTGGTCGGGGGAGTCCTGCTCGTCGGCGCCGAGCACCATCGCCTGCAACGGCGTGTACCGCGCCTTCACCAGGTGGCCCGTCTCGGGCGGATCCGCGGGTAGCCGGTCCGGGATCGCCACGACCAGCGCGTACCCACCGGTGCCGAGGCCGCGGTCGAGGGCGCCCACGTTGAGCAGGACGCGGTCCCCGGCGACCGGCGTACCGACCAGGCCGGGGTAGGCGAGCGCGCGGACCAGCTGCTCGCCAACGGTCACTCTCAGTTCCTGCGCACCCGCCCAGGTCTTGCCCAGGTCGGCCACGATTCCTTCGCGCCAGCGGATCACACGCAGACCTTAGCGGCCCCGCCGAAGCATCCGAATGTATGTTCGGCGCGCAGCACGCGTTTTGCACTGCTCACCCCGTAAGGTGGTCGGGTGTCGGCGCGGAAGAGTGAGCGGTTGCTCAACCTGGTGATCTGCCTGCTGGTCGCGCGCACCTACGTGACCAAGGAGCGGATCCGCGAGGTGGTCGAGGGCTACGCCGGCCAGACCGACGACGCCTTCGAGAAGATGTTCGAGCGCGACAAGGACGAGCTGCGCGACCTCGGCATCCCGATCGAGATGGGCACCATCGACAAGTTCTTCTCCGACGACGTCGGGTACCGGATCCGGCGCGACGTGTTCGAACTGCCCGAGGTGCACCTGGAACCGGACGAGGCCGCCGTGCTCGGTGTCGCCGCCCGGGTCTGGCAGCACGCCAGCCTGGCCGAGGCGACCACGTCGGCGGTGCTCAAGCTGAAGGCGGCCGGGATCCAGACCGACCAGTCGGCGCTGAGCGCGATCGAGCCGCACGTCGGCGCGTCCGAGCCGGCCTTCGACCCGCTGTGGTCCGCGGTGGTGAGCCGGACCGCCGTCCGGTTCGACCATCGCCGCAGCGGTGCGGCCGAGGCGACCAAGCGGACCCTGGAGCCGTGGGGCATCGTGTCCTGGCACGGCCGCTGGTACGTGGTGGGCCGCGACCGCGACCGGGAGGCGACCCGGATGTTCCGGCTGTCCCGGATCGGCGGCAACGTCCGCACCGTCGGCGGCCCGGGCGCGTTCACCGTGCCGGAGGGTACCGACCTGCGCTCGCTGGTGTCCGAGCTGGCGCCGCCGCGGCCGACGTCCGAGGCGAAGGTCCGGGCCCGGACCGGATCGTGCGTCAGCCTGCGCCGGCGGGCCAACGCGATCGAGCCGTACGAGGACGGCTGGGACCTGCTGCACGTCCCGTACGCCGATGCCGAGGTGCTCGCCGAGGAGATCGCGTCGTACGGTCCGGGGGCCGTGGTCGAAGGACCCGGCGACGTGCTCGACGGGGTACTGCGCCGGCTCCGGTCGGTGGCGGGGGTGCCCGCATGAGCAACGCGCGTGACCAGGTCCAGCGGCTGCTCGCCCTGGTGCCGTACCTGCGGGAGAACGACGGCGCCCGGGTCGACGACGTCGCCGCCGAGTTCGGGGTCCGGCCGAAGCAGATCATCGCCGACCTCAAGGTGCTCTGGTTCTGCGGCCTGCCCGGGGCCCAGATGGGCGACCTGATCGAGATCGACATCGACGCGGCCGAGGGCGAAGGCGTCATCCACCTCAACAACGCCGACTACCTGGCCCGCCCGCTCCGGCTGGCCGCGGACGAGGCGCTCGCCCTGCTGACCGCGCTGCGCACGTTGCGCGAGGTCACCGGCGGCCCGGACCGCGATGCCGTCGACCGCGCGATCGCCAAGCTGGAGAGCGCCGCCGGTGAGGCGGCCGCGGCGGGGGAGGGCGCGGCCGCGCACGTCCACGTCGAGCCGGCGGACCCCGCGATCGCCGAGACGGTGAACCGCGCACTGGCCGGGCGGCAACGGCTGCACCTGACGTACGACGTGCCGTCGCGCGACGAGACCACCGAGCGCGACGTGGACCCGATGCGGCTGGTCGTGTCCGAGGGCCGGTCGTACCTCGAGGCGTGGTGCCGGCTGGCCGAGGACGTGCGGCTGTTCCGGCTGGACCGGATCGCCGCCGTGAAGCTGCTCGACCTGCCGAGCGAGCCGCCGCCCGAGGCGACCCCGCGGGACCTGTCGAACGGGATGTTCCAGCCGTCCGAGTGCGACCTGCTGGCGACCGTCCAGCTCGCTCCGCCGGCCCGCTGGGTCGCGGAGTACTACCCGACCGAGTCGGTCGAGGAGGGCCCGGACGGCTCGCTCGTCATCCGGCTCCGGGTGGCCGACACGGCTTGGCTGCAGCGGCTCGTGCTGCGCCTCGGTGGCACCGCGACCGTCCTGGAACCGGCCGACCTCGGAGACCAGATCGCGACAACGGCCCGCGAGGCGCTCTCCGCGTACGACGACACGCTCTGAGCCGGATCCTCAGCCCTGGCTGAGGATCTTCTCCAGCGGCGAGCGGAACCGCGGGGTGACCCGGACCCCGGCCAGCCAGCTGGTCCAGCGGCCGGCCTCCGCCTCGATCTGGTCCGCGGTCTCGGCGCCGACGTCCTCCAGCAACTGGAACCGCACCTCGCCGGACTCGGGCTGCCCCCAGCCGCCGACGATGCGGCCGTCGGCCCACACGGTCGGGCCGATGTTGCCGGTCTGATCGAACAGCCGGCTCTTGTGCTCGCCGAGATACCAGCCGCGGTCCTTCCAGCCCATCGGGGTCGGGTCGAGCGACGGCAGGAACGCGACCCACGGCTCCACCTCGACCTCCGGCGCCTCGTCTCCGGGCAGCACGTAGCCGACCGTGCCGTCCAGGTCGACCTCGACCGCCTCGACCTCCTTCAGCGCCTTCCTGGTCTGGCCCAGGGTCCAGCCGCTCCACCACTGCAGATCCGCGAGTGTGCCCGGGCCGAACGAGTCCAGCCAGGCCCGCGCGAGCCGCGCCCGCGCCTCGTCCGCGGGCGGCTTGTCACCGAGGCCGCCGGGCAGCCACTTCTCCGCGGGGGACCACTGGTGCTGGCCGCTGAGCCACGTCCCCAACGGCCGGCCGCGGACGATGCGGCCCTCGGCAGCGAGCTGGAAGAGCACCCGGCTGGTCACGTACGGCTGTGCGGCGTACGACTTGCCGGTCGCCATCGCGAGCCTGGTCCGCAGCCGCGGCTCGTCCTGGGAGAGCTCCTGGGCGGTGGCCGATCCGCGCAGGGTGAGCGCGGTCGCGGTGGACTCCTCGACCGCGCGCAACCAGCGGCCGGCGCCGTCGGCGTCCGGGGAGACACCGGCCTCGGTGAGGTGCTTGACCAGCAGCTTGCGTTGCTTGACCGCGATGTCGTCGGTACAGGCCGCCTGGATGACCGGGGCGAACGGTGTCGGCGCGACGAACACCGTCCGCCGCATCCCGAGCATGCGGATCAGCGCGCGATCGTCGTAGAGCGCACTCTCCGTGGTCGTCACATCACTGCCTGGCACGCGCGCTGCGACCGACAGGTGCACGGTGGCCGGATCCGTCGCGTGCAGCACCACCAGCGACTCGGTCGCCTGCACCGCGTCGGCGGCCCGGCTCGACGGCGCCAGTCTGTGCCGCCGCCCCAGCCTGGTACGCCGTTCGGCGACCTCGATCCGCAGCATCCGTACCCCTCACTCGTCCCGCCGGAAACCAATTCTTACCATCACGTTCCGACAGCGTTGGCGGCCGGAACACACTTGGGGCGTGGGCCGGGGCCGCGGACCGGATAGGCTCCGGGTATGTATTGGTTCCTGCTCTTCCTCGGCGTCGTGGCGGTGTGGCTGCTCGTGCTCGCCCTGCTCGCGAAGAAGTTGTGGGGCCAGACCAAGGCACTGACGCGTGAGCTGGCCGCTGCCCAGACGAAGCTCGAGACGGCCCAGTCGACGACCGGATCCGGACGGACCGGCCCGACTGTGCGGTCCCGGGCGTAGTATTCGGCCAGTCTCAACGTAGAGCCACCATCAGTTGTGAAAGGGAGAACCTCATGGCCCCGCTCATCGGTATGCCTCAGGGCGCAGAGTGGCTCGTCATCCTGGCGATCGTCGTCCTGCTGTTCGGTTCGGCCAAGCTGCCCACCCTGGTGAAGCAGCTGGGTCGCTCGAAGAAGATCTGGGAGGAGGAGGTCGGCCCTGGCAACAAGAAGAAGGACGCCGAGCTGACCGAAGGCACCAGCCAGCCCTCCGCCCAGCAGCAGGTCCAGCAGCAGCCGACCCAGCAGGCCGCCCAGCCGGCCGCGCAGCCGAACCAGGCCAACGGCCAGGCGCCCGGCGACGGTCAGCCGCCCACGCACACCGCCAACTGAGCCGGGCTCACCACCTGTGACGATGGTGAGGCAGTGAC
The DNA here is from genome assembly GCF_007828865.1 of Kribbella amoyensis. Classification (NCBI taxonomy): domain Bacteria; kingdom Bacillati; phylum Actinomycetota; class Actinomycetes; order Propionibacteriales; family Kribbellaceae; genus Kribbella; species Kribbella amoyensis. The sequence continues at coordinate 405,099 of NZ_VIVK01000002.1, forward strand.
AGTTGTGAAGCTCGGACGGCGGAAAGAGCGCCGCCCGAAGGACGAAGAGGGTCGGATGACCCTGCGCGAGCACATCACTGAGCTGCGCAACCGGTTGTTCGTATGCATCGTGGCGATCGTGATCGGCACGGTGGTGGGCTGGATCTTCTACGACCAGCTGTTCGACTTCCTGACCCGCCCGTTCGTGACGTCGGTTCGCGAGCTGGCCAAGGAGCAGGGCAGTACGAAGATCCCGGAGCTCACCTTTCCCGGCGTCGGGAACGCGCTGACCTTCAAGATCAAGATCTCGGCGCTCGCCGGGCTGGTCGCGGCCGCGCCGATCTGGTTGTTCCAGCTCTGGGCGTTCATCGCGCCCGGCCTGCACCGCAGCGAGCGCCGGTGGGCGATGCTGTTCTCGGCGATCGCCACCCCGTTGTTCCTGGGTGGCGTCGTGGTCGCGTACTGGACGCTGCCGAAGGGCATCGAGATCCTGCTCGGCTTCACCCCGCTGGACATCCAGAACCTGGTCGAGCTGCCGGACTACCTGGACTTCGTGATCCGGACGATGCTGGTGTTCGGCGTCGCCTTCCTGATCCCGCTGGTCGTGGTCCTGCTGAACATGCTCGGCGTGGTCTCCGCGGCGGCGATGGGCAAGTTCCGGCCGTACATCATCCTGGCCATCTTCTTGTTCGCGGCCGTCGCGACCCCGTCCGGCGACCCGTTCACGATGTGCCTGCTGGCGATCCCGATGTGCCTGCTGTTCGTGGTCGCCGAGGTGATCTCGCGGTTCAACGACAAACGCCGCGCCCGCAAGACCGAAGAACTGCTGGCCGACTGATGACCCGGCACGTCGCGCTGGTGGTGAATCCCACCAGCGGCCGGGGCCTCGGTGCCCGCGTCGCCCCGGTGGTCCGGGCCCGGTTCGAGGCGGCCGGCCTGACCGTCTCGGAGTACGCCACGACGTGCGCCGAGGACGTCGGCCGGATCTCCGCCGAGGTGATCGCGTCCGGCGCCGACGCGGTCGCGCTGATCGGCGGCGACGGTACGGTCCACCTCGGCGCCCAGGTCCTGGCTCGCTCGGGGATGCCGTTCGGCGTGATCCCGGCCGGGACCGGCAACGACTTCGCCCGCGGTGTCGGCATCCCACTGGACGACCCGGGCGCGGCCGCCGACCGGATCGTGGCGGGCCGGACCAGGTCCGTCGACCTCGCGGTGGCGAAGGACGAGTTCATCACCACGGTCGTCGCCGGCGGCTTCGACTCCCTGGTGAACAAGCGCGCCAACGCGATGAGCTGGCCCAAGGGCAACGCCCGGTACACCGTGGCCACGCTGGCCGAGCTGCGGACGTTCAAGCCGCTGTCGTACGTGCTCACCATCGACGACGAGGTGATCGAGACCGACGCGATGCTGGTCGCGGTCGGCACCGGCCCGACGTACGGCGGCGGCCTGCAGATCTGCGCCGGCGCCGAGATCGACGACGGCCTGCTCGACATCACCGTGATCAAGCCGGTCTCCCGGCTCACGTTGCTGCAGATGTTCCCCAAGCTCTCCAAGGGAACCCACGTCGGCCACCCGATGGTGCAGGCGTACCGCGGCAAGTCGGTCCGGCTGGAGTCGCCCGGCGTCACGGCCTACGCCGACGGTGAGATCCTCGGCCCGCTCCCCGTCGACATCGGGATCGCTCCGGGCGCGCTGACGGTCTTTGCCTGACCGTCTTCGCTTGAGCGGAGCCGGCCGGACAGCCGGGTGGCGCGTGGTTCTGGGGGTGGGGTCGCATAGATTGGGGGTATGAGTAGCCCGTCCGAGAAGTACGCCCTTTTCCGCTCGGACCAGGAGCACCCCGCTGTGAAGGAGTTCCGGGCGCTCTACGACTTCGAGCTGGACGAGTTCCAGTTGCGGGCCTGTGCCGCGCTCGAGGACGGGCATCAGGTGCTGGTCGCGGCGCCGACCGGGTCGGGGAAGACGCTGGTCGGCGAGTTCGCGGTGCACCTGGCCCTGCAGCGGGGGCAGAAGTGTTTCTACACCACACCGATCAAGGCCCTCAGCAACCAGAAGTACGGCGATCTGGTCGACCGGTACGGCGCGGAGAACGTCGGGCTGTTGACCGGGGACAACTCGCTCAACTCCGAGGCGCCGATCGTGGTGATGACCACCGAGGTGCTGCGGAACATGCTGTACGCCGCCTCGAACACGCTGCTCGGGCTGTCGTACGTGGTGATGGACGAGGTGCACTACCTGGCCGACCGGTCCCGGGGCGCGGTCTGGGAAGAGGTGCTGATCCACCTGCCGGACTCGGTGGCCGTGGTGTCGTTGTCGGCGACGGTGAGCAACGCGGAGGAGTTCGGCGACTGGCTCGAGACCGTCCGGGGGAACACCGTGGTCGTGCTGGAGGAGAAGCGGCCGGTGCCGTTGTTCCAGCACGTCATGGTCGGGAAGCGGCTGCACGACCTGTTCGCGGGGGAGGCGCCGACCGCCCGGGTCGGGGCGCCGGACAAGCAGAAGCCAGGCAAGTCCGGCAACCCGGCGAAGGCGAAGGCGCAGTCGGGCCAGGCCGATCTCCGCGACCTGGTGAACCCGCAACTGGTCCGGATCGCCCGGGACGACAACCGGATCTTCCGGGACGACTCGCGCAAACCACGGCGCCGCCGCGACCTGCCGAAGAACCGGCCGAGCCGGAGCCACTTCACCCCGTTCCGGTCCGACGTGGTCGAGGAGCTGGACGCCGGCGCGCTGCTGCCGGCGATCTACTTCATCTTCTCCCGCAAGGGCTGCGAGGACGCGATGCTGCAATGCCTGCGGTCCGGGCTGCGGCTGACCAAGCCGAGTGAGCGCGACGAGATCAAGCGGGTACTCGCCGAGCGCACCGCCGACCTGCCGGACGAGGACCTCGGCGTGCTCGGGTACCACGACTTCGCCGAGGCGCTGAGCCGGGGGATCGCGGCGCACCACGCGGGCATGCTGGCCGCCTTCAAGGAGGTGGTCGAGGAGCTGTTCGCCCGCGGCCTGATCAAGGTCGTCTTCGCCACCGAGACGCTTGCCCTCGGCATCAACATGCCGGCCCGGACGGTCGTGCTGGAGAAGCTGAGCAAGTGGAACGGCGAGGCCCACGTCGACATCACTCCCGGGGAGTACACCCAGCTCACCGGCCGGGCCGGCCGCCGCGGGATCGACGTGGAGGGGCACGCCGTCGTGCTCTGGCAGCCCGGGTTCGACCCGCGCGCCGTCGCCGGTCTCGCCTCCACCCGGACGTACCCGCTCCGCTCGTCGTTCTCCCCGTCGTACAACATGGCCGTCAACCTGGTCCGCCAGGTCGGGCGGGCGCGTTCGCGGGACATGCTGGAGCTGTCGTTCGCGCAGTTCCAGTCCGACCAGGCCGTGGTCGGACTGGCCCGGCAGGTGCAGCGCAACACCGAGGCCCTGGAGGGGTACAAGGAGTCCATCGACTGCCACCTCGGCGACTTCCTCGAGTACGCCGCGCTGCGTCGCCGGATCGGGGACCGGGAGGCGTCCGGCTCGAAGCGGCGCAAGCTGGATCGCCGGATCGAGGCGCAGGAGTCGATCGAGAAGCTCCGGATCGGCGACATCATCCGGATCCCGGCGGGCCGTAGTGCCGGCTGGGCGCTCGTGCTCGACCCGGGGTTCCGGTCGGAGCGGGAGGGTCCGCGGCCGACCGTGCTGACGCTGGACCGGCAGGTCCGCAAACTGTCGATGATCGACTTCCCGACCCCGGTCGAGGCGATCGGCTCGCTGCGGATCCCGAAGAAGTTCAACCCGCGCAACCCGCAACAGCGCCGCGAGCTGGCCCAGGTCCTGCGGGTCCGCAGCGACGAGCTCGGCGAGGACGGGCCGCCGTCGCGCAGCAAGGGCCGGGACGTGATCACGCACGCCGACGACCCGGAGCTGCAGGAGATGCGCGCCCAGCTGCGAGCGCACCCGTGCCACGGCTGCTCGGACCGTGAGGACCACGCCCGCTGGGCCGAGCGGTACTTCCGGCTCGACCGCGAGAACCGCGACGTGCAGCGCAAGATCGAGCAGCGGACGAACACGATCGCCCGCCAGTTCGACCGGGTCTGCCAGGTGCTGGACGCGCTGCACTACCTCGACGGCGACAAGACCACCGAGGCCGGTGACCGGCTGGCCCGGATCTACACCGAGCTCGACCTGGTCGCGGCCGAGTGCCTGCGGCAAGGAGTGTTCGACGACCTCGACGTGCCCGAGCTGGCGGCCTGTCTGGCGGCGCTGGTCTACGAGTCGCGGTCCAAGGACGAGCCGACCTCGCCCCGGTTGCCGCGCGGGGAGGTGCGCAGCCGGCTGGAGCGGATGGGCGCGATCTGGCGCGACCTGTCCGCGCTGGAGCGGGACATGCGGGTCGACTTCCTCCGCTCGATGGACCTCGGCTTCTGCTGGGCCGCGTTCCGCTGGGCGTCCGGTGCGTCGCTGAGCGAGGTGCTGTACGAGTCCGACCTGGCCGCCGGCGACTTCGTCCGCTGGGTGAAGCAGCTGATCGACCTGACCGAGCAGGTGGCCGACGCGGCCGGGGCGACGCCGCTGCGCGCGACCGCCCGCGCGGTGACCGACCAGATCCGCCGCGGCGTCATCTCGTACGCGTCCGTGGTGGACGAGCCGGAGTGATCAGCAGCGTCTGATCGGAGCGGAGTACGTCGTTTTGCTCGGCGTGGCCACGTAGTAGTCCGTGACGTAGCTGCCGTCGGTCAGCCGGTCCCACACGCTGGTGGTGCCGGCCGCCGAGCCGCTGCGCTGACAGGTCACCCACGCGAGCGATCCAGCGGGCATCGTGCCGAGCACCGAGTACGACGTACCGGGGCCGCTGCGGCGACTCAGCGACGAGGTGGTCGTCTGGTACGCGTTGCTGCAACCCGGGATCGGGGCGCTGTACGTCGTGTTCGACGGGGTGTTGACGTAGTAGTCGGTGACGTAGGCTCCGGTGGTCAGCTTGTTCCACACGGTCGTGGTTCCCACCTGCTGGCCGTAGGTCTGGCAGAGGATCCGTACGGTCGAGCCGGCCGGGTAGCCCGTCGAGGCGGGATACGAGAACGCCGGCCCGGTGCGCGAGTACACGTTGCCGGTCACCGTATAGCCGAAGCCGACGGACGCGACCGGAGCGTCGAACCGGTCGCTGTCGATGGTGAGGGTCACACTGCCGTACGTCTCGGCGTGGTCACCCCAGTACTGCTTGGCTCGCTGCCCCACCGCCCAGTACGAGTTGGGTACGGTCGGCCAGTTGAACAACCCTGTGTTCTTGTCCCAGCGGGCGATCCACAAGGCGTCGGGCCGGGCGTACGAGGTCGAGTTGTAGATCTCGGAGAGATGGACGGCGCCGGAGTTCTGGTGCGCGTAGACGGCCGAGAGGTATCCCTGCCGGTGCAGCTCCTTCGTCCACGACGACAGGTAGCGCAGAACGGCCGCGCGACAGGTGGTGTCGTTGACGTCGTAGTGCTCCATGTCGCCGTAGATCGCGCTGCCGCCGATGATGCCCAGCGCCTTCGCCTTGGCGACCGCGTCCGCGGCGGCGCCCGTTGCCTGCGTTCCCGCTGTCGTCGGCGAGGACGACATCTTGAACGGCTTCGAGCTGAACGTGCAGGGCGCCTGCCAGCCCATGTAGATCGGGATCAGCCGCCAGCCCATCCGGGTCACGCTGCTCACCCAGCTCGCGGTCAGCTGTGGCTGCTGGCAACCGCGGTTCCCACCACCGATGTAGATCCCGACCGCCTTGTACGGCGAGGCCTTCCACGCCGTCATCTGCGCGACCGTCGGCGCCGTGCAGGTGTCGAACGCCCACCCCACGTACCGCGTCGCCGTCGACCCGGCCGAATACGCGACGCCGGTCGCCGGCTCGGCCACGGCGGGTCCGGCCGAGCCGGCCACCAGCCCCCCGGCCAGCAGGGTGCCGGCCGCCATCAGGTACTTCCATCGCTTCACCGCGACCACATCCCCCCTGCTGAACCTCACCAGCAGTACACGCCCGAAGGAACGCGCAGGCAATGCCCCTCGAACCGGCGCTACCGATCCGTGATCCAGGTGCTCGCCGCGTGCTGGTCTCGTCGGGCAGGATGAGGCAGCACACCGAGGCCGAGGAGGCGTCATGCCGGAGATCGTGGAGCGGGCCGAGCAGCCGTACGTCGCGCTGAAGGCGAAGGTGCCGATGGACGGGATCGCCGCCTTCGCACGGCGGACCGAGGAGGTGTTCGGCTGGATCGCGGCCCGCAACGTCCTGCCCGTCGGGCCGGTGTTCCTCAAGTACGACGTGGTCGACATGGAGCACGGCCTGGTGATGGAGAACGGCGTGCCGGTGGAGGAGCCGCAGTACGGCGAGGGCGAGATCGTGGCCGGGACGCTGCCGGCCGGACGGTACGTCAGCTCCACCCACCTCGGGCATCCGGACGGGTTGCTGCAGGCGACCGCCGACCTGCTCGCCTGGGCGGACGCCGAGGGCCTGGAGTGGGATGCCGACGGCAACAACTGGGGTGCGCGTCTGGAGATCTACAAGTCCGACCCGATCGAGGTCCCGGACCTGAACGAGTGGGAGACCGAGCTGCTCTTCCGCCTGAAGGACTCACCCCCAAGCCGCACCCGCCCCGTACCTGCTCAGCTCCGAGCGCATGACCCGCTCACCTGACGCAGCTGGATGCGTTTCGTGGGTTGACCTCGCACTTGGTGGGTTGGCCCGCGGAAATTTGGTGGGCCAAGGCACTACTTGCGGGGTTGACCCACCAAAGATGGCGGCGTGGCGAGGGGGTGGGGGTGCGTCAGGCCGCGGCCGGGCGGAGCAGAGCGCGGAGGTCGCGGGCCGCGGTGAAGCCGGCCCGGTTCCCGCCGATCGTGCTGGCCGAGGGCCCGTACCCGACCAGGTGGACGCGCGGATCCAGTACGGTCCGGGTGCCGTCCATCCGGATCCCGCCGGACGGCTCGCGCAGGTGCAGCGGCGCGAGGTGGGCGAGGTCCGCGCGGAAGCCGGTCGCCCAGAGGATCGCGTCCACGGATTCGGTCCGCCCGTCGGCCCAGGCCACGCCGTCCGGGGTGATCCGCTCGAACATCGGCAGCCGGGTGTAGACGCCCCGGTCGTACGCGGCCTGCTCCTGCGGGCGAAGCATCAACCCGGTCACGCTCACCACGCTGCGCGGCGGCAGTCCGGCCCGGACCCGCTCCTCGACCTTGGCGACCACCTTGCGCCCGAGCTCGGGCCCGAACTCCCCGTCGGTCCGCCACTCGGGCGGCCGGCGCGTGACCCAGGTGGTCCGCGCGACCTCGGAGATCTCCGCGAGCAACTGGACCGCCGAAGCGCCGCCACCGACCACCAGGACGTGCCGGCCCGCGAACTCGGCGGCACCGGCGTAGTCCGCGGTGTGCAGTTGCCGACCGCGGAACGTCTCGATGCCCGGGTACCAAGGAATGAAGGGCCGGTTCCACGTCCCGGTCGCGTTGACGATCGCGTCGGCGGTGACAGGCTCGCGATCGGTGGTCAGCAGGAACCGCCCGTCCACGGCACGCACACTCTCGACCGTCACCGGCCGGATGACCGGGAGGTCGAACCTGGTCTCGTACTCCGCGTAGTACGCCGGCACGAACTCGTTCGCCCGCTCGTCACCCGCACTCGCCGGCACGTCGGCGCCCGGCAGATTCGCGATCCCGTGCACGTCGTGCATCGTCAGCGAGTCCCACCGGTGTTGCCACGCTCCACCCGGCCGCGCGTTGCGATCCAGTACCACGACCCCGTCGTACGGCGCGAACCCGAGCCGCACCAGGTGGTACACCGCCGACAGGCCGGCCTGGCCCGCTCCGATCACCGCCACCTGGGTCTCCACGTCCACCACAACACCGCCAACCACCTGGACTCTTCCCCACCAGCCGGGAACGACGAAGACCCGGAAGGCGGATCGCGGTGATCCGGCTTCCGGGCCTGTCAGGAGCTTGCGTGTCAGCAGCCGAAAGGGTCAGTCCCAGCTGCTGTCGATCCGGCGGTGGTACCGCTGGCCGGACTTGCCGCCGACGATCGCGGCGAGCAGCGTGACGACGAGGACGGCACCGGCCAGGATCAGCCCGCCGGTGGTCAGGGTGTCGTCGGCGACCGGGATCGAGGGCAGGTTCACCCGGTCCAGCACGTCGTACTGCGATCCCGCGAGCGCGCCGATTCCGGCGACGACCGCGGTGACCAGGACGCCGATACCCCAGACGCCGAAGCCTTGGCGCGCGCCGTCGAACCGCGCGAGCCGGCCGGCGACGTACCCGCCGTTGTAGTACGCGATCGCCAGGACGAGCAGGAGGACCGCCGCGGAGACGATGCCGATGGTGCCGGCCTGGGCGTCGATCATTCCCTGGTCGATGCTGACCGCGTAGTCGACGGCGGCCGCGATCGCACCGACGATGCCGGTGAGCAGGACGGTCAGGCCGACGGCGATCAGCCAGCCGAAGAACGCGGAGCCGGCCTTGAACCCGCGGTACACCGGGTCCACCTCGGCGGCGGGCGACGGCCGGACGTCGGCCCGGTGGGTCGGCTGGTGGTCGTCGATCTCGGTGTCGTCCGAGCTGAACCGGCGTGGCGGCGAAGTGAGCTGGGTGGCGTCGCTGTCTTCCCGGTAGTGCTGGACCATGTCGGTTCTCCTCACGAGTCAGCCCCGTCTGGAGATCCGGTACCCGCCGGTCCGTGCCCTATGCGTCAGCGTCCGGCGACCGGACGTGAGCACACCCGGAGACGGCAGCGGTGCCGGCGGCGAGCGTCACAGTGCGCGAGCTGGACGTGACGGTGCGCTGCGTACCGGCAGCGGACGGTGGCCGGCGCGCACCGGTCGGTCGAGACGCTCATGGCAGCAGGCTGTCGATCTTCTCGTGGTACCGCTGGCCCGACCGCCCGCCGAGCAGCGCGGCGAGCAGGGTGACGATCACCAGCGCGGCCCCGGCGATCATGGCGCCGCTGGTCAGCGTGTCGGCCGCCAGCGGGACGTCGGGCCGGTCGACCCGTCCGAGCAGGTCGTACTCGTTGTCCAGGTACGCGCCACCTGCCGCCGCGACGATGGACAGCAGGAACGCGATCATCCAGACCCCGAACCCCTGCCGGGACCCGTCGAACCGGGCCAGCCGGCCCGCGACGTACCCGCCGGTGAAGAACGCGAGCGCGACCAGGACCCCGAGCGTCACGGTGAGCACCAGGGCGACCGTCCCGGCCTGTGCCTCCGCGTCCGACCGGGTGTAGTCGAGCACGTAGCTCCCCCCGAGGATCGCGGCTCCGGTCCCACCGATCAGCAGGACGGCCATCGGCAGCGAGACCAGCCAGCCGAAGAACGCGGCGCCGAACTTGAACCCGCGGTACGACAGGCTCTGCGGCTCCTCCGGGTCGCCGGGCAGCGGCCGGTCGGGGATCACGTTCACGCTGGTCATCGCCCGATGAGCGGCCGCGCGCGCCTCCTCGTACCGCTGGGTCGACGCCGTGGATTCCGGGACGGGCATGGTGTCGGTCTCGCCGTACTGCTGCTGGACCACTTCTGTTCTCCTCACCGGTCAGCCTGTTGCGGAGGTGCGCCTACCCCGGCCGGCGCTCCCTCATGCGGACTGACCGGAGATTTAACCGGCCCTTTGGGTGCTGTCCGGATACCGGCGTGGCGTGAACACCAGTTGCCCCGCCGGGCGGTCCACGGCCCGGGTCTGCGACGAACCGATCAGCAGCAGGCAGCGCATGTCCACGGTCTCGGGATCGAGACCTGCCAGGGTGGTGACGGTGACCGACTCGCTCGGCCCGCCGACGTCGCGGCCGATCACGACCGGTGTCTCGGGGGAGCGGTGCTCGAGCAGGAGGTCCCGGGTCGCGGCGACCTGCCAGGTCCGCGACCTCGAGGCCGGGTTGTAGATCGCGATCGCCAGGTCGGCGGCCGCCGCGGCGGAGAGGCGGGCCGCGATCACGTCCCACGGCTTGAGCCGGTCCGACAGGGACAGCACGCAGTAGTCGTGGCCGAGCGGCGCGCCGGCCCGGCTCGCGACCGCCTGCGCGGCCGTCATCCCGGGCAGCACGTGGACGGCGATGTCGGCGTACTCCGGTTCCGCGGCGACCTCGGTGACCGCGCTGGCCATCGCGAACACGCCCGGATCGCCCGACGACACCACGACCACCCGGGACCCTTTGCGGGCCAGGTCGAGCGCGAACGCGGCCCGCTCGGACTCCACCTTGTTGTCCGACCCGTGCTTGCGCTGCCGGGCCCGGTCGGGCAGCCGGTCGACGTACGGGCCGTACCCGATCACGTCGTCGGCGGTGGCCAGTGCGGCGCGGACCTCGGGCGTCATCCACTCCGGACCGGCCGGGCCGAGACCGACCACGGTCACCGAGCCCTCCGGCGGGACCGTGGTCCGCGGTGCGGTGAACGTGTTGTTGATCGGGCTCGGCAGCAGCGCGAGGGAGAAGTACGGGACCGAGTCGGGATCCACGTCGGCCAGCTTCGCGGTCCGCTGCGCCTCGGTGGTCGCGCGTTCGACGTACCACGCCTCGTCCGCGCGACCGGCCAACTCGAACGCCTCCCGGACGTTGCCGAACGTGCGCCCGAGCTTCATCACGGCCGCCGCGTCGGTACCGCGCAGCCGCTCGGCGAGGACGTCGGGCGGCAGCGTCCCGGGGAGGACGGTCAGGATCTCGTCGCGCTCGCACAACGGCCGGCCGAGGACCGCGGCCGCCCCGCTCACCGAGGTCACGCCGGGCACGACCTCGCAGTCGTACCGGTCGACGAGCCGTTTGTGCATGTGCATGTAGGACCCGTAGAACAACGGGTCGCCCTCGGCCAGGACGACGACGTCGCGGCCCGCGTCGAGGTGTGCGGCGAGCCGTGCGGCGCAGTCGGCGTAGAAGTCGTCCATAGCGCCCTGGTAGCCGCCGGGGTGGTCCGTCGTCTCGGTAGTCAGCGGGTACATCAGGTGCTCCTCGAGCTGACCCTCCCGCAGGTACGGCGCCGCGACCGAGCGGGCGATGCTCCGGCCGTGCCGCGCGCTGTGGAACGCGATCACGTCGGCCGCGCCGATCAGCCGCGCGGCCTTCACCGTCACCAGTTCGGGGTCACCCGGGCCGAGCCCAACGCCCCACAGTCGTCCAGTCATTCGTCCTCGCTCGCGATCGCGTTGAGGGCGGCCGCGGTGATCGCGCTGCCACCCCGGCGGCCCCGGACCACCAGGTACTCCAGGCCGAGGTCGTTCGCCGCCAGCGCCTCCTTCGACTCGGCCGCGCCGATGAACCCGACCGGGATGCCGAGGACCGCGGCCGGCTTCGGCGCGCCCGCCTCGATCAGCTCTAGCAGCCGGAAGAGCGCGGTCGGGGCGTTGCCGATCGCAACCACCGAGCCCTCCAGCCGGTCCAGCCACAGGTCGAGCGCGGCGGCACTGCGGGTGGTCGCGTACTGCTCGGCGAGCGCGGGCACGGACGGGTCCCTCAACGTGCAGACGACCTCGTTGTCCGCGGGCAGCCGGCGCCGGGTCACTCCGGCCGCCACCATCGCGGCGTCGCAGAGGATCGGTGCTCCGGCGCGCATCGCCTTCCGCGCCGCGGCGACCACGTCCGGCGACCAGGCCAGGTCGGCGACCAGATCGGTCATGCCGCACGCGTGGATCATCCGGACCGCGACCTGGGCCACGTCCGCCGGCAGCCCGGCCAGCGCGGCCTCGGCCCGGATCGTCGCGAACGACCGCCGGTAGATCTCCGCCCCGTCGGTCACGTACTCGTACTTGCTCACCGCATCCTCATCACGCTCTGTTCGGCGGTCGCGGCGGGACCGCCGTCGACCGAGTACCCGTCGGCCAGCGCGAGCACGTCGACGAAGTCGCCGCCCGGCTGGCCACATCTGCGTTCACACCCCGACCAGTGCACCGCCCGATGGCGGGCCGGCAACCTGGGCGTCACCCGCCGGGCCTCGGCACGGACGTCGGCCAGCGCCTTCGCACACCCCGGCCGCCCGGCGCACGCGGTCACCTTGTTCCACGGCGACTCACTGTCCACCACGAGCCCCGCTGCCGCGATCCGCTCAACCACCTCGTCGTCGGCGAGACCAGGGAGGACCACGGATCGCCACGGCGTCACCCGCAGTCCGCGCACGGCGTACTGGGCGAGGACCTCGGCCTGCGGGCGCTCCAGGCTCCCGAGCGGGACCACGGCGACCAACGCGTCCGCGACGCGCCCCGCTCGTACCGGCTCGCCGGGCGCGAACTGCTCGGCCGTGCTGTTCTCGGTACTCATCCGAGCGAGCACTGCCTTGGGTCCCTGGGCCAACTCGGCCAGCCGCCATGCCGACGAGCCCTGCGCCGACCGCTCATCGAGGAACGCCACGGCCGCCTCTGCGAGAACGGTCGCCAGCCGCTCCGGCGTCACCCGGACTCCCGTGTCCTCACCGGCCAGCAGGAGGGCCGCCAGATCCGCATCGACCATCCGTACGCCGACGTCAGCGCCGGCCGTGGCCAGGTCACCTCGCCCGTCGTCCAGCGCGAACAGGAAGCGCCCGGGCAGCTCGACGTACCGAGGGTCGGCGCAGAGCAGCCGATCCAGCTCGGCTACGGCCGGCAGGACGTCGTACCGGCTGTGCTGGTCGAGTCCGGACAGGGGAGAGGCCAGGATGTTGCGGACGCGCTCGTGTGCGATCGACGGGAGCAGGCCCGCGGCGTACAGGCGGTCGGACAGCTCCTGGGGTGCGCCGGGCCGGAGTGCGCGGATCTGCAGATTCCCCCGCGACGTCAGCTCGAGCCGGCCGTCGCCCAGGTCGGTGGACGCTTCCAGGAGGACGCGCAGTTGGTCCGCGGTGAGCAGGCCGCCGGGCAGCCGTACTCGGGCGAGCCCGCCGTCGGCCGCTTCGTGCACAGCCAGAACGCCCGGACAACGGTCCGGTTGAGTCCTTCCAGAGCTGAGCACAGCCGAGATGCTACGTGCTCGGTTTCGCCTGTGGTCTGCGTCACCGCTCCCACCGGAGCAGCGCCGTGAGCGCCGCGGCCGCAAGCAGCCCGCCGCAGATCATCACCGCCGGTACCGAGACCAGGTCCACCACCAGCCCGCCCAGCAACGCTCCGGTCGACAGCATCGCCTGGAAGGTCGAGGTGAACACCACCGTCATCGCCTCGCGAGCCTGCGGCGCGACCCGGGCGAACAAGCTCATCGAGCACGCCGGCACAGCCCCGTACGCGAGCCCCCACACCACCAGCAACCCCACCGCCAAGGGCGTACTGCGCCCGACGATCGGCAGCAGCACAGTCGCAACGGCCAACAGCCCGCAGGCCGCCACGAAGGTCGCCCGCAGATCCCGGGAGATCCCCGCCCCGGCCAATGCGTTCCCCGCGAACCCGGCGACGCCGTACACCAGCAGCAGCACGCCCACCTGCTCGGAGGCCACGCCGGTGACGTCCAGCAGGAGCGGGGTGACGTACGTATAGGTGCCGAAGTGGGCGAGCACAATCATCGCGGTGACCACCATCGCCTGCTTGGTCTGCCGCTTCCTCAGCACGTCACGGAGTACACCTAGCCGGGTCACGTCCACGGGCGGCAGCGGCGGGGCGAGTACCAGGAGCGCGCCGAAGGACACCAGCGTGAGCAGGCCGAGAGTGGCGAAGGCCGTCCGCCACCCGGCCGCTTCGCCGAGCAGTGTTCCGGCCGGGACGCCGAGCACCGAGCCGAGCGGAACGGCGGCGAAGATCATCGCGGTCGCCCGGGCCACCGCGTGCGGCGGGACGAGCCGGACCGCCAGCCCGGCGCCGATCGACCAGAAGCCACCGATCACCAGCCCGACCAGGACCCGAGCGGCCAGCTCCAGCCAGTACGCCTCGGCGGCCGCGGCCAGCGCGTCGGACAACGCCAGCACGGCGAGGAGGGCGGCCAGCATCGATCGTCGATCCAGCCGGCGGGTCGTCACCGTGACGATCGGCGCCGCGACGGCCGCGACCAGCCCCGGGATCGTCATCAGCCACCCGGTCCGGCCCGGCGTCAGCGCGAAGTCGTCCCCGATCAGGGGCAGCAGGCCGATCGGCAGGATCTCGGCGGTCACGATCGTGAAGATGCCGAGCGTCACCGAGCAGACGGCCGCCCACGCGCGCAGCGGCGTCCGGGGAAGCGGAGGGGCGGTGGATTCCGAAAGAGCCATGTCGGCCAGTCCAGCCTGGCCGAGCCGTCGACACCGGCGGTTTCGCGACAGTGCGGTTCCACGGCGATGACGTTGTCGCATTCCCGCCGATCGCTGCCGTCGACGGAGATCGTTCGGTAGTAGATGGTTTGTCAGTAGAATGACTGGATGGCCACCACCCCTGTGCGGACCGTTCCCGATCTGACCGGCTTGCTCAAGCATGCCGGGCACGTGCTCGAGACCCAGCTGACGGCCGCGTTGGCCGAGGTCGGGCTCACGCCCCGGATGCAGTGTGTGCTGCTCTACGCCCTCGAGGAGGAGCGGACCCAGGTCCAGCTGGCCGAGCTCGCGTACCTGGACAAGACCACGATGGTCGTCACGGTGGATGCCTTGGAAAAGGCAGGTCTCGCCGAGCGCAAGCCCTCGGAGACCGACCGGCGGGCGCGCATCGTCGCGGTCAGCGAGGCCGGTGCCCGGGCTGCCGAGGAGGGCCAGCGGATCGTGGACCGGGTGCACGGCGAGGCGCTGGCCGCCCTCGCCGCGTCGCAGCGCGGGCCGTTCGCCGACGCCCTGGCCGAACTGGTCGGCCACCACCTCGCGACGCCGGTCGAGGCGCAGCCGGTCCGGCGGGCCAGGCAGCGGGCAAAGTAGTCAATAAATAGATCGTCTACTACGGAACTATCTGCTAACGTCTCTCTTGTCCTGCCCTGCTGACAAGGAGACGAACGGTGACCTCAGAGGTGAACGCGGCACCTGGCCGCGATAGTGGAGAAGCGGCCACCGGGCCGGCCGGGCCGGCCGGGCCGGCCGGGCCGGCCGGGCCGGCCGAGCTGCGACGGCGGGCGCGCGTGCTGGCGGTGCTGTGCGCGATGCAGCTGATGATCATCCTCGACGGCACCGTGGTGACGGTCGCGCTGCCGACGATCCAGGCCGACCTCGGGTTCAGTCAGGCCGGGCTCGCCTGGGTGATGAACAGCTACCTGATCGCGTTCGCCGGGTTGCTCCTGCTGGCCGGACGGCTGGGTGACCTGCTCGGCAGCAAGCGGGTGTTCCTGGCCGGGCTCGCGCTGTTCACCGCCGCCTCGCTGGTCTGCGGGATCGCGACGAACGCGGAGACCCTGATCGCGGGCCGGTTCGCCCAGGGCGTCGGTGGCGCGCTGGCGTCGGCGGTGATCCTCGGCATGATCGTCGGGCTGTACCCCGCGCCGGGCGAGCAGGCCCGGGCGATGGGTGTTTACAGCTTCACCTCGGCCGGCGGCGCGTCGGTCGGCCTGGTCGTCGGCGGCGTGATCACGCAGACCGTCGGCTGGCACTGGGCCTTCCTCGTCAACGTGCCGATCGGACTCGTCGCCCTGCTGCTCGCGGCACGGTTGATCACTACCGGCCGTGGCCTCGGTCTGGCCCAGGGGGCCGATCTGCTTGGCGCCGTCCTGGTCACGGCCGGTCTGTCGCTCGCGGTCTACACGATCGTCCAGACCGCCGAACCGCACGCCGAGACCGGGCGCACGCTGCTGCTGGCCGGGATCGCGCTGGTCCTGCTGGCCGGCTTCGTCCTCCGGCAGGCCCGCGCCGCGCAGCCGTTGCTCGCGCTGCGCATCTTCCGCGACCGCCAGGTGTCGGTGGCGAACGTGGTGGTCGTGCTGATGTTCGCGGCCGGCTTCGGCTTCCAGTTCATGACCGCGCTGTACCTCCAGCGGGTGCTCGGCTTCGACTCCCTCGCCACCGGTCTCGCCTTCCTGCCGGGCCCGGTGACGATCGGGCTGATGTCGCTGTTCGTCGCCGGGCGGCTCACGGTCCGCTTCGGCAGCCGGAAGGTCCTGCTGGCCGGCCTGACCGCCTTCTTCGCCGCCCTCGTCCTGCTCGGCCAGGCGCCGGTCGACGGCCAGTACTGGCTGCATGTCGCGCCGGTGCTGACCTTGATGGGTGCGGGCATGGGCGTCGCGATCCCGTCCGCGATCATGCTCGCGATGTCCGGCGCCGAAGCCACCGACGCCGGTCTCGCCTCCGGCCTGAACAACACCGCCCAGCAGGCAGGAGCGGCGGTGGGTACCGCGGTCCTGGCCACCCTCGCGGCCTCCCGGACCACGGAACGCCTCGGCGCCGGCGCCCCTGAGGTCGCCGCCCTCCGCGACGGCTACAGCCTCGCCTTCCTCGTCGCTGCCGCGTTCGTCCTCGCGGCCATCGCCCTGACCGCCACGCAGCTCAAGCCGAAGGCCTGATCGCTCACCTCCGGTGCCGTCACCGTCGACGGCACCGGAGGCGTCCGAACTACTTCAGCCGGTTCCAGAAGCTGCAGTGGTGTTCGTCGGTCAGGTTGACCTGGTGGACGCCGCTCTGGTCGGACGGGGCGAGCGAGAGGCCCTTCACGTCACCACGGTCAACCGGTGACCAGTACGGGCGGTCCGGTCCGTTCGGGTTGCCGGTGCGGGCGAAGGCGGTCCAGTAGTCGAGCATCTGCTCCGACAACCGCTCCTGGGTCGGGCTCAGCGGGAAGTCGTAGCCGCCGAGGCTGAACAGGTACGGCAGCTCGGTCGCGTGCGCGGCGCCCTGGCCCGGCTGGGACAACGGCGACTTCTTGTCCGCGAACTCGTACGCGTACACCGGGACCTTCCGGGCTGCGTCCTGGTCCGTAGCGACCTGGTTGCAGGACCACACGCGATCGGTGGTGACGGTGGCCCAAGCAGCGGCCGCCGACTCGTACTGCGAGAGCGGGTACTCCCGCAGTACCGCGGCCGCCTTCTTCGCGCCCACCATGTCGGTCACGAGGCGCGGGTAGTCGGCAGCGGTGATGACGCCGCCGTTGAACGCGGCCAGCCACCCGGTCGCCTCGTCGTGGTTGTTGCCGGACAACACGGGCACCCGGTGGAACCACCCGGCGTCCATCGCCTTCGCCGGGCTCACCGGAAGCACCGCGGTCCCGCCGTACGCGACCTGCGTGAACTGCTGCGTGTCCTCCACCAGGACGGCGGGATCAGCGGCGCGCAGGCAGTCGATGGTGGACTGACCAGGTCGGCACTTCAGCTTGTCCTTCGCCTCCTTGGTCCACTCGGCACCGTTCTCCTGCACTCGGCGCACGGGGATCCACGGCGAGTCGGCCGCCTGGCCCGGGTACTGGCTGTTGTCGGCCCAGTCGAACGCGCACGAGCCGCTCTGCATGACGGCGCGGTCGAACAACCCGGTCGCCGTGGGAGAGGTGAGCTGCGTACACACGCTCATCCCCCCGGCCGACTCACCCGCCACGGTGACGTTGCGCGGGTCACCGCCGAACGCGCGGGCGTTGCGCTGGACCCAGCGGAGCGCGGCCTGCTGGTCCTGCACGCCGTACGTCCCGGAGCCCGGCAGACCCGGGTAACCGAAGAATCCGAAGATGCCGAGGCGGTAGTTCACCGTGACCACGACCACGTCGCCGCGGGTCGCCATCTTCGCGGCCCCGTAGCTGTTGCCCGCTCCGGAGAAGAAGCCGCCGCCGGGGATCCACACCACCACGGCCCGTGGTTTCGTGGCCTGCTGCGTGGCTGTGGTGACGTTGAGATAGAGGCAGTCCTCGGTGGTCGAACCACCGGGCGCCTCGGGGTTGTCCAACTGCGGACAGGCCGCGGAGAGCTTCGTCGCATCGCGGACGCCCTGCCACGGCTTGACCGGCTGCGGCGCCTTCCAGCGAAGCTCCCGCACCGGGGGAGCGGCGTACGGGATGCCGTTGAACACCCGGGCAGCACCTGACACCTTTCCGCGGACAACGCCCGCGTCGGTACGTACGTCGGTGCTCGTGTCGGCCTGGTCGGGGGCGGCGGTGGCTCGATTGGTCAACAGCGCAAGCGGTACCAGCGCGAGCGCCAGGGCGAGTCGCAGCTTCTTGCTAGTGGTCCTTGTCATGCACAGCAGCCTCGGCCGAAGCGGGACGCACTCGCTTCGGCCTGGCGGCCACTGTGCCTACACCTTTGGTCTAAGTGGTCAGCGCCGTAAGTTCGTCGGGGGTTACTGGGGCTTCCGGGCTGTGGGGTCGTTCAGGTAGGAGCCGGCACAGCGGCAGCGTGGTGCCGTCTGCCAGTTGTCCGTCGACGTAGGCGAAAGGGCCGCGGTAGCGAACGTTGACACCGGTCAGGGCCGGCCAGCGTTCGCGGGCGCGGGCCCGTAGCCGTTGGCCGAGCGAGGTCTTGGTGGATTGTGGGGGCGTCGCCATGTCGTCCATGCTGCCGGATCGGCGTGTCCGCACGGCCGCTCGGCGACGACGAGTACGTGATCTCCTCCGATGAGAAGACCTCGATCCAGGCCCGCTTCCGCTGCCACCCCACCCTGCCACCAGGGAAAGCCCGGATGATGCGGGTCAACCACGACTACGTCCGCGGTCTTCCCCTCCTGCAACACCACCCGCAATCCCGACACGGTCGCGCGCACGCTACTGGAGTCGCGAGGCATCCGTTCGTCAGCGTCAACGGCGGCTTCCCGGACTCCAAGGCTCCGGTCTACTCGACCGACGACCGCGCGCGGCCGAACTGGCGGTCGGGCACCTGTACGATCTCGGTCGCCGGCGGATCGGCATCTGCGCCGGCCCGGTCAGCAACATCCCCGCCGACCGCCGCGTCGAGGGTTTCGTCCAGGCCATGGACCGCCGCGACCTCGCCGGCTCCGAGGAGCTCCTCGCCGCCGGCGTCACCGCGATCATCGCCGGCAGCGAGGAAATGGCCCTCGGCGCCATCCGTGCCGTCCAGCGCGCAGGCCGGTGCGTCCCCGCCGACATCTCGGTCGTCGGCTACGACGACTCTCCGATGCTCGACTTCACCACCCACCCCTGACGACCGTCCGCCAGCCGGTCGACCGCATCGCCGACAACACCGCCCGCGCCATCGTCGCGATGATGAGTAACACCCCCGTCGACACGGACGAGATCTTCATCGACCCCGAACTCCGTGTGCGGTCGTCCACGGGCCCGGTCCCGACCTGACCTGCCGGGGGAAACTGTTAACCGTCAGTCAGGCGGTTGTGATGAGAGGTATCGCGTGGATTGTGGGGATCTCGGCCTGCGGACGGTCGCTGCTAACACCTTCGCGTCCCGGATCGACTACCTGACACAATGCAAGTCGAGTCCGCGGGCCCGCGGGAGGTAGACATGGATCGGCATCGCGACGCGGTACCGAGATGTGACGCTGACGTCACGGACATTGCTGCGCAGTACCTGAAGCACAAGGACGCGATGTTCCGGGTTGCTCACTCCCTGCTGCGGCAGGATGACCGGCACCTTGCCGAGGACATCGTCCAGGAAGCGGTGCTCTCGCTCGTGAGAAATCCGCCGAGTAGTGTCGAGAGCTGGGGAGGGCTCTTCGTTCAGACGGTGAAGCGGAAGATCTTCGACCTGTGGAAGTCGTCCGCGCGGACGCACGAGCGCCTTGTCATCGACGACGCGACTCCACTCGAGGACGAGCCGGACGGCGATCATCAGGATCTAGACCCCGCGGTTGTCGTCGCGGAGATCGACGAGCGCGAAGCTCGCGCGGTTTTGGTTCGGGCGAGTCTGGCGGAGCTCGCGCGAACGGATCCGGAGGGCGCCCGCATCCTCTGGGAGGTGAAGGCGCTGGAGCGCACCTCGGGCGAAGTGGCAACCGAGATGGGCGTCTCCGCCTCCAGGGTCCGGCAGCACATTATGAGGGCGCGGAAGAAGCTGGCAGAAATCATCGAAGCGAGAGGAGGTGCTCTGTGAGCGGGAACGAGTTCGACGAGAGGGACGAACTGTTGGAGCAACTGCTCGAGACACCGCCTGGCCCAGAACGCGACCGGCAGCTTGCGGAGCTCGATGACCAAGAACGTTCGGCGTTCGAGCGCCTTGAGAAGCTCGACAATCTAGTGTGGGAGTCGGCCCACGGCGCCCCACCTCTTCAGGCCGACCCTGTTGCGGCAATGCTGGGGCTTGTGCCGGATCAGTCGTTCCGGCTCGACGCCGCCGCATTCACTCAGTGGTGCTCTCGCAACAAGCTGAAGCCGACGAAGCTTGCGGAGCGACTCCGAAGGCGAGGTTGGGAGGTCGAGACCTCCGACATCTTCCGCTGGCGGACCAGCGTCGCCTCCGACGTCTCTCCGGCACTGATTCGCGCGATCGCTGAAGAGATCGGAACCAGCCCGGACAATCTGGTGGCAGCCCCAGCAGTGAAGCAGAGCGCGCTGGACACCGTGGCGGACCTCGTAGCAGTCACCAAGCGTTTCAGCGACCTTGTCCAGAGGTTCGCCCTCGCCCAGCGGATCTCCCCGGCCATGGCGCAGACGGTGTTGCGCACGAGGATGCTGTCGTCGGCCCAACGTGGACGCGAGCCCGAAGCCGAGCAGATGCTCGATTCGCTGGAAGCACTTGTCCGAGCACTCGAAACAAGTTGACCGTGCAGACTCTTGACGACTGCGTAGAGGCCGCGACGGCCACCTTGTCTGCTCAGGTGATCGCGCGGTTTTCGACTGACCCGCTGCAGACGATGCGCGGCGATCTGGGACTGCAGGTGCAGGAGGCCGCACATCTCAGTGAACGGCGAGACGATGGTGGCGCGTGCGATGGACTGTCGTTCTTGAAGGACGGGGTCATCCTCTACGCGCCGACGCCCAATAGCCGCAGGCAGAACTTCACCCTGGCGCACGAGGTCGGTCACTGGCTTGTCAACAACGTCGAGGAGATCTTCGACTGGCTCGTCGAGCAGCATAAGCCCGAGCAGATGCTGGAGACCCTGTGCGATCGGATCGCCCAACGTCTTCTGCTGAGTGAAGAATCAACGCTGTTGGTCGTAGGCGTCGGTCCGCTTCGCCGCCCGTCATGTCAAGGAGCTGTACGAGTCGAGTATGGCGAGCATGCCTGCCTGCGCGATCGCCCTCGCGGCCCACCTGCCTGGAGTCGGAGCCGTCATCTTGGTCGACCGCGAGTACGCCACCGGAGCCATGATCGTGAGTTACGCCAGCGTTCGCCCAGACCCGGACCGCGGCTGGCCGAAGGTCTACCCCTGGCCGAAGCAGCCGGTGCCGGCTGAGCACCCTCTGAGCTTCCTCAAGGCCGGCGCCGATATGCAGCGGCAGGCCTTCTGGGCGATGCCGTGGGGCGAACGAGCCGACTTCTACATGGACGCGATCGCGCTTGACGAGAAGCGCTCCATCGCGATCCTGTCCGATATCGACCTCTGGGGAGCTGAGAAGTTCCACCCGCAGACCCAGCGCGACTACGACCAGCGGCCGGAGCGTGAGGTGACCTGCTGCGGCCAGACCCGCCGCGTGCGGAGCTTCCCGTGTCAGACCTGCGAGGAAGTGCATTGCCCCGACTGCGGTAAGTGCCGCTGCGACCGCCAGAACGCCGCCCTCGTCATGTGCAGTGGCGGCTGCTTCTTGTCCTACCGACCGAATCTCCTAGATGCGACCGGTCGCTGCGAGGAGTGCCGCTAACACCCCGGCCGCCTGTCTCGACTACATGGTGAGAGGACGCTGGCAGTCCCAGCGGTTCTCGCGGGACCTGGACGCGTCCGACGCGGACCAGTAGCTGGAGCACGGATCACCAGCTCACAGCAGCACCATGACATCGAGATTCGGGAGCACCATGAACGACGAGCAAGAGCACGAGAAGCGTAAGAAGGTCACTATCACCATCGACGGCCAGTCCTTCGTCACGCGCGACGACGACCAGGAGGCGGCGTCGCTGCTGCGTCTGGCCGGCGTCGACCCGGCGCAGTATGACCTCGCCAAGATCAACCGTCACGGCGAGCCCAAGGTGTACCGCGACGAGAAGGTCATCGACCTGAAGGACGGCGACGCGTTCGTCACCGTGCGCCACAGCGCCCCAGTCGCCTGATGACCGGCCGGCCTTCCCCCACCGACGGGGTCACCCGGTTCATCGCCGACCTCGACGAGGAAGGCCACAACCCGTCCCGCTACGCCGAGACCGTCCGCTACACGGTCACCTGCGTAGCGGGCCGGTACGCAGGTCAGGAGGTCGAGACCGGCGTCAGCATCAGCGAACTCCAAGGATGGCCGAGCGTCCCGCCGCACTGGATCCACCTGCGCGACGAGGTGAACTTCCCCCAGACCAACACCGACAGCCAGGACTGCGAGCCTGGGTGGCGCCGTCACTCCCGCGATACGGGTCCGTGGACGATGAACCGCAAACCGATCCTGACCTGGATCTCACACGTCCGGGGAATGCTAGGACAGGCGGTCTGACATGCACACTCACTCGGTGGCGATGACCGCGACCGACCACCAGGACCTGACCCGTCACCTTCTCCGCCCCGATGGCCAGGAGGACATCTGCCTGGCCACGTACTCGGTCTCCACGGGCGCCCACCGCACCAGCCGGTTGATCACGAGTGTCGAGCTGCCCCGCGCCGGCGAGCGCGAGGTCCACGGCAACGCGTCCATCACCGGCGGCTACGTACTTCGGGTCGCTGCCCAGGCAACTCGTCGGGGCAGCGGTGTCGTGATGCTCCACAGCCATCCTGGTGGTCGGGGCTGGCAGCGGATGAGTACACAGGACGCCGACGCCGAGTCGTCGTACGCCGACCTCGTTCAACAGCTCACGGGGATGCCGCTGGTCGGCATGACGCTGGCAGGCAACGAGTCGTGGTCGGCCCGCGTCTGGACGGAAGGCCGTGCCGAGTGGGCGGCATCGGTGCGGCGTGTCGGACGGACGCTGGTCACTTCGTGGAACGACGAGTTGATCCCGTCCATTGCCGACACCACGACCCAGGCCCGGACGATCTCCGCCTGGGGAGAGGCGCTGCATCGCGACATCACCCGCCTGCGAGTCCTGGTCGTCGGTGTCGGAAGCGTCGGACTCGATGTCGTCCAACGTCTCGCCGCCACGGGCATCCTCGAGATCGGAGTCATGGACTTCGATCGCATTGAGACGCTAAACCGGGACCGCATGATCGGAGCGACGCGCCGCGATGCCCGACTTCGTCGCCCCAAGGTCGACGTCGCCGCACGCCTCGCCCGACAGGCCTCCACGGCGAAGACGTTCACCGTCACCCGCCACCACGACAGTGTCTGCTCACCCACTGGCCTGGCAGATGCCCTCGATTACGACGTCATCTTCAGCTGCGTCGACAGGCCATGGCCCCGGGCAGTGCTCAACACCGTCGCGTACGCCGACCTGATCCCGGTCATCGACGGTGGGATCGCCATCGACGTCTTCGAGTCCGGCGGAATGCGTGGCGCCACGAGACGAGCGCAAACCGCAACACCTGAAATGCCCTGCCTCGCATGCACGGGGCAGGTCGACATGACCGAGGTCGCGCTCGAGATGAGCGGCGATCTGGACGACCCTGAGTACATCCGCAGGGCCGGTCGAGACTCGGTGTCCGGCCGGCCCAACGTGGCGGCTCTGTGCGCAGCCGTCAGCGGCAGCCAGTTGGAGCAGTTCGTCAGCCTGGTCGCCCATCCGGCCGGACTCGGTGTGCCGAGTGCTCTGCGCTTCAGCCTCGCGCTGCACCACCTCGAGCACCTCCCTCACCAAACGCAGCCGTACTGCCCGACCGAAAGCCAGATCGCCGTGGGGGATGCGCGTACCGATCTGCGGCGGGACGGCTCGTGGCAGCACTTCCGACGGGGACTGAGGGGCCGGTTCAACGAGGTCGTCGACTATTGGCTGGAGGCGATCGCCAACTCCGGGCGCTGAGCGGCCAGCTTCAGCCGACGACCGCGCTTGGGGTCTGGATCTGAGTGAGCGCTTCGATGGTCGGGGACTTGACCACGCCTCGGACGAGTGCCTGGCGTACGCGTTCATCGGCCCTTGCTTGCAGACGCACTGCCTGGCCCAGCAGGATGCACGGGAGAAGTAGAGTGAACAGGCACCACACGCTCCAGAGTGCGGATGCAACGACCGCCAGGGCGATCAGCGGGATGAAGATGCTGAACCTCAGCTCAGCTTCGGATCGAAGGCGGTCGTAGTCGTTGTAGAGCGTCTCCCTCTCGATCTGCAATCGGGTCACCAACGCGTCATGATCGTCGGTTGCTGACAGGGTCAAGGCAGACGTAAGAGCGCGGCGCTGACGAGACCGATCCAATTCCTGCTCGGACAGGCCGGCGTTCAGTGCCCGTTGCTCATCGGTCGGATCGACGTCGACGTGATCGAGGATCTCCTGCAGTTGGTCCCTGAACAGCTGAGGGAGGTCTCGGCGGCCGATCAGGGCCCTCGCTCCGCGATCGTTGGCCTCGAGCGTCGCTGCTTGCTCGGCTACCCAGACGGTCAACTGATCGCGGGCAGAGTCCCGACCAGCCTTCAGCACCTTCAGCAACCCCTCGGGCATTTTGATCGTTCGGATCGTCACGATCGACCCGAGCAGGTACGCCGCAAAGGAGACAGCGGCCAGGACCGCGGGCGGGCCGAGCAGTTCGGCGAGGTCGTGGATCCTGTTCAGTAGACGACTGTCGGTCTCTGCAGGGAGCAGTCGATCCTTGCCGAAGGCAAGCCAGATCGTCAGGAAATACAGGTAGCCTGTCGTAAGCGGCGTACGGAGATCTCGAAGGCCTGGCAAAATGGACGCGAGCATGCGGAGAACACTAAGGGGACGATCGCTACTCGCCAGTTGGTCGTGGTAAGGCGGGCTCGCGGCGAGACGACGTCAACCACCGGCGGTCGCTTGGGCATCCGCCTGCGGCTACCCCGCCGGCACCGCCAAGGAAGCACTCGACTGCGCCTGCGGCCTCTACCTGAACGACCCCACAGCCCGGAAGCCCCAGTAACTCCCGACGAACTTACGGCACTGACCACTAAGCCAGCAGCACAGGTTGTCGTTGGGGCTACCGGTGATTTCGGCGCAGAAGGTACGTGTCCATGATCCAGCCCTTGCGCTCGCGTGCCTCGGCCCGGACCCGCTCGATCTCGTCGGCCACCTCGGCGACCTTGCCCGCGATCAGCAGCTCGTCCGGAGTGCCCAGGTAGGCGCCCCAGTAGATGTCGGCGTCCTGGTCGGTGTGCTCGGTGAGCGCGGTCTGCGCGTCCAGCATCACCACCACGTCGTCGACACCGTCCGGCCAGGCCTGCGCGAGCCGGCGGCCGGTGGTGACCTGGATCGGCTTGCCGACCTGGTTCAGCCCGATCCGGTGTTTCGCCGCGAGCGCCGAAACGCTGCTGATCCCCGGAATCACCTCGACGTCGAATCGCAGCTCCCCGCGGCCGAGAATGTCCTCGAGAATCGCCAGCGTGCTGTCGTAGAGGGAAGGGTCGCCCCAGACCAGGAAGGCGCCGGTCCCTTCCTCGGTCAGCTCCCGCGCGATCAGCGCCGCGCACACCTCCGCGCGACGCCGGCGCCAGTCGTCCACCGACTCCACGTACGCGTCGCTGCTGCGGTCGCGGTCCGGGTCCCGGCCGACGACGACCCGGTGCTCGCCCGCGTGCCGGCGCAGGATCTCCGTCCGCAGGTCGACGAGCTCCTGTTTGACCTCGCCCTTGTCGAGCACGAAGAACACGTCCGTCGCCGCGATCGCCCGGGCGGCCTGCAGGGTCAGGTGGTCCGGATCCCCGGCCCCGATCCCGATCACCTTGATCTCCATGCCGGTGAGCCTATGCCGGACCCGGCCGGGCACGTCCGGCCGGGGGTTTGTCGGGCCGGGTAGTGGCTGCTAATTTAGCAGTCAGTGCCCGCCGACCGGCCGGGGCGAGAGCTGGAGGGGCCACGTGCCGACTGCCGAGGAGATGCTCAGTACCGCGTCGGTCGTTGCCCTGGGCGCCTGCCTGCGCCGGGCCGACCCGGCGAACCGCTTCGCCCGCGTGCGCACGGTCCCGCCGGAGCTGGCAGCCGCGTCGTTCAGCGAACGCGGCCGGCTGGTGCGCGAGGCGTTGCTCGCCGACCTGCCCGAGGACTTCGCGTCGCTGGACCGGGTCATCCGGGCCGCGTTGCCGGACCCGGCGTTCACCGGCTGGATGATCTGGCCGGTCACCGAGGCGGTCGCGGTCCGGGCGGTCGCGCGGGACGAGTTCGAGGCTGGGCTCGTCCTGCTGGCCGAGCTGACGCCGCGGCTGACCGCGGAGTTCGCGCTGCGCATCTTCCTCACCGCGGACCTGGACCGGACCCTCGCGGTGGTGACGAAGTGGGCCGACCACCCGGACGAGCACGTCCGCCGGTTGGCGAGCGAGGGGACCCGGCAGCGGCTGCCGTGGGCGAAGCAGGTGCCGCAGTTGTTCGAGCGGACCGACGTGACCCGGCCGATCCTGGAAGCGCTGCGCGCCGACGACTCGGAGTACGTGCGCCGGTCGGTCGCCAATCACCTGAACGACCTGAGCCGGACCGATCCCGCCCTCGCGGTGGAGATCGCGGGCGACTGGCTGGCTGACCCGGTCGACACCACGGCCCAGCTCGTCCGGCACGCCTTGCGCACGCTGATCAAGGCGGGTGACCCTGCTGCCCTGGAGTTGCTCGGCTATCGCCCGCCGACCGCGCTGGTGGTGGACGGGCCGGTGCTCGGGGCAACGGCTGTCGTGGTCGGGGAGACCCTCGCCTTCTCGTTCGACGCCCGCAACGACGGGCCGGACGAGGTACGGCTGGCGATCGACTACGTGGTGCACCACGTCAAGGCGAACGGGACGCTCGCGCCGAAGGTCTTCAAGCTGACCACCCGCACGCTCGGTCCGGGCGAGTCCACGTCGATCGCGAAACGGCACTCGTTCAAGCCGATCTCGACCCGCCGGTACCACGCCGGCGAGCACGCCCTCGAACTGCAGATCAACGGCCGCCCGTTCGGTCGCGCCGTGTTCACCCTGGCCCTGGAGGAGGACCGATGACGATCCCGACCCCGCCCGATCCGCACATCGCCGGAGTGGTCGCCCCCTGATCGTCAGCGGAACGGCCGTGACCCGGCCACTGGAAACACCGTGTGCGGTGGCGGGCGACGCTCCGAACCAGCTCACGCCCGGATGACCATCGCCAGGCCCTGGCCGACACCGATGCACAACGTCGCCAGGCCGTACCCACCGCCGCGTCGGCGGAGTTCGTGCGCGAGCGTGGTGAGGATGCGGGTCCCGGAACTGCCGAGGGGATGGCCGAGGGCGATCGCTCCACCGTTCACGTTCACCTTGTCCGGGGCCAGCGCCGGCCATTGCCCAAGGCAAGCAAGGCTCTGGGCGGCGAACGCCTCGTTGAGCTCGACCAGGGTCAGGTCCGGCCAGCCGATCCCGGCCCGATGGAGCGCCTTGTTCGATGCCTCGACCGGCCCGATCCCGAAGTACCGCGGGTCGACGGCGTGGACCGCGCGGCTCACGATCCGGGCCATCGGCTCGCGGCCCAGCCGCCGCGCGGTGGCTTCCGAAGCGATCAGGACAGCCGATGCGCCGTCGTTGAGCGGGGCGGCATTGCCGGCGGTGACAGTACCGCCGGAGGATCGGAAGGCCGGTTCGAGTCCGGCCATCTTCTCGGGGGTACCGCCGTCGCGGACGGACTCGTCGCGGGTGAGTCGGGGGCCGTCGACGCCGAGGCGTTCCCACGGTACGAGCTCGGCGTCGAAGGTCCCGGCGGACCAGGCACTGGCCGCCTTCTGGTGGCTTGCCAGGGCGAACAGGTCCTGGGCCGCGCGGGTGATGCCGTACTTCTCGGCGAGGAGCTCGGTCGCCTCGCCGAGAGAGACCGTCCATCGCGGCGGCATCTTCGGATTGACCAGGCGCCAGCCGAGTGCGGTGGACTCCGCGGTGAGACTGCCGGCCGGGTAGGCCTTGCCGGGTTTCGGCAGGACCCAGGGTGCGCGGCTCATCGACTCCACCCCACCGGCGACGACCAGCTCCGCGTCGCCCGTCTCGATCGCCCGGGCGGCCTGGATCGCGGCTTCGAGGCCGGATCCGCAGAGCCGGTTGACGGTGGTACCGGGAACGCTGGTGGGGAAGCCGGCGAGCAGCACGGCCATCCGGGCGACGTCGCGATTCTCCTCACCGGCCCCGTTCGCGTTGCCGAGGATCACGTCGTCGAGCTCGGCCGGGTCCGTGTCCGTCCGGTCGACGAGCTCCTTGACGGTGGCGGCCGCGAGGTCGTCGGGGCGAGCGTTCGCGAGGGCGCCACCGAACTTGCCGACGGGCGTACGCACCGCGTCCAGGATGAGGGCGGATCTCATCGGCGTGCTCCTTCCAGGCGGGCGACTCGGTCAGACATCGAGGTCCTCCCGATCCCGCAATCGCCGCAGGGCGGTCAGTTCCAGCTCGGTGGGCGGCTCGACGAGCTTGATGCTGTCGGCAACTTTCAGGTCCCAGCCGGTGGCCCGGCGGGCCTGGTCGGTGCTGACGCCGGGATGCAGCCGGGTCAGGGTCAGCTCGTTGCTGCCCGGGTCCGGCTCGAGGACGCCGTGATCGGTGATGACGAGGGTGGGACCGGCTCCGGTGGCCCGGCGTTCGCGGCCGGTCGGGCCGTACCCGACCGAGCTGACGAAGTCGAGCTGCTCGACGAACGTCCGGGCCGACTGGCGGACGATCACGATCACCCGCCGGGCCGATGCTGCGATCTCCGGTGCTCCGCCGGCACCGGGGAGCCGGATCATCGGCTGGTCGTGCGGACCGATGACGGTGGTGTTGAGGTTCCCGTAGCGGTCCAGCTGGGCGGCGCCCAGGAACCCGACGTCGATCCGGCCGGCGCCGACCCAGTAGTTGAACATCTCCGGTACCGACACCATCGCGGTCGCGGTCGCGGCCAGGTCGTCGTCGCCGATCGACAGTGGGAGCCGCTGCGGCCGGGCGTCGATCGCGCCGGACTCGTAGACGAGCCGGACGTTCGGCGCGTGGGTCCGGCGGGCCAGGTTGGCGGCGAGATTGGGCGGGCCGACCCCGACCAGACACACGTCGCCGTCGGTGAGTTCGCGGGCGGCCGCGATGGTCATCAGGTCCGCGCTGGTCCAGGGCTCAGACAAGGTCGTTCTCCTCGGCCCAGGCGAGGAACTTCGCGCGATCCCGGGCGATCTCGTCCCACTGCTGGTAGAAGCTGTTGTCCCGCACGGAGTAGCCGGCCGCGTACGACGGCCACGCGCCGCCTGGTACGACGCAGACGGCGGACAGGACCCAGCTCGGCAGGACCACGGCGCCGGTCCGCTCGGGGAACACGTCGACGACCTCCTCCACCGTGACGATCGCCCGCTCGGCGGCGAGGACCGCCTCCCGCTGGACCCCGGTGATGCCCCAGAACATGACGTTCCCGTCGCGATCGGCCAGCTGGGCGTGGATCACGGTGACATCCGGGTTCACGGCGCGAACCGCCGCCAGCTCCTCACCGGTGAACGGGCAGGTGACCCGGTCGACGATGTCCCGCTGATCTTCGAGGTCGGTGCCGCGGTAGCCACGCAGTACCGCGAAAGGCAGTCGCGCGGCGCCCGCCACGTACGCGTTGGCCAGGCCTGCGTGGCTGTGCTCGTGGACGGCCAGCCGGTGCGGCCAATGGTGTTCGACAGCGTCCCGCAACCGGTGCAGCGACCCGACGCCCGGATTGCCGCCGTAGGAGAACACGAGCTCGTCCACGATGCCGAGGCCGATCAGCTGGTCGTACACGAGGTCGGGCGTCATCCGGACCAGCTTCAGGTGCCGGCGTCCCTGCCGGGCGAGTTCGTGCGCGGCAGCGAACGGGATGAGGTGGGTGAAGCCTTCGAGCGCCACCAGGTCGCCGTCGTGGACATGGGTGGCGATCGCTTCGCCGAGAGGGACTGGACGTGGCATCAGCAGCTCCGCTAGTATTTCGCTGAGCGAAATAATCTTCTTTCAACGAAGTGATGGTAACTGATGGCCGATGCCGCGTCCACGGGGACCTTCCTGCAGGGCTTGGAGCGGGGGCTGGCGGTGATCCGCGCGTTCTCCGCGGACGCGCCGGCGCTGACCCTCAGCGAGGTGGCCCGCGAGGTCGGTATCACGCCGGCGACGGCCCGGCGAATCCTGCTGACGCTGGCGGAGCTCGGGTACGTCCGCAGCGACGGCCGCCGGTTCTCCCTGACACCTAGGGTCCTCGCGCTCGGCTGGGCCTATCTGTCGTCGCTGGACTTCGCCGAGCTCGCGGGCCCGTTCCTGGAGGAGCTCAGTGCTGAGACCCGCGAGTCCTGCTCGATCGCGACCCTCGACCTCCCCGACATCGTGTACGTCGCCCGGGTTCCCACCAGCCGCATCATGACCGTCGCCCTCGGCGTCGGCGCCCGCCTCCCCGCGTACGCGACCTCGATGGGGCGGGTCCTGCTCGCCGACCTGCCCGACGAGGACCTCGCGTCCTACCTCGCCGCCCTCACTCCCGAGCCGCTGACGCCGCACACCCTGACGACCACCTCAGCCCTGTACGACGCCGTCCTCGCCGCTCGCGCCGACGGCTACGCCCTGGTCGACGAAGAACTCGAGCTCGGCCTCCGCTCCATCGCCGCCCCGATCCACAACCCGCGGGGCCAGGCCGTGGCCGCCCTCAACGTCTCGGCCCACGCCTCCCGCTCCACCCCGGACTCCCTCCGCGCCACAGTCCTCCCGCTCCTCCAGCAGGCTGCCGCTCAGATCAGCACCGCGCTCAGCCAGCGCGGCCGGCTCTGACGACAGGAGCTTCGTGGGCTCGGTGTTGGGATCGACCGTCACAGCTCCTGTTGATAGCCCTCGGCCAGCAAGGTGTGGATCTCCGCCGAGGACAGGGAAGTATGTGGACGTTCGGCGTTGTCCAGCGCGAAGACGTTGGTACCGGGTGCCACGGCGGCCGCGGCGTCCAGGTCCGGGGACCACAGCTCCGAGCGGATGACGGCCTTCCCGCAGTGGAAGTACGCCTCCGCGACCTCGACGATCAAGGCCAGCTCGACCGGCCGCGGCCCCTCCTCGAATCGGCACAGCACCGCCGGGTCGTCGGTCACGTAGCCGTGACCGTTGACCCGCAAGGTTTCGGTGAGACCAGGGACGAAGAACAGCAGTCCGATCCGGGGGTCCGCGGCGAGATTCCGGAACGAGTCGGCAAGGTTGTTGCCGGTCCGGTCCGGCAACGCGAGCATCGAGGACGACAGCACCCGGACGAAGCCCGGCTCGTCACCGCGCGGGCTGCAGTCGGCGCCTTCGGCCGACGTGGTGGCCAGGCACACGAACGGCGAGTGAGCGATGTAGCGGCGAGCCGCCAGCCCGAGGTCCGCCCGCTTCTTCGTCCGGGCGGCCTGCTCCGGTTCGCCGATCACCGCGGCGAGCTCGGTCAGGCCGAGCCGTCGGTAGCGCGGTCGCTCAGACATCGACCACCAGCGTTTCTCCCTGGGCGCGGCTGACGCAAGGAAGCATGATCCGGCCGGTCGCCCGCTGTGCACCGGTCAGGACGTCGTCGCGGTGCTCGACCTCGCCGGCCAGCACGGCGATCTCGCACGCGCCGCACAGACCGGTACGACAACCCGAGGGAATCCTGACACCGTGGCTCTCGAGCACCTGGAGCGGGCTTCGCTCGGCCGGGACCGAGATCGTCAGCCCGCTGCGCCGCGTCGTCAGCGTGAACGGCCGGGGAGCCGGGAGTTCTTTGGTTCGCGGGCGGAATCGCTCGGCGTGCAAGGTCAGGTCCGGACGAGCCGATACCAGCTGCTCACTCGCGTCCAGGAGGCGCTCCGGTCCGCACACGTACACCCCGGATCCGGGTGGGCAGGCAGCGACGAGGGCAGGGAGATCGGGCCGGCTCCCGGTCGAGGTCTCGTACACGGTCGCCCGGCCGGGCTTGGCGGCGATCAGGTCGGCGAACGCCATCCGCGAGCGGGTCCGGCCGGCATAGTGCAACTGCCAGGGGATGCCGGCGGCCTCGGCCTGGCCGAGGATCGGCAGGAAGGGCGTGATGCCGATCCCGCCGGCCAGGAAGAGCCACGATCGCTCGGACGGATCGAGAGCGAAGTGGTTCCGGGGTACGCCGACACGCAGCCGCTGGCCCGGCCGGAGGAACAGGTGCACGTACTCCGAGCCGCCGCGGGTGTCCACGACACGATCCACCGCGACGCGATAGGTCCGGTCGTCGGCCGGATCCCCGCACAACGAGTACTGACGCCTTGCACCGTTGGGCAGGATCAGGTCGACGTGGGCCCCGGGCGACCAGGACGGCAGGACAGCGGCGTCCGTGCCGCGCAGGGTGACGGCGACCACTCCTTCGGCTTCCCAGGTCAGCGCGGAGACCACGACCGGGGACTCGGCCGGGCCGGACAGCTCACCCACCGCCGTCTCCAGTCGCCGGAAGCTGCTGGGCACGGTAGACCGGGTAGTCGGTGTATCCCCGCCGATCTCCTCCGTACCACGTGTCCCGGTCGCTCTCGACCAGCGGCCATCCGTGCCGGAGGCGGTCGACGAGGTCGGGATTGCCGATGAACGGCCGCCCGAACGCCACGGCGTCCACCCATCCGGAGGCCAACGCGTCCTGGGCCCTGGTGAGGTCGTAGTCGCTGGCGGCGACGATGCTCCCGCCGAAGCTGTCCCTCAGCGCCTCGCGGAAGGCGTCGTCGACCACGCCCGCGGCCCGCCCGTCGGCCAGGTAGTTGGCGTTGTTCGACTCGACGAGATGCAGGTAGGCGATGCCGGCCCGATCGGCGGCCTGGGCGACGAGCAGGGTGGTCGCACAGATCTCGGGGTCGTCGGTGTCGCCGTAGTCGACGTCGGGGGAGACCCGCAGACCGACCCGGGAGGGGCCGATCTCAGCGGCCACCGCGGCCACGACCTCGCCGGCGAACCTGGCCCGCGCGGCGGGCGAGCCGCCGTAGGTGTCGGTGCGCCGGTTCGTGGTGGATCGCATGAACTGGTCCAGCAGATAGCCGTTGGCACCGTGCACCTCGACACCGTCCAGGCCGGCCTGGACGGCCCGGCGGGCGGCCGAGGCGTAGTCGCCGAGCACCTGGTCGATGTCACGGGCGCCCAGCTCCCGGGGGACCGCCGCTGGCAACAAGCTGGGCAGACCGGTGGCCGGATCGAGGTACCACAACCGGGCGGTCGGCGACCCGACCGGCGACGGACCGACCGGCTGCTCGCCGGCGATCAGTTCGTGGGAGATGCGGCCGACATGCCAGAGCTGGAGGAAGATCCTGGCCCCGGGCCGCCGGTGCACCGCGTCGGCGATTCCCCGCCAGGCCGCCAGCTGGGCGTCGTCGTAGATGCCCGGGGTCAGCGAGTACCCCTTGCCCTGGCGGCTGATGACGGTGCCTTCGCTGACGATCAGGCCGGCGCCGGCCCGCTGCGCGTAGTACTCCGCGGCGGCCTCGGAGGGCAGGTCGCCCGGCTCGGTCGCGCGCGAGCGGGTCATCGGCGCCATCACGATCCGGTTCGCCAGCGTGACCCCGCCGCGCAGCGTCAGTTCGCCGAACAGCGAACGCTCGATCCGAGTGGTCCCCGGCCCGGCGGGACGGCCGGCGGCCGGATCAAGGTTTGGCGGGGACGACGGGGACGGCATCGGACTCCTCCTCGGTCTGACCGGGCCGCGCGGCGGCGATGTCGGGGCCGCGGCCGACCGGGCCGGCCAGGATCAGCTCGCGATGACCGAGGAATCCCTCCGGCCGCCACTTCAAGGTCACGATCAGGGCGGCGCCGAGCACCGCGGCGGCCACCCCGGCCGGCAGGTCGATGGTCAGGCCGGCCACGCTCACCCCGCCTTCCAGCCGCCGCATCACCTCGTTCAGGACGGTGATGACGGCGGCACCGACCAGCGCTCCGGTGACGCTGTTGACCCCGCCGACGATCGCCATCGCGACGATCAGGACCATCTGGCCGAGATAGAACGAGCCGGGTGAGAACGCGGTCAGCAGCTGCGCGTACAGGGCGCCGGCGATGCCGGTGACGAACGCCGAGATGACGAACGCGACGGTGCGGGACCGAACGATCGAGACACCGGCCGCGGCGGCCGCGGCAGGCTGGTCGCGGACCGCCCGCGCGTTGCGTCCCTCGCGCGACCACTTGTACGCCGCGCTGAGCAGCACCGTCGCGCACAACGAGAGGAAGACCATCGCGAACGTGGTGTTCTCCGGCACCCCGAAGAACGACTGCGGGCCGCGGGTGATCGGGGTCGCCTGGGACAGGACGTTGTTGATCACGACCAGGAGCCCCAGGGTCGCGATGGACGCCGCCGCGCCGGACAACCGCATCAGCGCCGGCCCGGTGACCAGGGCAGCGACCGCGGCCACCAGACCGCCGATCAGCAACGGCAGTACGCCGCCGGCGTCCCAGGACGCGAGGAAGGCCGGCATGTCGGGGAAGTACAGCTCCTTGTCCGCGACGGGCACCGCCGCGATTCCCCCGGCGTACGCGCCCAGGCCCATGAAGCCGACGTGGCCGAACGAGACGATGCCGGTGTTGCCGGCGAAGGTCTGGTAGCCGACCACCAGCACGGCGTTGATACCGAAGACCAGCACCACCTGCGCCATCCCGGGCAGTCCCGAGACGGCGGCGGAGATCACCAGCACGATCAGGCTCGCCAGCACGGCGCCGCCCAGTGCGCGGGCGAGTCCCGAGCGGCCGGCCGGGTGGTTGGTGCGCAGCGAGAGCCAGGTGTTGGTCATACCTCGACCGCCTTTCCACCGGCGACGCCCTGCGGCCTTGCCAGCAGCATCGCGATCACCAGCGCGAAGACGAGCGCCGAGGTGTACCGGATCGCGGAACCCGGTAGTACCGCGCTCATGGTCACCTCGATCGCGCCGAGCAGCAGCCCGCCGTAGATCGCGCCGGCCGGACGGCCCAGGCCACCGAGGACCAGGGCGATGAAGGCCTTCAGGGTCGGTTCCAGATCCGACCGCGGCGTGACGGCGCCGACCTTGGCGAACCACAGCACGCCGACGATTCCGGCGATCACGCCACTGATCGCGAACGCGATCATCAGCACCCGGTTCGGCCGGATCCCCATCAGCCGGGCCACGTCCGGCAGCTCGGCCGCGGCGCGCAGCTGGGCGCCGTAAGGGGTGCGGTTGAGCAGTAGGTAGAAGGCGAGCACGGTCAGCGCCGCGGCGCCGATGGTGAGCAGTTGCAGGACCGGCATCCGCAGGTCGCCGGCCTGCAGCACCTTGTTGAACCCCTCTGGCACCTGCAGGACTCTGGGCGCCTCGCCGAAGATCACGACCGCGACGTACTGGGTGACCAGCAGGACGCCGAACGAGGTGATCAGCAACGTCGTCTGCGGCGCGCCGATGAAGGGCCGGAACGCGACGAAGCCCATCAGCAGCGACAGCGCTGTCGCGAGCAGAATGGTCAGCGGAACGACCAGCCAGAACGACAAGCCGGCCCCGCCGAGCAGGACGACGCCGTAGGCGGTCCACACCAGCAGCAGGCCGTAGGCGAAGTTGATCAGGTTCATCACGCTGAACACGAGCGTCAGCCCGAGCGCCAGCAGGGCGTACATCGAACCGACGCTGAGGGCGTCCAGAACGCTTTGCAGCACACCGGTCATGAGCGCACCTCCGTCTCCACGCCGAAGTAGGCGCTCATGATCGCCTCGTCGTCCCCGGCTTCGGCCGCGGGACAGTCGAGAACCTTGCGGCCGAGCTTGACCACACAGGCCCGGTCGGCGAAGCCGAGAGCTCGGCGGGACGACTCCTCGACCACGACGACGCCGCGCTCGGCGGTGCTCAGCCGGCCGAGTGCCTCGTACAGCTCACCGGCCACCTTCGGCGCCAGGCCGAGACAGGGCTCGTCGAGCAGGAGCAGCGCCGGGCGGGCCATCAGCGCGCGCCCGATCGCGAGCATCTGCTGCTGACCACCGGACAAGTGGCAGCCTTTGTCATCGCGGCGCTTGCCCAACACGGGAAACGTCTCGTAGACCTGCTCCAGGCCTTCGGCCACCAGGGCCCGCGACGCGCGCCGGCCCTCTTTGCGCCGCACGGCGAGCGCGCCCATCAGCAGGTTCTCCTCGATGCTCAGGGTGCCGAAGATGCCACGGCCCTCGGGTGCGAGCGCCACGCCGAGCAGCGGACGTTCCTCGGCCGCGACCTCGGTGATGTCGCTGCCGCGGAGGAGCACCCGGCCCGACCAGGGGCGCAGCAGCCCGACCATGACCTTCATCAGCGTGGTCTTGCCCGCGCCGTTCGCGCCGAGCAGGGCCAGCGATTCGCCTTCGGCGAGCGACAGCCGGAAGTCGCGGATGACCGGAGTGGTCCGGTAGCCGGCGGTGATGCCGTCCAGGCTGAGCAGCGGGGCGGTCATGATTCCCCCAGGTAGGCGTCCACGACGGCCTGCTCGGTGAACGCGGCCCGCGGGTCGCCTTCGAAGAGGGTGCGCCCCTCGTCGAGTACCTGGACACGGTCGCTGACCCCGGTGACCAGGTCCATGTCGTGGTCGATGATCACGATCGCGCAGCCCACCTCGGCGCGGACGGTCAGGACCAGCTCACGCAGTTCGGCGGTCTCCTCGTCGTTGAGGCCGGCGGCCGGTTCGTCCAGCAGCAGCACCTCCGGCGCACCGGCCAGCGCCCGGGCCAGTTCGACCCGGCGCTGGTAGCCGTACGGAAGGGACCGCACGACCGCGTCGGCCACTGGGCCGAGGCGCAGCAGGTCCAGCCAGTCCGGGACCGGCCGGGCCCCGCGGCCGCCGACGGCGTTGGCGCCGACCTGGACGTTCTCCCACACCGTCAGTTCCCCGAACAGCTTCAGGTTCTGGAACGTCCGGCAGATGCCTTGGCGGGCCCGGGCCCGGCTCGGCCGGCCGGAGATCTCCTCGCCCTGCAGCAACACCTGGCCCTCGTCGAGCCGGTGGACCCCGGAGATGCAGTTCATCAAGGTCGTCTTGCCCGACCCGTTGGGTCCGACCAGGCCCAGGATCTCCCGTCGCCCGGCCCGCAGGTCGACCCCGGCGAGGGCCGTCACGCCGGCGAACCGCTTGACGAGGCCCCGCACCTCCAGCGGCGGGGAGCCCTCTGGAAGTGCGGGGCCGGTCTGGCCGGCTTTGCTCGCGATCGTCGCCTCGGACGCTGCTGGTGACATGCGCTGCCCTTCTCGGGTCATCGGTCGCCGGTCATTCACCCAGGAGGTTCTTGGCCTGGTAGGTCTTCTTGACGCTCCAGGCGCCGGCTTCGAGGCCGATCACGGCCGGGTCCCAGATGGCGTACCCGTCCTTCCACTGGCTCAGCGTCCCGCCGGGAACCGGCAGCGCGGTCTGGCCGCGGATCGTGTCGGCGGCCGTCCGGGCGTCGACCACCTTGTCCTGCTGCAGCGCCTGGTTGATCGCCATGAACGTCTGGTAGGCGCCCGGCGCGTTGGCCTGCTCGGGGAACTGGCCGAACTTCGCCTGGTAGGCCTGGACGAACTTGTCGATGGCCGGGTCGGTGCCGGTGCCCTCGAAGTAGATCTGCGCGGCGTAGTAGATGCGGTCGGCGGCGCTCTTGCCGACGAGGCCCGGCAACTCCTTGGTCTGCAGGGTGATGTTGCCGACGACCGGGGTGTCGACGCCGGCCGCACGCAGCTGTTTGACGAACGTGCCGACGGCCGGGTAGACCGCGAGCGCCTGGACGACGTCGGGCTTGGCCGCCTTGATCGAGGAGATGACGGCGCTGAAATCGGCCTGACCGCCCAGCGAGTCGACCTTCTCGACCTTGCCGATCTTGCCGCCGGTAGGTTCGTAGAGGGCGCGGAACTGCTCGTCCTGTTCGGTGAAGTAGGCCAGGCCGGTGTCGATGACCTGGAAGGTGGACTTCCAGTCCTGGTCGAGGGCGTACCGGGCCTGGGCGCGGCCGAGTTCGGTGGTGGTGATGCCGCCGCTGAAGAACAGGTCTCCGACGGCCTTGCCGAACACGGTCGAGGACGCCGCCAGCGAGAGCGTCAGCACACCGGCGCTCTGGCCGACCTTGGCCGCGGCGACCCCGGTGTCGAAGTCGTCGGCGACCACGAGGATCTGGGCACCGGCGTCGACGAGGGCCTTGGCGACCTGCGCGCCGACGGCCGGATCGGATTTCGTGTCGCGGGCCTGGAGTTCGAGGCGGCACCCTTTGACGCCACCGCTGTCGTTGATCTCGTCGACCGCGACCTCGAGGCCGCGCCGGCCGGCGATGTCGAAGAACGACGCGAAGCCGCTCTCGGCCTTCGCGACCCCGACCAGGATCCGGCCGTCGCGGCATTCCAGTGCGCCGGCGCCGGCCTTCGCCGAGCCCGCACCGGACTTCTCGGACGCGCCGCAGCCGGCGAGGGTCAGCGCCAGGAGTCCAGCCGACCCGACCGCCACGATCGACTTGTGAAGGGGGAGATTCACCGTTCCTCCTGCCGTTCGTATAGCGAGCGAATGCTCGCTAAGTGAAAGCCACGGTAGGACCGGCGTCGTGGTGGGGTCAAGGGGAACGCGCAAGATTCGCTCGTCTTTCGAGCGTTCGCTCGCATAGCGTGCACGACTGCTGTGCTGAGCGTCAGGGGGACGCCCCGGGCCGGTGTTGTCGACGGTGCTGCCGGCCGGGGGCGTGGTGGCGGGCCGGACGTCACGGGCGCCGGCCCATCGGCTCAGAAGTTCTCGAGATGGGACGTACGGCGCGCGATGTCGTCGGCGGCGGCCAGTAGCCGCGGCGCGAGGTCGTCCTCGAGTTTGGCGGTGTCCAGCGGCCGCGCGATCGAAAGGTTGACCGCGGCGATTGGCCGGCCG
Organism: Kribbella amoyensis; assembly: GCF_007828865.1. Taxonomy (NCBI): domain Bacteria; kingdom Bacillati; phylum Actinomycetota; class Actinomycetes; order Propionibacteriales; family Kribbellaceae; genus Kribbella; species Kribbella amoyensis. The sequence continues at coordinate 443,640 of NZ_VIVK01000002.1, forward strand.
TCGGCGGCCATCACCGGCGCCGCGATCCCGCGGACGCCGGTGGCCACTTCCTGGTCGTTGAGGGCGAATCCCCGCTGCCGGACCTGTTCCAGCCGCCGATCCAGCTCGCGCCGGTCGGTGATCGTGTGCGGTGTCAGTTGCCGCATCTCGGTGCTGCTGATGATGCGGTCGATCTCAGCCGCCGGCAGGAAGGCGAGCATCGACCGGCCGAGCGAGGAGAAGACCATCGGCAGCCGGCTGCCGACGACCAGCCGGAGCGCGAGCAGGTCGTCGTTGAGCAGGCGGGCGACGTAGACGACCTCCAGGTCGTCCGGCACGGCGAGATTGACGGTCTCGCCGGTGTCGTGCCGCAGCGCCTGCAGGGTCGGCATCGCCATGTCGACCAGTTCGCGTCCACCCAGGGCGGCCTGGGCCAGCGAGAGCACCTTCAGCCCCGGCCGGAAGGTCGACTGGCCGATCTCGTCCAGGTAGCCGAGCTTCTTCAGGGTCTGGCAGAACCGGTAGGTGGTGCCGCGGTTCAAGCCGGTCAAGGTGGCGATCTCGTTGGTCGTCAGCATCGACCGCTTGTCGTCGAACAGTTCCAGGATCGACAGCGCCCGGGCCACCGACTGGATGCCACCCGGTTCACTCTGCGTGCCATTGTTCGTATCGCGAGCCACGGCTGAAGCGTAGCGCACGTCCGACCTCGGCGCGATCAGTCGGTCAGGTCCTGCCAGCCGTAGACCTCGCGGGCGCGTTCGGCGCTGATCCATCGCTCGGCGACGTCGTGAGCCACCTGCTCCCGAGGCCGGTCGTGCGGGTTCCCGTACCCGCCTCCGCCGGCGGTGACGGACACGATCGTTTCGCCGTCGGCCAACTGGATGATGCCCTGCGCCGCCAGCGGTTCGAGCGTGCCGTCGAGCAGCCGCCGACAGTGCCGTGACAGCCCACCCGCGGTGCCGCCCCGTACTCCCATGGCGGGCCGGACCGAGCCATCGGTGCCGTAGGCCACCGACAGGGTGGTGCCGACCGGGCCGTACTCGACCTCGGCCGAGGGCGCGCCACGGAACCGTCCCGCACCTTCCGTGTCGGGGACCAGGCGTTGACTGCGGACCAGGATCGGGTGCGCCATCTCGGCTCCTTCGACACTGTCGCGCCGGAGCATGCCGCCGCAGCCGACGTGGAAGATCGTCAGCCAGGCGTCCGTCCACGGCGTCCCGGCACCACCGGTGACGGCCAGGAAGATCTGGTTCACAAAGTCGTGGTCGGTGCGCGGATCACGGCCGGAGATGACCGCCGCCGCAGCCGGGATCACGGCGCCGCACTCGGCCATCCCGATCGCTTCGGCGAAGTTCGCGAAGGCTCGTTGCGTCGCGTTGGAGACCCGGTCGGCGAGATTGGTGGTCGCGGCCGAGCAACTGTGCGGATGGGCCGGAACACCGACCGCGCAGTTGTCGCGTAGCTGGACCTCGATCCGGCGCAGGCTGCCCGCGTTCGGCGGAACGCCCTGGCCGATCGAGTTGAACACGCCGAGCATGGCAGCGGTCCGAGCCGTCGACTCGGTCAGGTTGAGCCCGTTCGGCAGGCAGTCGACGTTGTCCCGCAGATCGACCCGGATCCGGCCCTGCCGGGGGTCGACGTCGATGCCGATGCTGATCGGGACGCCGTCCGGCGCTCCGGGGTACGGGTCGTGCTCGGTCGTCTCGTCGAAGTGGCCGGCCGGCAGGCCGGAGATCGCCTCGGCCATCAGCGACTCGCTGTAGTCCAGCCACTGGCCGACGAAATCGTCCAGGACGTCCCAGCCGAGCTCGGCGCCGAGTTCGAGCATCCGCCGTTCGCCGAGCCGGACCGCGCCGAGCAGGGCCAGGTAGTCACCCCACCACTGGTCCGGGACCCGGACCCGCAGTTTGAGCATCCGGAGGACGTCCTCGTTGTCCTGGTACCCGGACTGGACGCGACAGGCGTCGAAGAGCAGCGCCCCCTCCTCGTACACGTCGCGGGCGTCGGCCATGTAGGTGGTCGGCTGCGAGTTGCCGCAGTCGGCCTGGTGGGCCTTGGCCAGCACGGTGAACCGATGCACGCCCTGCTCGTCGACCACCGGCACGACCAGGCAATGGTCGGCCGCATGGGAGTTGCCGTTGTACGGCGAGTTGTGCAGGAAGGCGTCGCCGCGCTGCTGCCGGGGGTACGCCTCGGCGATGGCCCGGGAGATCAGGTCGGGGCCGCTCATCATGTGAATCGGCAGGCTCTCCGCGCCCATCACGAGCTCGTGGCCGGCGCTGACGATGCAGCAGGAGAAGTCGTGCGCGCTGTTCAGCACGCCGGACCGGCTGGAGCGGAAGATGGTGTTCATCATCGCTTCGACGACCACGTTCAGGCGGCTGCTGAGCACCGCCATCCGGACTCCGTCCATCGGGGTCACGCTCCTTCCCAGGTCGAGCTGACCGGTGACCCGGCTCGGTCCCGCGCGGTGCGGGGTACGACGTGCAGGGTGCCGGACGGCCGGCGGGTGAAGCGGGCGCCGGCGTCCACGACGATGGCGGTGCTGCTGGTCTCGACCACCGCTGGTCCCTGCCGGGGCTCGCCGGGCGGCAGATCGGTCAGCCGCCAGACTTCGGCCGGTACCCAGCCGTGGCCGATCAGGTAGATGTCGCGGTGGCGGAGCTGCTCACCGTCGGCCGGAGGAGCGGGCAGGGCCGGCAACCGGGGTTCGCTCAACCGGCACCGGGCCCGGACGTGCCAGCTCTCGATCTCGATCGGCGAGCCGCGGTCGGCCACCGCGAAGGTCTCCTCGTGCGCGGTGTGGAACGCCTCGACCAGTGCCCGCACCCCAGCGTCGTCCTGGGCCTGCTCCGGCCTGATCGGGACCTGCAGGGTCCACACCTGGTTCGGGTAGCGGGCCTCCATCGCGTACTCGACCTCGCCGGCCAGGATCTGGTCGCCGGCCCCGGCGACGAACTCGGCGGCCAGGTCGGCCAGCCCGCTCAGCGCCGCGCCGACGCGGGACCGGTCGAAGTCGTCGCTGCGGGTCTTGGCGTTGATCTCGAAGCCGCGCGACAGCTCGGAGATCAGCGCGCCGGCCGCCGACAGCGCCGGTCCCATCAGCGGCACGATCACCTCGGGGCAGCGCAATCGGTTGCCAATAGCCACAGCGTTGAACCCGGCCGCGCCGCCGCCGCCGACCAGCACCGCCCGGGACGGGTCGACCCCCTGGTGGCTGGTGATCTCTTCGATGGCGCCGACCATGTGCTCGGTGGCGAGCTCGTAGATCGCGGCGGCTGCCTCCACGACCGGCAGGCCGAGTGGGGTGGCGACATGCTCGGCGATCGCCTGCCGCGCGGCCTCCGGGTCCAGGCCGGACCGGCCGCCGAGGAAGAAGTCCGGATCGAGATAGCCGAGGACGAGGCAGGCGTCGGTGACCGTCGGCCGGGTTCCGCCGCGGCCGTAACACGCCGGTCCCGGCACCGCGCCGGCGCTTTCCGGCCCGACGTGCAGCAGTCCACCGGCGTCGACGTGGGCGATACTTCCCCCGCCGGCGCCCACGCTCCGGACGTCGACGGACGGGAACCCGGTCATGTGGCCCTGGAACGGCGGCCCGATCCACGACTCGCGGGTCCACGGGATCCGGCCGTCGCGGACCAGGCTGACGTCGTAGCTGGTACCGCCGGTGTCGGCCACGATCGCCACCTCGGACTCGGCGTCGTGCGCGGTGAAGAACCGGCCGGCCACCGGCGCCATCGACGGCCCGGAATTCAGCGAGTGGATCGGGGCGCCGGCGACGTCGGCGGCGTCCAGAGCGCCACCCGACGAGGTCATCATCAGCAGCCGGCCGGCGAAGCCCGCCGCGGTCAGGCGGGACCGGAGTCCGGCGATGTAGCTCGTCATCAACGGTTTCAGCGACGCGTCGATCGCGGCCGATGACGCCCGCCGGTACTCCCGCAGACAAGGGTTCAGCTGATGGGACAAGGTGAGGGCGACGTCCGGCAGCTCGCGGGCCAGCACCTTCCCGGCGAGTTCCTCGTGCTGAGGATTCACGATCGACCAGAGCAGGCAGACCGCGACCGCCTCCACCTCGGCCGCGCGGAGCCGGTCCGCGACGGCGACCAGGTGATCCTCGTCCAGGGACCGGACGATCCGGCCCTGGGCATCGATCCGCTCGTCCAGCTCGAAGGTCAGGGACCTCGGCACGTAGGGCTCGGGGTAGGCGCGCCGCTGGTCGAAGATGCCGACCCGGCCCCCCTCGCGCAGCAGCAACACGTCGGGATGCCCGGCCGTGGTCAGCAACGCGGTCCGGGCGACCTGACCGGTGAGGACCGCGTTCAGGCCGCGGGTCGTGCCGTGGAACAGCATCGACCCGGCGTTCAGCAGTTCGTCCGTCGTCGTCCCGCGCTGGCTCGCGGCCACCTCGAACGCGTCCAGGATTCCCCGGACCGGATCGGACGGCACGGTCGGGCTCTTGTACAGGGCCAGCCCTTCGGCGTCCTCGATCACGAGGTCGGTGAAGGTGCCGCCGGTGTCCACTGCGAACCTCATCGCCGCACCACCGCTTCCAGCTGGGTCCAGGCCGCCGCGGCCGGGAGGTCGTTGACGGTCCTCAGGCCGGGCGCGGCGCCGAGCACCGCCGGGATGCTGTTCACCAGTTGGGCCGCCGTCGCCGGAATCGCGTCCATTCCCGGCGAGATCGTCACCTGAACAGGGTGCACCCCGCCGATCGAGAACGTGTCCTCGGCCGCCAGGCCTTCGGCGGCCGGTCGCAGGTGCAGGATCAGCTCCAGCCGCACCATCGGCCGGCCCTCGACCGTGCCGACCGCCCGTTGGACGAAGCCTTCGGTCCGCCCGGCCGGTACGCCGCCGTAGTTCGAGGGCGCGTCGGTCCGCGCGACCATCGGCTCGAAGGTCTCCACGACCGGCCCGTCCAGGGTCCAGCCGAACCGTTCGGCGATGAGGGCCACCGACTCGGGAAAGCCGACGTGGCCGGCGATCGTGCCGTCGGCGTGACCGGCCTCGAACTCCTCGGCGGTATAGCCGATCCCCAGCCGTCGGTGGATGTTCTGCCCGAAACCGGCCACATCGACGACGCGGCGACCGGTCACCCCGGCGACGTCCCAGCTGCAGCCGGACGCCGCGGCCAGGAAGGAGTCGAACATGAATCCCGGATTGACCCCGGTGCCCAGGACGGTGGCGCCGGCCGTTCGGGCGGCCTGGTCGATGCGCCGGGCCGCCTCGGCGTCCCGGGTGAAAGGGAAGGCCAGTTCCTCGCACGGCGAGATCAGGTCGGCCCCGGCCGCGGCGACCTTCACGATGTCGTCGGTGGTCCGGGCCAGGAAGGAGCCGGTGGCGAACAGGACCAGGTCGGGCCGGGTCGCCAGCAGCGCGTCGAGATCCTCCCCGACGACCAGGTCGTGCGGCGCCGAACTGGCGGCGACCTCGCCGAGCGGCCGGCCGATGTCGGCGGGATCCTTGGTGATCGCGGCCACCACGTCGATCCCGGAGCGGTGATCGATCAGCAGCCGGGCAGCGGCCTTGCCGATGCTGCCGAGACCGCAGAGTCCGATCTTCACGTCAGTCACAACGAGTACTTCCTCTCAACGTGTTCGGAGCCGGCCTGCGGAAGAGGCGACTGGCTCAGGCCGTCAGGTGCTCGGTGAAGAAGGCGGCGACCCGGTCGGCCACCACGCTCTGCCGGTCCCGGTCGGCGTACAAGGTCAGATGGTCGGCGTTGGAGATCCGCAGCAGCAGCTTGGTGTCGCCCGGGATCTGGTCGTAGGCGGCCAGCGCCAGGTCCCAGTGGGTGTGATCGTCGCCTTCGGCAACCACCAGCATGGTGGGCTTGCCGAGCAGCCGGCGGAGGTAGGGAAAGACGCTGTAGCCGAGCAGCAGGTCGGACGACTCCGCGGTGGCCTCGCCGCGGTACGCCGGCGCCTCGCGTTCCTTCAGCGCGGCGAAGGTCTGCTTGCTCTTCGGGAACGGCCAGGTCGCCGGCCCGCCCTCCTCGCTCGGCTGATGGGGGAGGTAGGTGACCTCGCCGGTGCGGGCCCGGAGTCGCCGGGCCGCCAGCAGCGCGGCCTGGAACCGGCGGAACCCCAGCGTGCCGTGCGCGAGCCGCATGTTCTGGTAGCCGTCGGTGACCGGCACGATGCCGCACAAGGCCCGGACCCGGGGATCGATCGCGCCGAGGACGAGGACGTGGCCGCCGCTGTAGGAGATCCCCCAGACGCCGAGCCGGTCCGGGTCGACCTCCGGCCGCTGCTCGACGTAGTCGATGGCGTTGCGGTAGTCGGCCAGTTGCTCGTGCGGGTCGATGTGCTGCCGCGGCTCGCCCTCGCTACCGCCGAAGGAGCGGTAGTCGAAGACCAGCGCGGCGATGCCGGCCCGGGCCAGCGCCCGCGCGTACGTCGGCTGGGCGAGCTCCTTGACGTAGCACCAGCCGCCGGCCAGGACGACGACCGGGAACGGCCCCTCGCCGTCCGGGCGGAAGAACAAGGCGGACAGACGGTGGCCGTCGGAGTCGAAGGTCAGGTGCTCGGCGTCGGACAGGTCGGTCCGCCCGGACTGGTCTTGCTGGGTCACGGTCTTTCCCTCCAGGAGCGAGTCAGCGGTCGGGGCGGCCGGGGATGGTCAGTACTTGGCGAGTTCGAGGACGGACTCGAAGATGGTGGCCGGGGTCGGCACGATGGCCTCCTCGAGCGGAACGCCGACCGGGATCGGCACCCGGTGCGTACCGATCCGGTGGATCGGCCCGTCCAGGTCGGTGAACAGGTCGCGCGCGGCCCAGCTCGCGATCTCCGAGCCCCAGCCGCCGTACTCGACCGCTTCGTAGACCACGGCCAGCTTGGACGTCTTGCGGACCGAGGCCGCGACCGTGCCGTAGTCCAGCGGCCACAGGTACCGCATGTCGACGACCTCGATGGAGAAGCCGGCCTCGGCCAGCAGGTCGGCGGCCTCGAGGCTGGCGCCGACCATCCGGCCGGCCGACACGATCGTGACGTCGTCACCGGGCCGGCGGACGGCGGCGCGCAGGCCCCGCGGTCCCTCGGCCGGATCGATCTCCTCGGCCAGCCGGAAGTACAGGTTCTTGTTCTCGAAGAACATCACCGGGTCGTCCAGCCGGACGGCTTCGCGCAGCATCCAGTACGCGTCCGACGGGGTGCTGGGCATCGCGACGATCAGGCCGGGCGTCTGGGCGAACCAGCTTTCGAGCGCCTGGCTGTGCTGCGGCCCGTGATTGGTGCCGGCCCCACCGGGCAGCCGGACCACCAGCGGAACCGAGAACTGGCCGTTGCTCATGTAATGGATCTTCGCGGCGAAGTTGACCAGCTGGTCCATCGCCAGCATCACGAAATCGGAGAACATGATCTCGACGATCGGGCGCATCCCCGCGGTGGCGGCGCCGGCCGCGAAGCCGGCCAGCGCCCCCTCGGAGATCGGCGAGTCCAGCACCCGGTCCTCGCCGTACTTGTCCACCAGGCCCTTCGTCACCGTGAACACGCCACCGAGCGCGCCGACCTCCTCGCCGAGCACGACGACCGACTGGTCCGCGGACAGCTCGGCGTCGATCGCCGCTCTGATCGCCTCAGCGAACTTCAAGGTGTCCATTCCACTCCAGTCCCTTCGTGGCATAGACGGTCTCGAACGCCGTCCTCGGGTGCGGTGACTGGCCGGCCTCGGCGCTTTGCAGAGCGAGCGCGACGAGGCCCGCGACCTCTTCGTCGATGCCGGCCGCGCGACCGGGGTGGTGCTGTTCGACGAGCCGGCGAGCCGCCGCGAGCGGGTCGTTGGCGCTCAGCCAGTCGGTGCCGTCGGTCTTCGGGCGATAGCGGTAGTCGGCATCGTTGATGCTGTGCGCCCGGACCCGGTAGACGACGCACTCCAGGAAGGCCGGCCGGCCGGACCGGGTGTACTCGACCAGTTCCTTGCTGATCTCGCTCACGGCCCGCACATCCTTGCCGTCGACAACCTCCGCGCGCAGTCCCATCGCCGCGACCTGGGCCGCGATGCTGCCGGGCGGCCCGAAGAGCCGCTCGACCGGCATCGAATGCGCCCAGCCGTTGTTCTCGCAGACGAACAAGCACGGCGCGGACCAGAACCTCGCCAGCCGCAGCGTCTCCGTGAACACCCCGTTCGCGAACGCCCCGTCGCCACCGAAGGAGACGGCGATGTCGTCGCGGCCCTGCCGCTTGAAGGCCCAGGCTGCCCCGGCCGCCCAGGGCACGCCGCCGGCGACGATCGCTGTCTCACCGAAGAAGCCGACGCTGCGGTCGTGCAGGTGCATCGAGGCGCCGCGGCCCCCGCTGGTGCCGTGCGTCTTCTTGAAGAGTTCGGCCAGCACGGCCTCCGCGCTGACCCCCTTCGCCAGGGCGTGGCCGTGGCCGCGGTGGGTGCTGGTCACCACGTCGGATCGCCGCAGATTCGCGCACACGCCGGCCGCGCAGGACTCCTGCCCCAGCGACGAGTGGAAGGAACCCGCGATCTTCCCGGCCCGATGGGACTTCTCGATCGCGAGCTCGACCGAACGGATCAGCAGCATCGACCGGTACAGCTCGGCCAGCTCGTCCAGCGCTGTGGGCTCCATGGAACTCCTGCTCACTATGCGTGCATCTGCTCGCATAGTGTTTCGCCGGGGTGGGCGATCTGTCAAGCACCCGGCGAGCCACCCCGGGGGCGGCAGTGGCTGGGCCAAGGACCGGGTCGCGTGGCTGGTTGGACCGGTGGGTCCAAAGTAGGGTGGCTGGATGGAACGCGTGCTGACGGCCAAGGGGCAGGCGACCCGGCAGCGGATCGTCGAAGGCGCCGCCGGGCTGGTCCGGCGGGACGGGGTCGCGGCCGTCGGGCTGGACGACATCCGCGCGGTGACCTCGACGAGCAAGAGCCAGCTCTTCCACTACTTCCCGGACGGCAAGGCCGATCTTCTGCTGGCGGTCGCGCGATACGAGGCGGACCAGGTGATCGAGGAGCAGTTGCCGCACCTCGGCGACCTCACTACCTGGCGCAAGTGGCAGGCGTGGCGGCGCCGGGTGATCCAGCGGTACGCCGCGCAGCGTGACGGGTGCTCGCTGTCGACGCTGACCGCGCAGCTCGGGTTGCCCACTGAGGAACGGCAGCAGATCGTGGGGGACCTGCTGGATCGCTGGCTGGACTACCTGATGAAGGGTGTGCAGGCGCTCAAGGACAGCGGCGAGATCGGTACCGACGTGGACGTACGGAAGTCGGCGGTCACGATCCTCACCGCGGTCACCGGTGGTGCGACGATGCTGGTCGCGACCCAGCGGATCGACTACCTCGACACCGCCCTCACCGAGGCGCTCGACAACCTCCGCCGTCCCCGCTCCTGACCACCGCCATCAGCAGGTTGCCCTCGCCACCCGTCTTCCTGAGACCCCGGCGTCAGCGTTTGCCCTCGCGCCATTCACGTTCGAACGGGAGGCGCCAGGCGTGCGGGGCGATCAGCTGGTGGATCGCGTTCGGTCCCCAGGTGCCCTGCGGGTACGGCTTGACCGGCGGCGGGTCCTCCAGCAGCGGGGTGGACCGCTCCCACAGCGACTCGATGCCCTCGGCCGTGGTGAAGAGGGTGTGGTCGCCGCGCATCGCGTCCAGGATCAGCCGCTCGTACGCCTCCAGCACGTCGGCCGCCGACTCGGTCTCCTGGGTGGAGAACTGCATCGACAGCTTCTCCAGCCGCATCCCCGGGCCGGGCCGCTTGCCGTAGAACGACAGCGAGACGCGGGACGAGTCGGCCAGGTCGAAGGTCAGGTGGTCCGGGCCCTGCGAGCCGACCCCGGAGCCGGCCGGGAACATCGTCTTCGGCGCCTCCTTGAACGCGATCGAGATGATCCGCATCCCCTCGGCCAGCCGCTTGCCGGTGCGCAGGTAGAACGGCACGCCGGCCCAGCGCCAGTTGTCGATGCCGACCTTCATCGCGATGAACGTCTCGGTGTCCGAGTCCGGCGCGACCCCCTCCTCGGTCCGGTACCCGGCGTACTGGCCGCGGACCACGTCGGCCGGGTGGATCGGCAGCATCGACCTGAAGACCTTGTTCTTCTCCTCCGAGATCGCCCGCGGCTCCAGCGCGGTCGGCGGCTCCATCGCGACGAAAGCGAGCACCTGCAGGACATGCGTGACCACCATGTCCTTGAACGCGCCGGTCGGCTCGTAGAAGGTGGCCCGCTGGTCCAGACCGAGCGACTCGGGGATGTCGATCTGCACGTGGTCGATGAAGTTGCGGTTCCAGATCGGCTCGAACAGGCCGTTGGCGAACCGGAAGGCGAGGATGTTCTGCGCCGCCTCCTTGCCGAGGAAGTGGTCGATCCGGAAGATCTGCTCCTCGGCGAACGTCTCGTGCACGAACGAGTTCAGCTCGACCGCGGTGGCCAGGTCGTCGCCGAACGGCTTCTCCATCACCACCCGGGCCCGGTCCACCAGGTCGGCGTCGCGGAGCATCTCGATCACCGAGCGCGCGGCCTTCGGCGGGACGGACAGGTAGTGCAGCCGGCAGGTGTCCGGGCCGAGCAGCGCCTCCGCCTTCTTCACCGCCATCGCCAGCGCGTCCGGCCCTTCGTCGCGGCAGACGTACTCGAGCCGCTCGGCGAACTGGGCGAACTGCTCCTCGGTCAGCTTGTGCATCCCGTAGGTCTCCACCGCGACCCGGGCGCGGGCCCGGAACTCCTCGGTGCTGAGCGGCTCGGTCGCCGTCCCGATGATCCGCACGTCGGGCGCGAACCGGGACTGCTGCAGGTACGCCAGGCCCGGCAGCAGTTTCCGCTTGGCCAGGTCACCGGTGGCGCCGAACAACACGATCACGTGCGGGGCGAGCGGGTCCGGGTCACGCCGGGCAGGCCGCGATCCCGGCGCCGGGTACGCGATGGTCTGGGTACTGTCCGGCATCCGACGATCCTTCCTCCGACGATCCGCGCCCGCGGCGGCCGCTCACCCGAAACTGTACGCCGCCGGCCAACCGGGAACCCGGCGGCAACTCGGGGCTGTGGACAACCCGGAAACTTCTACTGTGGAAGGTGTCCGATCGGTGTCCGGTTGTTCGTCGGTGGGGTGAGGAGAGGAGATCGCGTGAAGTACCTGCTGTTGATCTGCGGGGACGAGTCGGCCGAGGCACACGCCCAGGACGGCTGCGGTGACTGGTCGGAGGAGATGGAGAGCCGTGGTGTCGTCGAGGGTGGCGCCGGGCTGCGGCCGCCGTCGGAGGCGACCACGGTCCGGGTGCGCTCCGGCGAGTTGCTGCTGACGGACGGGCCGTTCGCGGAGACGAAGGAGCAGATCGGCGGCTTCGTACTGATCGACTGCGCCGACCTGGACGAGGCGATCGAGATCGCGGCGAAGCACCCGGCCGCGGGGTACGGGACGATCGAGATCCGCCCGCTGCTCGCCGGGCCGCCGGTCTGAGCGAGGCGGCGGAGCGGACGTGCGAGGACACCCGTGAGTGGGCCGTCGGTCGGTGACCGGCTCGACCACGTGTTCCGGGACGAGTGGGGCCAGGTGGTCGCCACGCTGATCGGGCTGACGGGGGACTGGGAGCTGGCCGAGGAGTGCGCGCAGGAGGCGTTCGCCACCGCGTTGCGCCGCTGGCCGGAGGACGGGATCCCGGACCGCCCCGGTGCCTGGCTGACCACGACGGCGCGGAACAAGGCGATGGACGTACTGCGCCGGGAGGCGGTCGGCGCGGCGAAGCTACGGGAGGTAGCTGCGATGACCGACCCGGACGACGAACTCGCCGCGGCCGACGGCGGTACCCTGCGCGCCCCGACCGACGACAGTGCTGTCCGGGACGACCGGCTGCGGCTGATGTTCACCTGTTGCCACCCGGCGCTGGCGATGGAGGCCCGCGTCGCGCTGACGTTGCGGACCCTGGCCGGTCTCAGCACGGCGGAGATCGCGCGCGCCTTCCTGGTGGGGGAGGAGGCGATGTCGAAACGGCTCACCCGAGCCAAGCGGAAGATCCAGCACGCCGGTATCCCGTACCGGGTGCCGCCCGATCACCTGCTGCCCGAGCGGACCCCCGCAGTACTGGCTGTGCTGTATCTGTTGTTCAACGAGGGGTACTCCGCGAGTGCCGGGGCCGACCTGGTCCGGCGGAGCCTGGCCGACGAGGCGATTCGCCTGACCAGGTTGCTCACCGACCTCATGCCTGACGAGCCCGAAGCCGCCGGTCTGCTCGCCCTGATGCTCCTGCACACGGCCCGCCGCGACACCCGGACCACGCCCGACGGCGAACTCGTCCCGCTCGACGAGCAGGACCGCACCCGCTGGCACCTGGACGAGATCGCCGCCGCCGAATCCTTGCTCACGGCAACACTCCGGCGAGGCCGGCCCGGGCCGTACCAGGTGCAGGCCGCGATCGCCGCCTGTCACGCCACCGCGCGGACGGCGGCCGACACCGACTGGCCGCAGATCGCCGCGCTGTACGCCCAGCTGGACCAGACGCCGGTGGTCGCGCTGAACCGCGCGGTCGCGATCGGCCTGGCCGACGGGCCCGCGATCGGCCTGCGCCTGCTGGACGACCTCGCCGCCGGCCCGCTCGCCGGGTACCACCTGCTGCCCGCGACCCGGGCCGACTTCCTCCGCCGCCTCGGCCGGACGACCGAGGCCGCGGACGCGTACCGGGCGGCGATCGACCTGGCCGGCACCGACGCGGAACGCCGGTACCTGCGCCGGCGGCTGGCCGAGGTGACCTGAACCTGTCCGTCGCCGCGGTCGCCGTTCGTCGGTGGGGTGAGAGGAGACTGCGATGACAGACATCAGAGCGGCCATCGCCGGCGAACGCACCGACCTCGCCGGCCTGCTCGCCACCCTGCCCGCCGACGACTGGGACCGCCCCACCCTGTGCGCGGGATGGCGCGTCCGTGAGGTGGTGGCCCACCTCACCATGCCCTACCGGTACTCCGGGGCCGCCGTGCTCCGAGGCGTCTTACGGGCCCGGGGCAACTTCAACCGCTTCGCCGACCGCGCCGCCCGCAAGGACGCGGCCACGTTGTCCGCAGGGGACCTGGTCACCTCACTGCGTGACAACGTGAACCACCCGTGGAAACCACCTGGAAGCGGACCCGAAGCAGCGCTGTCCCATGACGTCGTCCACGGCCTCGACATCACCGTCGGCCTGGGCCTCGACCGCGTCGTACCGCTCGACCGGCTCCGCCTCGTCCTCGACGGCACCGACCGCCGGAGCGTCAAGTACTTCGGCGTCGACCTGGCCGGCATCCAGCTGCGAGCCACCGACCTCGACTGGACCTACGGCACCGGCGAACCCGTCACCGGCCGCGCGCAGGACCTTCTGCTCGCCGTCTGCGGACGAACCCTCCCCGCCGGCCGCCTCACCGGTACCGAGGCGGCCCGCTTCACCGGAGGCGTCGGTCAGAGGCCGGGAGCGCCGTAGACGGGGAACCAGCGGGCCAGGTCGGGCTCGATGCGGAGGTCGTCCGTGACCACGGAGCGGATCTGCAGTTCGACGGTGTTGTCGCGGCGATCCGGGCCGGTCGGGGCGAACGGGTACCAGGTGCCTTGCTTGTACAGGTAGACGAGGCCGAGGGACTTGGTGCCGTTGCTGAAGGCGACCAGGGTGCAGAGCAGGGCCGAGCCGAAACCGTCGTCGACCAGCGCGCTGTTGACCGAGTGGAGATCCGTGACCAGCCCGGCCGTGTCCTCCGCGGTCGTCTGCCGGACCAGCCAGGTGAAGCCGTACGAGTCGACCTGGCTGCTGTACTTGCCGTTGTCCAGGGCAAGTAGTTGGTCGACCTCGCCCTGCAGCGCGGAGAAGCCACCGCCCTCGGCCGCCTTGAAGCAGACCGCGCCGACGCCGGTCGGGGCGTACCCGGTGGCCGCCTGCAGGTTGAGCGCGGCGGCCGGGAGGGCGAACAGCTGGTCGAGATTCGGGGGGACTGGTTTGGTACGGCCGAGGAGTGCGTCCAGGAAGCGCATCCGCATCACCCGGGCCGGCCGAGCTCGCGGGCGATGCCGGCCAGCTGGTCCAGTCGTTGTTCGAGCGGCGGGTGGGTGGCGAAGAGCTTGCCGAAGCTCGCTCCCGGCTTCAGCGCGGGCGCGAAGAAGAACGCGTTGAACGCCTGCGCCTGGCGCAGGTCGCGGGTCGGGATCTGGGCGATGTCGCCGCTCACCTTGGTCAGCGCGGACGCCAGCGACGACGGCCGCCCGGTGAGCACCGCGGACGCCCGGTCCGCGGCCAGCTCCCGGTACCGCGACAGCAGTCTGGTGAGCAGGAACGAGACGGCGTAGACGACGACGGACGCGAGCACCACGATCAGCGTGACCACGGCCGCGTTCTGGTCGCGGTTGCGGCCCAGTCCGCCGTACAGGCCGATCCGGGTCATCAGGCCGGCCAGCACCCCGAGGAACGAGGCGATCGTCATCACGGCCACGTCCCGGTGCGCCACGTGCGACAACTCGTGGGCCAGGACGCCTTCCAACTCGTCGGGCTCCAGCCGGCGGAGCAACCCTGTGGTCACGCAGATGACCGCCTTCTTCGGGCTGCGGCCGGTCGCGAACGCGTTCGGGAAGTCGGAGTCGGCGATCGCGACGGTCGGCTTCGGCATGTCGGCGAGCGCGCAGAGCCGGTCGATCGCGCCGTGCAACTGCGGCGCCTGCTCCGGCGTGACCACCTTGCCGTGCATGGCGTACAACGCGATCCGGTCGGAGAACCAGTACTGCCCGAACAGCAGCGCCCCGGCGATCACGATCGCCACGAATGCGCTCCGGGTCAGTGCGATCAGCACGGCCACGAACACGACGTAGAGCAACCCGAGCAGGAACCCGGTCGCCACCATCCGCCGGGACAGCCCCCGGTCGGGCTTGAAGCGCGTTTTCATCGGTTCACACCCCGCCTCCAGTACTCCTGAATGACAGCGTATGCCGTGCCCCCAACCGCACCCCAGCGGTTCGCGCCATTGCCCGATCCCCGGCGGGCCTGCCAGTCTGGCGGCATGGGCGGGGGAGGCCCTCGGGGGCGGACTGCTGAGGATCGGAAGGCCGTGGGGAAGGCGGCCCGGCGCCGGTTGCCGCGCCGGTCGCACGGGTGCTGGGAGCCGGCCGCGGACCGGCCGGACCCGATCGAGTTGCTCGAGGCCCAGGCGCGGACCCGGGAGCAGGACCTGGTCCCGGTCCGGTACGGGCGGATGCTGTCCTCGCCGTTCGCGTTCTTCCGCGGTGGCCCCGCGATCATGGCCAACGACCTGGCCGGCAGCCCGGACACCGGCCTGACCGTGCAGACCTGCGGGGACGCGCACCTGGCCAACTTCGGTCTGTTCGCCTCGCCGGAACGGGACCTGATCTTCGACGTCAACGACTTCGACGAGACGCTGCCCGGGCCGTGGGAGTGGGACGTGAAGAGGCTGGCCGCGAGTGTCGCCGTCGCGGCCCGGCAGAACGGCTTCCCGCGGAGCCGGCAGCACGACGTCGCCCGGCAGACGGTCCGCGGGTACCGGGAGGCGATGCTCGGGTTCGCGCGGCTGGCGACGCTCGACCTGTGGTATCTGCATCTGTCGTCGGAACAGCTGATCGAGGTCGCCGAGCAGCTCGAGAAGGAGTTCGGGGTCCAGGCGCCGAAGTTGTCGCCGAGGCGGCTCGAGAAGGTCTTCGCCCGGGCGCGGACGCGGGACAGCCTGACCGCGTACGGCAAGCTGGCCGAGCCCTATCGCGGCAATGTGCGACTGGCCAGTCGCCCGCCGTTGCTGGTCCCGCTCCGCGAACTGTGGCCGGCCGACGACGTCCGCGCGGCGGCCGCCGAGCTCGGGTTCACGGTCGACAGCTACCGGGCCAGTCTGCGGTCCGATCGGCAGGCACTGCTCGACCAGTTCGAGATCGTCGACCTGGCCCGCAAGGTGGTCGGCGTCGGCAGCGTCGGGACCCGCTGCTTCGTCGTCCTGCTGCGCGGCAAGGGACCGGACGACATGCTGGTGCTGCAGATCAAGCAGGCCGAGCCGAGCGTCCTCGAGGCCCACCTGGGCGACCACGGAGCGCGGAACCACGGGCAGCGGGTGGTGGGCGGTCAGTGTCTGCTGCAAGCCCTGCCCGACACGTTCCTCGGCTGGGCCGAAGCCCCCGACGGACGGGACTACTACGTCCGGCAACTGTGGGACATGAAGGGTGCGATCGACCCGACCAAGCTGACGCACGGCGGGCTCGGCGTGTACGGCGCGCTGTGCGGCTGGACGCTGGCCCGCGCGCACGGCCGAGGTGGCGACGAGGTCGCGATCGCGGGGTACCTGGGCCGGGGCGAGGTGTTCGACGAGGCGATCGCCGAATTCGCTGTCAGCTACGCCGACGTGAACGATCGGGACCATCGCGCGCTGGCCGCCGCGGTGGAGTCGGGGCGGGTCCAGGCCGTGAGCGGAGTCTGAGATCGATGCGGCCCGGCAGCCGTTGTCGGCCACCAAAAAACCCCGAACCAGGAGGTCCGGGGCACTGCTGTCACAAGGCGCCCCCGGCAGGATTCGAACCTGCGCACCCGCCTCCGGAGGGCGGTGCTCTATCCCCTGAGCTACGGGGGCTCAGGAACGAGCAGAACAGTAGCAGGAAATGCGGCAGGTCCCGAATCGGCCCCCACCCGGTGCGTCACGGAGCGTGGGCAGGGGTCTCCCTGAACCGACCCTGGGTCTGCCGCGTGGTGGGATCGATGCCGCCGCCGGACCCGTCATAGTGGTCGTAAGCCCAAGAGCTGAAAGGAAAACTGACCTCATGGCTACCAGCTTGGTCCGTCCGACCCGCAACCGCTGGATCGGTGGTGTCTGCGCCGGCCTGGCCCGCCGCTTCGGCATCTCGGCGAACGTGATGCGGCTCATCTTCGTGATCAGTTGCGTGCTGCCGGGCCCGCAGTTCCTGATCTACATCGCGCTCTGGATCCTGATGCCGTCGGAAGACTGACGCGACGAGTACCCCGCCCCGGCGTCCGGGCGCTCCGGCGGCCCATGACACCCTGCTGCCCATGAGAGCGGGGAGCCGGGCGGGTGCGGCGATCGCCGCCGCCCTGGTGGGCCTGCTCCCGGTCGTGAGCGCCTGCCAGGTCGGCCCGGCGCCGCCCGGTCCCGCCGAGAGCCGGACCGGGCCGCCACCGTGGGACGCCCCGCGCGACGCGGTCTCGTACATCGACGAGGCCGGGATGGAACGGCTGCCGCTCGACTTCAGCGGCCCGGCCCCGTACACCCTGCGGCTGACCGTCACGATCGACGGCCGGCCCGTCGAGGTCCCGGCCGGGATCGGCGTCGACCGGGTCCGCGCCGAGCAGGCCGCGATCCACACCCACACCGCCGACGGCCTGGTGTACGTGGAGGCGAAGACCACCGCCGAACGGCCCACTCTCGAACAGCTCTTCGCGCTCTGGGGTGTCCGCTACGACGGCTCCTGCCTGGGCGACGCCTGCGAGTCCGTCCAGGTCAAGGTCAACGGCGAACCGGCCGCCTGGGACACCAAGCTCACCCGCGACGCCAAGATCGAGGTCGCCGCGACGCACTGACCGGTGGCAGGAAGCTGGCAATCACCCGCCGGTCACCCTCGGCTCCGGTTGGCTGCTGTCATGCGAACCCTCAGGCTCCTCCCGGGCGCCGCCCTCCTCCTCGCGCTGGTGGCCTGCTCCTCGACCGACCCCGGCAGTACGGCTCAGGACGCCGCTCCGGTCGGCACGCCGACAACGGCCTCGCCGACTCCGGCCCCGACCACCACCTCGCAGAGCCCGGCCACGCCGAGCCCGAGTAAGCCGAGCCCGACTAAGCCCGCTGAGCCGCGGGCGGCGGACGGGTTCGACTACCAGGCGTGCCGGGACGCTGTCTGCGAGGTGTACGTGAAGACCGGGTCCAAGGTGCCGGTGAAGCGCAGCGTGGCCGGTTTCTCCACGCTCGTGGTCAGCAAAGTCGCCGCGACCGGTGTCGCGTTCGGCGGCAGGACGCCGAACATCAGCGTGAGCGCCAGTGGCCAGCGGGCCGGGTCCCGGTCGCGGCTCAACGGGCTCGACATCACCACCGTCGCGGTCAACCCGCCGCTCGCGATCCTGCGGCTGCGGACCAGTTGAGAGGTGGCCCGGTTCCGAGCGGTGGATGCTGGGGACGGGGCCGGGTGGGCGGCCCATTAGGCTGGGCCGGTGACTCCGGAACAGCTCGCTGACAAGATCCTCACGGCCCTGACCTCGCTCGTCGACGACGGCAGCATCACCGTCGACGGTGGGCTGCCGGGCGAGCTGAAGGTCGAGCGACCCAAGAACCCCGACCACGGGGACTACGCGACCAACGTCGCGATGCAGCTCGGCAAGCGCGCCGGGCTGAACCCGCGTCAGTTCGCCGAGCTGCTGGCGACCCGGCTGCGCGACGACGCGGCGATCACCGCGGTCGAGATCGCCGGACCGGGCTTCATCAACCTCCGGGTCGCCGCCGACGCGCAGGGCCAGGTGGCCGCGCAGATCGTCGAGGCGGGCGCTCGGTACGGGAGCAGTGACAGCCTCCAGGGCCAGGCGATCGACCTCGAGTTCATCTCGGCCAACCCGACCGGCCCGCTGCACCTGGGTCACACCCGCTGGGCCGCCGTCGGCGACGCGTTGGCCCGGGTACTGACCAAGGCCGGTGCCGTCGTGACCC
This sequence comes from Kribbella amoyensis, assembly GCF_007828865.1. Lineage (NCBI taxonomy): Bacteria > Bacillati > Actinomycetota > Actinomycetes > Propionibacteriales > Kribbellaceae > Kribbella > Kribbella amoyensis. Next base: position 462,197 of record NZ_VIVK01000002.1, read on the forward strand.
GCGAGTTCTACATCAACGACCGCGGTGCCCAGATGGACAAGTTCGGCGCCAGCCTGGCCGCCGCCGCGAACGGGCGGCCGGTGCCCGAGGACGGGTACCACGGTGAGTACATCAACGACCTCGCCGCGCGGATCGTCGCCGAGGTCCCCGGGATCACCGAGCTGCCCGAGGCCGAGCAGCTGGTCGCGTTCCGCGAGGCCGGGTACGAGCGTCAGCTCCAGGAGCAGCAGGGCCAGCTCGAGCACTTCCGGACCAAGTTCGACGTCTGGTACTCCGAGCGCAGCCTGCACGAGCAGGACGGCGTCGGGCACGCGATCGGCAAGCTCCGCGACCAGGGCCACCTGTACGAGGCCGACGACGCGCTGTGGATGCGGACCACCGACTTCACCGACGACAAGGACCGGGTGCTGATCCGGTCCAACGGCGAGCCGACGTACTTCGCCTCCGACGCGGCGTACTACGTGAACAAGCGCGAGCGTGGTTTCGAGGTCTGCATCTACCTGCTCGGCGCCGACCACCACGGGTACGTGAACCGGTTGAAGGCGATCGCGGCCTGTGCCGGCGACGACCCCGAGCACAACATCGAGATCCTGATCGGCCAGCTGGTGAAGATCCTCAAGGGCGGCGAGGAGATGAAACTGTCCAAGCGGGCCGGCACCATCGTCACGCTGGCCGAGCTGGTCGAGGAGGGCGGGGTCGACCCGCTGCGGTACACGCTGTGCCGGTACCCGGTCGACTCGCCACTGACGCTGGACATCGAGGAGATGACCCGTCAGGTCAGCGAGAACCCGGTCTACTACGTGCAGTACGCGCACGCCCGGCTCGCGTCGATCCTGCGCAACGCCGACGACCTCGGGATCAAGCTGGACGAGTTCGACCCGGGCCTGCTCAGTCACGAGCGCGAGGGCGACCTGCTCCGCGCGCTGGCCGAGTTCCCGCGGATCGTCGCGACCGCCGCCGAGCTGCGCGAGCCGCACCGGATCGCGCGGTACCTGGAGGACACGGCCGCCGCGTTCCACAAGTTCTACGACTCCTGCCGGGTCCTCCCGCGCGGCGACGAGGAGGTCGAGCCGGTGCACAAGGCGCGGCTCACCCTGGTCGGCGCCACCCGGACCGTCCTCGCCAACGGGCTCGACCTGCTCGGCGTCTCCGCCCCGGAGCGGATGTGAGGGCGCACGAGGCGGGCGCCCTGCACGCGGAGATCGGGCACCGCGGTCCGTCCTGGCTCCGCTCCCCGCGCGACGTCAACGACCTGGTCCCGGCGCTCTGGTCGGCCACGGCGACCAAGACCGAGGACGGCGCGCTGGTGGTCGGCGGGGTCGACGTCCGTGACCTGGTCGCCGAGCACGGCAGCCCGGCGTACGTGCTGGACGAGGACGACTTCCGGGCCCGGGCGCGCGCGTTCAAGCAGGCCTTCAAGGACTTCGACGTGTACTACGCCGGCAAGGCGTTCCTGTGCACCACGGTCGTGCGCTGGGTGATGGAGGAGGGGCTCAACCTCGACATCTGCAGCGGCGGCGAGCTCGCGGTCGCGTTGCGGGCCGGCGCGGACCCGAAGCGGCTGGGCTTCCACGGCAACAACAAGTCCGAGCAGGAGCTGGCCCGGGCGCTGGACGCCGGGGTCGGCCGGATCATCGTCGACTCCCAGCACGAGATCACCCGGCTGATCGCCCTAGCGCAGGAGCGCGACGTGGTCGCCCCGGTGATGGTCCGGGTCACGGCCGGCGTCGAGGCGCACACCCACGAATACATCGCGACCGCGCACGAGGACCAGAAGTTCGGCTTCTCGATCACCGCCGGCGACGCCTTCGAAGCCGTTGCCCGGGTCAACGAGTCGGACCGGCTCGAACTGCTCGGCCTGCACTCCCACATCGGCTCGCAGATCTTCGACGCGTCCGGCTTCGAGGTGGCGGCCAAGCGCGTGATCGCCTTGCACGCAAGGGTTTCCGACGAGCTCGGCGTGGACATGCCCGAGCTCGACCTGGGCGGCGGCTTCGGCATCGCGTACACCACCCAGGACGATCCGTCCGACCCGGCGCAGCTGGCCACCGAGATGGGCAAGATCGTCGAGCACGAGTGCCGCGCCTTCGGGGTCGAGGTACCGCGGGTCTCGATCGAGCCCGGCCGCGCGATCGTCGGACCGGCGGTCTGCACGGTGTACACGGTCGGCACGGTCAAGGAGGTCGCGCTGGACGCCGGCGCGGCCCGGACGTACGTGTCGGTCGACGGCGGGATGAGCGACAACATCCGCACCGCGCTGTACGACGCGGACTACTCCTGCACGATCGCCAACCGGCAGTCCGGCGCGGAGCCGACGCTGGCCCGGGTGGTCGGCAAGCACTGCGAGTCCGGCGACATCGTGGTCAAGGACGAGTTCCTGCCGTCCGACCTGACGCCGGGTGACCTGGTCGCCGTCCCGGGCACCGGCGCGTACTGCCGGTCGATGGCGAGCAACTACAACCACGTACCGCGGCCACCGGTGATCGCGGTCAAGGACGGGCGGACCCGGGTCGTCGTCCGCCGGGAGACCGAGGACGACATGCTCCTCCTGGACATGGGGGCCGAGTGAAACCGACAGACAAACCCTTGAAGGTCGCGCTGCTGGGCTGTGGCGTGGTCGGGACCGAGGTGGTCCGGATCCTCACCACCCAGGCCGAGGACCTGGCCGCCCGCGTCGGCGCCCCGCTGGAGATCGCCGGTATCGCGGTCCGCCGGGCCGGCCGCGAGCGCGACATCGCCGTCGACCCGTCGCTGGTGACCACCGACGCGCACGTGCTCGTGAGCCGCGACGACCTGGACCTGGTGATCGAGGTGATCGGCGGGATCGAGCCCGCCCGTGGCCTCATCCTGACCGCGCTGGAGCACGGCGCCTCGGTCGTCACCGCGAACAAGGCGCTGCTCGCCGAGGACGGCCCGACGCTGTTCGCGGCCGCCGAGAAGTACCAGCGCGACCTGTACTTCGAGGCCGCCGTGGCCGGCGCGATCCCGATCCTGCGGCCGTTGCGCGAGTCGCTGGCCGGCGACGACGTGGTCCGGGTGATGGGCATCGTCAACGGCACCACGAACTACATCCTGGACAAGATGGACTCCACCGGCGCCGGGTTCGACGAGGCGCTCGAGGAGGCCCAGGCGCTCGGGTACGCCGAGGCCGACCCGACCGCCGACATCGAGGGCTTCGACGCCGCGGCCAAGGCGGCGCTGCTGGCCAGCCTGGCGTTCCACACCCGGGTCTCGATCGGGGACGTGCACCGCGAGGGCATCACCGAGGTGTCCGCGACCGACATCGCCTCGGCCCGGGAGATGGGCTGCGTGGTGAAGTCGCTGGCGATCTGCGAGCTGGACGAGGCGACCGACTCGGTCAGCGCCCGGGTGTACCCGGCGATGATCCCGGCCGCGCACCCGCTGGCCAGCGTGCGGGACGCGTACAACGCCGTTTTCGTGGAATCCAAAGCGGCCGGCGAGCTGATGTTCTATGGTCGTGGTGCCGGCGGCGCCCCGACGGCCAGTGCCGTCCTCGGGGATCTCGTGTCCGCCGCGCGCAACCGGCTCAAGGGCGTGCCGGGGGTCGGCGAGTCGTCGTACACCCAGCGAGCCGTCCGGCCGATGGGGGACGCGAGGACCCGCTACCACGTGTCGCTCGACGTGGCCGACAAGGCCGGGGTGCTGGCGGCGGTGGCCCACGCCTTCGCGGAACACGACGTGTCGATCCAGACCGTCCGCCAGGAGGGCCGGGGCGGTGACGCGCAGCTCGTCGTGGTCACCCACACCGCCACCGACGCCGCGTTGTCCGCGACCGTGGAGACCCTGCGCGACATGGACATCGTCCGGGAAGTCAGCAGTGTGATGCGGGTAGAAGGAGACTAGCGATGGCCCACCAGTGGCGAGGCGTGATCGAGGAATACCGCGACCGGCTTCCGGTCTCGACGGACACGCCCGTGGTCACGCTCGGCGAGGGCGGGACGCCGCTGGTGGCCGCGCAGTGGCTCAGCGAGCAGACCCGGTGCGAGGTCTGGCTCAAGGTCGAGGGCAACAACCCGACCGGTTCGTTCAAGGACCGCGGCATGACGCTGGCGATCTCGCTGGCCGCGCAGGCCGGGGACAAGGCGGTCGTCTGCGCCTCCACCGGCAACACCTCCGCCTCGGCCGCGGCGTACGCCGTCCGCGCCGGGATGCTGCCGCTGGTCCTGATCCCGGCCGGCCGGATCGCCAAGGGCAAGCTGGCCCAGGCGATCGTGCACGGCGCCAAGCTGGTCTCGATCGACGGCGGCTTCGACGACTGCCTGCGGATCGTCCGCGAACTCGGCAAGAACTACCCGGTCGCGCTGGTGAACTCGGTCAACCCGGTCCGGCTGGAAGGCCAGAAGACGGCCGCGTTCGAGGTCTGCGACGCGCTCGGCGACGCCCCCGACCTGCACGTGCTGCCGGTCGGCAACGCGGGCAACATCGCGGCGTACTGGAAGGGCTATCAGGAGTACGCCAAGGACAAGGTCTCCTCGCGGGCGCCGCGGATGTGGGGCTTCCAGGCCGAAGGCGCGGCGCCGATCGTGCGCGGCGCGATCGTCGAGCGGCCGGAGACCAAGGCGACCGCGATCCGGGTCGGCAACCCGGCGTCCTGGACCCTCGCGGAAGCGGCCCGGGACGAGTCGGGCGGCCTGATCGAGGCGGTCAGCGACGACCAGATCCTGTCCGCCCAGCGCGAGCTGGCCGCCCGTGAGGGCGTCTTCGTCGAGCCCGCGTCGGCGGCCGGGGTCGCCGGTCTGCTCGCGGCCCGCGAGGCCGGCACGCTCGACGGCGGCCAGACCGTCGTCATCACGGTGACCGGGCACGGCCTGAAGGACATCGACACCGCGCTGTCGTCGGCGCTGCCGGTCGAGTCGCCGGTCACCCCGGCCGACACCGACGAGGTCGCCCGCGTCGCCGGGCTGGTCTGAGATGACCCCCGGGCCGGCCGCCGAGGCTGTCCGGGTCCGGGTACCGGCCACGAGCGCGAACCTCGGACCCGGGTTCGACGCGTTCGGGCTCGCGCTCACCCTGTACGACGAGCTGACGGTGGTGCCGGCCGAGTCCGGGGTCCGGGTCGAGGTGATCGGCTCGGGCGCCGGCGAGGTGGCGCTGGACGAGTCGCACCTGGTGGTCCGGGCGATCAGGGCCGGGCTGGAGTCGCTCGGCGCCGATGTGCCCGGGTTCAGCCTGCTCTGCGAGAACAGGATCCCGCACGGCCGCGGGCTCGGGTCCTCCTCGGCCGCGATCGTCGGCGGCCTCGCGGCGGCGTACGGACTGACCGGGACTCCGTTGGACCGGGACAAGCTGGTCGCGCTGGCGCACGAGCTCGAGGGCCATCCGGACAACGTTGCCGCCTGCGCGCTCGGCGGATTCACCGTGGCGTGGACCGAGGGCGATGCGGGTCGGGCGATCCGGCTGGACGCGGTCACCGGATTGCGGGCCTGGGCGTACGTCCCGGGGACGCGGGTGCTCACCAAGGAGGCGCGGGGACTGCTGCCGACCGCCGTACCGCATGCCGAGGCGTCGGCGAACGCGGGCAAGGCCGCGCTGCTGGTCGCGGCGATCACGGGGCGGCCGGAGTTGCTGCTGACGGCGACCGAGGACCTGCTGCACCAGGAGTACCGGGAGCCCGCGATGCCGGAGAGCCTTGCGCTGGTCCACAAGCTCCGGGGGAGTGGGTTGCCCGCTGTGATCAGCGGGGCCGGGCCGACCGTCCTGTTGCTGGGCGGCCCAGGTGAGACCTCTGCGGAGCCGGGCGGTGACCTTCCGGAGCCGCCCGACGGCTGGCGGCGGTACCCGCTCGGGATCGATCCAGTGGGGGTACAGGTCTGGTCCGGAGAAAGTTCGCCCTCGGCGGAATGATCCGGACCGGACACGCGTTGTACCCCTCGAGTCAGCAGAAGGACCCCGAGTGGTGCTAGTCTCGACTCACCCGATCCCCTCCAGGCGATCGGTGAACCTCTCGCCGCATCCGGACAGTGCTTCCGGCTCCCAGGTGTGCGTGGCGATCTCCCTGTGAATGACTTGCGCCGCCTGCGCCGGAGATTTCCGGGGGACCGGATTCAGCGAGAACCTCTTGTGCCCACGATTCCGTTTCATCGGACGTGGGTGATGATTCCGGGCGATGACCTGAGGACATCGTCCATCCGTGTGGGAAGGACCTCACGTGACAGAAACTGTTGAAGCCTCCAGCGGCGCCGTGGCGCCGGCCGAGGCGGCTGCGAGCACGCGCCGCCGGAAGACCGGAGGCGGCCTCGAGGGCATGCTGCTCCCCGAGCTCAAGCAGCTCGCCGGGACGCTCGGCATCAAGGGCACCGGCGCGCTGCGCAAGGGCCAGCTGATCGAGGCGATCAAGGCCGCCCAGGCGGGTGGCGGCTCGGCGGGCGGTTCCCGCTCGCGGTCGAGCCAGCCGACGCTGGACGAGGCGGCCGCGGAGCCGGCGAAGGCCGAGGCTCCGGCGCGTGAGGGCGGCACTCGCCGGTCCCGCGCGGCCGCGGCGGACACCGCCGCCGGCACCGGCGCCCCCAGCGGCGTCACCGCGGAGGCGCAGCCGGCCCCGCAGGTCGCCGCGCAGAACGGCGCCCAGGCCGAGGCCCGGACCACCGCGCCGGCCGAGGCTCGTACCGACGCTCCGGCCGAGGCCCGGACCGAGGCCAGGTCCGGCGACCGCGCCGAGGGGCGTCAGGGTCGCTCGGACGACCACCGCTCCGATGAAGGACGCGGTCAGCGCGACGAGCGCACCGAAGCACGCGACGGCGGCCGGTCCGAGGACCGCTCCGACGACCGCGGCGGCAACCGCGAGGGGGGCCGGGACCGCAACCGCGGCCGCGACAACCAGCGCGACAACCGCGACAACAACCGGAACGACCGCGACAACCAGGGCGGCCGGGACAACCAGGGGCGCGACAACCAGCGCGACCACCAGGGCCGGGACGGCAACCGCGACGGCGGCCGGAACGACAACCGGAACGACCGCAACGACAACCAGCGCGGCAACGACAACCGGAACGACCGCAACGACGACGGTGACGGCCGGCGGCGGCGTCGCCGGGGCCGCGACCGCGACCGGAACCGCGATGGCGGCGGCGGCCGCGACGGTGGCCGGAACCGGGGCCGCGGCGAGCGGTTCGACCCGGAGCCGACGATCAACGAGGACGACGTCCTGGTGCCGGCGGCCGGCATCCTCGACGTGCTCGACAACTACGCCTTCGTCCGGACCAGCGGCTACCTGCCGGGCCCGAACGACGTGTACGTCGCGCTGTCGATGGTGAAGCGGTACGGCCTGCGCAAGGGCGACGCGATCACCGGTGCGGTGAAGCAGCCGCAGGACGGTGAGCGCAAGGAGAAGTTCAACCCGCTGGTCCGGATCGACACCGTCAACGGGTCGGACCCGGAGACCGCCAAGCAGCGGCAGGACTTCAACAAGCTGACCCCGCTGTACGCGACCGAGCGGCTGCGGCTGGAGACCGAGCCGGGTGTGCTGGTGACCCGGATCGTCGACATCGTCACCCCGATCGGCAAGGGCCAGCGTGGCCTGATCGTCTCGCCGCCGAAGGCCGGTAAGACGATGGTGCTGCAGGCGCTGGCGAACGCGATCACCACGAACAACCCCGAAGTACACCTGATGGTCGTGCTGGTGGACGAGCGGCCCGAAGAGGTCACCGACATGCAGCGCACCGTCAAGGGCGAGGTCATCGCCTCGACCTTCGACCGCCCGGCCGACGACCACACCACGGTCGCGGAGCTGGCGATCGAGCGGGCGAAGCGGCTGGTCGAGCTCGGCCACGACGTGGTCGTCCTGCTCGACTCGATCACCCGTCTGGGCCGGGCGTACAACATCGCCGCCCCGGCCAGCGGCCGGATCCTGTCCGGTGGTGTGGACTCGTCCGCGCTGTACCCGCCGAAGCGGTTCTTCGGCGCGGCCCGCAACATCGAGGACGGCGGCTCGCTGACCATCCTGGCCACCGCGCTGATCGAGACCGGTTCGAAGATGGACGAGGTCATCTTCGAGGAGTTCAAGGGCACCGGCAACATGGAGCTCCGGCTCCGCCGCGAGTTCGCCGACCGCCGGATCTTCCCGGCCATCGACGTGGTCGCCTCCGGTACCCGCCGCGAGGAACTGCTGATGAGCAAGGAGGAGACCAGCGTCGTCTGGAAGCTCCGCCGCGTCCTGTCGGCCCTCGACGGCCAGGCGGCCCTGGAACTCCTGATCGGCAAGCTCAAGGAGAGCAAGTCGAACATCGAGTTCCTCCTCCAGGTCAACAAGACCACCCCCTCGGCCGGCGGCCGCAACACCGACGACGGCAACTGACGCCAAGCAAAAGCAAGAGCACGAGGGCTGGGCAGCTGCCCAGCCCTCGGGTGTTTTCCCGGCCACCGACCCGGGTTTTGGAGCGGAACCACGGGCATGGCAGACTTGTCTGTTGGTTCCGGTTCACGTCCCAGCACCAAGCAGGCGACCCGGGGCTCTCGGAGACCTAGGAGATCCATGAAGAGCGACATCCACCCGACCTACGTGGACACCACGGTGACCTGCACCTGTGGCGCCACGTTCCAGACGCGCTCGACGGCGGAGAACGGCGTGATCCACGCCGACGTCTGCTCGCAGTGCCACCCGTTCTACACCGGCAAGCAGAAGATTCTGGACACCGGTGGCCGGGTCGCCCGCTTCGAGAAGCGGTACGCCAAGAAGTAGCCGTCTCACCGCGCGCCGGTTCGCGCCCCGTTCCCGGGGTTCGCGGACCGGCGCGCGGTTTGTGTATCCCCGCAGATTTCCCGGAAGGAGTGTCAGATGTTCGAAGCCGTGCAGTCGCTGAAGGCCGAGTACGCCGAGCTGGAGCGGCAGATGGCGGACCCCGAGCTGCACTCCGACCAGGCGAACGCGCGCCGGGTCGGCAAGCGGTACGCCGGGCTGGCGCCGGTGGTGCGGACGTACGACGAGTGGCTGCAGACCGCGGACGACATCGAGGCCGCGCGGGAGCTGGCGAGCGAGGACCCGGCGTTCGCGGACGAGGCGGCGAAGCTGGAAACCCGGCGGGAGGAGCTGGCCGAGAAGCTGCGGCTGCTGCTGGTGCCGCGGGATCCCGGGGACGACAAGGACGCGATCCTCGAGATCAAGGCGGGCGAGGGCGGCGACGAGTCGGCGTTGTTCGCGGGCGATCTGCTGAAGATGTACCTGAAATACGCCGAGGCGCAGAACTGGAAGACCGAGGTGCTCGACTCGGCCGAGTCCGATCTCGGCGGCTACAAGTCGATCACCGTGGCCGTGAAGGCGAAGGGGAACCCCGAGCCGGGCGAGGCGCCGTACGCGAAGCTGAAGTTCGAGGGCGGGGTGCACCGGGTCCAGCGGGTGCCGGTGACCGAGTCGCAAGGCCGGATCCACACGTCGGCGGCCGGGGTACTGGTGCTGCCGGAGGCCGAGGACGTCGACGTCGAGATCGACCAGAACGACCTGCGCATCGACGTGTTCCGGTCGTCCGGTCCGGGTGGGCAGAGCGTGAACACGACCGACTCGGCGGTGCGGATCACCCACCTGCCGACAGGGATCGTGGTGTCGATGCAGAACGAGAAGTCCCAGCTGCAGAACCGCGAGCAGGCGATGCGGGTGCTGCGGGCCCGGTTGCTCGCCGCGGCGCAGGAGGCCGCCGACCAGGAGGCGTCGGACGCTCGCCGGTCGCAGATCCGGACGGTGGACCGCTCGGAGCGGATCCGGACCTACAACTTCCCGGAGAACCGGTTCTCCGATCACCGCGTCGGCTACAAGGCGCACAACCTGGACCAGGTGCTCGGCGGTGAGCTGGCGCCGGTGATCCAGGCGCTGACCGACGCCGACATGGCCGCCCGGCTGGAGGCCGTCGAATCGCAGTGAACCCTCGATCGTTGCTCGCCGCCGCGACCGCCCGGCTCGAGGCAGCCGGCGTCGCGTCACCGCAGTACGACGCGGCCGAGCTGCTCGCCTTCGTCTGCGGCGTTTCCCGCCTCCAGCTCAACCTGGTCGACGTGACCGACGAGCAGCAGGCCCGGTACGACGAGCTGGTGGACCGTCGCGCTCAGCGGGAACCGTTGCAGCACCTGACCGGGGTCGCCGCCTTCCGGTACCGGGAGCTCGTGGTCGGTCCCGGGGTATTCGTTCCCCGGCCGGAGACTGAGGTCCTGGTCGGCTGGATCCTCGACAAACTGCGGGACGTCGAGGCGCCGCTCGTGGTCGACCTGTGCAGCGGGTCGGGTGCGATCGCGGGCGCGGTGGCGACCGAGCGGCCGGACAGTACCGTGCACGCGGTGGAGCTCTCGTCCGACGCTGTCGTCTGGGCCCGGCGCAATCTCGAGGGCACCGGCGCGATCCTGCACGAGGGTGACATCGACGGGTGTCTGCCGGAGCTCGACGGCCAGGTCGACGCGGTGATCTCGAACCCGCCGTACATCCCGTTGACGGCGTGGGAGTCGGTGACGGCCGAGGTCCGCGACCACGATCCCGCGCTGGCCTTGTGGTCGGGCGACGACGGGCTGGACGAGATCAAGGTGGTCGCCACGACCGCGGGCCGGTTGCTCAAGCCGGGTGGCTGGTTCGGCTGCGAGCACGCCGATGTCCAGGGGGAGTCCGCGCCGGCCGTGTTCGCCGCGACCGGGCTGTTCGCCGAGGTCCGCGACAACCTGGACCTGGCCGGCCGGCACCGGTTCAGTACCGGCCGCCGGATCTGACCCTTACTCGTAGACCACGAACTCGGGTCGTGGCTTGAGTGCCATCACCTGAGCGGGCGTCATCAGCGGACCGTGCCGGGTGTCCTCCTCGTAGAACAGCTTGAACCCGGCGTGCACCCCGGGCGCCATCGTCGGGGTGAGCTTGCCCCAGGTCTTCACCTTGTCGGTCCGGGCGCCGATCCCGTCCACGGACTTGATCGTGGCGACCCCGGGATGCTGCCGGTACGCCTGCTCGCCACTGAGGATCCGGGTCGACAACTGGTGGAACACGAACGCCTTCTCGGGCAGCTTGTACTTCGCCACCAGCCCGGACAGGTACGCCGCGATGCTGTTCAGCTCGGTCCCACTGGTCCGGCCGAAGACGCGCCCCGGGACCTGGCCCGGCCCGACCGCCCACTCGGGGTCGAACGCGAGCCCGACGTCGGGTTCCTTCAGCCACTTCTCCAGCCGCTTCACCTCGGTCAGCGGGTCGGCGCGACCGGGCTGGACGTCGAGCAGCAACAGCATCCGGTGTCTGCGGGCGACCGCGAGGTACTCCTGGATCTTGTCGTCGCCCAAGCGGCTGCGGTACTGCCTGTCCGGGCCGGCGTGCCCGTTCGCGACGACCACGATGAGCTCCATCACCGGCAACGGCGTGCGCTGGTACGCGTACGACTTCGCGAGGTTCTCCAGCCGGGCCGCCTTGGTCTCCAGGTCCTTGTCCAGCGGGCCGAGCGCCTTCGATCCGGGGAAGCCCACGTACCCGATCAGTTGGTGCTGCGGGAAGAGCTTCGTCCCGCCACGAGGCAGCTCACCCTTGGCCGGTACGGCGGGTGCATCGGGGTTCGGTGGGGCCGGTGTCGTGGGGCTCGCACTAGGGGTACGGCCTGGGGACGGGGTCGGGCCCGCGTCCGCCGAGGTGTCGCTGCACGCGACCACGGTGCCGAAGAGCAGAGCGGCCGCAGCGGTGAGGAAGGGGAGCTGGCGGGAAGAAGGCACCGCACCAGGGAACCACGGTCTGACCGACAGGCAACCTCGGCGCGTGTCAGGCCGATCGGTCGCAGTCGGCGAGTCCGGCGGCCGCCGCGCCGATCACGGACTCCTGTCCTTCGTCGAGGGCGAGGTCCAAGGCCCGGACGAAATGCGGCCGCGCCTGCTCTGGATCGCCGTACGCCAACAGGGTCTGCGCGAGCCGTAGTCGCGCGTTCAGCTCGGACTGCCGCGAACCACTGTCCATCGCGAGGCGCAGCGCTTCCCGGGCGACCTCCTGCGCTTCCGTCCAGCGGCCGTGCCGGGAGTACGCCGTACTGAGGAAGGCGAGCGAGTAGATCAGGCTGTAGTCGGCTCCGCGTTCCACACCGAGGGTGCGGGCGGTCGTCAGTACGTCCAGCGCCTCGTCGACGCGGTCCAGCTCCAGCAGGCACTCACCGATCCCGTTCAGTACCTCGGGTTGGACGCCGTCGTCGCCCGCCTTCTTCGCGAGCCGCAGCCCGTCCTCGTACGCCGCGAGCGCGTCGGCGAACTCCAGCCGGTCCCCGTGCGTGACACCGATGTACGCGAGCACCCGTGACTCCAGACTGGCGTTCCCTACTCGGCGGGCCACCTCCAGCGCCTCCTGCAGGAACCGGAGCGCCTCGTCGTCGGGACTGACCTTCGCCTGCGTGTAGCCGAGAGCGGCGAGCAAGCGGCCTCGCAGTACCAGGTCACCGGTCGGTGGGAGCCGGTCGAGCGCCTCCCGCAACGGCCGCAGGCTCTGCTCGGCGCCTTGCCGATAGCGGCCCAGGCTGCCGACGGACAGCAGTACCCGGGCCTCGGCCTCGCCGTTGTCCGCGGGGTCGCGTCGGGCCGCCCCGAGCGCGAGCTCCAGCGCCTCGTCCATCTCGTCCGGCCGGGCCCGTTGGTAGAAGTACGTCGCGATCGCCAGCCCGAGCCGCCAGGTGGCTTCGTCCAGGCCGAGCGCGTCGGTCCGGCGGAGAGTGGCGAGCACGTTCGTCCCCTCGGCGTCGCCCCACGCGAGACCGTCGGCCGGGGTCTCCAAGGAGGGCAGCGTCGCCATGGCCGGCGACGGGATCTCGGTCATCCGGGTCCCGAAGATGGCGGCACCCGCTTCGGCGGCAGCGTGCAGGTAGTAGTCCGCCAGCCGCTCCGTGGTGTCCGTCTCGGGCTCACCCAGGGAGCGCGCGTACTGCCGCAGCAGGTCGTGGAACTGGAACCGTCCGGACCGCAACTCCAGCAGCAGGTTCGCGTCGACCAGACGCTCCAGCAGGTCCTCGGCGGTCGTCGGCTCCACCTCGGCCACCGCGGCAGCGGCGTACGGCTCCACGTCCTGCGCGGTCACCTGGCCGAGCAGCCGGAACAACCGTTGTTCGTCCGCGGAGAGGTGTTCGTAGGACAAGGCGAACGCGGGGGAGACCCCACCGCTCGCCGTACTGAGCTCCGCGAGCCGCCGGTCCTGCGCACCGAGTCGGCTGCTCAGGTGCTCGACGGTCCAGCTCGGCCGATGCCGCAGGCGTGACCCGGCCACGCGGATCGCCAACGGCAGGTAGCCGCAGTACCCCACGACAGCGGCTGCCGCGTCCGAGTCCGCGGCCTGCTCCGGCCCAACCATCGCGGTCAGCAGCTCCTCGGCAGCACGCGGATCGAGTACGTCGAGTGCCACCCGCGCTGTCGCGTCCAGCTCGGTCAGCTGACGCCTACTGGTGACCAGGACGCCACACGTCGGACTCCCCGCCAGCAACGGCCCCACCGCCGTACCGTCGGGCGCGTTGTCCAGGACGATGAGCACGCGTCGCCCGGCGAGCTCGGAACGCCACAGTGCGGCGCGTTCCTCGAGGTCTGCCGGGATGCGGTCCGGTGTCACGCCCAGAGTCCGCAGCAGCCGGTCGAGCGCCTCGGCAGGGGGTACGGGTTCGCGGCCCGGGGTGTAGCCGTGCAGGTCGATGAACAACCGCCCGTCGGTGTACACGTCCGCGAGCCGTCGCGCCGCCCGAACCGCCAGCGCCGTCTTGCCGACCCCGGCCATCCCGTCGATCGCGACCACTGGCAGCCCCGTACTGGTCGGGCTGAGCGCGGTGACCACCTCGCCGAGCTCCCGCTCTCGCCCGACGAACGTGGACCCGTCGTACGGCAGCTCGTCGCGAACCGCGGGGCGCGGTGCCTCGTTGTGCAGGATGCGCTGGTGGATCTCGCGCAGGTACGGCCCTGGTTCCACGCCGAGCTGGTCGACCAACTCACGCCGGACCCGCCCGTACGTCTCCAGCGCCTCGGAACTACGGCCACTGCGCCAGTACGCGAGCATCAGCTGCCCCGCGAACTGCTCCCGCAACGGGTCCTCGTCCACCAGCTCGACCAGCTCGGGTACGAGGTCGGCGGAGCGGCCGCGGTCGAGGTCCAGGTCGATCCGCTCGGCAAGGACCTTCAACCGCCGCTCGGTCAGCCGATGGCGTTGCACCGCCAGGTAGTGCCCGGCCAGTCCGCTCAACGGCTCGCCGTGGAACTGCGCGAGCGCCTCCGACAACCTCGCCGCGGCCGTGTCCAGCTCACCGTCCTGGCGCGCGCTCTGCCCGGCCGTGACGAGCTGTTCGAAGCGGGAGAGGTCCAGCGCCTCCGGATCGAGCCGCAGGGAGTACCCGTCCCGGCCGCGCGTCACCACGTCCTCGGGCAACAGCTTGCGCAAGCGGTACACGTACGGCGGAACGATCTTCGCCCCGGTCGACGGGGGCGCGTCGCTCCACACCAGCTCGACCAGTTCGTCCGCGGAGACCACCTGGTTCGCCCGGAGGGCGAGCACGGCGAGCAACGCCTGCAGCCGACCCGGTCCCAGGTCGAGTGCCTCCCCGCCGGACCAGCCGCGCAGAGGCCCGAGCAGAGCGAGCCTCAGGTTGTAGGTCACGGCCGGCGTCTCACCCACGCACTGGTCATGCTGCAGGATAACGCGCTCACCGTGACGCAGCCGTCGCCGCCGGTATCCGGACCGGGCCGCTGCGCGGAACCGTCAGCCCAGCTCGAACGCACCGACCACCGGCAGATGGTCGGAGCCGAGGGTGAGCGGCGTCGACACCGACCGGGCCCGCAGCGCCGCGGAGTGCAGGACGTAGTCGATCCGGGACGTCGGCAGGAGGGACGGACTGGTGAAACCGAACCCGAGGCCCTTCTCGGCCCAGGTGTCCGCCCAGACCGCGGTCAGCGTCTTGATCTCCACGGACGTCGGCACGGCGTTCAGGTCGCCGACCACCAGCGTCGGCGTCGTGGCGCCGGTCAGGAGCTCGACCACCTTCCGTGCCTGGTCCTGCCGTTCGGCGGCGCTCGCGTTGGACAGGTGGGTGTTGACGAACCGCACCGGCCGGCCGTCCACGTCGATCGTCGCGACCGCGACGCCACGCTGCTCGCTACCAGGGTGCAGCGGCAACAGGGTGTTGGTGAACTCGGTGATCGGGAACCGCGACAGCACCACGGTCCCGTACTGCCGGCGGGGCTGGCCTTCCGTCAGCGGCGGCAGGTCGAGATTCGCGGCGAACCGGTACTGCAGGCCGAGCCGGTCGGCGAGCCAGGCGGCCTGGTCCGCGAACCCGGACCGCTGGTCGAAGTGCACGTCGACCTCCTGCAGGCCGATCACATCGGCACCGGACTGCGAGATCACCCGGGCGATCCGTTCCAGGTTCACCAGACCGTCGAGCACCCCCGCCCCGTGATGGATGTTGAAGGTCATCGCCTTCAGCGTGGTCACCTCCTGGTCGGGCTGGGCAGCGGCCACAGCGGGGGTCAGCATCAGCAGTCCGGTCAAAGCGGCGAACACGCGGCGGGAGATTTTCTTCACGCCCGAAGCCAATCACCCGCACCTTTCAGTCCGCTGTCATCATTCTTCCTTGCCGACGGCCACTTCACCCTCGGCCGAAGGTCCGCCGACCGGCCGGCGGACCGGGGCGGGTGGGTGGCCGGGTCAGGTCCTGTTCACGGATCGCGCCGAGCGGGCTCCGTCCGCCGTCGCGGCTGGTGACCCGGCAGGCGCAGGGGAAATGATCCGCCCCCGGCAACCGGAGGACCTCGGCGTCGCGGGCCAGCAGGTCCTGGGTGAGGAACACCCGGTCGATCGACCTGCCGTCCGGGGTGGTGGCCGGGGCCGGCTCGCCGAAACCGTCGGCCAGCTCCAGCGGTCCGAGCCGGCTGAAGAAGTCACCCGGGTTCGGCATGTTCAGGTCGCCCGCGATCACGGCCCGCTGGACGCCCCGCGCCGCCAGCTCCCGGCCGAGGTACGCGGTCATCTCCTGACCGAACGCGCGCCCGGGGCCCTCGGCATAGGAGTACTCCACGCCGTCGGCGCTGCGGGCCATGTGGACCGGACAGATCTGGCCACCGACGATGTCCACCTGGCCGAGCGGCCCGAAGTCCCCGCGGGCGACCAGGAAGCCCTTCTCGTGCCAGTCGAGCCGGTCGCCGGTCGACCAGTGCAACATCTCGAACGACGGGTTCGGCAGGTCGATCCGGGGCAGCTCCTGCAACGGGTACGGCGAGGCGATGCCGACCCCGAGCCGGTCGACCCCCGGGACGTGCGAGTCGGACCAGGCGTGCCGGATCACGTTCGCCCTCCGGCCGGGCATTGCGGCGGCGCTGAGCTGTTCGAGCTGGTCGCCGTCGCAGTTCAGCTCGGTCACGATCAGGACATCCGGAGCGAGTCCGGCCAGCGCCCGGCCGAAGTCCGCGGTGCGGTCCTCGGCCAGGTAGCGCCGGTCCGGGCCGACCAGGCGTCCACCGGCCACGTTGGCGAAGGCGACGCGGAGTTCGTCCACCCGCGCATCATGGTGGCCGGACAGGGTCAGCGCACGTACTCGTCGATCTCCGCGAGCAGGCTCGCCTTGACCGCGTCGTCGGCGAACGACTCGCGGACCGCGGTCCGGGCCAGCTCGGCGGCGCCCTGCTCGTCCAGATCGAGCAGCTCCGACGCGACCATGTACTCGTTGGTGAGGTCGGTGCCGAACATCGGCGGGTCGTCGGAGTTGATCGTCACGACCAGCCCGGCGTCGACCATCGCGGGCAGCGGGTGCTCGGCGTACGACGGGACCGCGCGGGTGGCGAGGTTCGACGTCGGGCTGACCTCGAGCGGGATCCGGTGCTCGGCCAGGTACGCGACCAGCTCGGGATCGCGCATCGCGGACGTGCCGTGCCCGATCCGCTCGGCGCCGAGGACCCGGATCGCGTCCCAGATCGTCTCCGGGCCGGTCGTCTCCCCGGCGTGCGGGACGCTGTGCAGACCGGCCGCGCGGGCGGCGTCGAAGTACGGCGCGAACGGTGGCCGCGCGACGCCGATCTCGGGGCCGCCCAGACCGAACGCGACCAGGCCGTCCGGGCGGATCTTGGTCGCGATCCGCAAGGTCTCCTCGGCCGCCGGCAGCCCCGCCTCACCGGGGATGTCGAAGATCCACCGCAGCGTGACGCCCAGCTCCTTCTCGGCCGCCGTCCGGGCGTCCTCGATCGCCTCGCAGAACGCCTCCGCCGCGATCCCGCGCAGCACCGACGTGTACGGGGTGACCGTGAGCTCGGAGTACCGGACGTTCTGCGCGGCCATCTCACGGGCGATCTCGTAGGTGAGCAGGCGGACGTCGTCGGGCGTCTTGATCAGGTCGACGACGGTCAGGTAGATCTCGATGAACTTCGCGAAGTCGGTGAAGGTGAAGTACTCCGCCAGCGCGGCCGGGTCGGCCGGCACCGGCGAACCGGGGTGCCGGGCGGCGAGCTCGGCGACGATCCGCGGCGACGCGGAGCCGACGTGGTGGACGTGCAGTTCGGCCTTCGGTAGACCGGTGAGGAAGTCGCGGGTCAGGGTCATGGCCGGGATCCTATGCAGCCGATCGGGGACCGGGCGCGATTCCTGACAATCATCTGTCAGGAATGCTCGGAGGGAGGCCAAGTGGAGCCGATCACCACGGGAGTGGCACGATTCACTCGTGAGTGAGCGCTTTGACTTCACCGGAGACGAGCTGGCGCCGGCGTACCGGGCGGCGGTGGACGCGATCGAGGCCGGCGATCTGGTCGTGCTGCCGACCGACACCGTGTACGGGATCGCCGCGGACGCCTTCAAGGCCGACGCCGTGCAGCGGCTGCTGGACGCCAAGGGCCGGGGACGCGACATGCCGCCGCCGGTGCTGATCTCGGTCGTCGAGTCGCTGGACGCGCTCGCCACCGACGTCCCCGAGGCCGGCCGCAAGCTCTGCGAGGAGTACTGGCCGGGGCCGCTGACGGTGATCTGCCACGCGCAGAGCTCGCTGATGTGGGACCTGGGGGAGACCCACGGCACCGTCGCGCTCCGCGTCCCGGACCACGAGAACACCCGCGAACTGCTCTCCCGCACCGGCCCGCTCGCCGTCAGTTCGGCGAACCGCAGCGGCCAGCCGGCGGCGCTGGACGTGTACGACGCGGAGGAGCAACTGGGCGACACCGTCGCGGTCTACCTGGACGGCGACCGTTCGACCGGCGGCGAGCCCTCCACGATCGTCGACCTGACCGGCGAGGTACCGCACGTGGTCCGCCTCGGGGCCCTCTCGATGACGGACATCCGCAAGATCGTCCCCGAAGCCACCACCGACCTCGAGCCGGACCCCAAGCCGGCCGAAGCCGACGAATCCAAGCCCGCGGCCGAAGCCAAGCCCACGGACGAAGCCAAGCCCACGGACGAGGCGCCGGCCGCCGACAAGCCCACGGACGAGAAGCCCGCCGACGAGAAGCCTGCTGACGCCAAGGTCGCGGACGAGAAGTCCGCCGAGCCGGAGCCGGCTGACGAGAAGCCGGTGGTTGACGAGCCTGCCGCCGAGAAGCCGGCGGAGGAGACGATCGCCGCCGAGAAGCCGGTGAGCGAGGAAGCCGCCGACGAGAAGCCGGTCGAGGACAAGCCTGCCGCCGTGGAGGAGCCGGTGGACGAGAAGCCTGCCGGCGAGAAGGTTGTGGGGGAGACGCCAACCGAGGGGCCGGTTGCGGCGTCCAAAGAAGAGCCGGTGGAGCGGCCGGACGGCAAGACGACCGATGTGAGGCCTGCGGACTAGTGCGTGAGTACCTGCTGGTCCTGTTCGTGGCGATGGCCACGACGTTCCTGCTGACCGGTGTGGCCCGCAAGATCGCGCTGAAGTACGGCGCGGTCGCCAAGGTGCGGGCCCGGGACGTGCACAAGGTGCCGATCCCGTACTTCGGCGGCGTCTCGATCCTCGGCGGCCTGATCGCCGGTTTCGCGGTCGCTTCCAGCCTGCCGTTCCTCGGCAACAGCCTGCAGGTCGCCCACGACGCCCGCGCCATCCTGATCGGCGGAGTGGTGATCTGCGCCGTCGGTGTCGTCGACGACCTGTACGAGCTGGACCCGATCACCAAGCTGGCCGGCATGGTCCTCGCGGTCGGCGTGATGGTTGTCCAAGGCATCCAGTTGTACTGGCTGCCGCTCCCCGGCGGCATCCTGTCCCCACCACCGGCCCAGCTCGCCGTGGTCACCGCGGGCATCCTGCTGGTGTCCTGCAACGCGGTGAACTTCGTCGACGGCCTGGACGGTCTCGCCGCCGGCGTCACCGCGATCGGCGCCGCCGCGTTCTTCACCTACTCGTACCTGCTGAACGTCGAGCAGAACCTCGACCGCGCCACCACCTCGACCCTGATCACGGTCGCGCTGGCCGGTGCCTGTCTGGGCTTCCTGCCGCACAACTTCTTTCCAGCAAGGGTTTTCATGGGCGACTCGGGGTCGCTCCTGATCGGCCTGATGCTGGCCGCGTCCACGATCAGCCTGACCGGCCAGATGGACCCGAACGCCGTCCCGTACGAGGTCGGTGGCTCCAGCCTGCTCCCGGCGCTGCTCCCGCTGATCCTGCCGATCGCGGTCCTGGCGATCCCGGCCCTCGACCTCTCGATGGCCTACATCCGCCGGACCAAAGCCGGCCGCAGCCCCTTCGCCGCCGACAAACTCCACCTTCACCACCGCCTGATGCAGAGAGGCCACTCGCACCGCCGGGCGGTCCTGCTGATGTACCTCTGGACCGCCCTGATCGCCTTCGGCGTAGTGGTTCTGGGCCTCCTCCTCTCCTGGTGGACGGTCCTCCTGGTCGTCGCGGTGGCCGTCACAGCCATCCTGCTCACCACCGGAATCCCGCGCCGCGAGTCCCCACCGCTCGCCAAGGTCTGACGGTTTCGCGCAGTCCGCTTGGAATCGTTCCGGGGGGACCAGACCAGTGGGCTGTCTGGCCTACCGATAGGGTGGCCCCGTACAGCGGGGCAGGACCTCGTTCGCTGGGCGTTTTGCTGACACCGAAGACTTTGTGCTAGTTTTCACAAGCACCAACGAAACGCAGCTTCACCCCTGACCCCGCCCACCCGACGACCGAGGCTAGGACTTCGGTCGCCAGCAGGACGGAACCACCAGATGGCTCCCCACGGAAGTAGCGAGCGGCCGGCCGGCCAAGCCACACGGCACCCGGCCCTGGCCATGTTGCGCGGCGCTCTGGTCGCCGCCGTGGTCGTCGGCGTGAACGCAACCGCTGTCGCGACCGTTGCCGCGGGCCTCCAAGGTCTGTGGGGCGCACTGCTCGGCCTGCTGATGGTCGTCGTCTTCTCCGGCGCCGGTCTCTATGCGCTGCACCTGTCCCGGCACACCAGCCCGACCGCGCAGCTGGGGATCGCGATGGCCTCCTACACCGGCCGGATCGCGATCTTCGGCGGCCTGCTGGCGCTCGCGCTGAACTCCGACTCGCTCGCCGCCAACGTCAACCTCACCGCGCTCGGCATCAGCGCGCTGGTGGTCGTGATGGGCTGGATGGCCGGCGAGATCTGGGCCTGGTCCCGGCTGCGGATTCCGATCTACGACCTCGACCAAGAGGTGACGGCATGAGTACGCTGCGTGCCGGCCGGGCAAGCCGTTTCCGAACCGTGACCAACACTGTGGCGCAGTGCACGGATGCCGATGTGACCCGGCGTGTCGCCGACTGGTACGTTTCGGGTGCCCATGAGCGAGCAGCAGAAACCGACCCCGTCGCCGAACACCTCGGCCGACGGCTGGCGGGTTCTGTCCTACCTGATCGGTGGCGTCCTGGTCTACGGCGCTATCGGGTTCGGTCTGGATCGCTGGCTGGGCACCCAGTTCCTGCTTCCGGTGGGCATCGTGCTCGGTGCCGGGCTCACCATCGCACTTCTGCATTTCCGGTACGGGCGTTCCTGAGCCCTGCCAGGTCTGATGTTTTTGACCGCCATGTTCCGAGCCGCCCTGCCCTGAGCCTCACGGCGAACGACTTGAGCACGACGCGAGAGGAGACCCGGTGATTGCCGGCGTTTCGACCGAGTTCAACCCGCCCGGTCCCGATGACTTCAACCTTCCGCCGATCATCGACGGCGTCGAGTGGTTCACCAAGCCCGTCCTGGTGGCTGCCCTGTCGGTTGTCCTCATCGTGTGGTTCTTCTGGGGCGCTTCCCGCAAGGCCGCGGTGGTGCCGACCAAGCTGCAGTTCGCCGGTGAGCTCGGCTACAACTTCGTCCGGAACTCGATCGCCCGGGACGCGATCGGCAGCCAGGAGTACATGAAGTACGTGCCGTACCTGTGCGGCCTGTTCTTCTTCATCCTGCTGAACAACGTCGCCGCCACGGTGCCGCTGGTCCAGTTCCCGACCTTCAGCCACATCGGCTGGGCGTACTCGGCCGCGATCCTCAGCTGGGTCATCTACAACGCCGTCGGCATCCGCAAGCACGGTTTCCTGGGCTACCTGAAGCACCAGACGATGCCGGCCGGTGTGCCCGCGTGGCTGATGCCGCTGATGATCCCGATCGAGTTCATCTCGAACATCCTGGTCCGGCCGGTCTCGCTGAGCCTGCGGTTGTTCGCCAACATGTTCGCCGGCCACATCCTGCTGCTGGTGTTCGTGCTCGGCGGCGAGTACATGCTGCTGCACTCCGGCAGCATCGCGCTCGGCGGCGTCGGCATCCTGACCCTGCTGATGGGTCTGGCGATCGCCGGCCTGGAGCTGTTCGTCCAGTGCATCCAGGCGTACATCTTCGTCGTGCTGTCCGCGCAGTACATCGGCAGCGCCATCGCCGAGGACCACTGACCCACCCCCACTGACCGGTAGTAACGGAAACCCGGATAGCCCCTATCCGTACCGAAAGGAACACATCGCAATGAGCAACATCGCTCTCGAGATCTCCGGCAACATCGCCGTCCTCGGCTACGGCCTTGCCGCGATCGGCCCGGGTGTCGGTGTCGGTCTGATCTTTGCCGCCGTCATCAACGGCACCGCCCGCCAGCCGGAGGCGCAGAGCAAGCTCCAGTCGATCGCGTGGATCGGCTTCGGCGTGACCGAGGTTCTGGCGATCATCGGTATCGCCCTGGCCTTCGTCTTCCGTTCGGGCGCCTGACCAACCCCCCTGACTGACAGGACTGAGACATGACGACGATGGTGCTACCGCTGAGTGAGGCGGGTGCGGAGCCGAATCCGCTCATGCCGCACACCGCCGAGATCATCTTCGGCTTCGTCTTCCTGATCCTGCTGGCCATCGCCTTCGCCAAGATCGTCGTGCCCAAGTTCGAGAAGGCTTATGCCGATCGGACGCAGGCGATCGAGGGCGGGATGAACGAGGCCAAGCAGGCGCAGGCCGAGGCGAAGGCGGCGCTGGAGAAGTACAACGCGCAGCTGGCCGAGGCCCGGCAGGAGGCCGCGAAGATTCGTGAGGACGCGCGTGAGCAGGGTGCGCAGATCATCGCGGAGATGCGTGAGCAGGCGAATGTCGAGGCCGAGCGGATCGTGAGCCACGCCCGGACCCAGATCGAGGCCGAGCGGACCCAGGCCGTCGCGTCGCTGCGCGGCGAGGTCGGCTCGATGGCCACGTCGCTGGCCGGCCGCATCGTCGGTGAGTCGCTCGAGGACGAGGCGCGGCAGCGTCGCATCGTCGAGCGATTCCTGACCGACCTGGAGTCGCAGGAGTCCGCGCGGCAGGCCGTCGGAACGGACGGCTGATGCGCGGCGCGTCGCAGGAGTCACTCGCCCGGGCCGAAGAGGCCCTGGCGGGTGTCACCGTCACCGAGGGGCTCGGGACCGAGCTGTTCTCGATCGCGAAGGTGCTGGACGGCAACGGCGCGCTGCGCCGGGCGCTGACCGACCCGTCGCGGTCGGCGGCGGGCCGGTCCGGGCTGGCCGAGCAGTTGTTCACCGGGAAGGTCTCCGCGCAGGCGCAGCAGATCCTCTCGGCCGCGGTCAACGGCCGTTGGGTCAGCAGTCGTGACCTCGCCGACGCCCTGGACGACCTGAGCGTGCAGGCCGACGTGGCGCACGCCGCGGTACTGGGCAAGCTCGACGAGGTCGAGGACGAGCTGTTCCGGCTGGACCGGGTCCTCGCCGCCGAGCGGACGCTGGCCGGCAAGCTGGGCGACCGCAGCATCCCGGTAGCGGCTCGGCAGGAGCTGATCACCGATCTGCTGCAGGGCAAGGCCGACGTCACCACGGTGCGGCTGGCCGGGCGCGCGGTGGACGGCCGGGGCCGGAGCCTCGCGGCGTCGCTGCGGGCGTACCAGGTCGCCGCGGCGGCCCGGAAGAACGCCAGCATCGCGACCGTGCGGGTGGCCACCGACCTCACCGAGGCGGACCGGACCCGGCTCGCCGAGATCCTCGGCCGGCAGTACGGCCGGCAGATCCAGCTGAACGTGATCGTCGACCCGAACGTCGTCGGCGGCGTCCGGGTGGACATCGGTGACGAAGTGATCGACGGAACGATCGCGGCCAGACTCGACGAGGCGCAGCGGCGCATCGCGGGCTGACCCCCAACGACATCTCCGGCTTCCAGGCCCGGCAACGCCTCGGGAGCCACACGACAGGCCAGCTAGGTCAAGGAAGCAGGGAAGAGCAAATGGCGGAGCTCACGATCAGGCCGGAGGAGATCCGGGACGCCCTGGATCGCTTCGTCTCCAGCTACGAGCCGGAGACGGCGACCCGGGAAGAGGTCGGCACGGTCGTCGACGCAGGTGACGGCATCGCGCACGTCGAGGGTCTGCCCTCGGCGATGACCAACGAACTGCTCGAGTTCGAGGACGGCACCCAGGGCATCGCCCTGAACCTGGACGTCCGTGACATCGGTGTCGTCGTGCTCGGTGAGTTCGACGGCGTCGAGGAGGGCCAGCAGGTCCGCCGGACCGGTCAGGTGCTGTCGGTCGCGGTCGGCGAGGGCTACCTCGGCCGCGTCGTCGACCCGATGGGCCGGCCGATCGACGGCCTCGGCGAGATCAAGGACCTCGAGGGCACCCGCCCGCTCGAGCTCCAGGCGGCCGGCGTGATGGACCGCCAGGAGGTCCGCGAGCCGCTGCAGACCGGCATCAAGGCGATCGACGGCATGATCCCGATCGGCCGCGGCCAGCGTCAGCTGATCATCGGCGACCGCAAGACCGGCAAGACCGCGATCGCGATCGACACGATCATCAACCAGAAGTCGAACTGGGAGTCCGGCGACCCGACGAAGCAGGTGCGCTGCATCTACGTCGCGATCGGCCAGAAGGGCTCGACGATCGCCTCCGTGCGCGGTGCGCTCGAAGAGGCCGGCGCGATGGAGTACACCACCATCGTCGCCTCCCCGGCGTCCGACCCGGCCGGCTTCAAGTACGTCGCGCCGTACACCGGCTCGGCGATCGGCCAGCACTGGATGTACCAGGGCAAGCACGTCCTGATCGTGTTCGACGACCTGAGCAAGCAGGCCGAGGCGTACCGCTCGATGTCGCTGCTGCTGCGTCGCCCGCCGGGCCGTGAGGCGTACCCGGGTGACGTCTTCTACCTGCACAGCCGGCTGCTCGAGCGTTGCGCGAAGCTGTCGAACGAGCTCGGTGGCGGCTCGATGACCGGTCTGCCGGTGATCGAGACCAAGGCGAACGACGTCTCGGCCTTCATCCCGACCAACGTCATCTCCATCACCGACGGCCAGATCTTCCTCCAGTCGGACCTGTTCAACGCCAACATCCGCCCCGCCATCGACGTCGGTATCTCGGTGTCCCGGGTCGGCGGCGCCGCGCAGGTCAAGGGCATGAAGAAGGTTTCCGGCTCGCTGAAGCTGGACCTGGCCCAGTTCCGCGCGATGGAGGCGTTCGCGATGTTCGCCTCCGACCTCGACGCCACCTCGCGCCGTCAGCTGGACCGTGGCCGGCGGCTGGTCGAGCTGCTCCGTCAGCCGCAGTACTCGCCGTACCCGGTCGAGGAGCAGACGGTCTCCATCTGGTCCGGTACGACGGGCAAGTTCGACGACGTCCCGACCAACGACGTGCTCCGGTTCGAGCGTGAGTTCCTGGACTACCTGCGGCGGGAGAGCAAGGTGCTCGACAGCATCCGCGAGTCGGGCCAGTTCGACGATGACGCGGCCCAGGCCGTGACGTCCGCGCTGGACGCCTTCAAGCCCACCTTCCAGACCTCCGAAGGCCAGCTGCTGGTCGGCAAGGAGGAGACTGAGGCGATGGACGAAGAGGACGTCGAGCAGGAGCAGATCGTCCGGCAGAAGCGGGGCTGATCGACCGTGCCAGCCAGTCTGCGGGAGCTTCGTGAGCGTCGGGCCTCGGTCTCGACGATCAAGAAGCTCACCCGCGCGATGGAGCTCATCGCGGCGTCCCGGATCGTCAAGGCGCAGCAACGCGCCCAGGCGGCCGGCCCGTACGCGCGTGAGCTCACCCGTGCCGTGTCGGCGGTGGCGACGTTCTCGAACGTCGACCACCCGCTGACCACCGAGAAGCCGAACCCCCGACGGGCCGCGGTGCTGCTGATCACCTCGGACCGCGGCCAGGCCGGCGCGTACTCCTCGAACGTCATTCGCGAGGGTGAGCGGCTGACCCAGCTGCTCCGCGAGGACGGGAAGGAGATCGTGCCGTACCTGACCGGCCGCAAGGCGATCGCCTACTACACCTTCCGCGAGCGCGAGGTCGCGCAGTCGTGGAGTGGTGAGTCCGACGCCCCGAGCTTCGCCTGGGCCCGGGAGGTCGCCGATTCGCTGATCGAGGCCTTCCTGACCCCGACCGAGGAGGGCGGCGTGGACGAGATCCACATCGTCTTCACCCGGTTCGTGTCGATGCTGACGCAGCGCCCGGAGGTGATCCGGCTGCTGCCGCTGGAGGTCGTCGAGGGCGAGGAGCCACCGGAAGCCGACGAGGTCCTGCCGCTGTACGAGTTCGAGCCGTCCGCCGAGGACGTGCTGGACGCGCTGCTGCCGAAGTACGTCGCGAGCCGGATCCACTTCTGCATGCTGCAGGCGGCGGCCTCCGAGCTGGCCAGCCGGCAGCGGGCGATGAAGTCCGCGACCGACAACGCGCAGGACCTGATCGAGTCCCTGACGCGGGAGTTCAACCAGGCGCGTCAGGCGCAAATTACCCAGGAAATCAGCGAGATCGTCGGTGGCGCGAGTGCGCTCGCCGACGCGAACGCCGGGAGCGAGTGAGAGAGATGACTGCCACGGTTACCGAGAAGAACAACGAGGCGGGCGCCCCGGGCGTCGGTCGCGTCGCCCGGGTGATCGGCCCGGTCGTCGACGTCGAGTTCGCTGCTGACGCGATGCCCGACATCTACAACGCGCTCGAGGTGGACATCACCCTGGGCGACACCACCCAGACGATCACCCTCGAGGTCGCGCTGCACGTCGGCGACAACATCGTCCGGGCGATCTCGATGAAGCCCACCGACGGCCTGGTCCGCGGTGCCGAGGTGCGCGACACCGGTGCGGCCATCTCCGTCCCGGTCGGCGACGTCACCAAGGGCCGGGTCTGGTCCGTCACCGGCAAGTGCCTGAACCAGGACGAGTCCGAGTTCGAGATCGCCGAGCGCTGGCCGATCCACCGCAAGGCGCCGACCTTCGACCAGCTCGAGTCCAAGACCGAGATGCTGGAGACCGGCATCAAGGTGCTGGACCTGCTCACCCCGTACGTCCAGGGCGGCAAGATCGGCCTGTTCGGCGGTGCGGGCGTCGGCAAGACGGTCATGATCCAGGAGATGATCTACCGGATCGCCCACAACTTCGGTGGTACGTCGGTGTTCGCCGGCGTGGGCGAGCGGACCCGTGAGGGCAACGACCTCATCAACGAGATGGAAGAGGCCGGCGTCTTCAAGGACACCGCGCTGGTCTTCGGTCAGATGGACGAGCCGCCGGGCACCCGGCTGCGCGTCGCCCTGTCGGCCCTCACGATGGCGGAGTACTTCCGCGACGTGAAGGAGCAGGACGTGCTGCTCTTCATCGACAACATCTTCCGGTTCACCCAGGCCGGTTCCGAGGTCTCCACGCTGCTCGGCCGGATGCCCAGCGCCGTGGGGTACCAGCCGAACCTGGCCGACGAGATGGGTGTGCTGCAGGAGCGGATCACCTCGACCCGGGGTCACTCGATCACCTCGATGCAGGCGATCTACGTGCCCGCGGACGACTACACCGACCCGGCGCCGGCGACCACCTTCGCCCACCTCGACGCGACCACCGAGCTCTCCCGCGACATCGCGTCGCGTGGTCTGTACCCGGCCGTCGACCCGCTGACCTCCACGTCGCGGATCCTCGACCCGCAGTACATCGGCCAGGAGCACTACGACGTGGCCGTCCGGGTGAAGCAGATCCTGCAGAAGAACAAGGAACTGCAGGACATCATCGCCATCCTGGGTGTCGACGAGCTCTCCGAAGAGGACAAGATCACCGTCGCCCGGGCGCGCCGGATCGAGCAGTTCCTCTCGCAGAACACGTACATGGCGGAGAAGTTCACCAACATCGCGGGTTCCACCGTGCCGCTGAAGGACACCATCGAGTCCTTCAAGAAGATCACCGAGGGCGAGTGCGACCACATCGCCGAGCAGGCGTTCTTCAACGTCGGCAGCCTCGACGACGTCGAGCGCAAGTGGGCTGAGCTGCAGAAGGAAAGCTGATATGGCGGACGAATCCGGCAAGCACCTCGAGGTCGCCCTGGTCGCGGCCGAGCGGACGGTGTGGGAGGGCCAGGCGAAGATCGTCATCGCCCGGACCACCGACGGTGACGTGGGTATCCTGCCCGGTCACGCGCCGTTGCTGGGTCTGCTGCAGGGTGGCACCGTCCAGGTGCGGACCGTCGACGACGAGTACTTCGTCGCGGCCGCACCCGACGGCTTCGTCTCGGTGGCCAACGACCGGGTCTCGATCCTGGCCGAGAACGCCGAGATGGGTCACGACATCGACCTCGAAGAGGCGCGGCGGGACCTCGAGCGGGCCCAGGCGGCCGGCATCGACACCGACGTGGACGCCGAAGAGGTCCGGCTCGCCGAGGCGAGGGTGAGGGCCGCCGAGAAGGCGGTCTGACCCCTCCTGTCATAATTGAACAGCGTCACCAGTCAGTACGGTTCGGGTCGGGCACTGTCGCGGTACGCCGCTCGAGGCACCAGGAATGAGGTCGGCATATGAGGACAGTCCTCGATGTGGTCGGGGTCTGTTTTCTTGCTGCCGTACTACTGATCGTTCTTTTCGCGTTCCGCCGTCGCTGGTTGTCCAGGGACGGCGGAACGTTCGATTGCAGCCTGCAACTCGCCGAGAAGGATCACGGCCGCGGCTGGGCGCTCGGCCTGGCCCGCTACGTCGGCGACGACCTGCAGTGGTTCCGGGTCTTCAGCCTGGCCTGGTGGCCGAAGCTGGTGGTCAACCGCCGGCAGCTGGAGAGCGTCACCACCCGTCGCCCGATGGGCAACGAGCCCCTGGTCACGTACGCGGGCCACGTCATCGTCGACGCCGAGCTGCGGGACCGGACGGTGCACTTCGCGATGACTGAGGAGGCCCTCACCGGCGTCCTCGCCTGGATGGAATCGGCCCCACCCAGCAGCCAGACGTACCACTGAGTTCTCGCTGAGTACCCGCTCGGCTCCGCCGCGGTAGTGGCCGTGGCACCTCCCTCCTCATTACGCTCGTGGTGACGTGACCTGAGGGGGGCGCGTGATGAAACACGGCAAACGGTTCGCGGCGGGGGAGCTGACCCCGTTCGCGCTGTGGGGTGGTGGCGGGTACCACCAGGAGGTCGTCGGCGTTCCGGTCGATTGCTTCGAACGGTCGATCGACACGAGCGCGGTGCTGCTGCCCGATGTGGTCGATCCTGTGGTCGTCGCTGTCCAGGTCCGGGGCATGACAGTCGGTCACCTTCCCGGCGAGGTCGTCGAGCTGTACCGCGATTGCTTCGCGGAGCTCGCCGAGCGGGGCCAGGTCGCCCAGGTTCCC
Source organism: Kribbella amoyensis (assembly GCF_007828865.1). Taxonomy (NCBI): domain Bacteria; kingdom Bacillati; phylum Actinomycetota; class Actinomycetes; order Propionibacteriales; family Kribbellaceae; genus Kribbella; species Kribbella amoyensis. The sequence goes on from NZ_VIVK01000002.1 coordinate 491,054, forward strand.
TGCCGGATCCGGGTCGAGGACTCACGGGTCCGCGTGCGCATCGCGTTGGGACCGCCGCACCTGTGTCTCCCGCTCAACCAGCGACCACCTGTTCCGTACCTGCAGCTGCCGGACGGCCCCGCGATCCAGGTGACCGGCGAAGACGAGTGCATGGCGGCGATCGACCCGTTCCTCGGCGGAGCGGGGGAGGGGCACGTGTACGCCACGCTGCACGAGGCCGCGGTGGACCTGGTCGAGATACGGGTCGACGGCCACCGCGTAGGGCAGCTGACCGATCGGGCCAGCGGGGACCTGCTCCCGGCGATCCGGCACCTGGAACCGCACGGCCTGACCGCGGTCGCGACGGCGAAGATCCGCGGGAACCACCTCCGGGCCGAGATCACCCTGTACTGCGCCACCGCGGACCAGCTTCCCGCGGACTGGATCGCTGCTGCCGACGCCCTGGTACCCCTGGCCCCGCTCGCCGGGTTGGGGTTCGCGTCGATCGGGGTGGTCCCGCGGAAGCCCGGGATCACCTTCGTCCCCGCGCCTGGTTGGCCGCCCGCGCCGATCGGGTGGGAGCCGCCGCCCGGCTGGTTGCCCGATCCCGAGTGGCCGCCCGCGCCGCCGGACTGGAAGTTCTGGGCGCTGGACCAGTCCTGACCGCGTCGCTTGACCGGGGCGTCTAGGGTCGGGTCATGGGGACACTGCTCGAACTGGATCTCACCCGGGGTGTGCTCGAGACGCCGCCCGGGTCACCGTTGGCCGCGTTCCGGGCGCGGCATCTGCCGACACTGCGTGAGCTGGTGCATGCGCTGCGCAAGGGTGCGGAGGACGAGTCCGTCGTCGGGCTGGTCGCGCATCTCGGCGGTCCCGCGCTGTCGCTGGCGCAGACTCAGGAACTGCGGGCGGCCGTCGTCGCGTTCCGCGCCGCCTCGGGCAAACCGACCGTGGCGTGGACCGAGTCGTTCGGCGAGGTCGGCGGCGGCACCGTGCCGTACTACCTGGCCACCGCGTTCGAGGAGATCTGGGTCCAGCCCTCGGGCGAGCTCGGGGTCACCGGGGTGTCGGTCCAGGCCACGTTCCTCCGTGGGGCGCTGGACAAGGCCGGCGTGATCCCGCAGTTCGGCAAGCGCCGGGAGTACAAGACGGCCGCGGACACCTTCACCGAGAAGGAGATGACCGGCCCCGGTCGCGAGATGGCGGCGCGGCTGGCCGAATCGGCGTACGAGCAGATCGTCGAGGGCATCGCCGAAGGCCGCCGGCTCGAGCAGCCGCGGGTCCGCGAGCTCGTCGACAGCGCGCCGTTGTCGGTCGAGGCGAGCCAGGAGGCCGGGCTGATCGACCGGATCGGCTACCGCTCCGACGTGTACGACGAGCTGCACAAACGCTTCGGCGAGGACATGCGGCCGTTGCTCGCCGAGCGGTATCACCGGCGCGGACCACGGTCCGTCCACGAGGCACTCGACAGCCTGCCCTGGCCGCAGAAGCCGGTGGTCGCGGTGGTCCGCGTGTCCGGCGGGATCGTGGTCGGCCGCAATTCCGGCGGCGGGCCGGTCGGTGGTCCGCGGGCCGGCTCCGACACGATCACGGCCGCCCTGCGCACCGTGGCCGAGGACGACAAGGTGAAAGCCGTCGTACTCCGCGTCGACAGCCCAGGTGGTTCGTACGCGGCCTCCGACGCGATCCGCCACGAGGTACTCCGGCTCCGTGCGACGGGGAAGCCCGTGATCGCGTCGATGGGCAGCGTCGCGGCGTCGGGTGGGTACTTCGTCGCCATGCCCGCGGACGTCGTGGTCGCGCAACCGGGGACGATCACCGGCTCGATCGGCGTACTGTCCGGCAAGGGCGTGGTCCGCGATGCGCTCGGCCGGATCGGTATCACCTCCGAGGCCGTGTCGGAAGGTGAGAACGCCAGGATGTACTCGGCCCAGGAGGAGTTCTCCACCGAGCAGTGGGAACGCCTCGAACAGACCCTTGACCGGATCTACGCGGACTTCGTCGCCAAGGCGGCCCAGGACCGCGGCCTCCCCGAAGACCGGCTCGAATCCCTGGCAAGAGGCCGCGTCTGGACCGGCGCCGACGCCCATAAACACCACCTGGTCGACGAACTCGGCGGCTTCGAACAAGCCCTGCAAAGAGCCTGCGTCCGAGCCGGCCTCGACCGCGAGAACATCGCCGTCACCATCGCCCCCCACCGCACCCTTGTCGACCGCCTCCGCCCACCCACCACCACCGACGACCTGGCCGTCACCACCCAACCCCTGACCATCGACGGCCTCAAACACTCCCTCTACACAGCCCTCGGCCTCCCACCCACCGGAGCCCTCACCATGCCCCTCACCTGGCACCTCAGCTGAGGAGCCCGGCTGTAGATATCGTCTTCACCGTGATCACACGATGAAGCTCTCCGCGTACAACTCCTCGATCGTGGAGCGCCTCACACTCGCAATTGAGAGCTTTGACGTCGGGCGCGTGAACCTCGGCGAGGTCCAAGCGTCGCTACAGGCCGCGATTCCGTTGTTCAAGAACGACGGTTCTGGAGTGGCTGATGTGGTGCGACTCGCCGAAGCTGACCTTGAGAAGATTCAGTTTGCGGTCCTCGCGGGGGAGCAGCATTCAGCCGCCGTCCTCAGACTCGATCAGCTTCGATCTCTGATCGAATCCATGACCTGAATCTCCGGGAGGACCACCATGGATCGCTCGGCACGCAGCCTCCTACAGGTCGAGGTGAACGGTGAACTCATGCCTGGGCTGATCGTCTACGGGCTTCGGCCGGACAGCTGTCTGGCGCAGGTCAGATACTCCGAGAAGCTGTGGCCGGCGTCTACGGAGCCGGTTGCGGTTCGGCTTGGAGGTGATGGGTGGGAGGTTCTCGCTTGGGAGCTTCAGCTGCCGACCTGGCCGGTCGGTAAGCAGTTCACCAGCGCCATACGCCGAACGCTCGAAGGCATGATCGCCGCCGGCTGCGTCGTGGCGTGGGTGGGCGCCGAGGGTCTGCCGTTCTGTGACCCACCGCTGCTCTTCGAAGAAGCCTGCCTGGCGGATGGCGTCCTCGCCTGGCTTGCGGCGTCGGGTGAATTCGACTGCCCACTTCAGCCTGACCGCCCCCTCGACCCGATCAGCCCTGAAAGCCTCGCCAAACTGCGTGCGTACGCCCTGCCCCTCGCTGGCCTGGATGATGGTCCGGTGGTAAGTAGCTGACCCTCGGCCGCCGTCGGCGAGGCTGAGCGGGGTGGAGTATATGCCGGTTGGGGAGTAGCCGGCGCGGGTGGGGTGAGTTCCGGAACCGTCATGGTCTTGACGCGCGGAATTAACAACTCTACGGTTCTGCGCATACGTAAGAGCAGACCCCGGTTGCCTGTAAGCGAGTGCTCATACGTATGAACGTGCAGCTGCCCTAGGCATTGGGAGACGTGACATGCGCAGTGGATTCGGTGGACGACGGGCTCTGGCCGCGGTGGCGGTCCTGGTATCCGCGGTTCTCGTGGGGTGTTCGGGGCCGGCTGGTTCGCCGCAGGCCGCGAAGGCTGTGGGGGACACGATCGTGCATGGGAAGACGGACGGGGGTACGACGTTCGTCCGGAACTACAACGTGCTCGGGCCCGCCACCGACAAGGCACCGAACATGGAGCTCGTGTACGAGCCGTTGCTGCGGATCGACTACGGGGACGGGGCCGTGGTGAAGCCCTGGCTTGCGGAGAGCTGGACGTTCGGCGAGGGCGGCAAGCTGCTCACGGTGAAGCTTCGCGATGACGTGAAGTTCTCCGACGGCAAGCCCTTCACCGTCGACGACGCGCTGTACTCGCTCACGCTGCCGCTGGAGAAGCCGGACTTCAGCATCGCCGGGATCACCTACAAGTCGGTGACGAAGGTGGACGACCGGCAGCTCGCGATCCGGTTCGCCGAGCCGGCCTACGCGACGCTTACCCAGTTCGCGAACATCCTGCTGCCGATGGTGCCGAAACACGTCTGGTCGACCCAGAACCTCAACACCTGGACGAATCCCGAGCCGGTCGGGACCGGGCCGTTCACGCTGGCCGAGTTCAAGCCGCAGCAGATCACGTTGAAGGCGCGGGACGACTACTGGGGCGGCAAGCTGCCGATGAGTACGTACAAGATCATCCCGACCAGCCCGGACGCGCTGAAGGCCCAGCTGCTGAAGGGCGAGGTCGACTGGGCCTCGAACTCCTGGGCCAACGGCGAGAAGGAGTACGTCGCCAAGGACCCGGACAAGCACCTGTACCAGCTGTACTCCAACGGCGGCGCGATGTCGGTGCTGTTCAACACCGCGAAGGCTCCGTTCGACGATGTGCACGTCCGCCGGGCGCTCGCGTTGACGATCGACCGGACGGCCGTGGTCACCACCTTGCAGCGGCCCGGGACGGAAGCCGGTCCCACCGGTCTCTCGGACCAGTTGTTCGCGGACTGGCTGGACCCGCAGTACAAGGGCAAGGTGCAGAAGGTCGACGCGGACGCCGCGAAGGCCGAGCTCGCCGCCGGTGGGTACACGGTCGAGCAGGGCGCCCTGGTCAAGGACGGCAAGCGGTACCAGCCGTCGATCCTGTTCAACTCCGACTGGAGCTGGGGCAACTACGCCGACATCCTGATCAACACCTGGAAGCAGACCCTCGGGCTCGAGGTGAAGGGTGCGGGCCAGCCGAGCGCCGGGTACTACGACAAGCAGAACCTCGGCCAGTTCGACCTGGTCGCCGCGTCCACCGGCGGCGCGGGTGTGTACGGCGTGTACAACTTCCTCAGCAGCTCGTACCGCCAGCCGCTCGGCAAGTCGGCCACATTGAACCAGGGCCGCTGGTCCGACCCGCAGACCGACCAGGTGATCGCGCAGATGCAGCGCACCGACAACGTGGACCAGCTGAAGACGTTGGGCAAGCAACTGCAGCAGATCGTCGTGGACAAGGTGCCGTTCAGCCCGATCTACAACAACTACTACTTCGTCGAGATCAACGCGACCCGGTGGACCGGCTGGCCGACCCCGGAGAACTTCGACCACATCCCCTTCGTCGGGATGGGCCCGGACACGATCCTGACCCTGCTCAAGCTGCAACGCCGGGGGAACTGAGGCACTGCGGGGCGCGCGTCTCCGGCCCCGCGCGCCCCGCAGTCCTACCAGGGGCCTAAAGCAACCAAATCCCCGAAGCGACAAATCCCCCAGAAACCCAAGCACCGAGGAAACCGAGAGGAGAGACGGCGATGAGAGCATCGCGGCGCTGGGCCTTCCTGGTCCGCCGGCTCGGGTTCTACCTGGCCGCGGCCGCGGCGGCGGTCGCGCTGAACTTCCTGCTGCCGCGACTGATGCCGGGCGACCCGTCGTCCGCGATCGTCGAGGAGCTGGAACGGGTCAGCGGCCAGCAGGTCCCGGCCGAGACGCTGATGTCGATCCGGGCGATCTTCGGCAACCCGTCGGACAACCTGGCCGAGCAGTTCGTCGACTACCTGCGCCAGCTCGGCCACTTCGACCTCGGCGTCTCGGTGGTGAACTTCCCCGTCCCGGTCGCCGATCTGGTCTGGCAGGCGCTGCCGTGGACCCTGCTCCTGGTCGGGACGACGACGGTCGCCGCGTTCGCGATCGGTACCTTGCTCGGCGTCGTCGCCGGGTGGAAGGCGGGCAGCCGGTTCGACGCGCTGCTCACCCCGTTCACCACGTTCCTGTCCTCGGTGCCGTACTTCTGGGTCGCCCTGCTCGCGCTGTGGGTGTTCGGCTTCGTCCTCGGCTGGACCCCGTTGTCCGGCGGATACGACGCGGATCTCCCGCAGGGCTTCAGTTTCGCGTACGCGGTCAGCGTGCTGCACCACGGTGCGTTGCCAGCGGCAACCATCATCATCTCGGCCTTCGGCGGCTGGCTGCTCGGGATGCGGAACATGACGGTGACGACGGTCCGCGAGGACTACGTCCTGCTCGCCCAGGCGAAGGGGCTGTCCCCGGGCCGGGTGATGCTCCGGTACGCCGCGCGGAACGCGATGCTGCCGAGCTTCACCGGGTTCGCGATGGCGCTCGGTGGCGTCGTGGGCGGGGCGTTGCTGACCGAGATCGTGTTCAGCTATCCCGGCATCGGCTACCTGCTCTACGAGGCGCTGCAGAAGCGGGACTACCCGATGATGCAGGGTGTCTTCCTGCTGATCACGCTGGCGGTCCTGCTGGCGAACCTGGTCGCCGACCTGGCGTACGTCGTGCTCGATCCGCGGATCAGGGCGAGGGGGTGAGGCGGGGATGCGTGCCAGTCTGCTGACCAGCTGGAAGGTCCGGTTTGGTCTCGGTGTGCTCGGGTTGTTCGTCCTGCTCGCGATCTTCGGCCCGTGGATCAACCGGGTCCTGCTCGGCGTGGATCCACGCGCGAACGACATCGGCGCGATCGCGTCACCGCCCAGTACGGCGCATCTGCTCGGCACCACCCAGTTCGGCCAGGACGTGCTCGCGCAGACCATCGCCGGGGCCCGCGGGTCGATGCTGGTGGGGGTCCTGGCGGCCGGGATCGGCACCCTGATCGCGATCGCGGTCGGCGTCCCGGCGGGGTACTTCGGTGGCTCGGTCGACAATGCGCTGAACTTCCTCACCAACCTGTTCCTGGTGATGCCGGTCCTCCCGCTGATCCTGATCGTGGCCGGGTACGTGCAGGGCACGGGGATGTGGGTGATCGCGTTGATCATCGGCCTGTTCGGCTGGTCCGGCGGGGCCCGGACCCTGCGGGCGCAGGCGTTGAGTTTGAGCAGCCGCGACTTCGTCCTGGCGATGCGGATGCTTGGCGAACCCCATCGCCGGCTGATCTTCTGCGAGGTGCTCCCGCATCTGTCCGGCTGGATCTCGGCGATGTTCCTGCACGGCATGATCGGCGGCGTGCTGGCCGAGGCCGGGCTCGCGTTCCTCGGCATCTCGGACTCCGGCTCGATCAGCTGGGGCACGATGATCCAGTCCGCCCAGCAACAGAGCGCCGTACTCCGGGGCTTCTGGTGGTGGTTCGTCCCACCCGGGCTGTGCATCGCGTTGATAGGCACGGCCGCGACGCTGGTCAACTTCGGCGTCGACGAACTGTCCAACCCCAAACTGCGGCTGGCCCGTCGCTCGGTCGTCGCCCGTACCCGCCGCGCGCCGCGCCCCGCCACCGCCGGAGGTGAGACCCGATGATCACCGACTCCGCCCTTGCCCCAGTCAGTTCGGCTACCGGCGCCGGTACGACGGTCCTGGATGTCCGCGGATTGACGGTCGACTACGTGACCGGTGATGCGCCGGTGCGAGCGTGCGACGACGTTTCGTTCACGCTGCGCCGCGGCGAGATCCTCGGAGTCGCGGGGGAGTCCGGTTCGGGCAAGTCGACCCTGATCACCGCGCTGACCCGGTTGCAGCGGCCGCCCGCGGTGACCACCGAAGGCAGCATCGAGTTCCACCCGAAGAACGGCGCCGAACCGATCGACCTGGTCGGCCTGACCCCGGCCGAGCTGCGCTCGTTGCGCTGGACCTCGCTCGCGATCGTCCTGCAGAGCGCTATGGACGCGCTGAACCCGGTCATGCGGGTCGGGGCGCAGTTCGTCGACGCGCTGCGCTCCCACGACAAGCGCCTGGGTCGCAAGGAGGCATGGGCCAAGGCGGCCGAGTTGCTGGGGATGGTCGGCATCTCCGCGGACCGGGTCCGCAGCTATCCCCACGAGTTGTCCGGCGGGATGCGGCAGCGGGCGAGTATCGCGCTCGCGCTCGCCTGCGGTCCTGAGCTGGTGGTGATGGACGAACCGACCACCGCTGTCGACGTGGTGATGCAGCGGCAGATCCTCGCCCAGGTCCTGCGGTTGCGGCGCGAGCTGGGATTCTCGGTCGTCTTCGTCACGCACGACCTCTCGCTGCTGCTCGAACTCGCCGACCGGATCGCGATCATGTACGCGGGCCGCATCGTCGAGATCGGGACCTCGGCCGCGTTGTACGCCGACCCGCTGCACCCGTACACCCGCGGTCTGCGGGACTCGTTCCCGCCACTGCGCTCGCCGTTGCGCAAGCTGACCGGCATCCCGGGAACGCCACCGGACCTGCGCAACCCACCACCGGGCTGCCCGTTCCATCCGCGCTGCGCCGACCGGTTCGAGGGCTGTGATCAGGAGCAACCAACGCTGCTCACGATCGCCGGTCACGCCGTGGCCTGCCGGCTCCACCCGTCGGGAGATGATCGACCATGAGCCAACCCGTCCTGGAGGCCCGCGCGGTCTCGAAGCACTTCCCGGTCCGGACCGGGACCGGGCGGACCGCGGTGGTCCGGGCGGTCGAGGACGCGGATCTCGTCCTGCGACCCGGCCGGATCGTCGCGCTCGTCGGCGAGAGCGGCAGCGGCAAGACCACACTGGCCCGGCTGCTGGCCCGGTTCTACCCGCCGACGACCGGTGAGATCCGGCTCCGGGGCGAGCCGGTACAGGGCAAGGACCGGGCGTACTACCGGGACGTCCAGCTGATCTTCCAGGACCCGTTCGGCTCGCTGAATCCGCTCCACCGGGTGCGGTACAACCTCGATCGCGCGCTCCGGCTGCACCACGGGATCCGGGCCAAGGCCGAGCGGGAACGCCGGATGGTGGAGCTGCTCGAACGTGTCAGCCTCACCCCGGCCGAGCAGTACCTGGACAAGTTCCCGCACGAGCTGTCCGGCGGGCAACGGCAGCGCGTCGTGATCGCCCGGGCGCTCGCCGTCGAGCCGAAGGTGCTGCTCGGCGACGAACCGATCTCGATGCTCGACGTGTCGATCCGGCTGGAAATGCTCAACCTGCTCGACAAGCTCCGCACCGAGGACGGGCTGGCGCTGCTCTACATCACCCACGACATCGCCAGCGCGCGGTACCTGTGCGACGACATCGTGGTGATGTACGCCGGCCGGATGGTCGAAGGTGGTCCCAAGGAGGACGTGATCGCGGCGCCGCAGCACCCGTACACGAAGCTGCTGATCGAGTCCTCGCCCGATCCGGAGCGCGGTCTGGACGACCGGGACGCGTTGTTCGACGAAGCGGCCGACGACCTGGGCGAGCCGCCGAGCCTGATCGACCCGCCGGCCGGGTGCCAGTTCCACCCGCGCTGCCCGTTCGCGCTGGACGTCTGCCGGACCGAGGTCCCACCCCGGACCGAGCTGCCGAACGGTCAGTGGACACACTGCTGGCTCCACCAGGAAGGCCGCGCCGGCGACCTCACCGCCGCAGGGGCTGCGCGGAGTACGGAGAAGGAGAACTCATGAACGGCCGACCCGCACCACGGCAGTCCGACGTCGCCCGGCTCGCCGGGGTGTCGCAGTCGGCGGTGTCCCGGGTGATCAGCGGCGAGGTCGACCGGATCCCGCCGGAGACCCGGCAACGCGTGCTCGACGCCGTCAAGGAGCTCGGCTACGTGCCGAACGCGGCCGCGCGGAACCTACGGAACAAGCGCAACCGGCTGCTCGGCGTCCACACGTTCGAGGCGGTCTTTCCGCACGCGCGGGAGAACTTCTACTTCGACTTCCTGCTCGGCATCGAGGAACGTGCCGAGGAGGTCGGGTACGACCTGGTGCTGTTCACCTCGACCGGGACGAGCGACGGGCGGCGCCGGATCTACCGGGACGGCACGAACCGGCTCAACCTCGCCGACGGCAGCGTCCTGCTCGGTGTCGCGACCGACCGCGAGGAGCTGGCCCGGCTCTGGCACGACGGCTACCTGTTCGTCCACATCGGCCGGCGCGAGGTACCGGGCGCGGAGATCCCGTGCATCGTGCCCGACTACCAGAGTGCGGCCGCACGGATCGTGGAGTCCCTGGCGGACCGCGGTCACCGGCACCTGGCGTACCTGCGCGAGGGGATCGAGCAGGAGTCGTACGCCGACCGTCGGACCGGGTACCGCGCGGCCGTCGAGCGCCTCGGCCTGCAGGACCGGTCACCCGGGTACCGGGGCGAGCCGTGGCTGACCGAGGAGTGGCTGGACGAGCTGGTCCGCGGACCTGAGACGGCCGTGGTCGCCGAGAGCGTGCGGCTCGCCGAGGATCTGCGCCGCGGGCTGGCCGAGCGCGGACTGGAGATTCCGCAGGACCTGTCCATCGCGGTGCTGGAGGGGTCCGGCGACGAGCCCGGGCACCGCTGGGACTGCCTGGTGATCCCACGCCGGCAGATCGGCCGGATCGCGATCGACGCCCTGGTCGCCCGGGTGGAGAACCCGGACGAACCGCCCACGAGCCAACTGGTGGCCTGCGACCTGGTGGCCGGCGAGACCGTCGCCGCGCCGCGTCGCTGACCCCACTACTTCCGATCCAAGGAGTCGATGGTGGAACTGTCCACGGACGTACTGGTCGTCGGCGGCGGTCTCGGCGGGGTCGCCGCGGCGCTGACCGCGGCCAAGCTGGGCCGGCGCGTCGTGCTCACCGAAGTGACCGACTGGCTCGGCGGCCAGCTGACCAGCCAGGCGGTACCGCCCGACGAGCACCCCTGGATCGAGCAGTACGCCGCGCCCGGGTACGCCGACCTGCGCCGGCGGATCCGGGACTACTACCGGCGGAACTACCCGCTCCGGCCGGAAGTGGCCGCCGACCCGCTGCTCGACCCGGGCCGGGGCATCGTCAGCCGGTTCTGCCACGAACCACGGGTGGCCGCGGCGGTGATCGAGGAGATGCTCGCGCCGTGGCGTGCCGGCGGCCGGATCACCGTGCACCTCGAGCACGAGCCGGTCGCGGCGTACTCGGGTGGCGACGAGATCGAGGCGGTCACGCTTCTCGACCGGCGGACCGGGTCCGAGCTGACCGTGACCGCGGCGTACGTCGTGGACGCGACCGAGCTCGGTGACCTGCTGGACCTGGCCGGCGTCGAGCACGTCGTCGGGGCGGAGAGCCGCGAGGACACCGGCGAGCTGCACGCGCCCGAGGTCGCCGATCCGCTCGACCAGCAGGCCGTGTCGTGGTGCTTCGCGCTGGACTACCGGCCGGGGGAGGACCACACTGTCGATCGCCCGGCCGGGTACGCGCACTGGCGGGATCACGTGGCACCGTTCTGGCCCGGACCGCAGCTGTCCTGGACGGACGTCGTCCCGATCACCCTGCAACAGCGCGAGTGGAAGCTGTTCGAGCGCGGTCCGGAGCAGCACGCGCACTTCCCGCTCTGGGACTTCCGCCGGATCCTTGCCAAGAGCAACTTCCAGGCCGGGACCGTCGAGTCCGACGTGACGGTGGTCAACTGGCCGCAGATCGACTATTGGGAACAGCCGTTGCTCGGCGGTCCGGACCCCGCTGCCGCGTTGGCTGCGAGTCGCGAGCTGTCGCTGTCGTTCCTGCACTGGATGCAGGCCGAGGCGCCGCGGCCCGACGGCGGCACGGGGTACCCGGGGCTGCGGTTGCGGCCGGACATCACCGGGGCGCCGGACGGGCTGGCGAAGGCGCCGTACATCCGGGAGTCCCGGCGGATCGTGGCCGAGTTCACCGTGCTGGAGCAGCACGTCGGGGTGGAGGCGCGGCCCGACGGCGCCGGGAGCGAGGTGTTCGCGGACAGCGTCGGCCTTGGCCGGTACAGGATCGACCTGCACCCGAGTACGGCCGGGCGGACCTATGTCGACATCGAGGCCTATCCCTTCCAGATCCCGCTCGGCGCGCTGATCCCGGTCCGGGTGGACAACCTGCTGCCGGCCAACAAGAACATCGGCAGCACCCATGTCACCAACGGGTGCTACCGGCTGCACCCGGTCGAGTGGAGCATCGGCGAGGCGGTCGGCGCGCTGGCCGGGTTCTGCCTCGACCGTGGTGCGAGCCCGCGCAAGGTCCGTACCGATCCCACCCTGCTGGCCGACTACCAGCGGCTGCTGTCCGGCGAACTGCGGATCCCGCTGGCCTGGCCGGACCACATCCGCACCCATCGCGACTGAGAGGAGGACGACGCACCCGGGGCCGGAAACTCCAGGTGGTCAACGCACGAAGGAGAAACCTGTGGTCAGGAAATCCCTGGTAGCACTCTGCTCCGCCGCTCTGCTCGCCACGACCGTCCTGGTGGACGCCGCGGCCTCGACCCCCGACCCGGTGGCGACTGCTGCCTTGCCGGCGCTGCACACCGAAGGCAACCGGATCAGGAACAGCGCGGGCGCGAACGTCACCCTGCGCGGCCTGTCCGTCATCGCGCCCGAACAGAACGACGTCTGCACCGACTGCAACTCCAAGCCGATCGACGAACTGATCGACATGACCGTGGCGAACGGCTGGAACTCCAAGGTCCTGCGGCTGCTGGTGACCGAGGCCCTCGGCAAGGACCTCGCCGCGTACGACGCGCAGTACATCAGGCCCTACGTCGACCACGCGATCGCCAAGGGCCTGTACGTGATCATCGACCTGCACCTGGTCCGGAACTACGGCGACACGGCCGGCGCGGTCCCGCAGTCGCAGGTGAAGGCGTTCTGGGACTTCATCGCGCCGCGGTACGCGAACCACCCGAACGTGCTCTTCGAGGTGTTCAACGAGCCGATCAACCCGGACAGCTGGGCGACCTGGAAGGCCTACATCCAGCCGGTGGTGACGTCGATCCGGTCGGTCGCGAACAACGTGATCCTGATGGGCAGCCCGTCCTGGAGCACCCGGCTCAACGGCGCCCTGACCGATCCGATCGCCGGTGGCAACATCGCGTACGTCTACCACCTCTACCCGAACCAGGGCCCGGCCACGGCGGTGAATCTGGACCCGAAGTTCGGCAACGCCTCGGCCCAGTTGCCGGTGGTGCTGACCGAGTTCGGCTGGGACCCGGCGCCGGGCGCGAACCAGGTCATCGCGGGAACCACCTCCGGTTGGGGCCTGCCGTTGCGCCAGTACCTCGACGTGCGGCCGCAGATCGGCTGGATGGCGTGGGTGTTCGACAACTTCTGGGCGCCGGTGATGTTCGACAAGTTCTGGAACCTGCTCGGTGGGGAGTACCAGGGCGCCTTCGTGCGCGATTGGCTCGCCGGGGCGCCCGCGGTCTCGCCGTGTTCGGACCACCTGGCCCGTGGCGCGACGGCGACCGCGTCCTCGACTTACGACGCGTCCTCGGGGGCCGGGAAGGCGGTGGACGGGTCCTGCCAGGATTCCGGCCGCTGGATGTCGGCGGCCGGTGACACGGCGCCGACGTTGACGCTGAACCTGGGCTCGTACAAGGACGTGAACCAGATCGACGTCTACAGCGGGTACGGGTTCCCGAACGTTGCCACCAGCACCGTGTTGCGGACGTTCCGGATCGAGGCGCACACGGCGTCCGGCTGGGTCCAGGCCGGCACCTTCACCGGCAACACCCGGCCGATCGTGTCGGCTCCCGGCCCGGCGGCGACGATCGACCAGATCCGGCTGGTGATCACCGATCCGTCCGACAGCACGCCCGACATCGCGCGGGTGTACGAGGTGGCCGCGCACTGAGTGGTTTGTCCGGTTCCGGCCAGTTTTTCCTTGCCTGCAAGGGGAATCTGGCCGGAACTGTCGGTGGGGGTGGCTACGCTCCAAGTTATGAGTCCGGTGTGCGAGCGGCCGATGTGGTCGATGGGCGGTGCCGAGGTGCTGGCCGCCATCGACGAGGTCGAACGTGAGCTGAACCGGCTCCAGACCTACCGGCTCAACCTCCTCGCGACCCTGGACAGCATCGGGTACGCGGCCGAGGTAGGCGCCCGGGACACGGCGGAACTGGTCGCGACCCGGCATCACCTCGACGCCACCGCTGTCCGTCGTGACCTGCGACTGGCCACGGCACTGGCGAAGTACCCGACGGTCGAGTCCGCCTTGTCCGCGCGCGCATTGCATGCGGCCCAGGCCGAGGCGATCGTCACCGCGCTGGAGCGGATCCCCCCGACCACGGTCCCGGTCGAGGATCTCCGAGTCGCCGAAGCCGAGTTGGTCAAAGCCGGACAGCTGCTGCCGCCGGCGGACCTGCGCCGGCTCGGCAAACGGGTCCGCGACACCCTCGACACCGACGGCACCGAACCGGCCGAGGAGCGTGCCTACCGCAACGAATCCCTCTGGTTGAAGCAGCTCGACACTGGCGTGCAGTTCGGCGGCTTCCTGGCCTGCGAGAACGGCGAACTCCTCCGGACCCTGGTCTTCGCCGCCGCCAAACCCCACCGCACCAAGGACGGCCACCGCGACCCCCGCAGCTGCGGCAAGCGCCAGGCCGACGCGCTGACCACGATCCTCACCAGCGCCGCGACCACCGGTACCGCGGTCCCGTCCCACGGCGACATCAAGCCGCACATCACCGTCACCATCGACTACGACTCACTCCGCCAGGGCGAGGGCGTCGGCACCTTGGCCCACGGCGGCACCCTCTCCGCGGGCGCGATCCGCCGCCTGGCCTGCGACGCCGGCATCATTCCCCTGGTCCTGGGCAGCAATTCCGAACCCCTCGACCTCGGCACCCAGCAACGCTTCGTCAACAGAGCACTCCGCCGGGCCCTCAACGCCCGCGACAAAGGCTGCATAGTCTGCGGAGCCCCACCAGCCATCTGCGAAGCCCACCACCTCCGCCACTGGACCGAAGGCGGCCCAACAAACCTGACCAACCTGGCCCTGCTCTGCAAAGCCCACCACATAGCCGTCCACCAAGGCCACTACACCATCACCGTCACCAACGGCCGCCCCACCGTCACCACCCCACCCTGGACCACACCCACACCAGACAACCCGACCCGGTCACCGGCCACCCGAACCGACCCTGCCCTCAGGCCCTGGGCCGCACCCACCCATGCCCAGAAGCGAAACCCCGAGCGCGGGAACGCGAACCATTTGGACCCAAGCCTCGACCGGCGGCACCAAGACACCGACGATGAGAAGCCGGGTGCTTGCCGCCGGGGCGTGGACACGAACGATCGGGAAGAGAGCGGGGCCCGCCGCGACCCAGGGATGTACTGGCGTGACTCCAGCGCGGACACTCGCGACCTGAGCACCCACCACCGGAACCAAACCGCCGCCGGGCGAGATTCTGACGTATACCAGGGAGAATCGAACGCCGGTCACCGCGTCCGAAATGCCAGCGGAGGCGACCCCAGCTCCGCTTGCCGATCTGCGAGCGCCGGCCACCCAGAGCTCGGCACACCTTCAGGCCCACACCCCCGCAGCCCAGCGAGCCCCCGCGCCCCGTAACCGTCACCACGCCGGGCCTGGCCAACTGGGTGCATTGCCCCAGGCAACCATCACGCCTGAGGCAGTACACCCCTGCGCGCACCCGCACCGTACCCGCACCGCACGCACCCGCCCGGGACGCCAAAGGATCATCCGCACCGATCCGAGGCGGGTCGATCAGGCGAAGGGCGGGAGCGTTAGACCTCTGCCTCGGCACCGTGGTGCGGCGAGCAGAGTCGGGGAGGGACGGCAGCAGAGGCCCCTGGCTCATACCTCGTCCGATTCGAGTACACCGTCTGACCGGCACGCCCATCGCTGGCGTCGGCATCGGTTGTGTAACCGATGGCGGCCTGCGCAAACCGACAACCCGGGGGCGATCACCCTCCTGGCCGTCACCCAGATCCGCCGGCAGGGACGTTGTCAGTCCGCCGTGGAACCGCCAGACGTGCGCGTGCTGTTGTGCAGCTGCTGACGGATCCGTCACGTGCATGGGGACTGCCCCGAGTTCAGCTGACTCGTGGCAGTCCCGTCCGGCCGGGAGGTCCGCTTGAACTGTCAGCTCAGGGTGAAGCTGAAGGTGTGGGGTCTGGGTTGGAGGTCGTGGGGTGGGAGGATCGGGGCGCCGCTGGTCGGGCTGCCGAGGCCGTGTTGGAGGGCGTCGAGGGTGAGCCAGAGGTGGTCGCCTGGGACCAGGTCCTCTGGGTGGTCCGCGGCGGCTAGTTGCGCGGTGGTCCAGCGTCTGGCGGTGAGGGCGAACGACGGATCACCTGCGACCGTCAGGCGGCCTGCGGGGCCGGAGAGTTCGGCCCAGCGGACGTCTCCTCGGGCGCCGTTCTCCTGGGGGTAGAGGTACTGCACCTGCAGTTGTTCCACGGTCGCGGTGTAGCGGCCGACTCGGCCGGCGGAGCGGGAGTCGGGGTACGCAGGGCCGGGGCCGAGGCCGAACCAGGTGACCTCCCGGAGCCCTGCCGGCAGACCTAGGGTCACACCCACCCTCGCCCACGGGACTGTCCAGGTGCCGACCGGTTCGACCTCGACCTCGGCGGTCAGGTGGCCGTCTGTCGTGCTCCAGCGGTACGTCGTGAGGACGCCCGCGGCGGATTGTGCCGCGCTGACCTTGGTGACCACGGTCAGCCGATCGCCATCGGAGTCGACCGAGACGGTGCGGTAGCGCAACCGATGCAGGCCGGCGTTCGCCCAGCGAGCCTTGCGGTCGAGCGTGGTCGCGTCCCACGTCCTGGCGTCGTGCTGCGTAGGCGCACGCCACAACTCCAGCGGAACATGCTCGACCGACCACTCGTGCAGCCCCACCAGCCGCCCGTTGCGCGGGTTGAACCGCCCAGGCCCGAGCACGATCGAGCCGTCACCCCACCCCGGTACCGCAGTCCGCCGCACACCAGCAACGGCGGTGGTGGGTCGCCGGCTGTTGGTGGCAACTTGACCTTGGGCGAAGGAGATCTCGTGACCGGCCGAAGCCCAAGGTGTATCGGCGGCCAGAGTCGCGCGGACCGTCAGCCAGCGTTCGGCGTACTCCCCGGGCAGATCGAGCGCTTCCTTCGGCAGACCGACGGTTGCCTCGGCCCTGGATTCCACCACCGGCATCGCGAGTACACCCTGCGCCACCGTGACGCCGTCGTCCGCCAGTTCCCACTGCAGAGCCAGGTGGGACGTGTCCACGGTGTCGTACTTGTTGGCGATCCGCAGTACCCCGGCGTCGACGTCCACTGTCAGCAGCACCGGTTCGAAGGCCTTGCGTACCTCGGCCAGGACCGGCTGCGGCGTGAGGTCGGGGAAGACCAGCCCGTCCAGCACGTACGTCCCGTCGTGCAGCTCTTCGCCGAACTCGCCCCCGTACGCGTAGCCGCCGTCCGGCCGGGCGATGCCGTGTTCCATCCACTCCCACAGGAAGCCGCCCTGGCAACGCGGGTACCGGTGGAACAGTTCCTCGTACTCCGGCAAGCCGCCCGGACCGTTGCCGCCGGAGTGCGAGTACTCGCACAGGACGAACGGCATCGCGCGTCGGCGGGCGTCCAGTTCGGGGTCGTCCAGCGGTTCCTCGGTGCGTTGCCCGATCGCGTCGACCTCGGCGTGCGAGGCGTACATCCGGCTGTAGACGTCCACGGATCGGCAGGACAGGTCGCCCTCGTAGTGCACCGGCCGCGACGGGTCCCGGTCCTTGGTCCAGGCGGCCATCGCGTCCAGGTTGCGCCCGGTGCCGGCCTCGTTGCCCAGCGACCACATGATCACGCTCGGGTGGTTCTTGTCCCGCTCGACCAGCCGCCGCATCCGGTCCAGCGACGCCGCCTCGAACCGTGGGTCGTCCGCCGGATTGCCTTCCCAGCCGAGCAGGAAGAACCCGTGCGTCTCGTAGTCGGCCTCGTCCATCACCCAGAACCCGAGCTCGTCGCACAGCGCGAGCAGCCGCGAGTCGGGCGGGTAGTGGCTGGTCCGGATCGCGTTGATGTTGTGCTGCTTCATCACCAGCAGCTCCTGCCGCAGCCGGTGGTCGGGCACCACGCGGCCGAGGACCGGATCGTGCTCGTGCCGGTTCACCCCGTGGAACAGCACTCGCCGCCCGTTGACGGTGAGTACCCCGTCCTCGATCGCGACCGTGCGGAACCCGACCCGCAGGTCCACCGACTCGGCCTCGGTCGCCACCACCACGTCGTACAGCCGCGGCACCTCGGCGGACCACGGCTCGACCCCCGGGATCGTGAGCGGCGCACCCGCCTCGGCGGTGAGCCCCAGCTCCGGAATCCTTACCGTTGCCCCAGGCACCGATTCCACCAGCAGCGTGCCGGTACCGGTGTGGTGGTCGTAGTCCGCATGCACGAACACATCGGCCACGCCACCGGCCGGTCGCGCGAGCAGGGTGACGTCGCGGAAGATCCCCGGCAGCCACCACATGTCCTGGTCCTCGAGGTAACTCCCCGACGACCACTGGTGCACCCGCACGGCGAGCACGTTCCTCCCCGGCAGCAGCTGAGCGCTGACGTCGAACTCGACCGGCACCCGGCTACCCCGGCTGACCCCGAGCTCGGCCCCGTTCAGGTAGACCCGCGCACAGGAGTCCACCCCGTCGAACCGCAGCACCGCCGGGACGCCGGACCAGGTCGCGTCCAGCTCGAACTCCAGCCGGTGGTCCCCGGTGGGGTTCTCGTCCGGTACGAACGGCGGGTCGACCGGGAACGGGTACGGCTGGTTCGTGTACGCCGGCCGCCCGAACCCGTGCATGGGCCAGCTCGACGGGACCGCGATCGTGTCCCAGCCGGCGTCGTCGAAGTCGGGCTGCTCGAACCCGGCCGGCGCCTCCGCGACCGACTCGGCCAGGTGGAACCGCCAGGTTCCGTTCAGGCTCAGCCGCGGCGCGTCCGACCGGACGGCGGCGCGTGGTGCGAGGGCGCCGTACCCCGGGCCCGGGTCCTCGTAGTACGTCATCGTGCTCCTCCCGCTGGTCGGGTCGTCCCGCGCGATCGGTCCACCGCGTCGTGCCAGTCGGCCAGCCGTCGTTCCCGCAGGTCGGGATCGAGGGCCGGCCGGAAGTCGTCGTACACCGGGGCCAGGCCCGGCAGATCGGCCGCCGACCAGAGCCCGCACCCGACACCCGCCAGTCGCGCGGCGCCGTGAGCGGAGAGCTGGCCGTCCGTGGATCGCCGGACGACCCGGCCGCTCAGATCGGCCTGGAGCTGCATCAGCCCGTCGTCGACGGTGCCACCGCCGTCGGCGAGCACGGTCGTCACCGGAGTCCCCAGCGCGTCCACCGCGGCGAGCACGTCCTCGACCTGGTACGCGATCGACTCGACCGCGGCTCGGGCGAGCTGTGCCGGCGTGGAGCCGAGGGTGAGACCGCTGACCAGACCGACGGCCGATCCGTCCCACCACGGCGCACCCAGCCCGGTGAAGCCGGGGACCAGGTGGATCCCGTTGCTGCTCGATTCGGCGGCCAGGGCAACGACCTCGGCGGGACTGCTGCCGAGGAACCCGGCCAGCCAGCGGATCGTCGCCCCGGTCGCACGAATGTTGCCCTCGACAGCGAACCGCGGTTCCGGGTCCGCCCACGCGATCGTCCGGCACAACCCGGCGGCGACCTCGGTCGAAGGATCGACGAGACCCATCACCGACGAACCGGTCCCATACGTCACCTTGACCGTCCCGGGCTCGCTGACACCGTGCGCGAACAGCGCCGCATGCGAGTCACCGAGCACGGCCGTCACGGGAACGCCGTCCGGCAAGGGTGCGAGCCCCTGGCACTTGCCGAGCGGCCCGGCCGACGGCGAGACTTCGGGGAGACAGGCGCGGGGGATACCGAAAAGGTTCAGCAGGTCGTCGTCCCAGTCGGCGCCCTCGAGTCCGAGCAACTGGGTCCGGGACGCGTTGCCGAGCTCGGTCCGGTTCTCACCGGTGAGCCGATGCAGCAACCAGGCGTCGATCGTGCCGACCCGGAGCCGCCCCGATCGGACCGCGCGCGGATCGACGTGTTCCAGCAACCACCGCGCCTTCGACGCCGAGAACATCGGGTCCAACGGCAACCCGGTCCGGCGAAGAACGAGCTCGGGGACGTTCTCCCGCTCGGCCAGTTCGGCGACGTCGGCAACGGTCCGGCGGTCCTGCCAACTGAGGACCGGGCCGACCGGTTCGCCGTCCTCGGAGTCCCACAGCACGACGGATTCACGCTGGGTGGACAGACCGACGGCGACCACCCGCGTCGCGTCGTACCCGTCGAGGCAGTCGGCGACCGCCTGGTGCACGCTGGCGAGGATCTCGTGCGCGGACTGCTCGACATGTCCCGGCGCCGGATGCCGCTCGGAGACGGCGGCCCGGCCGGTCGCGACCGCCTGACCGGATCCGTCGACGAGGACCGCCTTGGTCGCGCTGCTGCCCTGGTCGACGGCCAGGACGAGCGGTTCAGCGGCCGGCATCGGCGAGGACCGAGCGCGCGGAGTCGGCGATCCCGGTCGCGGTCAGACCGAAGTGCTCGAGCAGGAACTCGACATCCCCCGTCGGGGCGAACACCCCCGGTATGCCGAGCACCCGCACCCGCGTCGGGCAGTACCGGGCGGCCACTCCGGCGACGGCGGCACCGAGGCCGCCGCTGACCGTGGCCTCCTCGACCGTCACGATCCCGCGGGTCTCCCGCGCCGCCGCGATCACGGCCGCCTCGTCGAGCGGTTCGACGAACGGTGCGGCCAGGACCCGGGCGGAGATCCCCTCGATCCGCAACAGCGAGGCGGCCTCGACCGCCCGCCAGACCAGCGTGCCCGCGGCAACCAAGGTCACGTCGTCGCCGTCGGTCAACGGGACGAAGCGGCCCGGTTCGAGCGGGGTGTCCGGCGCGAACAGCTCGGGCACGGGGGAGCGGGGGATCCGCAGGTAGCTCGGTCCCTCGGTCGAGACCGCCCAGCGCATCGCGGCCCGGGTCTGGGTCGGGTCGGCGGGGACGACGATCGGCAGGTTCGCGATCGCGCGCAACCAGGACAGGTCCTCGATCGAGTGATGGGTCGGGCCGAGCTGGCCGTAGGCGACGCCCGGGCTCATCCCGCACAGCACCACGTGCCGATCGGCGTACGCGATGTCCGCCTTGATCTGCTCCAGCGCGCGGCCGGTGAGGAACGGAGCGGCCGCGCAGACGAACGGCAGCAGCCCACCGTTGGCGAGTCCGGACGCGACGCCGACCATGTTCTGCTCGGCGATCCCGACGTTCACCAGCCGGTCCGGGAACTCGTCGCGGAACGCGGCCAGGTTGCTGGAGCTCACCGAGTCGTTGCAGACAGCAACAATACGCTCGTCCGCCCGGGCCAGCGTGGCCAGCTCGTCGGCGAACGCCTTGCGGCAGTCGTACATCGTCCGGTCGGCGGGGCGGAGATTGGTGGACTCGATCATCTGCTCAACTCCGCCCGGGCCAGGGCGAGTTCCTCGCCGGTCGGGACCCGGTGATGCCATTCCACTCGATCGGTCATGAAAGACACCCCGTGTCCCTTCTGGGTATGGGCGATGACGGCGGTCGGCCGGTCCGGCGTACTGGCCGAGAACACGTCGGCGAGGGCCGCGTGGTCGTGGCCGTCGACCTCGGCGACCGTCCAGCCGAAGCTGCGCCACTTGTCCGCCAACGGCTCGAGCGCGTTGGTGTCCTCGGTCCGCGCGCCTTGTTGAAGACCGTTGCGGTCGATCACGGCGGTGAGCGAGCCGAGTTGCTGGTGGGCGGCGTACATCGCGGCCTCCCAGTTGCTGCCTTCCTGCAGTTCGCCGTCGCCGAGAATCACCACGGTACGCGCCGAACTGCCCCTGAGGCGGGCGGCCAACGCCGTCCCGACCCCGACCGGTAGGCCGTGGCCGAGCGGACCGGTGTTGGTCTCGACCCCGGGCACCTTGGTGCGGTCCGGGTGTCCGTTCAGCGCGGACAGCGGCGCCATGAACGTGGCGAGCTCCGTGGCGGGGAAGTACCCACAGGAGGCCAGCGTCGCGTACAAGGCGGCCGCGCTGTGGCCCTTGCTGAGGATCAGGCGGTCCCGGTCCGGCCAGTCGGGCTCGGCCGGTTCGACCGAGAGCACCGCGGCGTACAGGGTGACGAGGATGTCGGTGACGGAGAAGTCGCCGCCGACGTGCCCGAGTCCCGCGCGCTCGATCATGGTGAGCACATCGCGGCGGACCTGGGCGGAAGCGGTGGCGAGCAGGTTGGCGCGTTCGTCCCGGCCGGCGTCGCGGACGCGGTCCCGGAACGCTCGCCAGTGGTCGACTTGCGGGCGGCTCGAGGTCAACATAGAATACCTATTCACTAGCGCATGGATGTTCCAATTCTGCAGGGCACCCGCCGGATGCGTCAACGCCCGCCCGCCTGCCGAGTCCGGTACCGGCCGAACGTGTCATGCTCTAGCCAGGACTCGAGACAGGGACGGATCGGCATGACGATGGCGAACGCGGGCCGGGCGGGAGCGCGGGCAGGAGCCCAGCGCCAGCCGTCGGCCGACCATCTGCGGCTGCTCACCAAGGTCGCGAAGCTGTACCACGAGCAGGGCATCCGGCAGCCGCAGATCGCGGCCCAGTTGCACATCTCCCAGCCCCGCGTCTCCCGCTTGCTCAAACAGGCCGTGATGGCCGGCATCGTCCGTACCGTGGTGATTCCGCCTGGTGGTGTGCACACCGAGCTCGAGGACGCCGTCGAGCAGAAGTACGGCCTGCGCGAGGTGATCGTCGTCGACGCCAGCGGCGAGGACGACGCGCACATCATCCCCGCCCTCGGCGCGGCCGCCGCGGTGTACCTGGAGACCACGCTCACCGGCGGTGACCGGATCGGCATCTCGTCGTGGAGTTCGACCCTGCTGGCGACGGTGGAGTCGATGACGCCGCGCCCGACCCGGGTGGCCGAGGAGGTCGTCCAGATCCTCGGCGGCGTGGGCAATCCGGCCGCCCAGTCCCAGGCCGCGCGGCTGGTCGGCCGGCTGGCCGATCTGACCGGTGCCGCGCCGGTCCAGCTGCCGGTGCCCGGCCTGGTCGGCAGCCCGAGCGCGAAGCGGACGTTGATGAAGGACGGCGTGGTCAGCGAGGTGATGGCGGCCTGGACCCGGCTCAGCCTGCTGCTGGTCGGGATCGGCAGCCTGGAGCCGTCGCCGCTGCTGAAGGAGAGCGGCAACGCGATCTCCGCCGAGGACCAGAAGGTGCTGCGCGACCAGGGCGCCGTCGGCGACATCTGCCTGCGCTTCTTCGACGCGGCCGGCAAGCCGGTCCGCTCCGAGCTGGACCAGCGCGTCCTCGGCCTGAGCGCGGCCCAGGTACGCAACGACGACCTGCGCAGCGTCGGCGTCGCCGGCGGCATGCGCAAGTACGCCGCGATCCGGGCCGCCCTGCTCGGCGGCTGGGTCGACGTGCTGATCACCGACCGCACCGTCGCCGAGCAACTCGCCGCCGACTGAGCCCCACCAGCACTCAGGACCGAGAAGCACTCAGGGCCGAACCGGCACTCACTGTCCCGGCAGCACCCTTGACACCGTGCACCTGCCGTCCTACGGTCACGCTCTGAATGGATTCCCATACTCTGAATAGAAATGCGGATGCGATGACGACGAGCGCACGCGGTTACACCGGTGGCATGTGGACCTTCGGACGGATCATCGATCGCTACGCCACCGACGGCTACGGCCCGGTGGTCGGCACCCTGCAGACGATCGAGCTGGCCGCCGCCTCGGGCCTGCAGGGCCTGGATCTCAACTACCCCTTCGACCCGGGCGTCGAGGTGGCCGACGTCAAGAAGGCGCTGGCCGAGCACAGCCTCGCGGCGGTCTGCGTGACCCCGGTGATCTACGACCGGCGGTTCCGCAGCGGCTCCTTCACCAGCGCCGACCCGGACCTGCGCCGGCAGGCGATCGAACTCGGCCACGAGGCGGTCCAGGTGGCCGCCGACCTGGACGCGCGGTACGTGAAGTTCTGGCCCGGGCAGGACGGCTACGACTACCCGTTCCAGACCGACTACCCGACCTTGCGCAAGCACGCGATCGACGGCATCGGCGCGGTCGCGCGGGCGTTCCCCGACGTCACGTTCGGGATCGAGTACAAGCTGAAGGAACCGCGGAACCGGCTGTTCTGGGGGACCGCGACGGCCAGTCTGCTGGCGATCGAGCAGATGAAGGTGGACAACGTCGGCCTGGTGATCGACTTCGGCCACTCGCTGTTCGCCAAGGAGAACCCGGCCGAGGCGCTCAGCCTGGCGCACGGGATGGGCCGGCTGGTCGACATCGAGGTGGACGACAACTACCGCGAGTGGGACGACGACCTGACCGCGGGATCGCTGCACCTGGTGGAGACGCTGGAGTTCCTGCACGTGGTCCGCACGATCGGCTGGGACGGCCCGCTCAAGCTGGACCTGTTCCCGTACCGCGAGGACGCCGGCGAGGCGGTCCGGGAGAGCGTCGCGGCCCTGCGCGAGCTGGAGACGCGGGCGGCCAAGCTCGACCTGGAGCAGTTGCGGGCGGCCCAGGCGAACCACGACGCGATGGCCGCCCAGAAGGTGGTCCGGACGGCGCTGTTCTCCTGATGCCGGAGCTCCGGCGACGACCCGTGCCGTGGTCATCGCCGGAGCCTCCTGATCATCGTGCGGTCATCGTGCGGTCATCGGGCGTCGATCCACACCGTCATCGGCCCGACGGCCCGGTTCGCCCAGGCGTAGTAGGGGATCGCGGTCAACGAGACCTCGGTCCCGTCCCGGCGCCGGGCCGGGACGGCGAGCGTGGTGATGCCGCCGAGCAAGTCGGCCTGCTCGGTCTCGACCAAGTCGCCGGGCAGCAGCGCGGCCTGGTCCAGGACGACGCCCTCCGGCTGGTCCACGTGCTCGAAGCAGTACACCAACGGGCCGCGCTCGATCGCGACACAACCACGGACCGAGTCGATCCGATCGTCCGGCACCGTACGCCGCGCGCGGACCGGCAGCTCCAGGACGACCACGTCACCGCGCTGCCACGTCCGCTCCAGCGACTGGGTCCGGCCGACCTCGCCGACCGGCTCCGCGTCGCCGTTGACCGTGAGCGTGTATCCCTCGGCCCAAGCGGGGATGCGCAGGTCGAGCTTCCACGGCTGGTCCGGCGTCTCGCTGACGGTGATCGTCACGGTGCCCTTCCACGGGTACCGCGTGCCGACGTCCAGCCCGACTCCCGCACCGTTGACCTCGGCAACGACCTTGGCCGGCGCGTAGAGGTGCAGCTGGACACCGTCGTCGTTCGACGTCGCCACCAGCTGGTCGAGCGAGGCCAGGGTGCGCATCACGTTCGGCGGGCAGCAGGCGGTGCCGTACCAGGGCTGCCGTCCCGCGACCGCGGAGCGCTGGTCGTCCGCGAACGCCTGGTCGCGCACCTTCAACGTGTTCACGTAGAAGAACTCGCCACCGGTCAGCGAGACGCCGGAGATCACCGCGTTGTACAGGGTGCGTTCGAGCTGGTCGGCGTACTTGCTCTCGCCGGTCGCCAGCAGCATCCGCCAGCTCCACTGCACGCTGGCGATCGCGGCGCAGGTCTCGCAGTACGCCGCGTCCGGCGGCAGCTCGAACGGATCGCCGAAGGCCTCGCCGTACCAGCGGGAGCCGACGCCACCGGTCAGGTACGCCTGGCTGTCGACCATCGTCTGCCAGGTCTCGCGGAGTGCGTCGAGCAGCTCGGTGTCGTCGGTCTCCACCGCGACATCGGTGGCACCCGACGCCAGGTACAACGCGCGCACGGCGTGGCCGGCCAGGATCCGCACGTCGCGGACGGGCTGGTGGTCCTGGAAGTACGCCGGGCCGTGGTGCCCCGGGACGACCAGCAGACCGTGGCCGCGGGCCTCGACGAAGTACCGGGCCAGGTCGAGGTAGGTCTTCGTCCCGGTCGCGCGGTACAGCTCGACCAGCGCCATCTCAATCAGCGGGTGGCCGTCGATCCCTTCGGTGCGATCGGCGCCGAAGTACCCGGCCAGCAGGTCGGCGAAGCGGGTCGCGACGGTCAGCAGGGTCCGGTCGCCGGTGGCCCGGTACTGCGCGACCGCGGCCTGCAGGAGGTGGCCCGCGCAGTACAGCTCGTGACCCTTCTCCAGGTCGGTGAAGCGGCCGTCCGGGATCGCCAGCCGGATGTGGGTGTTCAGGTAGCCGTCCGGCTCCTGCGCCTCGGCGACCAGGGCGCTCGTGCTGCTCTGCCAGGCGGCGTAGGCCTCCGACGGCTCGCGGCTCTGCTCCCAGGCGACCGCCTCCAGCCACTTGTACACGTCGGAGTCGGCGAACGGGCGGCCGGTGAAGCCGTCGGCGACGGGCTCGCGACCGGCGGCGCGGCGCAGGTTGCGCAGCGTCCCGGCCTCCTCCAGCCGGTCGCCGGCGGCGGGGATGGTGGCCTCGCGGTTGATCTGCTGGCGCTCGGACCAGAAGCCGCCAGTGATCCTGGCGGCGCCGAGCGGCAACGGCCGCAGGGCGGTACTCGCGAGCGGGGCGACGGCGGCCGATCGATCGAGCGGCTGCGATGAGGGCATGGGTGAGAAGCACCTTCCTGTCGGCACGACCGGACACGTGACCGGTCGGCTGGGCGGGCTGGCCGGGATCGTAGCTGCCCACGCCGGGCCCGGGCAAGGGTGGATGCAAACGATTGCTGCGGCACTTTCCGGCGTCCGAACCCGGTCGGCGACACACTCTTGACACCCCGTCGTAACCTCCGCAACCATGAGGGCGTCATTTCATTCGGCAATGACTAGATATTCACCAATCGTTCGCCCCGGTCGGCCCGCTCAGCGCCGCCGCAGCGAGAAGTGAGGCGTGAAGATGACCGAGACCTCCCCCGACGCGGTCACCGGCTGGACCCGGCGAGGCTTCGTCGGCACCGCGGCCGCGGTCGGCACGGCCGCCGCGATCGGCATCGGGTCCACCCCGGCCGCGCAGGCCGCCGGGGCCGTGACCACGGCCGGCGACAGGATCCCCGCCTTCCCGGGCGCCGAGGGCGCCGGCAAGTGGGCCAAGGGCGGCCGCGGCGGATCCGTCTACGAGGTGACCACCCTGAACGACTCCGGTCCCGGCTCGCTGCGGGACGCGGTCTCCGGCTCCGACCGGACCGTCGTGTTCCGGGTGTCCGGCACGATCCAGCTGGAGTCCCAGCTGCTGATCG
Source organism: Kribbella amoyensis (assembly GCF_007828865.1). NCBI lineage: Bacteria > Bacillati > Actinomycetota > Actinomycetes > Propionibacteriales > Kribbellaceae > Kribbella > Kribbella amoyensis. Next base: position 517,686 of record NZ_VIVK01000002.1, read on the forward strand.
CCGGGAACAACCTGACCATCGCGGGCCAGACCGCGCCCGGCGACGGCATCTGCCTGTCCGGCCACTCCACCGGGGTCAAGGGCGGCGCCCACGACATCGTCATCCGCTACCTGCGGTTCCGCCTCGGCGACGCCACCGCGGTCGCGGACGACGCCTTCAACACCAACGTGCCCGGCTCGGTCAGCCCGGAGATCCGCAACCTGATCATCGACCACTGCTCGTTCAGCTGGGCGGTCGACGAGTGCCTGTCCCCGTACGGCAACTACGACGTCACCGTGCAGTGGTGCATCGTCTCCGAGGGGCTGGCGCTGTCGGCGCACCCGAAGAGCCGGCACGGGTACGGCGGGATCTGGGGCGGCCAGCAGAACACGTACCACCACAACCTGATCGCCCACCAGGGTGGCCGGCAGCCGCGGTTCGGGTACACCGAGAACCTCAACCTCGAGGTCGACTACTCCAACAACGTGATCTACGACCACGGCTACACCTCGGTGTACGGCGGTGAGTGGGCCAACGGCATCAACATCGTCGGGAACTACTACAAGCCCGGCCCGACCACGTTGCCCGAGGTGGCCCCGGTGGTGCTGTCCGCCAACCGCGGCGGCGCCTGGTACGTCGGCGGCAACCAGGTCGACGGGCACCCCGAGGTGACCGCGCACAACCGCCGCGGCATCCGGTACCCGATCGGCGGCATCCGGGAGCTGGACAAGCCGTTCCCGTTGACCGAGCAGGTCGAGGTGCAGGCGGCGGCCAAGGCGTACGAGGCGGTGCTGGCGAACGCCGGCGCGATCCTGCCGCGCCGCGACGCGGCCGACGCCCGGGTCGTCAACGACGTCCGCAACGGCACCGGCCGGCTGATCAACTCGCAGAAGGAGGTCGGTGGCTTTCCGGCGCTGGTGACGGCGGAAGCCCCGGTCGACTCCGACCACGACGGCATCCCGGACTGGTGGGAGCAGGCCAACGGGCTGAACCCGAACGACCCGTCCGACGCGCAGAAGATCGCCCCGAACGGCTACACCTACCTGGAGAACTACCTCAACTCGATCGTGCCGAACCCGGTCGGCAACCCGACCGTGCGGCTGACCAGCCCGGCCGACAACGAGGTGGTCGCCCGCCGGACCGCGCCGAACCTGACACTGTCGGCGGACGCGGCCCCGGCCAAGGGCGGGCAGCTCGCGAAGGTGGAGTTCTTCGCCGGCGACAAGCTGGTCGGTACCGCCACGGCGGCGCCGTACCGGATCAGCTGGAACAACGTTGCTGACGGCACCTACTGGGTGTCCGCGCGAGCCACCGACAAGTTCGGGACCGCGACCCAGTCGACGCCGCGGCAGTTGCACGTCAACGTGCAGGCCGGGACGCCGGGCTGGACGTCCGCGTCGATCGGCAAGCCGCCGGTGCCGGGCTCGGGCAGCCTGGACAGCGGGATCCTCACCATCAAGGGCTCCGGCCGCATCCTCGGCCGGACCAGCAACTTCCACTACGTCTACCAGAAGCTCAGCGTCGGCGGCGCCGGCTCGGTCGCCCAGGTCACCGCCCGGCTCGACTCGCTCGCCAAGGTGGCCAACGGCCTGACCGCGGGCCTGATGATCCGCGACAGCCTCGACCCGGCCGCGCCGTTCATGTACGGCGGACTCGGCTTCGGCGTCGCCGGCGGGTTCGGCACCATCAACGACCCGGGTGGTACGGGCAGTGTCACCGACGACGGTGGCATGAAGGCCCAGGCGATCCGGATGCAGACCGACGGTCCGACCCCGAGCGTCGGCCCGTGGCCGTGGGACGAGGGCGAGTACCTCGACCCGGCCAAGCAGTACTGGCTCCGGTTGCTGCGGCGCGAGCGCCCGCAGTCCCGGGAGGTCGAGTTCGAGGCGTTCATCTCCGAGGACAAGACGAAGTGGGACCGGTTCGGCTACGAGCGTCTCGTGATGCCGAGTCCGACCTTCTACATCGGTTTCGCCATCGACGGCGGGCAGACCACCAACGCCCTCGTCGACTACGGCACCGCGCGATTCAGCGCCATCACGGTCGAGCACTGACCCGACACCAGGGAGTAGAGAGATGTCCAGAGGTATGCAGGAACGTCGGATCGACCGGCGCAGGCTTTTGCAGGGTGGGCTCGCCCTGGCGGCGGTGGCCTCGGTGCCCGGCTGCGGCTTCTTCGACACCAAGCCGGCCGGCTCGGGCGCGCAGGCGGTGGCGGCCGGCGACAAGGAGTCGCCGATGCTGAAGGCCCTGGTGGACAAGGGCTCCCTGCCCCCACTGGCCGACCGGATCCCGAAGAACCCGCCGGTGATCAAGCCGCTCGCCGGTAAGGCGGTCTACGGCGGCACCTGGCGCTCGGCGATGCTGACCCAGGAGGACACCCAGTGGCTGTGGTACGCGCTGCGCTACGAGCCGCTGGTCCGCTGGAAGCCGGACAAGACCGGCAAGCCCGGGTACGACGAGATCGAGGCGAACACCGTCGAGTTCACGGTCGATGCCGAGAGCAAGGTCTTCACCTTCACGCTCCGTGACGGCCTGAAGTGGTCCGACGGCAAGCCCTGCACGGCGGACGACATGATGTTCACGATCCTCGAGGTGCAGTGCGACACCGGTCTGCACCCGGACGGGATCTACGACGCGTTCCTGTCCCCGGACACCGAGAAACTCGCCAAGGTCGAGAAGGTCGACGCGCGCACGGTCAAGATGACCTACACCGCACCGCAGCCGTCGCTGCTCGGGCAGATCGCCGACGCGATCTTCGAGCGCGAGGGTGCCTACGGGATGTTGCTGCCGAAGCACTACTTCCAGCAGTTCCACCTGAAGTACAACAAGAACGCGAACGCGCTGGCGAAGAAGGCCGGCGTCGGCAGCTGGATCGACCTCTTCGCGCAGAAGCAGAACCCGTGGACCAACCCGGAGCAGCCGACGCTGGCGCCGTGGAAGGTGACCACCCCGCTCGGCAAGGGTTCCGCGGTCACCCTGACCCGCAACCCGTACTACTGGAAGGTCGACGACGCCGGCCGGCAGCTGCCGTACATCGACAGCTGCCGCGTCGAGGTCGTCCAGGACGTCCAGGTCGAGCTGCTCAAGGTGATGAACGGCGAGTTCGGCATGCAGTACCGGAACTTCGGGACGCCGCAGAACAAGCCGGTGGTCGCGCAGAACCGGGAGAAGGGCGCCTACAAGATCATCGAGGTGCCGACCCAGCTGACCAACACGATGGTCATCGGCATCAACCAGAACCACAAGGACCCGGCGAAGCGGGCCCTGTTCGCGAACAAGGACTTCCGCGCCGGTCTGTCGCACGCGATCAACCGCAAGGAGGTCATCGACGCGGTGTACGCCGGTCAGGGTGAGCCCTGGCAGAGCTCGCCGCCGAAGGACTCGCCGTACTACAACGAGCAGCTGGCCACCCAGTTCACCGAGTTCGACGTGGCCAAGGCCAACCAGCTCCTGGACGCCGCCGGGCTGACCAAGAAGTCGGCCGACGGCAAACGGCTCGGCGCGGACGGCAAGCCGGTCTCGGTCGCCGTCCAGATCAGCGAGTCGTTCCCGGACCACGTCGAGGCGATCGAGTTCGTCAAGAAGCGCTGGGCCGCGGTCGGCATCGACCTGCGCAGCCAGCCGCTCAGCGAGGACCTCTACAAGGAGCGGGTCAAGGCCAACGACCACGACGCCGGCACCTGGACCAGCGGCACCTTCGTGCTGCCGACCGGCACCGGTGGTGACCACTACTGGGTGCCGACCAACGACGGCAGCGCGCGCTACGGCATCGGCTGGGCCCAGTGGTACCAGTCGGACGGCGAGGAGGGCATCGAACCGCCGGCCGACATCAAGAAGCAGATGGAGCTGTTCACCAAGGCACGGCAGGAGCCGGACCCGGCCAAGACGCTCGAGCTGGGCAAGGAGATCCTGCAGATCGCGGCCGACCAGTTCTACTACATCGGGATCAGCACGGTCCCGAACACGTACGGCGTCGTGAAGAACGACTTCCACAACGTGCCCGAGCAGATGAACGAGTCGGTGGCCCCGGGTATCGTCCACCCCGAGCAGTTCGCGATCGGGCAGTAGATGCTGCGCTACCTCGTCCGGCGGCTGCTCTGGATGGTCGTGACGCTGGCGGCGATCTCGTTCGTCACCTTCGTCGTCATCAAGCTGCCGCCGGGCGACTACACCAGCACCGTCATCGCGAACGCCGAGGCCCGGGGCCAGGACATCCCGGACTCGCAGATCGCCGAGCTGAAACGGCACTACGGCCTCGACAAGCCGTTCATCGTGCAGTACTGGACCTGGATCTCGGGGGTGGTCCTGCACGGTGACCTCGGCCAGTCGTTCGCCTGGAACCAGTCGGTCGCCAGCCTGATCGGCAACCGGGTGCTGCTCTCGATCCTGCTGTCCCTCGGCAGTCTGTTGTTCGTCTGGGCGATCGCGTTCCCGATCGGCATCTACAGCGCGCTGCGGCAGTACTCGCCGGGTGACTACGTCGCCTCCTTCCTCGGCTTCATCGGGATGGCGGTGCCGGAGTTCATGCTCGCGCTGGTGATGATGTGGGTCGGGTTCCGGTACTTCGGCCAGAGCGTCGGCGGACTGTTCTCACCCGAGTACGCCGACGCGGCCTGGAACCTGGGCAAGCTGATCGACCTGATATCGCACCTGTGGGTGCCGATCGTGGTGGTCGGCGTGGCCGGCACCGCCGGGCTGATCCGAATAACCCGGGCCAATCTGCTCGACGAGTTGCACAAGCCGTACGTCGCGACCGCGCGGGCCAAGGGGCTGCCGGAGTGGAAGCTGCTGCTCAAGTACCCGGTCCGGATGTCGCTCAGCCCGTTCTTCAGCACGGTCGGCTGGTTGCTGCCCGGCCTGATCAGCGGCGAGACGATCGTGTCGGTCGTGATGAGCCTGCCGACCAGTGGCCCGCTGCTGCTCAGTGCGGTGAAGAGCCAGGACATGTACCTGGTCGGCAGTTTCGTCCTGATCCTCAGTGCGCTGACGGTGATCGGCACGATGCTCAGCGACCTCGCGCTGTCCTGGTGGGACCCGCGGATCCGACACCGGCTGTCGAAGGGATAGGGCCTGATGGTTCAGACAATCCAGGAGCAACCCGCACCGCCGGAGCCGGCCGAACCCGAGGTCGTGAAGAGCCTGCGGGACCACGGCGCGCTCCCGCAGTGGCGGCTGATGTGGCGGCAGTTCCGCAAGCACCGGCTGGCGCTGATCGGCCTGTTCGTCCTGCTCCCGATCTACTTCATCGCGGTCTTCTCCGGCTTCTTCGCTCCGGCCGCGAGCGACTCGGCGCACACGTCGCTCCCGTACGCGCCGCCGCAGCGGGTGCACATCTCGAGTGACCACGGCATGTTCGTCTACGGGTACTCGTCGACCCGCAACCAGGAGACGTTCGAGCAGACGTTCACCGTCGACAAGAACAAGATCGTCGACGTCGGCCTGTTCGTCCGTGGCGACGAGTACAAGGTGCTGGGGCTGATCCCGAGCGACATCCACCTGATCGGCCCGACCGTGAAGGGCGAGCCGTTCTTCCTGCTCGGCGCCGACCAGTCCGGCCGCGACCTGCTGTCCCGGTTGATCCACGGCGCCAAGGTGTCGCTGTCGATCGGTCTGGTCGGCGTGGCCGCGAGCTTCGTCCTCGGCATCCTGATCGGCGGCATCTCCGGGTACTTCGGTGGGTGGGTCGACAACGCGATCCAGCGCGTCATCGAGTTCATCATGTCGATCCCGACACTGCCGCTGTGGATGGCGTTGTCGGCGGCGCTGCCGGACAGCTGGGGACCACTGACCAGATACTTCGCGATCACCGTGATCCTGTCACTGATCGGCTGGACCGGGCTGGCCCGGGACGTACGCGGGCGGTTCCTCAGCCTGCGCGAGGAGGACTTCGTGATGGCGGCCCGGCTCGACGGGGTCAGTCAGCGCGGCATCATCGTCGGCCACATGGTGCCCTCGTTCGCCAGCCACATCATCGCGTCGGTGTCGATGGCGGTGCCACGGATGATCCTCGGCGAGACCAGCCTGAGCTTCCTCGGCCTCGGTCTGCAGGCGCCGGCGGTCAGCTGGGGCGTGCTGCTCGAAGGCGCGCAGAACATCCGTGCGGTCGCCACCGCGCCCTGGCTGCTCACGCCGGGTCTCGCGGTCGTGGTCGTCGTCCTGGCCATGAACTTCGTCGGCGACGGTCTCCGCGACGCCGCGGATCCCTACAAGTAGGAGTACCTCGTGCAACCTCTCCTGGAAGTCCGAGACCTCCGGACCCACTTCGAGCTCGACGACGGCGTGGTCAAGGCCGTCGACGGGGTCTCGTTCACCGTCCCCCGCGGCCGCACGCTGGCCGTCGTGGGCGAGTCCGGCTGCGGCAAGAGCGTCACCGCCCGGTCGATCCTGCGGCTGGTGGAAAGCCCGGCCCGGATCGTCGGCGGCCAGGTGCTGCTGCACGACGAGTCCGGCGGCGAGCCGCTGGACCTGCTGGCCGCCAAGGACAAACGGCTGCGGGAGGTGCGCTGGGCCGACATCGCGATGGTGTTCCAGGAGCCGATGGCCTCGCTCAGCCTGGTGCACACGATCGGCGACCAGATCATCGAGGCGATCCGGCTGCACGAGAACGTCGGCAAGGCGGTGGCCAAGGAACGCGCGATCGAGATGCTCGGCCGGGTCGGGATCCCGGACCCGAAACGCCGGGTCGACTCGTACCCGTTCGAGCTGAGTGGTGGGATGCGGCAGCGCGCGATGATCGCGATGGCGCTGTCCTGCCGGCCGCGGCTGCTGATCGCGGACGAGCCGACCACCGCGCTGGACGTGACCACCCAGGCCCAGATCCTCGACCTGCTGCAGGACCTGCAGGAGGAGTTCGGGATGGCGATCATGCTGATCACCCACGACCTGGGGGTGGCGGCCCAGGTCGCCGACGAGGTGGCGGTGATGTACCTCGGCGAGGTGGTCGAGCACGGTCCGGCGCTGTCGGTGCTGACGGCCCCCAAACACCCCTACACCCAGGCCCTGGTCCGGTCGGTCCCGCGGCTCGGCCTGCGCGGCGCCGGTGTGCTCAAGGCGGTCCGCGGCACCGTGCCGCCGCCGTACGAGCGGCCGTCCGGGTGCAGGTTCCACCCACGCTGCGACTCGTTCATGGCCGGATCGTGCGACAAGACGAAACCGTCCCGGGTGCGCAGCGACGACATCGACGTCGCCTGTCTGCTCTACGGCGGCGAGGAGGACCAGTGACCACAGCGGAGATCAGCCCGGACACCACCGAGGCGACCGGCCGGAACCTGCTCACCACCGAGGGCCTGAGCATGCACTTCCCCCTGCACGGCGGCTTCCTCGGCCGCAACCGCGGGGTGCTGAAGGCCGTCGACGGCGTCGACCTGGCGATCAAGACCGGCCGCACCCTCGGCCTGGTGGGGGAGTCCGGCTGCGGCAAGACCACCCTCGGCCGGTGCATCGTCCGCGCGTACGAGCCGACCGCCGGCAAGATCCGGTACCAGGGCGTGGACGGGACCGAGGTGGACCTGGCCACGCTGTCGGAGAAGCAGCTGAAGCCGTACCGGGCCGAGGTACGGCTGATCTTCCAGGACCCGCACTCGTCGCTCGACCCGCGCAAGACGCTGCGGGACCTGATCGCCGAACCGCTGCGGGTGCACGAGCGCGGCAGCCGGTCCGAGATCGACGACCGGGTCGCCGACCTGCTCCGCCGGGTCGGGCTGCGGGCCGAGTACGCGCACCGTTATCCGCACGCGTTCAGCGGCGGTGAGCGGCAGCGCGTCGTGATCGCCCGCGCCCTCGCCCTCGATCCGCGGCTGGTGGTCGCGGACGAGGCGGTGAGCGCGCTCGACGTGTCGGTCCGGGCCCAGATCCTGAACCTGCTGAAGGACCTGCAGGAGGAGTCCGGGCTGACCTACCTGTTCGTCTCCCACGACCTCGGCATCGTCGAGCACGCCGCCGACGACGTCGCGGTGATGTACATCGGCAAGCTGGTCGAGACGGCCAGTACCGACGAGCTCTACACCCGTCCTCTGCATCCCTACACCGAGGCACTGCTCAGCGCGGTGCCCGACCCTGATCCCCGGTCGCGTGGGAAGCGTTCCCGGATCGTGCTCCGCGGTGAGATCGCGGATCCGTCCCGGGTACCGCCCGGGTGTCCGTTCCACCCGCGCTGCGGTTACGCCGAGGCGCGCTGCCGGACCGAAGTACCCCAGCTGCGCGAGATCGGTGGCCGCAAGGTCGCCTGCCATCTCGCCGATCAGCTGGAGCTGAAGGGTGTCGCGGCCGCCGTCGAGGCGTGACCGGCACCATCCGCCCCGAGAGAGTCAGTAGAGAGGCTCACCATGTCCGAAGTACAGAACACCCCTGACCACGGCCAGGAGCAGAGCTCGCCCGGCGTGTCCCGCCGCGGCCTGCTCCGCAACGGCGCCCTGCTCGGCGGGCTCGCGGCGCTGGCCGGCGGGCTGCCGGCCGGGACCGCGGCCGCGGCCACCACAAGCTCCACGTCGGCCGTCCCGCGCGCCGGGGCCCGGTCGGCGCAGGGCACCGTCGACATCCCGAACAAGTACGGCAAGCCGTTCTCGGTCGACGACGACGAACTGTTCATCTTCGCGGTCAACTTCAAGCCGTTCGAGCTCGGCGGCGACGACGCCGGCCGGGAGTCGACCCGGTACTTCGACACCGTCTTCGGTGACGCGATCCGGGCCAAGTTCCCCGCGGTGAAGATCAAGTACGCGACCTGGGACTACCCGATCCGCTACGAGGACCTGGCCCGGGCCGGCCGGGTGCCGGACCTGATCATCGAGGACCCGCGGACCCGGATCGACCGCGACCTGGAGCCGCTGGGCTGGGTCGCCGACCTGACCGCGGACCTGCAGCGGGCCGGTATCGACCTGTCCACGCTGAACCCGAGCACCGTCGAGCTGGTCAAGTCCCGCTCGGACGGCGGCCTGTACGGTGTGCCGCTGTTCATCGACGAGCACGTGCTGCTCTACAACAAGCAGATCTTCGACAAGTTCGGGTCCCGCTACCCGAAGGTCGGCTCGACCTACGACGAGATCTACCAGACCGCGCGGAAGCTGACCCGGCAGGACGGGATCGACCACTACAAGGGCTTCATGCAGCACCCGGACAACTACCTGGCGCTGAACCAGGCCGGGCTGTACCCGTTCGTCCCGGGCGCGTCGGAGCAGCCGGCACCGGAGGACGTGAAGGTCAACCTGACCAGCGCGGAGTGGAAGTCCATCTCCTACAACATGAACCGGTTCCTGCAGCTGCCGGGCAACACCTTCACCACGGTGGACGACTTCTTCAAGGGGGACATGAGCTTCCCCGGCCACCTGGCGATGGCGGTGCACACGCTGTCGAAGCTGAACGCGTACGCCCTCAGCGACCTGTACGTCGAGGAGGACGACGCCGAGCAGTTCGCCGAGTGGGCCAAGAGCGTCACGATCGGCGTCACCTCGATGCCGGTGCTGAGCCGCGGCTCCACCGCGATCTACCAGCCGAACACGCGGGCCGCGTTCGTCCCGCCGCAGTCGGCGCACAAGGACCAGGCCCTCGAGATCGTCAAGTACCTGATCTCGGAGGAGGCGCAGACGCGGATCTCGTCGTACGGCGTGAAGGGCGTGCTGGCGACCGACGCGGTGAAGGCCGCGTTCGGTACCGCGATCCCGGAGCTGAAGAACATCGACACGTCCGCCGTGTACTGGGGCGACAACGCCGTCGTGAAGAACTACCAGAACACCGAGTACTGGGACATCCCGCTGTACAAGGTGTTCCGCCAGCACGTGCTGATCGACGGGATGGACGTCGACTCGGCCCTGCAGGTCGCCGAGCAGCTCGACATCCCGAACTACATCAAGGCCCAGGCGGCCGCGGGCTTCACGTGGTGAACCCGATCGATCCGAGGTTCGACGGCCGCCTGAAGCAGGCGGCCGCCGGGCCGGACGTGCAAGAGGCGTTGCTGCCGACCCTCCATCCGGGCGACAGCCACGCGGCCACCCTGGTCGAGACGCAGGCGGGTGACCTGCTCTGCGCCTGGTTCAACGGACCGGGTGAGGGCGACAAGGAGACCCGGATCGTGCTGTCCCGGCTGCCGGCCGGGTCGGACACCTGGACCGAGCCGGAGGTGATGTCGGACGACCCGGAGCGCTCGGAGCAGAACCCGTTGCTCTTCGTGGCTCCGTCCGGCGAGGTCTGGCTGCTGCACACGTCCAACGAGCCGCACGACCAGACGTCCTCCCGGGTCCTGCGCCGGCTGTCCTCGGACGGCGGCCTGACCTGGGGCCCGAGCTCGGTCGTGTTCGACCGGGCGGGCAGCTTCCTGCGCAACCCGATCGTTGTCCTGAGCAACGGTGACTGGCTGCTGCCGGCGTACCACTGCGACCCGGCCGGCGAGGGCACCGTGGTGCAGCTCAGCCCGGACCAGGGCCGCGGCTGGACGCCGGTCGACATCCCGGACGGCCTGGGTCAGGTCCAGCTGAGTGCGGTGGAGGTGGCGCCGGGCGAACTGCTCGGCCTGTTCCGCAGCCGGGCCGCGGACCGGATCCACAAGTCGGTGTCGAAGGACTCCGGCCTGACCTGGTCGGCGCCGGAGAAGACGACGCTGCCGAACAACAACTCGGCGATCCAGGTGCTGCGGCTCGAAGACGGCCGGCTGGTGCTGGTGTTCAACGACTCCAGCGCCGAGCGGGACCAGTTCCGCTGGGTGCCGGACGGCAAGGGCGGGGTACGCCGTAAGACGCTGCGGACGCCGCTGACGCTGGCGCTGTCCGAGGACAACGGCGAGACCTGGCCGTACTGGCGGAACCTGCAGGTCCAGGACGAGGAGTACCGGGACAACGAGTTCGGCTACTCGTACCCGACGTTGCTGCAGACCCGGGACGGGAAGCTGCACATCGCGTACTCCTACCTGCGCAAGACGATCAAGCACGTGGTGATGGACCCGGAGTGGATCGAGGCGGGAGACCGAACGGCATGACTGAACCGATGACCGGACCGACGGCGGTGTCGGACAAGGTGGAACGGTGGGCGGTGCACGAACTCGCGCTGCCCGGACCGGCGGACGGGAACCCGTTCGCCGACGTGGAGCTGCGGGTGACGTACCGGTTCAGGAACCGGGTCGTGACCGTCGACGGCTTCTACGACGGCGACGGCGTGTACCGGGCCCGGTTCATGCCGGACCGCGAAGGCCGGTGGGAGTACGTCACCAGCAGTTCGGCACCGGAGTTGGACGGTCATCGGGGTGAGCTGCTGTGCACCCCGCCGGGTCCCGGGAACCACGGGCCCGTCGGGGTGCACGGCGCGCACCATTTCGCCTACGCGGACGGCACGCGGTACGACTGCATCGGCACCACCTGCTACCACTGGACGTACGAGTCGCAGGAGCTGCAGGAGCTCACGCTGGAAGGGCTGCGCGGCTCGCCGTTCGACAAGGTGCGGATGTGCCTGCTGCCGACCAACGGGATGCGCCCGGACCGGCTGCCGTTCGTCGGCAACGAACCGGGCCAGGTCGACGTCAGCCGGTTCGACGTGGAGTTCTTCCGGCACTTCGAGGGCCGGGTCGCGGACCTGCTCGCGCTCGGGATCCAGGCGGACCTGATCCTGTTCCACCCGTACGACAAGGGGTTCTGGGGCTTCGACGGGCTGACCCCGGAGCAGGACGCGCACTTCCTGAAGTACGTGGTCGCGCGGCTGGGCGCGTACCGCAACGTCTGGTGGTCGCTGTCGAACGAGTACGACTTCAACCGCAACAAGACGATCGCCGACTGGGACCGGCTGCTCCAGCTGGTCCAGCGGCACGACCCGTACCAGCGGCTGCGGTCGATCCACAACGGCACCAAGATGTACGAGATCTTCAGCCCGTACGACTTCACCAAGCCGTGGATCACGCACCAGAGCGTGCAGCACTGGGACGGCGGCGAGGTGGGCGCGTGGCGGGCGTGCCCGAAGCCGGTGGTGCTCGACGAGATCGGCTACGAGGGCAACGCCGGCCGCCGGTGGGGCAACCTCACCGCGCAGGAGCTGGTGCACCGGTTCTGGCAGGGCATGACGCTCGGTGGGTACGTCGGGCACGGCGAGTCCTTCGTCGACCGGGAGACCCGCGCCTGGATCTCGATCGGCGGCCGGCTGTACGGCGAGAGCTCGCCGCGGCTGGCGTTCCTGCGCGACTTCATGGCCGGTCTGCCCCGGCTCGCCAACGGCGACGTGGACCCGGCGCGGTGCGTACTGCACTACGTCGGTGACCGGCAGCCCGCCTCGGTGGAGCTCGACCTGCCGGCGGACGCGGAGTACCGGGTCGAGCTGATCGACACGTTCGCGATGACGGTCGAGGAGGTGCCCGGGCGGTTCCGCGGGCGCTCGACGATCCCGTTGCCGCAACGTCCCTATCTGGTTCTGCGAGGTGTGCGATGACGGTGGCCGAGGTGGAGCGTTGGGGAGTCTTCGAGACCTCCGTGGACGGCGGCCGGGTGGCCGTCGAGTTCCGGCACCCGGACGGCGACGCGGCGTACGTCGAGTCGTTCCCGGGCGCCGACGGCCGGCAGGTGGTCCGGTTCATGCCGGACCTGGAAGGCGAGTGGTCCTTCGAGCTCGCCGGTGAGACCCGACGGCTGGTCGCCACGCCCGCCACCGGGGCGAACCACGGTCCGGTCCGCCGCGCCGGTTCCGAGCTGCGCTGGGCCGACGGGACCGCGTACCGGCCGTTGACGACAACGTGGTTCGACGCGCCGGGTGGCCCGGATCGCTGGGCCGAAGCGTGCCGGGCGATCGCGGCGTCGCCGTTCGACCGGGTCCGGCTCGCGGCCCGGCCGGACGAGGTGACCCGGCTCGAGCAGCGTGTCCGGGACCTGCTGGCCGCCGGGGTCGGGGCCGAGGTCGTGATCGCGGACACCGGCGAGGAGTTCCTGCGCGACCTGGTCAGCCGGCTCGCGGCGTACCGGAACGTGCTGTGGAGCTTCGAGGACGACGGTGAGCTGCGGGATTGGCGGCGCGAGGCCGATCTGGTCGCGGAGTACGACTCGGGCCGGCACCTGATCAGCGTCACCGCCGCACCCGTGTCGGTGGACCCGGGCTCGCCCTGGCTCACCCACCTGAGCGTCCCGCTGGAGAACCTGCGCGGCGTTTCGGCGCTGCGGCGGGACTACGCCAAGCCGGTGCACGTGGACGTCTGCGGGTACGAGGGCAACGGATCCGACCCCGCCACCAGTCTCACCGGGCCGGAGATGCTCACCCGGATCTGGGAAGGCACGGTCCGCGGCGCGAACGTCACCCACGGCGAGTGGTACGTCGACGCCGAGGACGGGCCGTGGTCGGCGGGTGGGTCCCGCCCGACGGGTACGGTCGCACAGCGCTTGCTGCTGCTCCGGCACGTGCTGGACGCGATGCCCGACGGCGTCGAGCCGATCGAGGACTACCGGGACGCGCCGACCCTCGCGGTCCCGGGCAGCTACTACCTGCAGTACCTCGGCGAGCACTGCTTCCCCGAGCGCACGTTCACGCTGCCCGAGGGGACGTACCAGGTGGAGGTGCTCGACGTCTGGAACCAGACGGTCGCCAGCGTCGAGGAGAAGGTCACCGACACCCTGACGGTGAAGCTGCCCGGCACCCAGTACCAGGCGGTCCAGATTCGCCGGGCGAGCTGATGGCCGTGCTGGAGGCGAACGGCCGGACCGCGGAACTGGTGCGGACCCCGGCCGGCGTGGTCCTGCGGCTCGGCCTGACCGGTGTGGAGCCGGCGTTCGTGGACCGGCCGGTGGCGGAGTTGCTGACCTTCTCGGCGGGCCGGCCTTGGCAGCAGCTCCCGGTGGATCCCGAGGGCTGGTGGATGTCGCGTCGCCGGGACGAACTGCGCGCCGGGTGCCGGGCCGGGCCGCTCGCGGTCGAGCTGACGCTGTCGTTCGACGAGCAGGGCCGGTTGTCCCTCGGTCTGCGCTGGCGCAACGGCGGCCATCGCCGGCTCGGGGACCTGGCGATCGGGATCCTGCTCGACCTCGGCCGGCTCACGGACAGCCAGATCACCGTGCCGGGCCTGATCTACAACGACAACCCGTCCGCGGATCCGGCCCGGCCGGTCCCACGGGTCGGCCCGGCACCGGGTGGCGGGTTCGTCGCCGAGGAGGACCGGCTGCCGATCCCGGGCGTCAACCTGGAATGGCGGGCCGGCCGTGAACGCCGCCGGCTGAGCGTGTTCTCCCGGCCGGTCCCACGGCAGTCCGCCGACGGCGCGGTGCGGTACGGGTCCCTCGGCGTCCTCCGCCGGGAGGGCCCGGTGGTCGCCGCGTTGAGCGGCGTGCTGATGTTCGACGGCAAGCAGGACGTGCGGTACATCAGCAAGGCGGAGACCGAGTCGACCGACGACGGGTACCTCACCCTGTTGCCGAACGAGGTCTACGACCAGCACCTCGTCCTCGACTGGGGACCGCAGGAGCATCGCGGGCACGCGTTCCGGCACCTGGTCCGCACCGGCCGCGAACTGTTCGACGAACCAGGCGAGGCGCCGCTCAACCTGGGTGAGCTGGTCGCGCTGAAGACGGCCGCGATGGACAGCCGCTACTTCCGGGCCGGCACCGTCGCCGGGTACCTGAAGTTCAGCGATGTCGTCGGCAACGGTCCGGACAAGCCGCGGCACTTCCTCTACGGCTGGACGGGTCAGGCGCTGAAGCTGGCTTGGTGCGACGCGCGGCTCGGGTTCGACCACGGTGAGCCGGAGCGGGTCGAACGCTGCCGGGCCGTGGTGGAGTTCTACCTGGCCGGGAGTTCCACCAGGACTCGCGGGCTGCGGCACAACTCGTACCAGCTCGGCGGCAAGCGGTGGACCAGCTTCAAGTGGGGCGGCCGTCCGATGGTGTCCAGCCGGGCGTACGGCGAGACCGTGGCCGACCTGGCCGAGATCGTCGCGCTGTTCCGCGCCCACGACGAGCCCGTACCGGACGCGTGGATCACCGCGTTGACCGAGGCGCTCGACTTCTTCCGGTCGGCGTTGTTGCCGGACGGGACGTTCCCGATCGGCTGGCGGCTCGACGGATCCCCGGCCGCGTCGATCGTCTCCGCTGCCGGGATCCCGTGCGTGCTCGCCGCGCTCAAGGCGGTGGCCGTCCTCGACGATCCCGGGTTGTTGTCTCAGGCAACCACATGGCTGAGTCGCTATCACGACCAGCATGCCCGGACGTTCGACCGGCCGTTCTCCCGGTCGACGCTGGACGCCGCCTGCGAGGACAAGGAAGCGGGGATGTACTACTTCCTCGCGGCGTACGAGCTGTTCCGGCTGACCGGCGACGAGCGGTACGCCGACTGGACCGAGGTGGCGGCGGACTGGCTGCTCACCTTCGTCTACGTGTGGTCGCCCGTGCAGGATGTGGGATCGCCGTTGCGCGAGGCCGGGTTCAGCGCGGTCGGCTGGCCGACGGTGAGTGTGCAGAACCACCACCTGGACGTGTTCTTCCCGACCGCCGAGTTGCTCGCGTTCGGCCGGGCGGCCGACCGGCCGGAGTACGTCGACGCCGCCCGGACCACCCTCGGCGCGATGGGCCAAGGCATCGCCGAACGCCCGGGGGAGTACGGCTTCCAGGTCGTCGGCGAACAGGGCGAGGCGGTCTTCCAGACGTACTGGCAGCGGCGGGGGACGAGTAACACGTGGAACCCGTCCTGGGTGATCGCGCTCGTGCTCGCCAACGCGCTGCGGATCGAGGACGAGTGATGACCGACCACCTGATCACCGAGTACGGCGCTCACGCGGGCGCCGACAGTACGGCGGCGCTGGAGCGGGCGATCAACGCGTGCCAGCTCACCGGCGGCCGCGTGGTCGTGCCGCCGGGACGCTTCCGGACCGGGGCGATCCGGCTGCGGAGCAACGTCGAGCTGCACATCTCGGCGGGGGCGACGCTGAAGTTCGACCCCGACCCGGCGGCGTACCCGATCGTCCGGACCCGCTGGCAGGGCATCGAGTGCTACAGCCACTCGCCGCTGATCTACGCCTACGACGAGGTCAACGTCGCGATCACCGGGCCGGGCACGCTCGACGGCGGGGCGACACCGGACACCTGGTGGCGCGACACCAAGCCGGTCGACGACTGGACGCGGTTGCTCCGGATGGTGGCCGACGACGTGCCGGTGGAGGAGCGGGTGTTCGCGCCGGGGCACGGGTTCCGGCCGAGTTTCGTCCAGCCGTACGCCTGTCGCCGGGTGCGGATCGAGGACGTCCGGATCGTCAACGCGCCGATGTGGGTGATCCACCCGGTGCTCAGCTCCGACGTGCTGGTCCGCGGCGTCTCGGTCGACAGCCGGGGCCCGAACAACGACGGCTGCAACCCGGACTCGTGCCGGGACGTGGTGATCAGCGGTTGCTCGTTCGAGACCGGGGACGACTGCATCGCGATCAAGTCCGGCCGCGACGACGACGGCCGCCGGGTCGGCCGGGCCTGCGAGAACGTGGTGATCGAGGACTGCCGCTTCGGCGCCGGCCACGGGGCGGTGACGATCGGCAGCGAGGTCAGCGGCGGGGTACGGACCGTGGTGGCGCGGGACCTGCGGACCACGGGAGCCGACCTGGACCACGCGGTCCGGATCAAGACGAACTCGCACCGCGGTGGCGTGATCGAGAATATCCGGGTCCGCGACCTCGTCGTCGAGACCGTCAACGGCGCCGCCGTGCTCATCGACGTCCGGCACGCCGACCCCGGGATCACCGGCAACCACCATCCGACCGTGCGCGGCATCAGCGTGACCGGCCTCGCCGTCGGGGCGGCACCGCGGTTGGTGGAGGTCCGGGACGCGCCGCTCTCCCCGGTCCTCGACCTGACGGTGCAGTCAGCTGACGCGGAGAACCTCGAACAACTCCACTGAGCCCACCTGCCCGCCCTTCAGAATCACCAGCAACCCGTCCAGCCACGGATCGGCGGCCAGCGTCCGGCACAGAACGACCCCGGGCCCGAAGCCGTCCTGATCCTGGGTGGGGTCGGTGGCGAGCTCGACCGCGGTGATGTCGAGCTCGCGCAGGACTCGGCCGGAGGTGTCGCCGCCGGCGACGATCACCTTGCGCACCTCGGTGCCCTGGGCAACCGCCCGTACGACCTCAGCGAGACCTTCGGCGAGCAACGGCAGCACACCGGCGCCGATCCCACCGGCTGCGTGCGCGCCACTCCCCGGCAGCCCGCTCGTGTGGCCGACTGCTCCCGGTACTCCGTCTGCGCGGCCGGTATGGACGACGACGCCCGGTGCTCCGGCTCGTAGGGCTTCGACGGCCAGGTGGGCGGCGTCGGCGTCGAGGGTGAGGGAGGTCCAGCCGGCGCGGACCGCCAGCTCGATCTGTTCGGCTGTCCTCCGCGACTGACTCCCCGACACCACCAGCACCTGCTCCGGCGCCGAATCCCCCACCCCATGACGAACCACGCCGGACCGGCGTCCTCCATCTGTGAGCGCAGTACCCAAAGCCCGGGACAGACCCCCCGAACCCATCGCGAACAACGGCCCACCGTTGCCACCAGCAAGAACGGCCCGACCGACAGCGACCAGATCCGCGTCGGTGAGCGCGTCCAGCACCACCACGTCGCCGTCGATCTCCGCGTACCGCGCGCCGAGCTCGCCGTACCCGGTCAGCTCGAGCGACGTGATCCGTAGGTCCGTCTGGGCCGCGAGATGGCGGCGCAGGTCGGACTCGTGCATCGGCGTCGCCGGGTGGTTCGCCATCGTGGGCTGCCGATCCAGGCGATGGACCACACCCGCCTCGGCCGCGAAGTGGTGCCCGAAGACCGTGTACCGGCCCAGCTCCGGCTGCGCCGCGAGCACGGGAACCGGCGCCGGACCGAAGAGCGAGCGGCCGACCTCGAGCGCGCGCCCGAGGCTGCCCAGGACCGGCGACGAGTCCGCGGTCGAGCAGATCTTGTACTGCACCACCCGTGGATCCAGCTCGCGCAAAGCGCTGAGGATCGGCCGGATCTCCGCCTCCTGCTCGTCCGGCGGCAGGGAGCGCGCGATCCCGGCGACCCCGATCACGTCGTACTGCGCGGCAAGCTTCCGCAGCTCGTCCAGAGGCGGCAACTCCACCAGCAACGCGCCGTGCAGACCGAGTCGTTCGTACTGCAGCAGCGCGTCGGTCGAGCCGGTGAAGTCGTCGCCGTAGAAGGCCGCCTCAACCACGGGCTGCCCCGAACGTCTCCAGCGCCCGCGCCAACGCCGGCACCTCGCGCGCGGTCTTCTCCAGCTCGCCACCCGACACCGCGCAGTCCCAGGCGGCCCGCATCGCGGCGACCCCCGCGCCCGCGCCGTCCGGATGACCGTGGATGCCGCCGCCCGCGAGCACGAGCAGGTCGGTCGTCGCGGTCCGCCGGTACGTCTCGGGCGCCAGGCCGGCCCACTGACCCGAGGACAGCACCGGCAGCGTCTCGTACCCGCCGAGCAACGGCCGCCGGACCGCCTCGATCGAGCGCAACACCTCGTCGTCGGTCTCGTAGAACTTGTTCGAGAACCCGTTCGTGTGCAGGTGGTCCGCCCCCGCCAGCCGGGCCAGCTTGGACCAGGCGACGAAGTCGATACCGAGCTGCGGGGCCCTGGTGTAGACCCCGGTCATCGCCCGGTGGCCGTGGATCGGCAGCTCGCAGCGCTCCCGCAACCAGGCCAGCCCGGTGTGGCCGACCAGGTTCACGCAGACCATCACGCAGGTCCCGCCCGCGTCCCGGACCAGGTCGTGGTTGGCGGCCATCCGGTCCAGGTCGTCGGTGATGTTGAACGCGTACATCGGCCGCCGCCCGGTCCGCTGGGCGACCCGGTCCAGTTCCTCGGTGACCACGGCGACCCGGTCGGCCAACGGGGAGTGCGGCGGATTCCCCATCAGCTCGTCGTCCTTGACGAAGTCGATCCCGGCCTCGGCCAGCTCGCGGACCACGACCCGCAACTCCTCGACCGGCAGCCCGATACTGGGCTTCACGATCGTCCCCAGCAGCACCCCGTCGGGCCGGTCCAGCACCTGCCGCGTCCCGGTCACGCCGTACCGCGGACCCGGGTACCGGGCGGCGAACGCGTCCGGGAGCTCGAGGTCGAGCAGCCGGATCCCGGCCACCTGGCGGATCTCGAAGAGGTTCCCGGCGACGGCGGCCAGCAGGTTCGGCAGCGAGGGGCCGAAGTTCTCCAGGCCGAAGGCGATCCGGATCCGCGCGCTCCGCCGCTGCGCACCCTCGGGACGGATCGTGCCGGGCAGGTCCGCGGTCCCGGTCGGCGGCAGCTCCTCGATCGCGACCACCCGCGCGGCGAACCGGTCCCGCAGCTCCGCGGTCTCCCGGGCCACGGCGACGAACGTCCCGGTCGACTGCTCGCCCGCGATCGTCGCGGCCGCCTGCTCCAACGGCAGGTACGTCTCCACCAGGTACGTCGCGACGACTTCCGGCCGGCCGCTCATCGGGTCGGGTCGATCTGGGTCTTGAGGTGGTCGGCGCCGCCGTCGATCGCGACCAGCACCTCGGGTACCCGGTCCAGGCCGACGACGTCGCTGATGTACGGCCGGACGTCGAGCACGCGCTCGTTCACAAGTTTGGCAGCGGCCCCGAAGTCCGCGGGGGTGTAGATCGTCGAGCCCTGGATGGTGACCTCCTTGAGGACGACCGGATTCAGGTCGACGGTCAGCGGTCCGGCGAACATCGGCAGGAGGACCACCCGGCCCCGCGGCCGGCACAACGCCAGCGCCTCCTCGACGCAGCTGGGATGACCGGACGCGACCATCACCACGTCGAACCCGTCGCCGCCGGTGACTTCGGCGCCGACGGCCACCAGGTCGGCGGTGAGCGGGTCGATCACGTGGTCGACGCCCTGCGTCTTCAGGAAGTCGCGGTTGTGCTGCTTGATATCGCTGACCAGCACGGTGCCGGCCCCGCGCAACCGGCTGACCGCGGCCACCAGGCTCCCGATCGCGCCGCCGCCGAGCACCGCGACCGACTCGCCCGCGGTGATCCCGCCGGAGCCGGTCGAGTGCCAGGCCACCGCGACCGGCTCGATCATCGCGCCCTCGTCGAAGCCGATGCCGTCGGCCAGCGGGACCAGGACCCGGGCCGGCGCCGCGAAGTACTCGCTGAGCATGCCCGGCCAGCCGCCGCCGGGGACGCGTTTGTGCGCACACAGGTGGGGATGCCCGGCCTCGCAGCGGGTGCAGTCCCAGCACGACAGGGCCGGCAGCACGGCGACGCGATCGCCCACGGCGAACCGGGTCTCGCCTGGTGGGACCGACACCACCTCGCCGGCGCCTTCGTGGCCGAGCACGACCGGCGGCTTGCGGAACGGGTGATGCCCGCGCCAGGTGTGCAGGTCGGAGCCGCAGAGACCGACCGCGCGCATCCGCAGCAGCAGCTCCTGCTGGGGTGCGGGCGGGTCCACCTCGACCACCGAGACCTGCCGGGGTTGCTGCAGCATCGCTGCTCTCATCGGGGTCCTCCTTGTCCGGAACCGGACACGCGCGGGGCGAATCGTCAAGAAAACAAGGCGGATCCGTGCCCGGCGCGTGGTTGGGCCGTTGACATCGTACCCCGATGAGGTAAAGGTTTTCCTATGGCAATGATCCCGGCGACGCTGCTGCTGGAAGAACGAGCCGCCCTCGCGATGAACGCGGTGGTGGGCCTGGCCGACGACGAGCAGGACGGAATTCCGTTCTTCAGCGCGAACCTGCTGGCCAGGCCGGCGCGGCTCGAACACGGTGACTGGGACTACGGGTCCAGTCACGGCCGGCTGACCGACGCGATCCTGCTGGCCCGGCAGATGACCGGCGGCAAGGACTGGGAGCCCGGCTGGACCACGGTCGCCGACCGGTACCGGGAGACGCTGCTGGCGTTGCTCGGCGAGGACGGGCTGACCTACCGGCGCGAGCACCCGCTCGGGCACTGGAAGGCGCACGCCAACCTGATCGACCAGCGAGCGACCCTGCTCGCGCTGACCACCACCGTGGTCGCCACCGGCGATCCGGTCGCGCAGGCGGCCGCCGACCGCCAGGTCGCCGCGCTGAAGCGGATCGCGATCAAGGAGCGCGACGTCTGGTTCTACCCGGCCTCGGAGTACACCCCGGCAGGCTGGCCGTCGTCGAACGCGATCGACCTGCACCTGGCGCCGGACCCGGCGTCGTTCTCGGGCCGGCTGATCATGCCGCTGCTGCGCTACCACCAGGCGACCGGCAACGCCGACGCGCTCGAGCTGTGCGAGTGGTTCGCCCGGCTGATCGTCGAGAAGAGCGGCGTCTACCTGCCCGACGGCAGCTTCAACCCGGCCCGCGTCTTCCGCAGCGGCCACTTCCACACCCGGGTCGGCACGCTGGAGGGACTCGCCCGGCTGGCCCAGCACACCGGTGACCACGGGTTGACCCAGTTCGTCCGGCGCAGCTACGACTGGGTGCTGACCCAGGCCACCGGCTTCGGCTGGACCCCGGGCGACCTGGCCGACCAGCGGTACGAGCACGAGACGTGTTCGCTGGTGGACCTGATCGGCCTCGGGTCCACGCTCGGCGGCAGCGGGCTCACCGAGTACTGGCCCGTGGTGGAGCGGTTCGTCCGCAACCACCTGGCCGCGTCGCAGTTGCAGGACGTCAGCTGGGTGCAGTCCGCGGCCGACCGCTCCGGTGACGAGCCGGGCTGGCGGACCCACGTCAACGTCGGCGAGCGCGTCCTCGGCGCGTTCTGCGGGTACGGCGCACCGAACGACTACGTGTCCGACGTCCCGCTCGGCCGCGGTCACACCAACGATGTGCAGGCTTGCTGCGTCGGCTCCGGGGTACGCGGGCTGTTCTGGGCCTGGAACAGCATCGTCACCGGTGACCGGTCGCTGGCCCGCGTCAACCTGCTGCTGTCCAGGGCGCACCGCTTCGTCGACGTGGTGAGCCACCTGCCGGTCGAGGGCAAGGTGGAGCTGCTGGTCAACGAGCCGGTCGACGAGTTGCGGGTCCGGGTGCCGGACTGGGCCGGGTACGCGCGGCTGGCGTTGCGCCGCGAAGGCGGGTCCGAGGACCGGGAGTGGACCGGCGCCGAGCGGATCTGGGCGCCCGACGGGTACCTGTCGATCCCGCGGACGCAGCCGGGGGAGCGGATCACCGTGACCTTCCCGACGGTCGAGTCGACCACCACCGAATTTGCTGCGGGCAACGAGTTCCGGGCGCACTGGCGAGGCGACGACGTGGTCGCGATCGACCCGCAGGGACACGCCCGACCGATGTACGGGGACCGGCCGGAACACGCCGGCGGGCTCCGCGAGTACGACCTCCACCGACCTGAGACGGAGTGGTCCTGGTGACTACAGGCTGGGTGCTGACCGATTCCCCGACCGCCGAGGCGCTGACGCCGTACGACCTGCGGTGCGAGCACCTGGTCGAGCCGCTCGGTATCGGCTCCGCGCGGCCGCGGCTGAGCTGGCGGCTCGCCTCGCCGGTGCGCGGTGACCGGCAGGACGCGTTCCGGATCCGGCTGGAGCGCGGTGGCGTCCAGGTCTGGGACAGCGGCTGGCGGTCCGACGACGCGACGTTCGCTGATCACGGTGGGGCGCCGCTGACCTCGCAGACCGACTACAGCTGGACCGTCGAGGTCCGGGACGCCGCGGGCGCGGTGACGAGCGCGTCGGCGACCTTCGCCACCGGCATCTTCCACCCCGAGGAGTGGCAGGCGCGCTGGATCGAGCACGACTACGACACCGAGCCGCCGTTCGAGCCACCGAACGACGAGCGCCGCAAGGTCGAGCCGAGGACGGAACGCTCCGCCACCCTCGCCGCGCCGCGGTACCTGCGTCGCTCGTTCGACCTGACGGCGCCGGTCACCCGGGCTCGCGTCTACGCCACCGCGCACGGCCTGTACCAGCTGACCGCGAACGGCCACCGCGTCGGCGCCGACGAGCTGACCCCCGGCTGGACCGACTACCGCGCCCGGCTGGCCTACCAGACGTACGACGTCACCGAGCTCCTGCAGGAAGGCGAGAACGTCCTCGGCGCGGTCATCGCCGAGGGCTGGTGGTCGGGGTACGTCGGCTGGGACACCCGGAGCCAGGCGCACCACTACGGCAAGAAGCCTCAGTTGTTCGCCCAGCTGGTCGTCGACCACGCCGACGGCAGCCAGACGATCATCGGCACCGACGCGCGCTGGATCGAGCGGACCGGGCCGCTGCGGTTCGCGGACCTGCTGATGGGGGAGTCGTACGACGCGCGGCTGGAGCTCGGTGACTGGGCCAGCCCGGGGTACGAGCTCGGGACCGGCTGGGAACCGGCCGGTGAGGTCGGGTCCGACGTGTCCACCCTGGTTGCCGCGAGCACCGAACCGGTCCGGGTGACCGAGGACGTGGCGGCCGTGTCGGTGGACCGGCGCGAGCCCGGCCGGTACGTCGTCGATCTCGGGCAGAACCTGGCCGGCCGGATCAGGCTGCGCGTTCGCGGTGCGGCCGAGGGTGACCGGATCCGGCTCCGGCACGCGGAGATGCTGCAGTCCGACGGCGAGGTGTACACCGCGAACCTGCGGACCGCCGACGCGACCGACTACTTCGTCAGCGCCGGCGCCGGTGAGGAGATCTTCGAGCCCGCGTTCACCGTGCACGGGTTCCGGTACGTCGAGATCGCCGGGTACCCGGGTGAGCTCACCGTGGCCGACGTGACCGGGCGGGTGCTGCACTCCGACACCGCGGTCGCCGGCCGGTTCGAGTGTTCCGATGCCGGGGTCAACCAGCTGCTCAGCAACGTCCGCTGGGGCCAGCGCGGCAACTTCGTCAGCGTGCCCACCGACTGCCCGCAGCGGGACGAGCGCCTCGGCTGGACCGCCGACGCGCAGATCTTCCTGCCCACCGCCGCGTACCAGGCCGACGTGCACACGTTCTTCGCGAATTGGCTCCAGGACCTCGCGGTCGCGCAGACCCCGGACGGCGCCGTCCCCGACGTGATCCCGCACCTGATCACCGGCCGCCACGGCACACCCGCGTGGTCCGACGCGGCCACGATCGTGCCGTGGACGCTGTACCGCAGCTACGG
This sequence comes from Kribbella amoyensis, assembly GCF_007828865.1. Lineage (NCBI taxonomy): Bacteria > Bacillati > Actinomycetota > Actinomycetes > Propionibacteriales > Kribbellaceae > Kribbella > Kribbella amoyensis. The sequence goes on from NZ_VIVK01000002.1 coordinate 541,615, forward strand.
CGACGAGCGCGTGCTCCGGCAGGCCTGGTCGTCGATGCGGAGCTGGGTGGACTTCGTGCACCGGGCCAACCCCGACCTGATCTGGCGCAACCGCACCGGTGGTCACTACGGCGACTGGCTGCAGGTCGACGTGGTCACCGACCGGGACGTGCTGGCCACCGCGTACTTCGCCCGCAGCGCGGAGTTCACCGCCTCGGCGGCACGGGTGCTCGGACTTGAGGACGAGGCGAAGAAGTACGGCGACCTGCGGGACCGGATCGCGGCGGCGTTCGTGGCCGAGTTCGTGGATGCCGAGGGCAAGGTCCGCGGCGACACCCAGACCGGGTACCTGCTGCCGCTGGCGTACCGGTTGTTGCCGGCCGACCTGGAGCAGGAGGCGGTCAAGCACCTCGTCGCCGACCTGGAACGCCGGGGCCGCTCGCTGACCACCGGATTCGCCGGGGTCGCGCTGCTCTGCCCGATCCTGGCCGAGTACGGCCAGCTGGAACTGGCGTACGACCTGCTGCACGACGACCGGTACCCGTCCTGGGGGTACTCGATCCGGCACGGCGCGACGACGGTCTGGGAGCGCTGGGACGGCTGGACCGAGGAGAAGGGGTTCGGTCCGGTCGCGATGAACTCCTTCAATCACTACTCGCTCGGCTCGGTCGGCGAGTGGCTGTACTCCGACGTCGCCGGGATCGCCCAGGCGCCGTCGTCGGTCGCCTTCCGGGACCTGGTGATCCGCCCCCGTCCGGGTGGCCGGCTCACCTGGGCGCAGGCGGCGTACGACACCCCGTCGGGCCGGGTCACCACCCACTGGGAGACCGCGGACGGCCGGCTCGGTCTCGACGTCGAGGTACCGCCCGGCACGACCGCGACCGTGCACGTCCCGACCAACGACCCGGCGTCGGTCCAGGAGTCCGGCCGCCCGGTCGCGGAGCAGGACGGAATCGAGGTCGTCGGCCCGGCCGACGGCGTCCTGGTCTGCCGCATCCCCTCCGGCCGCTACACCTTCACCGCCGACCACTAACCCCCGCCCCCGACCACCCGCACCCGACCGCCCACGGGTCGCGCGCGAAGTACCCACTGCCGGGTTGTTGAGCCGCTGGCGGGTTGTAGCGCGCTAGTGGCCCAACAACCTGCCATTGGGCGCGGGATCGGCTGTGGAGTGCGGCGGCCGAGGGCGAGCGGGGTTGCTGAGGGGTGTGGGCGTTCGGCGGCGGGGTTCAGCGTTTGGTGGCGCGGCGACGTTTGCGCGGGGCGGGGCCGGTGGAGCCGCGGACGACGAGGCTGCCGGACAGGTGGACGACCCCCGCCCCCGGGTCGCTGGTGAACTTCTGCCACGCCAGCCGGCCAAGGTCGACCGTGGAGACGGCGAACGTGGTCAGCCCGGGATCGGTGTGCGCGCTCATCGGCGCGTCGTCGATCCCGATCAGCGAGAGCTCACCGGGGACGTCGATGCCCAGCTCGCGCAAGCGGGTGAAGACGCCCAGCGCGACGTGGTCGTTGAAGGCGATCACCGCGGTCGGCTGGTGCTTCAGCGCCTCGTCGGCGGTCGCGTACCCGTCCTGCATCGCCGAGCCGCACGGGATCGGGATCACCGTCTGGCCCAGCGCCTCGGCGGTCCGGAACCCGCGCTGGCGCTGCCGGTCCGACCACGCGTTCGGCGGTCCTTCGAGGTACACGATCCGCTCGTGCCCGAAGCCGGCGAGATGCTCGCACAGCACCTTGACGCCCTCGGAGTAGTCGACCACGACCGCGCCGATCGACGGGTGCCGCAGGACGCGGTTGATCAGCACCAGCGAGCGACTCGCCGCGGCGACCTCCTTGAGCCGCGGCGTACTCATCCGGGGTGCGCAGAGCAGCAGACCGTCGACCCAGCGGGCCAGCTCGAGTGCGGATCGGTACTCGCGCTCCGGGTCCTCGTCGGTGCCGGCGACCAGCGTGTGGTGCCCGACCTCGGCGGCCTCCGCGGCGACCCCCTTCAGGATCTCCGCGAAGTACGGGTTGCCCAGGTCCGGCGCCACCACGCCGATCGTCTGGCTCCGGCCGCGCAGCAGCGTCTGGGCGGCCGGGTTCGGCCGGTAGCCGACCTCGCGGGCGGCGGCGCGGACCCGGTCGGTGACCTCGGTGGAGACCGGTTTGCCGCCACTCATCACCCGCGAGACCGTGGCCGTGGACACCGCGGCGATCCGGGCCACGTCGTGGATCGTGGCCCGGCCCGCGGACGGCGCCGCGCCACCTCTGGACGTCTTGCTCACCGAGTCATTGGATCATGTCCGGCCGGACCGGTGGCGCAGGTCACCGGACCGGTGCGTCCAGCACCAGCGGCTGCCCGTTCTCGGTCACGTCGGTCAGCACCAGCCCGGTGACGTCCTGCACCACCGGTGGCTGGCTGGTGGTGCCGAAGTCCACGTGCTGCAACCGGACGCCGCTGATCGGCGCGTCCGGGTACCCCTTCAGGTTCAGGCTGCGGCGCGCGGTACCGACGGTCAGGCCGGTCACCGCCAGGTCGGAGACGCGGGGGTTGAAGCCGTGCCCGGGGCCTTCCTCGTAGAAGAAGTTGATGTCGATCACCGACGACCCGACCTGGCCGATCCGCAGCTCCTTGGCGTGGAACTGCTCGATGAACCCGCCGCGGACCGAGTTGGTCTTGAACCGCAGCGCGATGTCGAGGTTCGGGCTGGACAGGTCGCAGTCGCGGACGAACACGTTCCGCACCCCGCCGGTCATCTCGCTGCCGATCGTCACGCCGCCGTGCCCGTCGCGCATCGTGCAGCCCTCGATCAGCACGTCCTCGGTGGGGGTGTTCACCCGTCGGCCGTCGGCGTTCCGGCCGGCCTTGATCGCGATGCAGTCGTCGCCGGTGTCGAACGTGCAATCCCGGATCACCACCATCCGGCAGGACTCCGGGTTGCAGCCGTCGTTGTTCGGGCCGTGCGACTGGACCGTGACGCCGCGGACCAGGACGGACTCGCTCAGCGTCGGGTGGATCTCCCACATCGGCGACCGCAGGATCGTGACACCCTCGATCAGCACGTTCCGGCAGCGGTACGGCTCGATGAACGACGGCCGCAGGTACCCGCCCTCGCCGTACTGGCGCTGCCGGACCGGGACGCCCTGCTCGGCCTGCTCGAACAGCAGCGCGCGGGCCTCGGCCTGGCGGGGCTCACCAGGCTCCCAGCCGTGCGCGGTCTGGCCCTTCCACGGCCACCAGTGGTCGTCGTCGGCCTGGCCGTCGAGGGTGCCGGTACCCGTGACCGCGATGTTCTCCTGCTCGAACGCGTAGATCAGCGGCGAGTAGTTGTACAGCTCGACGCCCTCGAACCGGGTCAGCACCAGCGGCAGGTAGTCCGTCGGGTCCGTGCTGAACAGCAGCGTCGCGCCCTCGGACACGTGCAGATCCACGTTGCTGAGCAGGTGGATCGGCCCCGTCGGCCAGTTGCCCGCGGGGACGACCACGTGGCCACCCTGAGCGCGGTGGCAGGCAGTGATCGCGGTCGCGATCGCGTCGGTCGCGTCCTGGCCCGGGACGGCGCCGTAGTCGGTGATGTCGAACCAGCGGCGGGGGAACCGCGGTCCGCGCACCTTCGCCGAGATGTACTCGGCCCGCGCCCACGGCGAGGTGGGGCCGTCCGCGGCAGCGGCCTGTGGTGGCGCGCCGACCGCGGCGGCGGTACTGAGGTTCGGTCCCAGCAGGCCGAAGCCGGCTGCGCCGACTCCGCCGAGGAACAGGCGTCGGGTGGGCTCGGTCATCGTCGTCTCCTCACCACGGGGGCGGAATCCCTGCTGCTGCAGGGCTGCAAACCTTTTCCTATTTCAGCGGACAACTCCGGGTCAAGGTCTTGACGCGCTTCGTTCGCACTGCGACGGTAGCCAGGAAAAGGATTACCTGCCCGCCGCCCCGGGTTCCTCCGCGGTGGCCTGCGCGAGGGAGACCACCGTGCGTCAGCTCCGCCTGTACCTCGTCAGCCTGTGTCTGGCCGCCTGCCTCGCCGCCGGCGCGCTGACCGTGCCCGCCGCCCAGGCCGCCGGGGCCGCGGCCGCCGCGAACCCGGCCACCTTCGGCCCGTTCGACCCGAGGATCGAGTACCAGGGGCACTGGGCCAAGGACGACGACCTCGCCACCACGGTGAACTCCGGCTCGTCGCTGCGGTTCCGGTTCACCGGTGGCCAGGTCGGGGCGTGGTTCGAGACGGAGTCGATCACCGTCCCGGCGCAGCTGTACATCTCCGTCGACGGCGGCGAACCGAAGCTGGTCAAGGTCGACGAGGAGCACAAGGTCTTCGCCGAGGGCCTCGACCCGAACGCCATCCACACCGCCGAGATCGCGGTCAAGGACGTCGACGAGTACGAGAACCGGTGGATCACGCCGGTCCAGTCCGGCGTGGTGCTGGCCAAGATCGAGCTCGGCCCGGGCGCGAAGCTGGTCCCGCTGCCGTCGATCCCGGACCGGCGGCTGGAGTTCTACGGCGACTCGATCACCCAGGGCGTGATGGCGCTGTGCCCGCGGCTCGGGATCGACTGCGCCGACGGGACGAAGAGCTACCCGCACCTGGTCGGGAACGCGTTCGGTGCCTCGACGAACCAGGTCGGCTTCGGCAAGCAGGGCATCATCCAACCCGGCCACGGCAACGTCGGGACGGCGTCGGAGTCGTTCGGCTACCACCTGGCCGGCCTCCCCGCCGAGCCGTTCGACCCGGGCGCGGTCGTGGTCAACTTCGGTACCAACGACGCGCCGTACCCGAGCGAGGAGTTCGCGCCGAAGTACCTGGCGTACCTGCGGCAGGTCCGGGCGGCGAACCCCAAGGCGCTGATCCTCGCGCTGCGGCCGTTCACGGGCACGCACGCGGCCGACATCAAGGCGTCCGTCGAGCAGGCGAGGGACCGGCGGATCGTGTACGTCGACACCACCGGCTGGTTGGCCCCCGGTGACTACAACGGTGGCTCACACCCGAGCGTCCAGGGTCACCAGGTCGCCTCCGGCAAGCTGATCAAGGTGCTGGAGAAGCTCACCGGCTGGCGGTCCTCCCGGCCGGGCGACACGGTCTCCCCGAAGCTCGCGCCCCAGGGCGTGGCGGACGCGACGTGTGCGGACACCCCGCTGCGCCTGACGTTCGACGGGCCGGTCGAGGTCGGCCGGCAGGGCAAGCTGCGGATCCACCGGGCCGGGGGTGAGGTCGTCGACACGATCGACCTCGGCGACACCGCGACGTACCAGCGGTACGTCGGGGGCGCCCGCTCCGACTTCGGTGAGCTGCACAAGTGGACGTACCAGCCGGTCGTCGTGGACGGGCGGACGGTCTCGATCCACCCGCACCAGCGACTCGCGGCCGGCCAGGTGTACTCCGTGACGGTCGACCCCGGGTTCTTCGCCGGGCACCCGGGCATCAGCTCGCCGGTCGAGTGGATGTTCCGGACCCAGCAGGACCCGAAGGCGGGCACCTCCCGGCTGACCGTCGACGGCCGTGGCGACGCCGACTTCTGCACCGTCCAGGGCGCGGTCGACTTCGTGGCCGAGGGCAACGACAAGGAGGTCCGGATCGACGTCGCGCCGGGGACGTACCGCGAGCTCGTCTACGTCCCGCAGACCAAGCCGCACGTCACCATCGTCGGCGCCGGCGCCGGCCGGACCGAGATCAGCTACCCGAACAACAACCTGCTGAACGGCGACTACGCGATGGCGAACGTGCCGATCGAGCAGGCGTACTGCCCGCGCCGCGTGCTGCCCCAGCCGGACCGGTTCAACTGCTGGCGGGCCTCGTTCGGTGTCGACGCGGACGACTTCTCGATGACCGACGTGACGGTCCGCAACCTGACGCCGTACCGGGGCTCGCAGGCCGAGGCGTTCCGCGGCAACGGCGAACGGATCGTGCTCGGCCGGGTCCGCATCCTCGGGTACCAGGACAGCCTGCGCCTGCAGGGCAAGGGATTCGTGACCGACAGCTACGTCGAGGGTGACGTGGACTTCATCTGGGGCACCGGTGGCGTCTTCGTCCAGGACTCCGAGCTGAAGGCCCTGCACGCCGGGTACTACAACCAGGTCCGCAACTCCGACAACGGCCCCGGCAACGTGTTCGTCCGGGTCAAGCTCACCCGTGGCCCGGACGCGCCCGACGACAGCGTGTTCCTCGGCCGGGTCGAGCTGAGCCGGTTCCCGACCAGCCAGGTGGTCTTCGTCGACTCCGCGATGGACAAGCACGTGAAGACCGCCGGGTTCCAGGTCACCAGCCCGAACGACTGCGCCGCGGCCGGTCAGCTGCGGTTCTGGGAGTACGGCAGCACCGACCTGGCCGGTCAGCCGCTCGACACCAGTGGACGGCTCGCGTGTTCCCGCCAGCTCAGCGCCGACGAGGCCGCGCCGTTGCGCGACCCGGCCGCCGTGCTGAGCGGCTGGCACCCCGTCGTCCCGACTTCCCGCTCCGAAAGGTGAAACGATGTCCGCAATGAAGCGCAGGTCCGTGCTTGGTGCTTTCGGCACCCTGGCGGCGACCACTGCCACCGGCTGGACCGCGACCGCGGCCGCCGCCGGGACCCCGACCGACGCGGGAGGCGCTGTGACCGAGACTCCGAACGGTGCCCGCCCGCAGCCGGCGCCGCGTCCGGTCGCGCCGGTGAACGCCGAGATCGCGGCCGCGCACACCGCGGCGTACAAGACGCTGCCGCAGGTCGTGGTCGGCGTCGACGTGGAGGATCTGATGAAGATCCACACTGCCGAGGACGCCGAGGCGCTGCGCCCGCAGCTGGTCGCGCAGGTGTGGAAGGACACCGGCGTCCTGCCGACCGGGTTGCCGACCGTCCACCGTGACGTCGGGACGCCGGCCGAGCTGCCCGCGTTCACCGGCGTCCGCCGGTACGACAAGCTCGAGGTGGCGATGCGGTTCGGGTACGTCGCGACGGTGTTCCTGGTGGAGCCGGTGCAGCGGACCCATCGCCGGATCGCGTTCTACCACAACGGTCACGGCGAACCGCTGGACACGTTGCAGCGGACCACGCAGGGCCTGCTCGACCACGGGTACACGGTGTTGTTGTTCGCGATGCCGTTCTACCACTGGAACCCGAAGACCCTGCAGGACCCGGCGGATCCCACCGTCCAGCAGCAGCCCTCGCACAACGACCTGAACCTGTGGGAGTCCGCGGAGTACTCGCCGCTGGCGTTGTTCCTCGAGCCGCTGGCGGTGGCGATGAACCACGTGCAGGCGACCGAGCGGCCGTCCTCGGTGCAGATGATCGGGCTGTCCGGCGGTGGCTGGGCGACCACGATCTACCCGGCCCTGGATCCGCGGATCACCCGGTCGTACCCGACCGCCGGCTCGCTGCCGTTCTTCGTCCGGCCCGGGTCGCCGAAGCCGAGCCCGACCCGTGGTGACTGGGAACAGCGGCAGGACAAGCAGCCTGGGTTCTACGGGCTGGCGGACTTCCCGGACATCTACGCCCTCGCCGCCGTCGGGAAGAACCGGCGGCAGGTCCAGATCCTCAACCGCTTCGACGAGTGCTGCTTCAACGGTGTCGGGCACCGCAGCTACGAGGCCGCGGTCCGGCAGCGCATCGCGGTGATCGGGACCGATGCCACCAGCAACGAGGCGAACGGGCACTGGGAGCTGCTCGAGGACGCCACCCACGGCGACCACACGATCAGCCCGTACGCGCTGTCGGTGATCCTCTGGGACCTCGACGAGCACTGCGCCCACCTTCCCTGAGCTCACCCCCTTGGGTCCGGGGTGAACCGGCCGCGGGCGCTGCCGCTTCAGCACGCCGTCCCGCGGCCGGCGTGAACACCGACCGGGGACCTCGGACAGGAAATACCCTGTTCGAGATCCCCGGTAGGTGATCAAGGTGGACCGAGCGTCAGAGCAGCTCGGCGGCCTTGCTGACGGGATGGCCGTTGACGGTGACGTTGTCGAGGTGGACCTCGGCGTGCTCGATCGTGCTCGGCGCCTCGATCCCGTCGAACCTGCAGTCGACCAGGCGCAGATCCTGGACGGGGGAGCGCTCGTACCCGCGGACGTGCAGGACGTTGCGGGCCTTCTGCACCGTGATGTTGCGCAGTTCCACGTTGCGGACGCGCGGGGTGAGGTCGCCGGTGTCGCCTTCGCCTCGGTGGAAGTTGCACTGGACGATCTCCTTGGTGAGCGTGGAGATCGTCAGGTCCTTCAGGTAGATGTTCTCCGCGAAGCCGCCGCGGATCGAGTTCGTCTTCAGGTACAGCCCGAAGTACAGCCGGTCGCTGCCGATCACGCAGTCGCGGACGTAGATGTTGCGGGCGCCGCCGGTCATGTCCGACCCGACCGTGATCGCGCCGTACTTCACCGTCAGCGTGCAGTCCTCGACCACGATGTCCTCCGACGGCACGTTCACCCGCAGACCGTCGGCCTCGCGCCCGGACTTGACCACGATGCAGTCGTCGCCGGCCGTGATCCGGCAGCCGCGGACGACCACCGAGCGGCAGGACTCGAGGTCGACGCCGTCGTTGTTCGGGCCCTCGCTGTCGATCTCCAGGTCCCGGATCGTCACGTTCCGGCAGAGCACCGGGTGGACCTGCCAGAACGGTGACCGGACCAGCTTCACGCCCTCGATCAGCACGTTCACGCAGTCGTACGGCTGGATGAAGCTCGACCGCAGGTGGTACCCCGGCCCGTAGATCCGCTCGTCCACCGGGACGCCGTCCGCACCTTGCTGCCGCAGTTTGACGAAGTCGTCGTCGCACCGGTGGAACCAGCCCCACCAGGTGTCCCAGTCACCGCCGCCGTCGATCGTGCCGGTGCCGGTGACCGCGATGTCGGTGCAGCCGTACGCGTAGATCATCGGCGAGTAGTTGAACACCTCGACGCCCTCGTACCTGGTCCGTACGACGGGCAGGTAGTCGACCGGGTCGGAACTGAAGAGCAGCGTGGCCCCTTCGGAGACGTGCAGGTTCACCCCGGACCGCAGGTGCACCGCGCCGGTCAGGAAGGTGCCCGGCGGAACCACGACCCGGCCCCCGCCGGCCGCGGCGCACTCCGCCACGGCCGTACGGATCGCCTCGGTGGCCGGGGTCCGGCCGTCCCCGACCGCCCCGTACGCCGTGATCGGGAAGTCCCGGTCGGCGAACACGGGCGGCCGGACGGTGGCCAGGATCCGGTCCACGTCGTCCCAGCCGGCAGCGGTCTGCCGGCTCACAGGAGCTGCGCCGGGTCGGTGATCTTCTGCCCGTTCACGGTGAAGTTCGTGAATTTCATCTGCACGTCCTTGATCGTGCTCGGTGCGTCGATGCTGGTGAACGTGCAGTCGATCACCCGGAAGTCCTGGATCGGCGAGCGCGGGTACCCGGTCATCGAGAACGCGTTGCGGGCATGGCCGACGGTGACGTTGCGCAGCTCGACGTTGCGGACCCGGGGCGTCAGCGGACCGGTGTCGCCCTCACCGCGGTAGAAGTTGCAGGACACGACCTCCTTGGTGAGGTTGGAGATCTCCAGGTCCTTCAGGTAGATGTTCTCGGCGAACCCGCCGCGGGTCGAGTTCGTCTTGATGTACAGCCCGAAGTACTGGTTCGCGCTGCCGATCCTGCAGTTCCGGACGAACACGTTGCGGACCCCACCGGTCATCTCGCTGCCGATGGTGATCGCACCGTACCGGATGTTCAGCGTGCAGTCCTCGATCAGGATGTTCTCCGACGGCACGTTCACCCGCAGCCCGTCGGTACCCCGGCCGGACTTGATCGCGATGCAGTCGTCGCCGACGTCGAGCACGCAGTTGCGGATCACCACGTACTGCGAGCACTCCGGGTCCACGCCGTCGTTGTTCGGGCCGCGGCTGTCGATGTGCACGTTCTGCACCGTGACGTTGCGGGACAGCACCGGGTGGATCTCCCAGAACGGCGACCGGAGCAGCTTCACCCCGTCGATCAGCACGTTGCGGCAGTGGTACGTCTCGATGAACGCGGCCCGCAGGAAGTGGCCGGCGCCGAACACCCGCTCCGGGACCGGGGTCCCTTCCTCGGCCATCGCGTTCAGGTTCGCGAAGTCGGTGCTGGTCTGGTTGACCCAGGACCACCAGTTGTCCCAGTCCGCCTGGCCGTCCAGCGTGCCGGTGCCGGTGACCGCGATGTTCTCGCAGTCGCGGGCGTAGATGAGCGGCGAGTAGTTCATCAGCTCGATGCCCTCGAACCGGGTCAGCACCACCGGCAGGTACTGCTCCGGGTCGGTGCTGAACAGCAGCGTCGCGCCTTCGGACACGTGCAGGTTCACGTTGGACTTCAGGTGGATCGCGCCGGTGAGGAACGACCCGGCCGGGACGACGACGCGGCCACCGCCGGCCGCGTGGCAGGCCTCGATCGCGGCCCGGATCGCGGCGGTCGCGTCGGTCGTGCCGTCCGCGACCGCGCCGTAGGCGGTGATCGGGAAGTCCTGGTCGCGGAACTTCGGCGGCTTGGTGACCCGCATGATCTCGCCGAGCTGGCCCCAGCCGGGACCGCCGAACCCGTCGGTACCGGGCGGCGCGGCCGTGGCGACGGGACCGGCGGCCGCTTCGCCGGTCGCGATCGCGGCCACGGTCGGCAGCAGGGCGGCGCCGGCCGTCATCCGGAGGAAGTTCTTGCGGCTGAACTTGTCTTGCACCACGGGATTTCTCCTCAGGTCGTGGGTGGAGCGGTCAGTTGTCGACCCGGACGCCGTTGATCCAGACCTGGTCGAGGCGCAACCCGTCCACGTACTGGATCAGGTTCTCCTCCTCCATCCCGTCGAACCGGCAGGCCTGCAGCCGGATGTCGCGGAGCGGGACGGTGGGCAGGCCGAGCAGGTTCAGAGCACGCGGTGCGCCGGCCGCGGTCAGCTGGCTGATGCTGATGCCGTGCAGGTCGGGCGGGAAGTCGCCGGTGGTGACGTTGGCGTAGTTGAGCACGATCTCGATCACCGAGTCGGCGGCCTGGCCGACCTGGACCCGGCGGACGTCGAAGTTCGCGATCGTGCCACCGCGCTGCGGGTTGCTCTTGATGCGGATGGCGCGTTCCAGCCGTGGGCTGCTCATTGTGCAGTCGCGGACGAAGATGTCGCTGACGCCGCCGGTGGTCTCGCTGCCGATGGTCACGCCGCCGTTCCCGTCGGCCATCTCGCAGTCGCGGACGACCGCGTACCGGGTCGGGACGTTCACCCGGCGGCCGTCGGCGTCCTTGCCGGCCTTGAAGGCGATGCAGTCGTCGCCGGTGGAGATCGTGCAGCCCTCGATCAGCACGTCGGTGCACGACTCCGGGTCGATCCCGTCGTTGTTCGGGCCGTGCGGGCTGTCGATGACGACGCCGCGGACGGTGACGTTGCGGCACAGCACCGGGTGCAGGTTCCACATCGGCGAGTCCTTGGCGGTGATGCCTTCCAGCAGCACGTTCTCGCACCGGTTGAACTGGAGCAGGTTCGGCCGCAGGTAGTGACCCTCGCCGAACACCCGCTGCTCGACCGGGACGCCGTCGGCGGCCTGCTTGAGCAGCAGGGTCTTGTCCGGACCCTCGTTGGGCGGCGGGCCGCCGGTCCAGTCCCACCAGTGGTTCGCGTCGGCGCGGCCGTCCAGGACGCCCTTGCCGGTGACGGCGATGTCGCGCTGCCGGTAGGCGTAGACGAAGGCCGAGTAGTTGTAGCACTCGGTGCCTTCGTACCGGGTCGGGACCACCGGCAGGTAGTCGGCCGGGTCCTGGCTGAACGCGAGCCGGGAGCCCTCGGCCAGGTGCAGGTCCACGCCGCTGAGCAGGTGCACCGCGCCGGTCCGGAAGTCGCCGGCCGGGACCAGGACGTGGCCGCCGCCGGCGGCGTGGCAGGCCTCGATCGCCGCCCGGATCGCGGCGGTACAGTCGGTTGCGTCGTCGCCGACCGCGCCGTACCGGGTGATGTCGAACCACCGGTTCGGGAAGCGCGGCGCCCGGATCCGCCGTAGGATCCGGGCGACCTGGGCGTCGGCAGCCGGTTCCGCGGCGGCGGCCGGGGCGGTACCGCCGCTGAGGACCAGTCCAGCTGCCACCGCACCGCCGGCCAGTAGGAAGCCGCGCCGGTGAAGTTCCTCGCTCATGGTTGTGCTCCGTTCGGACCGCAGGGGAGTGCAAACGATTGCACCCGATCGTCCACCGGTCCGTCCGGTGTGTCAACGGCTCGTCGCCACGAGATCTTGACCGGCCCGAAATCTCTTGGATACTTGCGTGCAAAGGTTTACCCCGCCCGTCGAAAGGGTCCCGCCCATGAACCCCAGCCGCCGCCGGATCCTCGGCCTCGGTCTCTCCGGAGTGGTTGCCACAGGCATCGGATCGGGCCTGCTGGCACCGGTCGCCGCGGTCGCGGACAGCGACCGCGAGCAGTCCCTGCGGTCCCGGATCCGGCCGCCGCGGTTCCCGGACCGCTGGTTCCCGATCACCGAGTACGGCGCCACGCCGGACGACGCCACGGCGGGAATCGCCGCCGCGATCCAGGCGTGCAACGCGGCCGGCGGCGGGCACGTCGTCGTTCCGGCCGGGGTCTGGCAGACCGGCGCGATCCAGCTGCTGAGCCACGTGGACCTGCACCTGGAGGAAGGGTCGACGCTGCGGTTCAGCACCGACCCGGCCGACTACCCGCTGGTCCGGACCAGGTGGCAGAGCGTCGAGGTGTACAACTTCTCGGCGCTGATCCGGGCCGAGGATCAGACCGACATCGCGATCACCGGGTCCGGGACCCTGGACGGCGCCGGCGACAACGAGCACTGGTGGTACCTGATCGGCAGCGGCCAGTACGGCTGGAAGAAGGGCATGCCGAACCAGCGGGCCGACTGGGCCGAGCTGGAGCGGATGAACAACGAGCAGGTCCCGCTCGAGCAGCGGGTCTTCGGCCAGGGGCACTACCTGCGGCCGAGCTTCATCCAGCCGTTCCGCTGCCGGAACGTGCTGATCGAGGGAGTCACCGTGCGGGACTCGCCGATGTGGACGATCCACCCGCTGGAGTGCGGCAACGTCACCGTCAAGGACGTCAAGGTGCACAACCTCGGCCCGAACGGCGACGGCTGCAACCCGGAGTCGTGTACCGACGTCCTGATCCGTGGCTGCACCTTCGAGACCCACGACGACTGCATCGCGATCAAGTCCGGCCGGGACGCCGACGGCCGCCGGCTCGGGCTGCCGTCGCGCGGCATCATCGTCGAGGACTGCACGTTCCTCAGCGGCGGCGCCGCGGTCGCGATCGGCAGCGAGATGAGCGGCGGGATCGAGGACGTCTGGGTCCGCCGGCTGTGGATGCCCGCCGACCCGGCCGCCGACGAGGCGTTCCAGCAGTGGGTGCTGTGCGTGAAGTCCACCTCCACCCGCGGCGGGTACGTGCGCAACATCAACGTGCACGATGTGGATTGCCGCGCCTGGACGTATCGTCCGTTGGAGATCACGTTCAGCTATCAGGGCGGCGGCAACCAGACGTTGTTCCCGGACGTGCGCGACATCCGGTTCGACGACGTCCGGGTGGCGCGGGCGGAGCGGGCGTACCGGATCGTCGGTGTGGAGTCGATGCCGATCCGTTCGGTCGCGGTCACGAACAGTCGTTTCGACGTGGTCGAGGCGGAAGCTGTCGTACAGTACGCCGACGACGTGATGATCCGGAACGTACGGATCGGCGACACCCGAGTGGGGTGACCAGGCCCCGCCCGGACCGGGCGAGAGGTGATCGGTGACGGAGAGCGGACGGGTCCGGCTGATCGACGTGGCGCGCGAGGCGGGCACGTCGGTCTCCACCGTGTCGCGGGCGCTGAACGGGTCGGAGCTGATCTCGCCGCAGGTGGTGGCGCACGTCCGCGCGGTCGCCGACGAGCTCGGGTACCGCGCGGACCGGCGGGCGCAGGAGTTCAAGCTCGGCCGGCCGCGGACCGTCGGCGTGACCGTGCCGGATCTGGCCAACCCGTTCTTCTCCGAGGTACTGAAGGGGCTCGCCGCGGCCGCTCGGACGGACGGTCACCGGCTGCTGATCGGTGAGAGCGGCGAGGATCCCGAGGAGGAGTTGCGGCTGGTCGAGGAGATCGCCGACCACTCCGCCGCCCTGGTGCTCTGCAGTTCGCGGCTCACCCGCGGCGGTCTGGAGAAGGCGCTCGCGTTGCCCGTCCCGGTGGTGTGCATCAACCGGACGGTGAAGAACGCGGGCGCCGTCGCCATCGACTACCGAGCCGCGAGCCGGCTCCTGCTCGACCACCTCACCGGGCTGGGACACCGCCGCATCCTGTACGTCGGCGGCCCGGCCTCGTCCTGGTCCGACGCCGAGCGCCGTCGCACGCTGCGCAGGACGGCGCGTTCGCTCGACGTCACGCTGGACGAGATGGAAGGCGGCTGGTCCGGCCGGCACGGGTACGAGGCCGGCCCGACCGTCGTCGGCAGCCGGGCGACCGCGGTGATCACCTTCAACGACCTGGTCGGCGTGGGCCTGCTCAGCTGGTTGCACGACAACGGCGTCGACGTCCCGGCCGAGCTGTCGGTGGCGTCGTACGACGACATCCCGATCGCGGCGTACTCCCGGCCGCCGCTCACCTCGTTGCGGAACGAGCGCGCCCGGCTCGGCGAGCTGGCCTGGAAGCAGCTGGCCGGACGGCTGGCCGGTGCCGAGTGGCCGCGGCCGGATCTGCTCGCGCCGGAGCTGGTGGCCCGGGCGAGTACCGGGCCGGCGCGTCGGCGGGTCCGGATCCGCGCGCACGGCTGAGCCACGGGATCCCTTGTCGCAAACGATTGCACGCGACTTCACCATGCGGACACCCCGGTGACCCGGACGGTGGCCGTGGGTTAGGTTCGGGACATGCTGCCGTCACGGGTTCTGCTGGGGACGGCGTACTACCCGGAGTACCTGCCGCGCGAGTTGGCCGGCCGGATCGGGACCGACCTGGATCTGATGGCCGCCGCGGGGATCGGCGTGATCAGGGTCGGCGAATCGGTCTGGTCCAGCTGGGAACCGCGCGACGGCGTGTTCGCGCTGGACTGGCTGACCCCGGTGCTCGACGGGGCCGCGGAGCGGGGGATCGAGGTCCTGCTCGGCACCCCGACGTACGCCGTGCCGCCCTGGTTGCAGCGTGCGCATCCCGAGATCGCGGCCGAGCGCCGGACCGGTGAGCGGGTGCCGTGGGGAGTACGCCAGGAGGTCGACTGTCACCAGCCCGCGTTCCGGTTCCACGCCGAGCGGGTGATCCGGCGGATCGTCGAGCACCACCGCGACCATCCCGCCGTGACCGGGTACCAGGTGGACAACGAGCCGGGCTTGTTGCTGCCGCACAACGAGAGCACGTTCCAGGCGTTCGTCGCCGAGTTACGCGCGGAGTACGGCGATGTCGACACGCTCAACGAGGCGTGGGGCCTGACGTACTGGTCGCACCGGTTGAGCGACTGGTCCGAACTGTGGCGGCCGGACGGCAACAGCACGCCGTCGTACGACCTGGCCTGGCGGCGGTTCCAGGCGCGCCGGACGACCGAGTTCATCGGCTGGCAGGCCGACCTGGTCCGGGAGTTGCGGCGGCCGGGCCAGTTCGTCACCACCTGTCTGGCGTACGGCCGGGCCGCGGTGGCCGACGTGCCGTTGACCGAGCGGCTGGATGTTGCGTCTGGCAACGTTTATGTGCACGTCCAGGACGGGCTGGACCGGCCGGCGGGGCCGCAGCGGTTCGAGCCGGGCTGGTTCGGCCGGACCGTGCCCGAGCTGTTCCTCTCCGCCGACCGCATCCACGCCTCGCAGCAGCGGCCGTTCCTGGTCACCGAGACGAACGCGACGTCGATCGGCGGTTCCCAGCTGAACCACCCGCCGTACGACGGGCAGCTGCGGCAGCTCGCCTGGGCGATGGTGGCTCGGGGTGCGCGGCTGATCCAGTACTGGCACTGGCACTCGATCCACCACGGCGCCGAGACGTACTGGGGCGGGATCCTCGGGCACTCGCTGCAGCCGGGCCGGGTGTACCGGGAGGTCGCCGCGATCGGTGCGGAGCTCGGCCGGGCCGGCGAGGAGGTCGCCGAGCTGAAGCCGGACGTGGACGTGGCGGTGCTCTGGTCGACGGACAGCGAGTGGGCGCTGCAGTTCCAGCCGCCGCTCGCGCATCCGGGTGGCGTGCCTGACCAGGCGTCCTACCGGGCGATGGTGACGGCCTTCTACACCGGCATCGTCGACGCGGGGCTGCGACCGGGGATCCTGGCGGCCGAGCATCTCACCGATCCGGCCGCGCTGGCCGCTCGGTACCCGGTGCTGATCGTGCCCGCGTTCTACGTCGCCTCCGACGACGAGCTCGCCGTGCTGACCGAGTACGCGCGGGCCGGTGGCCATCTCGTTCTTGGTCCACGCACGGGGTACGCCGATCCGGAGGCGCGGGCGCGGACCGAGATCGCGCCGGGGCCGCTGCGGGACGCGGCCGGGGTGCACTACCTCGAGTACGAGAACCTGCTCGACCCCCAACCGGTCAACGGCACCGTGGCTCCCGGCGGACACGCGACGCGCTGGGCCGACGACCTGGTCCTGGACGACGCGGAGACGCTGGCCTGGTACGAGCATCCCGGTGGTGGTCGCCGACCTGTAGTCACCACGAAGCGGTACGGCGAGGGGCAGGTCACGTACGTGGGGTCTGTGCCTGATCCCGTCCTGGCTCGGTCGATCGCCGAGCTGACGGCGGTCCCTGCGTGGACGGGCCTGCCGGAGTCGGTGACGGCGATGTCCGCGGTGAATCCGGCGGGCCGGCGGCTGTGGTTCGTCCACAACTGGTCGGGCGATCCGGTCGAGGTGACCGTGCCGTTCGCGGTGACCGAGGTGCTGACCGAGAAGCCGGTGGCGTCTGATGAGTCGTTCGAGCTGGCGGCCCGGGACGTCCGTGTCCTGAGAGAGGAACGCTGATGTACTACGAGGACCTCGAGCCGGGGACCGGTCGCCGCGAGCCGCGGGCTTGGCTGCACTCGTCCGCTCCGGTGCTCAGCCTGAACGGCGAGTGGCGTTTCAAGCTGTCCGCGGGACCGGCCGAGGCGCCCGCCGACGTGATGACGCCCGAGTTCGCCGACGACGGCTGGGACGAGTTGACGGTGCCCGGGCACTGGGTACTGCAGGGGCACGACCGGCCGCGGTACACGAACACCGCCTTCCCGTTCCCGATCGACCCGCCGCGGACCCCGGCGGCCAACCCGACCGGGGATCACCGGCACTGGTTCGAGCTGCCGGCGGACTGGCCGGACGCGCGAACGATCCTGCGGTTCGAGGGCGTCGACTCCTGCTTCAAGGTCTGGCTGAACGGCGTGGAGCTGGGGACGTCCAAGGGCAGCCGGTTGCCGAGCGAGTTCGAGGTCGGCGCGCACCTGCGACCCGGGCGCAACCTGCTCGTGGTCCGGGTCCACCAGTGGTCCTCGGGCAGCTACCTGGAGGACCAGGACATGTGGTGGCTGCCCGGGATCTTCCGGGACGTGACCCTGCGGAGCCGGCCGGCCGACGGGATCGAGGACGTCTTCGTCCACGCGGACTTCGACCACGTCACCGGCGCCGGCACGATCAAGGTCGACTGTGTCAGCACGGGGCCGGCCCGTGTGCTCGTCCCCGAGCTCGGCCTCGACCTCGCGCCGGGGGAGTCGGTGACCGTTCCCGCGGTCGAGCCGTGGTCGGCCGAGATTCCCCGGTTGTACGACGCGTCCGTGGTGACGCCGGGGGAGACGGTTTCGCTGCGGATCGGCTTCCGGACGGTCACGATCGTGGACGACCAGCTCACCGTCAACGGCCGGCCGCTGTTCTTCCGGGGCGTCAACCGGCACGAGCACGACCAGTACCGGGGCCGCGCGGTCAGCGAGGAGACGATGCGGCAGGACCTCGTGCTGATGAAGCAGCACAACGTGAACGCCGTCCGGACCGCGCACTACCCGCCGCATCCCGCGTTCCTCGACCTGTGCGACGAGCTGGGCCTGTGGGTGATCGACGAGTGCGACATCGAGACGCACGGGTTCATCTACACCGACTGGGTCGGCAACCCGGTCGACGATCCGGCCTGGGCGCCGATGCTGCTGGACCGGATGCGCCGGACGGTGGAGCGGGACAAGAACCACCCGAGCATCGTGATCTGGTCGCTGGGCAACGAGAGTCACCGCGGCCGCGTCCTCGGTGACCTCGCGGCATGGACCCGGGAGCGTGATCCGGGCCGGGCGCTGTTCTACGAACGCGATCGCAGCTACGCGTTCTCCGACTTCTACAGCCTGATGTACACCCCGCTCGACGAGCTGGAGCGGATCGGCAGCCGGACCGAGGAGGTCCCCGAGGAGACCGCCGACCACCCCGAGCTGGAGGCGCGACGGCGGGCACTGCCGTTCGTGTTGTGCGAGTACGCGCATGCGATGGGCAACGGGCCGGGCGGGCTGGCCGACTACCAGCGCGTGTTCGAGAAGTACCCGCGGTTGCAGGGCGGGTTCGTCTGGGAGTGGATCGACCACGGGCTGTTGTTGCCCGGTGCAACGGATCACGTGTACGGGGGTGCCTTCGGGGAGAAGGTGCACGGGGCGAACTTCTGCCTGGACGGGCTGCTGTTCCCCGATCGGACGCCGTCGCCGGGGTTGATCGAGTACAAGAAGGTGATCGAGCCGGTCCGGATCAGCGGGGCCGGGTCGCTGACGATCGAGAACCTGCGGTCGTTCGCGCCGCTGGACGACCTGGAGTTCGTCTGGTCCGAGGAAGTGGACGGGGTGGAGATGCGGTCCGGCCGGTTGGAGGTACCCGCGATCGAGCCGGGCGCGTCGGCCGAACTGCCGCTGCCGGTCGAGGCGGCGGTGCCGGTCGAGCCGGCCGCCGACGGGGCGGGGGAGCGCTGGCTGACGGTACGGGCGGTCCTCGCGAAGGACGAGCCCTGGGCCGCGGCCGGCCACGAGGTCGCGTGGGCCCAGTTCCCACTGCCCGCCCATTCCGCTCAACCCGGTGAGCTCGCCGAGCCGGCCCGGGCGGCCGACCCCGCTCAGCCCGCCACGGCCGCCGTGAGGCGGCAGCCGGAGCGGAGTGGGGACGGGTTGCGGCTCGGTGGGGGTGAGTTCGACGCGCGGACCGGGCAGCTGACGCGGCTGTTCGGATTGCCGACCGACGGTCCTCGGCTGGACCTGTGGCGCGCGCCGACCGACAACGACAACGGCCAAGGCGGCCGGAACGCGACGGTCACCGCCTGGCGAGCGGCCGGCCTCGACCGGCTGGAGCACCGCGTCGACCAGGTCGAGGTGACCGACCACGAACTGACCGTTCGGACCCGCGTCGCTCCCGACGGACTCGGCCACGGGGTCCGGACGACGTACCACTGGACCGCGAACGACGACGCGCTGAGCCTGACGGTGGCGGTCGTCCCCGACGGTCCGTGGAACGGGTCGGCGATCACGCAACCCTGCGAGAACTGGCCGCGTCTCGGCGTCCGGATGAGCCTGCCGAGCAGCCTGGACACGGTGCGCTGGTTCGGCGGCGGACCTGGTGAGGCGTACGCCGACAGCCGCGCGGCCGCTCGGGTCACGCGGCACACCAGGACCGTCGACGGTCTGCAGACGCCGTACGTCGTCCCGCAGGAGAACGGATCACGGATCGACGTCCGCTGGGCCGAACTGACCGATGCCGACGGCAACGGGATCCGGGTGGAGGGCGCGCCGTACTTCCAGCTCACCGCGCGACGCTGGACCACCGAGGACCTGGAGCAGGCCAAGCATCGCTCGGATCTGACCCCGCACGACCGCCTGTACGTCAACCTGGACCTGGCCCAGAACGGTCTCGGCTCCGCGTCCTGCGGTCCGGCCGCGACCGCGGACCACACGCTCGACGTCGCGGCGTACACGTTCGGGCTGACCTGGCGACAATTCGGTGGCCGCTGACCACCGAGTGTGACATCCTCGGCGGCATGAAGAGTTTCTTCCGACTGAGCTAGCTCCCGCTGGCCAGTCCCGAGGCATATCGCCCGCAGCCAGCGAGGCGGGAGCGGTCCGTCCGGCCGCTCCCGACTGCTGCCCGGGAGAGCTCTTCTTTTGTTGGTCCTTGTGCGGACAGTCACAGGGTTGGAGCAGTTGGCGGCCGAGGAACTGGCCGCTGCCCAGCACCGTGTGATCGACCTGTCCAGACGGCAACTCGTCATCGAACCCCACGACGCGACGGTCGTCACCAGTCCACCCAGGCTGGCCGACGACCTGTTCCTGATCCACGATGCGGTCCCTGATCCGGGGCATACCCGGCAGGCGCTGGCCGACGCCGTCCCCGCGATCCAGCTGACCGGTGAGCCGGCCGACTTCGCGGTGACGGCGTCGTTCCAGGGCCGGCGCAACTTCAACCGGTACGACATCGAGGACCTTGTCGGCGAGCGACTCCGCGAGCTCACCGGCGGTCGGTACCACTCACGTCGCGAGGGCGTGACGCCGCCGGTCGATCGCGTCGATTGGCGCGTCGTCCTCGACGGCAAGACGCTCTGGGTCGGGAGGCGGCCCTTCGCCGTTCCGTTGCACCGTCGCGAGTGGCGCCGGCACACGGTGACCGGCAGCCTGCACCCGCCGGTGGCCGCGGCGATCGCGCGGCTGGGACGCCTGGCGCCGGGCCTCCAGGTCCTCGACCCGTTCTGCGGTGCCGGCACGTTGCTGCTGGAGGCGCACGCCGTCGAACCGGGGGCGACGTACCGCGGGATCGATCGGCAGCCGGCCGCGATCGCGGCGGCGCGGGCGAACACACCGTACGGCGCGGAGATCGCTTGGCAGGAAGGAGATGCGAGGCAGGTGCGGGGATCGGTGGACCGGATCCTCACGAATCCACCATGGGACGTCCGGCTCGGGATCGGCCCTCTCGGCCCGTACCTGCGGCAGTGGCGCCGGGTCCTTCGCCCGGACGGCCTGCTCGTGGCGATCGTGAACCACGAGCAGGCTGAGCGGATCGGCGGGGACGCCGCCTGGCAGATCCTCGACGAGTACGACGTCGCGGTCGCCGGGCAGCATCCCCGGATCCTGGTGGCCGGACTCCGTCAGCGCGGGGTGACGAAGGTGAGGTAGGTCGAGTTCCCCTTGTCGGCGACACCGGAGTTGGCGCCGAGCTTCACCTCACCGGCCGGGACGTCGCGCCGGAACAGGATCAGCCGCTGGTCCGTCGTGCCGACCGTCTCGCCGGTGCGGGTGAAGGACTTCAGCCACTCCGGCCACCACACCCCCTCACCGCGGGCGTCGAACGCGACGTACACGGTCGCCGGCCGGCTCACGTCGAAGGTGAGGTAGTCGGTACTGGTGTTCTTCGAGTCGTCGTTCGCCCCCGGGATCAGGGCCTGCCCGGTCAACGGCGCCGGGAGGTCCGTGATCGTGTAGCTGCGGTCGACGTAGATCTGGGCACCGGGCTGTGCCTTGACCAGGTTCTGCAGCTTCTCCGGCTTCTGAACGGTGACCAGGTCGCTCCGCAGCGGCGGCTCGCTCTTCTGGACCCCGAGGATCCGCGTACCCACCGTCTTCACCTGGTCGGCCGGCTGACCGGTCAACGGCGCGAATCCGAACGAGGACAGCGGTACGGCGACCCGCTCCACGACGTACCCGTGGTTCGGCACGACGGGGACGGTCACGATCTCGTCCGACGTCGGCGCGACCACGGTCCGTCCGGTCCGCTGGTCGACGACCCGGACCTGCTCGCCCTTCCACGGGTTGCGGACGCGGAGCGAGTCCTTGCTGCCGGCCTGGATCCCGACCACGCTCGGGATGCCGCCCTTGACCTCGGTACTGATCCGGTGGCCGCCTTCGATCTGGACCGACCCGGCCACGTCCCAGTCACCCGGCCACGCAGGAGCCACGTGCACGACGCCGTCGTACGCCTGGACCAGCGCCTCCTGGAGACCGGTGGTGAGGACGCCGCCCCACTCGTTGTAAAAGCTCTGCTGGCGGACCGCCTCGCGGCCGGTGCGGTGCACGGTGAAGCCGTTCGGGAAGATCTGGAAGTCCTGGATCCCCTTCAGCAGCATCCGTTTCACCTCGTCGGCCTGGCCGAGTCGCGCGGCCCAGGTGCTGTCCATCCCCCAGTCCTTGTCCTGCGGGTAGACCCGTTGCCGGTACGTCGCCTGCAGCAGTTCGGAGTTCTCGTCGAACTGGCCCCACGGCCAGAGCGCCTCCATCTCCGGGTTCTGCGTGTTCTGCGGGGCTTCGTCGGTCCCGGACCACGCCAGGACCTGCTCCCCGTTGCGCTCGATCGTCCGGAACGGCGGCAGCTTCGTCACCGCGTCCCGCAACCGCGTCGCCATCGCGGTGTCCCCCCGGGCGGCGGCGAGATCGGCGACGATCGGGAACACCACCCGCATGCCGGCGAGGTCGGGCGTCGGGTCGTCGGTGTCCCACTGCACCTCGAGCGCGTTGACGTTCTCCAGGTGGAGGTAGCCGTCGCTCCCGGGCTTCAGGACGGACAGGTGGAACTCGACGATGTCGCGCATCAACGGGTACGCGCGGTCGAGCAGTGCCTGGTCACCGGTGAACCGGTACTGCTGCCAGATGTTGTTCACGAGCTCGGGTCCGCTGCTCAGGATCCGCTTCACCCAGCCCGGCTCGCCGGTGTTGTCGCAGCCGTCCCCGGTCCCGTCGTACCGGAGGAACTCGGGCACGCAGGTACCCTTCCCGCCGATCCAGTGGTCCTTGGTCCACTGCTTCATCAGGTCGGCCCGGTCGAGATAGAAGCGGAAGTACGGCGCGTTGTACTCCGCGATCCCGGCGCCGAGGTTCGACGAGACCAGCATCCGCAGGTTGAAGTGCCAGTACGAGTCCTGGGCCCAGTCGGCCTGGTCCTTGGCCGAGCTGAACATCCGGACCACGGCCCCGTGCGTACTCGGGACCGCGGACCGCATCGACGCGGCCATCGTGTACAGCTGGACGGTGCGCAGGTTCTCGACGTACTCGCCGGAGCCGTCCGCCGAGGTGATCCGCAGCGGCGCGGCTTTGGCCCAGAACGCGTGCCACCAGTCCGTGTGCCGTTGGGGTGTGCGCGGATCGTCGGCGTCCTTCACCGCCTTCTGCGCGGCCGCGGCGACGTCACCGCCGGTGTAGTAGGGCACCCCGACGACGAGACGGAACGAGCCGTCCGCGTTCGGGCGGAAGGTGAGCCGGACCGTCAACGGGTCGA
Source organism: Kribbella amoyensis (assembly GCF_007828865.1). Lineage (NCBI taxonomy): Bacteria > Bacillati > Actinomycetota > Actinomycetes > Propionibacteriales > Kribbellaceae > Kribbella > Kribbella amoyensis. Next base: position 564,636 of record NZ_VIVK01000002.1, read on the forward strand.
CCACCTCGGCGGAGACGTCGCGCGCCTTGGCGGTCATCGCGGCCACGGCACCCGTCGTACTGCCGGACGCGGCGTCGTGGAACGTCTCGGCGAGGGCGGCGACGGTCTTGGCCGCGCTCGCCTTCGGGGTCCGGCCGTCCCAGAGCTTCAGGTCGGCGGTCTGCTCCTTTCCCGGATCGGCGCCGGTGACCTCCAGGACGAACTGGTCGGCGTCGGCGCGGACGTAGCTGCGGGCCGACATCCCACCGCCGCGCTGGACCACCTGGCCGTCGTACAGGGCGAGCCGGCCGGAGTAGTCGCCCGCGCGCATCAACGGGTCCAGGCCCGGCACCACCAGGCGGCCGGCGGACTTGAGCAGGGGGAAGGTGTCGACCCGGTTGAGCTGGGCGCTGTAGCCCTTCTCGGCCCAGACGGCGGCACCGAGCTTGCCGTTGCCGACCGGCATCGCCTGGTATGCGCGCCACGCCGGTCCTTCCTGGACCAGGTCGGAGCGGGCGACGAGGCCGGCCGGGTCGGTCCGCAACGCGCCGTCGCGCCACGCGGTGGTGGCGCGGTCGGCCGGGGCGTCGGGTTCGGCGGCGGCGGAGCTGGTGCCGATCGCACCGGCACTGACGGCGAGCAGGGTCGCGAGTAGGGGCAGCGTCCATCGAACTGGCTGCATCACGTGAACCTTTCGGATGGGCGGACCGGGTCCGTGAGTCCTGACCATGGCCTCGGCGGCCGATCTGTGCGAACGTTTGCACTGGTCAATCGATTGCACGATAGACGGGCGCCGGGACCGTGACAAGAGTTCGGTGGACCTGCGTTCCGCCGCTCAGATCGGGTCTTGCACTCGCACCGATTCGGCAACTATGGTTCCGGTCAATCGATTGAACGGAGATCGCGTGACCGCCCCTCACGACGCCGCCCTCACCCTGAGCGGCCGCCGCGTGCTCGTCACCGGAGCCGCCGGCGGCCTGGGTCGAGCCGTCGCCCGCAGCCTGCTCGACCTCGGTGCCTCGGTGGCCCTGGCCGACCTCAGCGCCGAGGGTCTGCAGGCCACCGCGGCAGTCCTTCCCGACGGTGCCGAGCCTGTCCTGCTCGCTGGTGACCTGTCGGACGAGACCTACGCGACCGACCTCGCCGGGACGGCCGCGGCCGGGCTCGGCGGCCTCGACGGGTTGGTGAACGCGGTCGGCGTGATGCGGACGGCGCCGTTGCGCGAGCTGAGCGGGACCGAATGGCGCCGGGTGATCGACGTCAACCTGAACTCGGTCTTCCAGGTCACGCAGGGTGCGGCGGCCGTGATGTCCCGCGGCTCGATCGTGAACATCGCCTCGGTGGCGGGCCGGTCCGGGCGGCCGGACGCCGCGCACTACGCCGCCTCGAAGGCCGGGTTGCTGTCCCTGACGAAGTCGGCCGCGCTCGCGCTCGGTCCTGACCTCCGGGTGAACGCCGTCTGCCCCGGAATCTTCCTCACCCCGATGTGGGACGGGATCCTCGCCGACCGCGACAAGGCGTTCGGTGCCGGCGCGGGCGCGGAGTACTTGCGCTCGGTCACCGACCGGACCGCGCTGGGCCGGGTCGGCGAACCGGCCGAGCTGGCCGCGGTGGTGGCGTTCCTGCTCAGCGACCTGGCCTCGTTCGTGACCGGCCAGGCGATCAACGTCGACGGCGGACTGGAGATGCACTGATGACGGGGTTCCGGTTGCTCACCGCGCTGTACGGCGACGACACGATGACCGGTGTCTGGTCGGAACGCGCGACCATCGACGCCTGGGTCCGGGTCGAGTCCGAACTGGCGCAGGCGCAGGCCGAGGTCGGCGTGATCGGCCAGGCCGACGCGGACGCGATCAGCGCGGTCTGCCGGCCGGAGCGGATCGACGCCGGGCAGCTGTGGGAGGCGTCCCGCGTCGTCGGGTACCCGATCCTCGCGTTGACCAGGCAGCTGTCCGCGGCGCTTCCGCCCGGACCGGCGGGCCGGGTCCACTACGGCGCGACCACGCAGGACATCATGGACAGCGGTCTCGCGCTGCAGCTCGGAGCCGCGAGCGATCGGCTGATCGAGCTGACCGTGCTGCTCGGCGACGCGTTGTCGGAGCTCGCGGCCGAGCACGAGAAGACGGTGATCGCCGCCCGGACGCACGCGCAGCAGGCTGTCCCGACCACGTTCGGCGCGAAGGTCGGGGTGTTCCTCGCGGAGATCACCGACGAACTGGCCGATCTGCGCCGGGTCGCCGCCGACGTCCGGCTGGTGTCGTTGTACGGCGCCGGCGGCACGAACGCGGCGATGGGCCCAGCGAGTCCCGAGGTCCGCCGGGTACTCGCGCGCCGGCTCGGGCTGTCGGACCGGGACGTGTCGTGGCACGTGTCGCGGCACCGGATCGCGCGGTTCGGTGCGGTGTGCGCGACGTTGGCGGCGACCTGTGTGCGGTTCGCGCGGGAGGTCGTCGACCTGTCCCGGACCGAGATCGCCGAGGTCCGCGAGGAGGACGGGCACCACCGCGGTGCCTCGTCGACGATGCCGCAGAAGCAGAACCCGGTCAGCTCCGAGTCGGTGGTCGGCTTCGGGGTCGCGGCCGGGGCGGCGGCCAGTACGTTGCTGCGGGCAATGGAAGCCGGGCACGAGCGCAGCGCGGGCGAGTGGCAGCTGGAGTGGCTGGCGGTGCCGCAGGTCGCGGAGTACACGGCGGCCGCGTTGCTGCTGACCGGGCGGACCGCGACGACGCTGCGGGTGTTCCCCGAGGTGATGCGGGCGAATCTCAGCCGGGACGGCGGGCTGCTGATGAGCGAGGCGCTGATGATGCGGCTGGCGCCGGTGCTGGGCAAGGACCGCGCGCACGACCTGGTGTACGCCGCGGCGATCAGCGCGCGCGACTCCGGCCGGGACCTCGCCGAGGTGATGGCGGAGGTGACCGCCGAGCTGGCCGCCGCGGGGGAGACCCAACTGGACGGCGCGCAGGTGGGCGCCGAGGAGTACGTCGGTGAGGCGCCGGCGATGGCGGCCGCCGCGGTCGCCGACTGGCAGGCCCGGCGAGAACCGGGCGACGAGGACCGGCTGAGGCCGGTTGACGACGAGAGCCGGCGGGTGCCGGGCGACGAGGACCGGCGGGTGCCGGGGAGCGAGGAGGTGCGTGGTGGGTGACGCGCAGGTGCTGGACACCACGCGAGGACTGGCCGATCTGCACGGGCTGTGGCGGATCCGGATCCTGGAGGAGAAGGTCCGCGAGCTGCGGCTGTCCGGCGAGATCGTCGGCTCCGTGCACCTGGCGATCGGGCAGGAGGCCGGCCCGGTCGGCGTCTGTACCGAGCTCGGCGCGGACGACGCGGTGTTCGCGACGTACCGCGGCCACGGCTGGGCGCTCGCCCGTGGGGTCCCGGCCGACGCGATGCTGGCCGAGCTGGCCGGCCGGACGACCGGGCTGAACGGCGGCCGCGGTGGCTCGGCGTACTTCACCGCGCCGCGCTACGGCTTCCACGGGGAGAACTCGATCGTCGGCGCCGGTGCCCCGATCGCCGTCGGTGCCGCGCTGGCCGGGAAGTACGACGGCTCCGGGCGGATCGCGGTCACGGTGTTCGGTGACGGCGCGCTGAACCAGGGTGCGACGCACGAGGCGCTCAACTTCGCCGCGGCGTTCAAGCTCGGCGTCGTCTTCGTCTGCGAGAACAACCTGTACTCCGAGCTCACCCCGATCGCCGACATGGTCGCCGAACCGGAGTTGCACAAGCGCGCCGCGGCGTACGGGATGCCCGGCGAACGCGTCGACGGCAACGACCCCGCGGCCGTCCGCGACGCCGCCCGCCGCGCCGTCGAACGCGCCCGGGCCGGCGAGGGACCGACGTTGCTCGAGCTGATGACCGAGCGGCTGGTCGGCCACTACATCGGTGACGCCGAGCAGTACCGCCCACCGGGTGAGGTGGAGCGGGCGAAGCAGGCCGAGCCGATCGTCCGGCTCCGGGCCGCGCTCGCGGCGGCCGGGGTCACGGACGCCGACCTGGACGCGAGCGAGAGCCGCGCCCGCGAGGAGATCGAGCAGGCCGCCGGGACCGCGCTGGCCGCCCCGATCGCCGACGGCGCGACCGCGAAGGAGCACATCTATGCCTGAGGCAACCACCACGGCCCCGGCCCCGGCCGCGCTGTCGCTGAAGTACGGCGAGGCGATCAACGCGGCCCTGGTCCGGCTGCTCACCGAGGTCCCCGAGACGCTGCTGTACGGCGAGGACGTGGCCAAGCCGGGCGGCGTGTTCGGCGTCACCCGCGGCCTGCGCCGACGGTTCGGCGACCGGGTCTTCGACACCCCGATCAGCGAGTCCGCGATCCTCGGCAGCGCGATCGGCGCCGCGCTGATGGGGCGCCGCCCGATCGTCGAGATCATGTGGGCCGACTTCTCCCTGGTCGCCCTCGACCAACTCGTCAACCAGGCCGCCAACGCCCGGTACGTGTCCCGGGGCGAGGCGCCCGCGCCGATCGTCGTCCGGACCCAGCAGGGCAACGCGCCCGGCGCCTGCGCGCAGCACTCGCAGTCGCTGGAGGCGCTGTTCCTGCACGTCCCGGGGCTGCGGGTGGTGATGCCGTGGACCGCGCAGGACGGGTACGACGCGCTGCTGGCGGCCGGGCACAGCGACGACCCGGTGATCGTGATCGAGAACCGCACGTTGTACGCGGGGGAGAAGACCGAGGTCCGGATCGACGGATCACCGCGTCCGGCCGGCTGGACCACCGTCCGGCGGCCGGGCCGGGACGTCACCGTGGCGACCTGGGGCGCGATCACCGCGCGTGTCCTGGCCGCCGCCGAGCGGCTCGCCGCCGACGGCCTGGAGGTCGAGGTGGTCGAGCTGACCTGGCTCAACCCGCTCGACCTGACCGCGGTCCTGGACAGTCTCGGCCGGACCGGCCGGCTGGCCGTGGTCCACGAAGCGAACGTCACCGGCGGTTTCGGCGCGGAGGTTCTCGCCCGCGTCGCCGAGTCCGGTGTCCCGCTGTCCACCGCGCCCGTCCGGATCGGTACCCCGGACAGCCGGATTCCCGCCGCGCCGTCGCTCGCGGAGGCGCTCGTGCCCTCCGTCGACGCGATCGCGGCACAGCTCACGAAGCTCGTGCAGGAGAAACCATGACAGGCAAGCGAAGGATCCCCCTGGCCGCCCTCGTTGTCGCGCTGGCCGCGGCCGGCTGCGGGCAGGCGACCGACACCTCGAGCGCGCCCGCGGACGCCGCGCCGGACGCGAAGAACCTGACCATCGGCGTGTCCAACCTGGGCAAGAACTTCCCGTTCCCGGCCGCGATCGTCGGCGGGATCGACGAGAAGGCGAAGGAACTCGGCGTCAAGCTGGTCCAGGTCGACGCCCAGGGCACGGCCGAGAAGCAGGCCAACGACGTGCAGGACCTGATCGGCCAGAAGCCGAGCGGCGTGCTGCTGCTCCCGGTCGATTCCGGTGTCGCGACCGGTCTCGCCGACCAGCTGAAGACGGCCGGTATCCCCACCGTCGCCGTTGCCTCCCAGGTCGGTGACCCGGCCGGCCGCAAGATCGAGGACGTGTACCCGGGGCTGGTGGCCCTGGTCACCCAGGCCGAGGTCAAGGCCGGCCGGATCGCCGGTGAGCTGGCGGTCGAGGCGCTGCCGAGCGGCGGCAAGGTCGCGATCGTCGAGGGCACCGCGGGGTTCGCCGAGGTGAAGACCCGATCGGCCGAGTTCCTCGCGCCGGCCCAGGCCAAGGGCGTCGACCTCACCGTGGTCGCGCGGCAGCCGGGCGACTGGGTACCGGACAAGGCCCAGTCGGCCTGCCAGAACATCCTGGCCGCGCACCCGGACGTCGCGCTGATCTACAACCAGAGCGACGACATGGCGGTCGGCTGCTCGAAGGCGGTGAAGGCCGCCGGGTCGAAGGCGAAGGTGATCGGCGTCGGCGGGTCGAAGCTCGGCGTCGAGGGCGTCAGCGGCGGCGACATCTACGGCACCGTCTGCTACAAGCCGAAGGACATGGGCGCGCTCGCCCTGCAGGTGCTGTACGACCAGCTGACCGGGGCGAAGAAGCGGGACGCCGAGTTCGTCACGTACGACACGCCCGGCATCACCAAGGCGAACGTGGCGGACTGCGCCCCGCAGTGGTGACCCGATGACCGAGCCGCTGCTGGAACTCACCGACGTCACCAAGACGTTCCCGAACGGGACCCGGGCACTGCGCGGGGTGTCGCTCCGCGTCGCCCCGGGCACCGTGCACGGACTGGTCGGGGCGAACGGGGCGGGCAAGTCCACGCTGATCAAGGTGATCGCGGGGGTGCACCCGCCGACGACCGGAACGCTGACCTGGCGTGGGATCGGCCGGACCTGGCGCGATCCGGGCGCCGCCCGCCGGGCCGGGCTGGCCACGATCCACCAGCACATCCCGCTGGTCCCGGCGTTGAGCGTGCTCGAGAACGTCTTCCTGGACCGCGGCGGCTTCCGCCGGACCCCGGCCGGCCGGCGGGCGGAGTTCGCCGACCTGGTCGACCGGCTCGGGTACCCGGTCGATCCGGACGCCCTGGTCGGCGACCTGCCGATCGGGGCCCGGCAGATGGTCGCGATCCTGCAGGCGCTCGCGGCCGGCGCCGAGCTGGTGGTGATGGACGAGCCGACCGCGTCGCTGTCCGAGGGCGAACGCCGGATCGTGTTCGACGCGGTCCGCCGGCTGTCCGGACAGGGCACCGCGTTCCTCTACATCTCGCACTTCCTCGACGAGATCCTCGAACTGACCGGTCACGTCACCGTGCTGCGGGACGGGCGGGTCGTGCTGGACGACCCGACCGCCGCCGTGGACGAGGAGATCCTGGTCCGATCCATCTCCGGCCGCGAACTGCAGGCGGCCGAGGCGGTACCGGCCCTGGTCCCGGAGCGATCGGCGCCGGTCCGGCTCGACGTGGCCGGGCTGTCGTCACCGGGCCGGTTGGCGGACGTGTCGTTCCAGGTCCAGGCCGGTGAGGTGCTCGGCCTGGCCGGGCTGCTCGGGTCCGGCCGGTCGGAGATCCTGGCCGCGGTGTTCGGCGACGACCCGGCCGCGACCGGGACGATCCGGGTCGAGGACCGGCGGATCCACGCGCACCGCCGTGGGTTCGGCGGCGACCGGGGACCACGGGACGCGGTCGCCGCCGGGATCGCGTACGTGCCGGAGGACCGGGTCCGGCAAGGGCTGCACGTGGACCTGCCGCTGTGGCAGAACGTCAGCCTGCCGTACCTCGCGTCGTACTCCCGCGGTGGCGCGGTCCCGCGGGTGGACAGCGAACGGGCGCAGACCCGGCGCGCGGTCGGCGATCTCGGGATCGTTGCCGCGGGCATCGAAACGACGCCGGCCCAGCTGTCCGGCGGGAACGCGCAGAAGGTCGCCTTCGCCAAGTGGCTGTACGGCGACGCGAAGGTGTGGCTGCTGGACGAGCCGACCGCCGGGGTCGACGTGGGCGCCAAGGCGGACCTGCTCGGCCTGGTCCGGCGGCTGGCCGCGGACGGCAAGGCGGTCGTGGTGGTGACCAGCGAGTTCGAGGAACTGCTGGCGGTCTGTAGTCGGGTACTGGTGGTCCGCCGCGGCCGGGTGGTCGCCGAGCGGACGGCGGCGGAGACGTCGGAGGAGGAACTGATGATGCTGGCCCAGGGTCTCGGTACACCGGCGGTGCGCGATGCCGGCTGAACGACGGTGGCCGGAGAGCCTGAAGCTGTCCCGGGCCGGAGTGGTGTACGCGCTGGTGGCGCTGGTCGCCGTGCTGACGGTGGCGAGCGCGGCCCAGGGCCGGGCGCCGTACCTGGACCCGATGAACGTGTCGAACATCCTCGACCAGACGGCGCTGCTCGGCATCCTCGCGGTGTCGACCACGATCGTGCTGATCAGCGGGAACTTCGACCTCTCCATCGGCTCGGTGGCGGCCCTCGGTGCCGCGTTGTGCCTGAGCCTGATCGGCCCGATCGGGTTCTGGCCCGCGTTCGGGGTGGCGCTGGCGACCGGCGCGCTGGTCGGGCTGTTCAACGGCGTCGTGGTGCAGTTCGTCGGGATCAACGCGTTCATCGTCACGCTCGGCACGATGACCGGGGTCCGCGGGCTGGTGCTGATCGTCACCGACGGCCGGACCGTGACCCCGCCGACCGGGGACGGTGCGAACGCCCTGCGCGCGATCGACGCCGGCCGCTGGATCACGCCGAACCTCTACCTGGTGGCGGGGATCGCGCTTCTGCTCTTCGCGGGCTGGCGGCTGTGGACCCGACGCAGTATCGGGGTCCGTGACGCGGCACTGCGGAGCAAGGCCGTCCTCGTACCGGGCATCGCCGGGATCGTGCTGGTCGCGGCGTCACCGGTGCTGATCTTCACGGTCCAGCTGACGCAGCGGACGACGTACCTGCTGGTGCTCGTGGCCGTCGCGGCGTGGGTGTTGCGGTTCACCACGGTCGGGCGGCGGTTGTACGCGACCGGTGGCAACCCGGAGGCCGCGCGGCTGGCCGGGGTCGCCGTCAATCGGTACAAGGTGCTCGCGTTCGTGCTGAACGGGACGGCGGCCGCGTTCGTCGGCGTGCTGTACTCGGCCCGCATCGGCTCGATCAACCCGACCGGGCTCACCGGGTACGAGCTGACCGCGCTGGCCGCGGCCATCCTCGGTGGGACCGCGCTGTTCGGTGGCGTCGGCAGTGTGCTGAAGTCGCTGGCCGGCGCGCTGATCCTGGTGACGTTGAAGAACGGGTTCAACATCCTCAACCTGGGCGCGAACTGGCAGGGCCTGATCGAGGGCCTGGTCCTGATCGTGGCCGCCGCGATGTACACGGTCTCGACCCGGCGGCCCACGGTCCGCGCGACGACGGAGTAGCCCATGCCCACCGGAATCTGGCACACCGGCCTGCACGTGAGCGACCTGGACCGCTCGATCGCGTTCTACCGCGACGTACTCGGGCTCGAGCTGGTCCACGTCCAGGACCAGGACAACCCGTACACCCGCAAGCTGGTCGGGTACCCGGACGCCCGGCTGCGGGTCGCCCAGCTCGCCGTCCCGGGGGAGCGGCCGGGCGTCAGCAGCCACGACGTCGAGCTCGTCCAGTACCTCGCGCCGGCCGGGACCCGGCAGGACCCGGCCCGGTACCACCCGGGCTCGGCGCATCTCGCGTTCGTGGTCCACGATCTGCGCGCGACCTACGACCGGATGACGGCAGCCGGGGTCCGGTTCGTGTCACCGCCGAACCGGATCGAGGCCGGCGTCAACCTGGGCGGCTGGTGCTGCTACCTGCTGGACCCCGACGACATCACGCTGGAACTGGTGCAGCCGCCGCCGCACCGGCTGACGGACACCTTGGAGGACGCGTGATCATCGACGCCCACCAGCACTTCTGGGACCTGGACCGGCTGGCCTATCCCTGGCTGGACGCCGACGGCCTGGAGCCGTTGCGGCGCAGCTACGACGAGACCGGCCTGGACGACCTGCTCGCCACCTGCGGGGTGGACCGGACGGTGCTGGTGCAGTCGCTCGACTCGGCCGAGGACACCGACTTCATGCTCGAGGTCGCGGACCGCTGGTCCCGGGTGGCGGCCGTGGTCGGCTGGGTGCCGCTGACCGATCCGGACGCGGCCGCCGCGGCCGTGGCGGAGCGGACCAAGGATCCGCGGTTCGTCGGCGTCCGGCACCTGATCCACGACGAGCCGGACGAGGACTGGCTGCTCCGCGAGGACGTCGGGGCCGGGCTGGAGGTGCTTGCGCTGAGCAACCTCACCTTCGACGTGGTCGCCGTGACGCCACGCCACCTCGCCCATGTCCCGGTGATCGCGGCCCAGCATCCGTCGCTGCGCATCGTCATCGACCACCTGGCCAAACCGCCGATCGCGGCCGGTCCGTGGCAACCGTGGGCGGACCTGCTGGCCCGCGCGGCCCGGCATCCGAACGTGTACGCGAAACTGTCCGGCCTGAACACCGCGGCCAAGCCGGGCTGGACCGCGGACGACCTGCGTCCGTACGTCGAGCACGCGCTGCGCGTCTTCGGCCCGGAGCGGCTGATGTTCGGCGGTGACTGGCCGGTGGCCACGCTCGCCGACGAGTACGAGCGGGTCTGGACCGAGACCGGGCGGGTGCTGGCCGATCTGGACGAGGACGAACGCGCCCTGGTCCTCGGCGGGACGGCGGCCGAGTTCTACCGGATCCCAGGGGTGTCCGCCTGATGCTGGACCTGCTCGCACCGATCGCGGCCCGGGTCGGTATCGACGTCCCGGCGAGTCATCGCCGCGGGATCGCGCTGGTCGGGGCCGGCGCGATCGTCGAGGTCGCCCACCTCCCGGCGTACCAGGGACTCGGCCTCGACCTCCGTGGTGTGTACGACGTCAAGCCGGACCGGGCCCGCGACCTCGCGGCCGAGTTCGGGATCGAGCGGGTGTACTCCTCGTTGGAGGAGTTGCTCGCCGACGACGCGGTGGAGGTGGTCGACGTCGCCGTGGTGCCGTGGGCCCAGCCGGACGTGCTCCGTCAGGTCATTGCCGCTGGCAAGCACGTGCTCGGGCAGAAGCCGTTCGCCCCGGACCTGGCGACCGCGCGGGAGCTGATCGGCCTGGCCGACGCGGCCGGCGTCAAGGTCGCGGTGAACCAGCAACTGCGCTGGGACGAGGGCATCGCCGCGGCGCGCGAGATGGTGCGGGCGGGCTGGATCGGGACGCCGACGACGATGTCCTTCACGGTGGACATCAGCACCGACTGGACCGCGTGGGACTGGCTGGTCCGGTCCGACCGGCTCGAGATCATGTACCACTCGATCCACTACCTCGACGCGGTCCGGAGCATCCTCGGCGATCCGCGCCGCGTGTTCGCGACGGCGTCTCGGCGAGGCGGCCAGGTGGCGACGGGGGAGACCCGGACGATCTCGACCCTCGTGTACGACGGGGACACCCGGGCCGTGCTGCACGTGAACCACGAGAACCAGGGTGGGGACCAGCGGGCCGAGTTCCGGATCGACGGCACCGAGGGTGCGATCCGCGGCACGCTCGGCCTGCTGTACGACTACCCGCACGGGCGGCCCGACACGCTGGAGGTGTACAGCCGGGTGGTCCCGACCGACGGCTGGCTGGCGTACCCGGTGACACAGCGCTGGATCCCGTGGGCGTTCGGCGGACCGATGGCCGGGCTGCTCGCCTGGATCGCCGACGGGACCCCGGCGCCGACGGCGGCCGCGGACAACATTCGCACGCTCGCGCTCGTCCATGCCCTGTACGGTTCGATCGACGACGGCGAGGCACGAGTGGTGGAGGCAGGATGACCCCAGCGGCGACCGGTCGCGGCGGCCGGGTGACGATCAGCGACGTCGCCGCGCTGGCCGGCGTGGACAAGGCGATCGTCTCCCGGGTGGTCAACCAGAAGGCGGTGAGCATCCGGCCGGAGACCCGGGAACGGGTGCTGCAGGCGATCCAGGACCTCGGCTACCGGCGGAACATGGCGGCCCGCTCGCTGCGGACCGCGAGTACCGGTGCCGTCGGCCTGTTCATCCCCGACTTCGCCAACCCGGTCTACGCGGAGATCATCACCGGTGCCGAGACGGCCGCACTCGCCCGTGGGTACGTGCTGATGGTCGGTTCGTCGGCGGTCGCCGGGCACCGGACCCGGGACTACCTGGAGACGCTGGGGGAGGGCCGGGTCGACGGGCTGCTGCTCGCGGGTGGCCCGATCTCCCAGGCCGAGCAGGAGACGCTGGACGCGCAGGGACTGCCGTGGCTGCTGGTGAACCGGCGCGGCCGGGCGACCACGCGGCACGTGGTCCTCGACGACGACCGGGCCGCGCAGGTGGCGGTGAACCACCTGGTCGAGCTCGGCCACCAGCGGATCGCGCATGTCGCCGGACCAGCGGGCGCGGATACGGCACGCCGTCGCCGCGAGGGGTACCGGAAGGCGTTGCGGGCCGCGGGCCTGGAGCCGGAGACCGCGTTGGTGGCTGCCGCGGACTACACCCCGGCCGGTGGGTACGAGGCCACGTCCGCGTTGTTCGCGTCCGGTCGGCGGCCGACCGCGTTGTTCGTGGCGAACGTGGCCTCGGCGATCGGCGTCCTGACCGCGGTCTGCGAGCGCGGCCTGTCCGTGCCGGACGACGTGTCCGTGGTCGCGGTGCACGATCTGCCGCTGGCCGAGCACCTGGTGCCAGCGTTGACGACCGTCCGGATGCCGCTGCGGTCTCTTGGCGCCCGGGCGACGGAGCTGCTGCTGGAGAACGATCCGCAGCAGCCCGTCGCCGAGGTGGTCCGCGATCCGATCGAGCTGGTGATCAGGAAGTCGACCGCACCGGCCCGCCGTCGCCGCTGAGGGTCCCGGACCTCCACCACTCACCAACACACCCGCGTGAGGCGCGCTGGGTGGTTGGTGAGCGTGGACTCGGCGTTGATCGGCGGGTGTGGCGAAGTTGGTGAGTGGTGGAGGTCCGCCTCAGCCCGGCTTCCGGTTGGTGCTGTTGGCCACGGTCACGCCCGCGGCTCGATCAGGTAGTCGACGCCCGCCTGGGTGCGGAACTCGACCACACCGTCCTCCGGGCGAGCGAAGGCCACCGGACCCTTGGTGGACTTCACGTCGACGCGCTGCGGGGTACGGAGGCGGAGCCGGTTGCCCAGCAGGGACTTGATCCGCGCGCCGGTCAGCTTGCCGCCGGACCACGCGAGCTCGATCTCGAACCCACCCCGCGCCCGGAGTCCGCTGATCCTGCCCTCCCCGAACGCGGACGGCAGGCACGGCAGCAGTGCGACCTCGCCGGAGTGACTCTGCAGGACCATCTCGGTGAGGCCTGAGACGCCGCCGAAGTTGCCGTCGATCTGGAACGGCGGGTGCAGGTCGAACATGTTCGGCGCGGTCCGCCCGGGCGCGAGCAACTGGGTCAGGTGCTTGTACGCGTTGTCCGGTTCGAGCAGCCGGGCCCGCAGGTTCAGCTTCCACGCCAGCGACCAGCCGGCCGTGACCGCCGGGCCGCGCAGCTCGAGCGACTTGCGGGCCGCGTCGGCCAGTTCCGGCGTCCGGCGCGGCGTGATCTGGTCGCTCGGGAAGACCGCCCACAGGTGCGAGACGTGCCGGCTGGTCTCGGTCGCGGCCTCCTCCCAGTCGATCAGCCACTCCTGGATCTGGCCGAGGAAGCCGATCTGGATCGGCGGCAGCTTGGCCCGGGCAGCAGCGGCCTGGGTCGCCATCGCCGCGTCCTCGCCGAGCAGCGCGGCCGCCTGGCCGAACACCTTGAACAGGTCGTGCAGGATTTCGCTGTCCATCGTCGGCCCGGCGCAGATGCTGACCCCGACGTTGTCGTAGTCGTGGTGCTTCAGCTCCGGCGAGTGCGACGGGCTGGTCACCAGATAGCCCGTCGCCGCGTCGGTCTGCAGCTGGTCCAGGAAGAACTCCACCGAGCCGCGGAGTACCGGGTAGAACTGCCGCAGCATCGCCACGTCACCGGTGTACTCGTACCGCTCCCAGAACAGCAGGGACAGCCACGCACCACCGGTCGGCCAGACCCCGTAGTACGCGAAGTCCACCGGCGCCGTCCCGCGCCAGCCGTCGGTGTTGTGGTGGGCGACCCAGCCCGGCGCGTCGTACATCAGCTCCGCGGTCCGGGCGCCGGACTCGGCGAGTTCGGCGATCATCTGGAACATCGGGTCCCAGCACTCGGCCAGGTTCGCCGGGCCGGCCGGCCAGTAGTTCATCTCCGCGTTGATGTTCAGGGTGAACTTCGACTGCCACTCGGGCAGCATCTTGTAGCTCCAGATGCCCTGCAGGTTCGCGGGCTGGCCCGGGCTGCGCGAGCTGGAGATCAGCAGGTACCGGCCGAACTGGTAGTACAGCGCGGCCAGTTGCGGGTCGCCGCCGTTGCGGAACGCGGTGATCCGCTGGTCGGTCGGCAGCGCGATCGCCTCGGACGTGCCCAGGTCGATGTCCAGCCGTCCGAACAGCCGCCGGTAGTCGGCGACGTGTTCCTGCCGGATCTTCCCGTACGCCGGCCGGCCCACCTTGGTCAGCGGGGCGAGCGCCTTGGCGAGCTGGTCGTCGCTGACGTCGAGGTAGTTGCGGTAGCTGGTACCGATCGAGAGCAGCAGCGTGACCTCGTCGGCACCGGTGACGGTGAGTTTGCCGTCGGCAACGGTCGTGCTGCCGCCTTCGGCGAAGGCGCGGAGCAGTGCCGAGAACTTCACCTCGCCCTTGAGCCCCTCGGCCTCCCCGCTGATCCCGTTCAGCGCGAGGGTGGTGGCGTCGTACCCCTCGACGGTGGCCGCCTGCGGGGTGGTGAAGGTCGCGCTGAAGGAGATGGACGCGTCCTGGTCCGCGGTCAGCCGCATGACCAGGATCTGTGCCGGGTGGCTGACGAAGACCTCACGGCTGTACCGGACGCCGCCGGCCTCGTAGCTCACCGAGGTGATCGCGGTGGTCAGGTCGAGCTCCCGCCGGTACCCGGTCACTCCGTCGATCCCGGGGAAGGTCAGCTCCAGATCGCCGACGGGCTGGTACTGCATCTGCTCGGTCGGGCGGCCCATGAAGTGCTCGTCGGCCAGGTTCTGCGCCTCCAGGTACTGCTCCTCGGCGATCAGCCGGCGGATCTCGGGCAGTACCTCGCGGCCCATCGGGTCGTCGTACTGGTGCGGGCCGCCGGCCCACACGGAGTCCTCGTTCAGCTGCAGGCGTTCGGTGCCGGTGCCGCCGTACACCATGGCGCCGAGCCGTCCGTTGCCGATGGCAAGCGCTTGGAGCCACTCGACAGCGGGCTGGGAGTACCAGAGCTTCAGCGGGTTGGTGTCACTGCCGGGGACGCCGGCGGCGGTCCCGGTCGTCTCGGCGGCGGCGGACAGCGGATCGGTCAGGGTGCCGGCGGCGATGGCCGTGCCGGCGGCGGCGCCGGCGGTCCGGAGGACCTGGCGTCGGGTGAATTCGGTCATGAGCGGTCGTTCTCCCTGTCGTTCGGGCGGGTGGGGAGTTGTCAGCGACCGGCTGTGACCTCCAGCCGGTAGGTGCGTCGGGCGGTGCCGCGGAACACGTCCTTGTGCGCGGCGACGGGCAGCACAGCGGTGGTACGGCGGACCGTCTCGGCACGGCTGGATCGCAGCGTGCAGACGGGCCAGTCGGAGCCGAACATCAGCCGGTCGCTGCCGAACTGGTCCAGCGCGAAGTCGAGGAGTTCCGCCAGCTCGCCGGCGGGCAGGTGCGCGGTGACACCTGAGACCTTCACGGTCACGGAGGGGACGTCGGCCAGCGCCTTCATCCCGGTCACCCAGGTGTCGTCCGCGGTGGTGGGGTTGCCGAGGTGGTCGAGCACGAGGCGCGCGCCCGGTACGAGGGCAGCCAGCCGCGCCGCCCCGGTCAGAGCGGCGGGCCGCAGCAGCAGGTCGACAGCGAGGCCCGCGTCGGCGGCGGCGCGCACACCTCGCACGTACGCGGGGGCCGTGACCGCCTCGGGATCGTGCTGATCCGCCGGAGGACACCGGATCCCGACCAGCCGGGCACCGCGATCTTCGGCGTAGCTCAAGGCTTTGGCGAGCTTCTTCTCGACGTCGTCGGCGAGCAGGTCGACCCAGCCGACCACACCCAGTACGGCGTCGTCGGCGGCGGCCTGGTCGAGCAGGTCGAAGACCTCGCCAGGATCGGCATCCGCCTGGACCAGCACGATCTCCGGCACGTCGCCCTCGGCAGCCACCCGGAAGTCCGCAAGCGAGATGTCCCGCCGCAAAGCATGCCCAACCGGCAACCACGGCAACTCCCGACGCGAGGTATCCCAAACATGCACATGCGCGTCGACCGTTGGCTCAGTCATGGCGGGTCGCTGGTCTGGTGATGGAGCTCTCGCCACGCGCGTGGGCCGAGAAGAGGCGGGCCGCGTCCTCCGGATCGGTGCTGGCCAGCACGTCGACCAGATCCATGTGCCGGCGCGCCATCAGCCCCCAGTCACCCGCGTACATCGCGTTGGAGACGACCTGCAAACTCCAGAGCGCGGGTTCGAGCGTGCGCCAGACCTTGAGCAGCATCGAGTTGCCGCTGGTCGCCAGCACCTGCCGGTGGAACCGCAGATCGGCCTCGCGGAACGCACCGATGTCGTGATGCTGAGCCGCCTCGATCATCCGCCGGACCTCGACCCGGAGCAGGTCGAGCTCCAGCTCCGGAACATGCCCGGTCGCCCGCCGCGCGGCCGCGGCCTCCAGCAGGACCCGGACCTCGCGCGCCTCCCGGGCCTCGACCTGCGAGATCTCGGTGACGAAGTTGCCCAGCCGCGGCCGGTACGTCACCAGCCCCTCGTGCGCGAGCCGCCGGACCGCCTCCCGCGCGGGGGTCTGGCTGGTCCCGAGGACCCGGGCGATCTCGGACTCGACCACGCGCATCCCCGGCGCCAGCTCGCCGGACAGTATCCAGCCGCGGATCGCCTCGTACACCCGGTCGGACAGCAGCTCGGTCTCACTCGCGGGCGGCGGAGCGGGTTGCACGGAACGCAGCGCGATCCCGCTCCCGGCCCGCTGGTGGCGCAGTTCCTCCCGGCGCCGGCGCACCACGGTCGACTGCGACACCCCGTACGCCGCGGCCACCTCGCGCGTCGACAGCCGGCGGTCGGCGAGTACCTCGGCGGCCCAGGCCAGGTCTTCGGGATCCGCACCGTTCGTGGACGGTTGCGCACCGGTGGTCGCCGACCGGCCGACCGGTTGGAACCCCGTGCCTCCACCCTGTCCGGTATCGGCCATCGATCCGGCCGTCACGGCGCCCAGCCGGACCCGGTCCACCATCCGCGGCCGGCCGCTGCGCATCCCGTCGTCGAGGCCGGCCATCCCCATCCGCAGGAACCGCCGCCGCCACTTGCCGACGGTGCCCGCCGTGACCTCCAGCGCGTCCGCCACGTCCTTGTTCGAGCGGCCCTCGGCGCAGGCGAGCACGATCCGGCTGCGCAGCCGCATCGCCGGGGTGGTGGCGGACCCGGCGGCGAGGTGGGAGAGCGCGGCGCGCTCGGCCGCCGACAGCGTCAGCGGCGACTTGGGGCGTCCAGCATCGGGCATGGCTGCATAGTGGTCCCCCGAGTGGCGATCTGTCGAGGGGCAATGGTACGGACTTATGACTCAAAACATCGAGTTTGCCGTCTATAGATTGACACTTGAGCGTGGCCCCCTGCATTGTCCATCGCTAGTGAGGCCTGGCTCGCCCCGGAGTCAGGGCGATCGGTAGGAGGACAGATGTCTCGTTCAGTGCGCCGTAGTCTCGGCGTCGTTCTCGGAGCCGCGATCCTGGTGGGCGCGGCGTCGTGCGGGGGTGGAGGTTTCGAGGGCGAAGGCTCTTCCGGTGGCAGCACCGGCACCGTCCGGATGCTCGTCAACATCACGCCCAACCTGACCAAGGGCTACTGGGAGGAGCTGGTCAAGCCCTTCGAGGACGCCAACCCCGGTGTCGACGTCAAGATCGAGGCGCCGACCGGGCAGGGCGTCAAGGACACCCTCCCGCAGCTGCTCGCGGCCGGCAACGCCCCGGACGTGGTCGAGACGCTGATGGCGGACAAGACGCTCGCGCCGCAGATGCTCGAACTGACCGACCAGGCGTGGACCAAGGACACCCCGCTGGCCGAGCAGGCCGCGCTGGACGGCAAGGTCTACACGGTCGGTGTCGGGCAGCAGGCGCAGTCCCTGGTGTTCTACAACAAGGACGCGTTCGCCAAGGCGGGCATCACCGCGCCGCCGAAGACGCTGGACGAAATGACCGCGGCGATGGCCAAGCTGAAGGCCGCGGGCTACCTGCCGCTGCAGACCGCCGGCGACTACGTGACCGGGTTGCAGCTGCTGCAGCTGAGCGACCCGTCGATCGCCTCGGCGCACCCCGACTGGTACCAGAAGGTCGCCGGCAAGGAGCTGACCGTCGGCAAGACGATGCAGCCGCTGCTGGAGCGCTACCAGTCCTGGATCAAGAACGGGTACGTCGACAAGAACGCGCTCGGCCTGGACGACGTGAACGCGCAGACGAACTTCCTGTCCGGCAAGTCCGCGATGTACATCATGGGCAGCTGGTTCGTCCGGACCGCCGAGGAGGCGAAGCCGAAGTTCGACCTGAGCGTGTTCCCCGCGCCGACCGAGACCGGCCAGCCGAGCCCGGGTCCGCAGGGCGTCACGATGGCGGCGCCGTACATGGTGCTGAAGTCGACCCAGCAGCGCGACCTGTCGCTGAAGCTGGTGCAGTACCTGGTCACCGACCAGAAGGCCGTGCAGAGCCAGCTGGCCCAGGACGGCAACTTCCGCAAGGGCTTCACCGAGGGGCTGACCCCGCTCGGCCAGGAGGTCCAGGCGATCCTCGACCAGGCGCCGAAGCACGTCGCCCAGGGTGAGGGGTACGGCGCGACGACGCTGCCGCAGGGCTTCAACGGCGAGTGGAACAAGGCCGTCCAGAGTCTCTACACCGGCAAGAGCGCGCAGGACGTGGCGACCCGGATCGACAGCTGGATGGGGTCCAAGTCATGAGTGCGACCGCAGCGGCCACTCGCCTGCGGGACCGGTTGACCACCGCGAGCATGGTCGGTCCCGCGCTGCTGCTCTTCGTCGTCATGCTCGTGGTGCCGGTCTGCCTGTCGGTCTATCTCAGCCTGACCGACTGGAACGGCTACAGCGCGAACCCGGCCCTGGTCGGACTACGGAACTACTTCGACCTGGCCCGCAGCGAAGAGGCGATTCGCGCGGGCTGGGTGACCCTGGTGATCGCCGGGGTCGGCACGATCCTGCTCAGCGTGCTCGGCCTCGGGTTCGCCCTGCTGGTGAACGGCGCGTCCCGGCTGAACTCGATCTTCCGGGTGGTGCTCTTCTACCCGCACGTGCTCAGTGCCCTGGTCGTCGGGTTCCTGTGGAGCGCGGTGCTCGGCACGTCGGGCGTGGTCAACGGCTTCCTGACCACGCGCGGCGCCGAGGTGCTGCCGTTCCTGTCCAACCCGACCTGGGCGCTGGCCACCCTGATCGGCGTCCTGGTCTGGGCCGGGTTCGGCGTCAACGTCGTGCTCTACCTGGCCGGGTTGCAGACGATCTCGAAGGACCTGCTGGAGGCGGCCCGGATCGACGGCGCCTCGCCGCGGCAGACCTTCCTCAACGTGACCCTGCCGGCCCTGGCGCCGGTGGTCACGGTGAACCTGGTGCTCTCCCTGGTCAGCCTGCTGAAGACGTACGACCTGGTCGTGTCGCTGACCGGGGGAGGCCCGGCCGGGTCGACCCAGACCGCGGCGTACCTGATCCTGTGGGACTCGTTCCACAACAACGCGCTCGGCTTCGGCTCGGCCCAGTCCGTGGTACTGATGCTGGTCACCGGTGGCCTCGCCCTCACCGTCGCGCGGCTGCGGTCCCGGGCCGACCAGGGGGTGAAGGGATGAGCGCCATCCGCCTCGCCCGGGTCCGGACGAACGTCGCCAAGCCGGCGCCGGTCAAGGTCCGCGGACTCGGCCGGATCGTCTTCCTGACCGTGACCAGCATCCTGATGCTGGTGCCGATGTACCTGCTGGTGGTGAGCGCGTTCAAGTCCCAGCAGGACATCCTGGCGCACCCGTTCTCGCTGTCGCCGGACCTGCTCACCACCGAGTACCTGCAGAAGGCCTGGACGAACCCTGACTTCAACATCGTCAAGGGGTACGCGGTCACCGCGCTGTTCGTGGTGTCGGTGAACCTGCTGTCGGTCGCGCTGGCCGGCCCGGTGTCGTACGTGATCGCGCGGCGCACCGAGAAGCGGTTCCGGGTGCTGCTGTTGCTGTTCGTGGCCGGGACGTTCATCCCCAGCCAGGTGCTGGTGATTCCGGTCGTCTACACGCTGAAGTACCTCGGCCTGATGGGCACGATCCCCGGGTTCGTGCTGTTCGAGACCACGCTGACGCTGCCGTTCTCGATCTTCCTGTACGCCGGGTACATCATGACGATCCCGGCCAGCCTGGACGAGGCCGCCTCGGTCGACGGCGCCGGCAAGCACCGGGTCTTCTGGTCGATCGTGTTCCCGCTGATGAAACCGGCCGTGGTCACGATGGTCATCCTGAACACCTTCTCGGTGTGGAACGACTTCGTGAACCCGCAGATCATCCTCGGCCCGGGCAGCGGTCTCTACACCGTGACCACCGGCGTCTACGCGGCGGTCAGCCAGTACTCGACCGACTACACGGTCGTCTTCCCGACGCTGCTGCTCGCGGTGGCGCCCCTGCTGGTGGTCTTCGTCCTCCTGCAGCGGCACGTGATCAGCGGGCTGACCGCGGGGGCGACGAAGGGATGACGACGATGATCGGCACCGCCGGAGTCGCAGCACCGCCCCGGGTCGTCGCGGCGACCCCGGTGGGCAGCCCGCCCGCGTGGGCGATCATGCAGCGCCGCCTGTTCGACGTGATGGACGAGGGCTGGTGGCTGTTCCGGGAACGCTACTGCCTGCCCGACGGCAGCCTCCGGTACGCGGGGGAGGTGCCCAGCCGGGACGGCGCCGACGACTTCTACGAGGCGTTCGTCAACTGGCCCGTGCTGTACCAGCTCGGTGGCGCCGACGACCTGCTGGACGTGTCCAAGTGGCACTGGGAAGGCGTCACCCGCCAGCTCACCGACCTGGGCTTCCTGGTCGACGAGTTCGAGCGCGGGTACGACTGGTTCCACCTCGGCGAGTCGATGATCTTCTTCTACTCGCTGTGCGCCGCCGACCCGGCCGACGAGGTGTTCCGCGAACGCGCGTACCGGTTCGCGGAGCTGTACCTGCCGGGATCGCCGACGGCCAACTACGACCCGGTGCACCGGATCATCCGCGCCCCGCACAACGGTGCCGGCGGTCCGCGCTGGGGGATCAACGACGAGTGGCGCTCGTTCGGCGCGAACCTGGCCAGCATGAAGCCGTTCGGGCTGCCGCTGGCCGGTGTCCCCGGGATCGACACCTGGTCCGACCTGGAGGATCCGGCCAAGGCGGACCTGATGGGCGCGGAGATGACGCGCCGCCTCGGGGCCGGCGACGCGGCGGTGAACCTCGCCGCCACCACGCTCGCGGCCAACGCCTGGCTGTACGACCACAACGACCGGTTCGCCGCGTGGACGCTGGAGTACCTGGACGCGTGGCAGGAGCGGGCCCGCGCGAACGGCGGCATCATCCCGGACAACGTCGGGCCGAACGGCGTCGTCGGTGAGCTGCACGACGGTCGCTGGCACGGCGGGAACTACGGCTGGGCCTGGCCGCACGGTGTCTACAGCGTCGGCTCGGCCGCCTGTGTCGCCGCGGTCAACGGCGTCCTGCTGACCGGTGACGCGAGCCGCCTCGACCTCGCCCGCGACCTGCTGGACCACCTGTACGAGCGCGGCATCACCGGCACGGTCGACGCGACCGAGATGAGCATCCGGGACCGCTGGCAGGCCGAGCTCGGTGACGACACCGCGACGCCGACCCTGCTGATCCCGAACCGGTACCGCGAGGAGGGCTGGTTCGACTACCAGCCGCCGCAGCTGGGTCTGCCGATGTGGCTGTACCAGGTGGCGTTCCAGTCGTCGGACGGCGACCGGCTCCGGCAGTTGCGGGAGCGCAGCGGCTACGACTGGCGGACCGTCCACGACTTCCGCAACAAGGAGGACGCCGGGCACGAGGCGCCGTGGCTCGCGTTCCTGGCCGGCGACAACCCCGGGTACCCGGAGGCGATGCTCGGCGTCGCGCTCTCCCAGGTGCAGCGCCGGATGGACCTGATGGAGGCGGACCGCACCGACCCCGCCGACATGCACGTCCACCACTGGCAGCGGCACAACCCGGTCGGTACCGAGGCGCTGCTGCAGCTGACCACGGGGACGCCGCAGCTGCTGTACAACGGTGGCCTGCTGCCGTTCCGGGTGCTGTACCTCGATCCCGAGCGCAACCGTCCCGGCCTGCCCGCGGATGTGGCCGCCCTGGTCGACAAGGTCGAACCGGAGCTCACCGGACTGCAACTGGTGAACCTGTCGGCCACCCAGACCCGGCGCGTCGTCGTCCAGGCCGGCGGCTTCGGCACCGAGCGGATCGACACGGCCACGGTGACCACGGCGAGCGGTACCTACCCGGGCCCGGCCCCGGCGTACACCGCGCCCGTCCTGGCCGCCGGCACCGAGACGATCGTTGTTGACGGCAACCGCCTCGAGGTGGTCCTGCCGCCGGGCCGGACCATCCGGCTGGAGCTGCGGCTGACCCCGAACGCCTACCGGGCCGCGCACGTCGCGCTGGCCTCGGACTGACCTTCTTCCCCTTCACCGAACCACCACGAGCACGAGGAGACATATCTTGAGCAGCGGGATCGAACAAGCACCGGCGATGCCGGTCTGGGATCTTCCGGTCCGCGGCGACAACCCGCCGTCCCCGGACCCGGATCTGGTGTCGCGGTTGTCCGAGATCGGGTCGGCCACCGCCTGCGCCCGGTTGCACGGACAGGGCATCCGCCGGACCTTCGTCGACGGACCGACCAGCATGTCCCCCGGCAGCAAGATCGTCGGCCGGGCCCTCACGCTGCAGTTCATGCCGCAGCGCGAGGACATCGCGGACGGTCAGTCGCAGGAGTACATCGAACGCAGTACGGCGCTGTGGGCCGTGCTCGACGAGGTACAGCCCGGGGACGTCCTGGTGGTCCAGGCCTACGGCAGCCACACCACCGGCTGCTTCGGCGACATGCTGGTCCGCTACTTCAAGCTCCGGGGCGGTGCCGGCATCGTGGTGGACGGCCGGATCCGCGACGTTCCCCGGGTCTCCGAGCTGGACGTCCCGATCTGGTCGACCGGCGCCACCCCCCACTACGCGTCCCAGTCCGAACTGTTCCCGTGGGCGTACAACGTCCCGGTGGCGGTCGGCGGTGTCCTCACCCTGCCCGGTGACCTCGTGGTCGCGGACGACGACGGCGCCGTCGTCGTGCCCCGGCGGCGGGCCGAATCGGTGGTGCAGGCCGCGGCCGAGCACGACGCGTGGGAGAAGTTCAGCCGGCGCCGGATCGACGAGGGCGCCCCGCTGCGCGACTACTACCCCCTGAACGAACGGACCCGGCTCGAGTACGAGGCCTGGCGTGACCAGCAGAACGGCAACCACGCCACCGAGTGAGGCCGGACCCATCCCCCGAGAGGACCCCCGCCCATGATCAAGCAGTGGAAACGACGCCGGACGGCGGTGAGTACCGGTGTCGGGGTGGTTGCCCTGGCCCTGGTGACCGCCGCCGCCGTCAACTTCGGCGCCCAGCCCGCCGGCGCCGCGAAGTGTGAGAACTTCTGGGTCGCCCCGTCCGGCGACGACGCCGGCAAGGGCACCGAGAGCGACCCGTGGCGTACCGTCACCCGGGCCCGCGACCAGATCCGCGAGAAGAAGCTCAACGACGTGGCCAAGATGGGCTGCGACATCACCGTGAACCTGAAGGCCGGTGAGTACCCGGTCGGCAGCACGATCCAGTTCGACCAGCGCGACTCCGGCGCGAACGGCCACCAGGTGGTGTACCGCAGCGCCGACGGCCCGGGCAAGGCGACGCTGTCCGGCGCCGAGGAGATCACCGGCTGGCAGGCGTACAAGGACGGCATCTACAAGGCCAAGATCGATCCGTCGAAGCCGTTCTACACGCTCTTCGAGGACGGCAAGCGGGCCACCAACGCGCGGTACCCGAACCGCGGCACGGACGACACCTGGTCGCCGTACCTGACGTCCATCCTCTACGAAGAGGACAAGATGGACGTGCACAACTGGCTCTGGGGCAAGCCTGGTGACTGGGACCCGAGCTGGGACATGAGCCAGGCGTCGGTGACGATCTGGTCCGGTGGTTCGTGGAGCTGGTTCACCGACACGATCCCGCTGCTCGACACCAACTTCAAGAAGACCCAGACCACGCTGAAGTACTGGACCCGGTACGCGATGGTGAACAGCCGCGGCGGGTCGCGGTACTTCTTCCAGAACTCGCTGAGCTTCCTCGACCAGCCGGGCGAGTACTACCTGGACTACAAGGCCGGCGAGGTCTACTACAAACCGCGCGGCGGATCGATGGACGGCGTCAAGGTGCTCCGGCCGACGGTGAAGACCGTGCTCGACCTGGCCGGCGCGTCGGCGGACGACCGGCTGCACGACGTCGCCTTCGACGGTCTCGGCGTGCAGTACTCCGACTTCGTCAGCTGGTACCGCAACGGCTGGGTGGCCGGCGGCGACTCGGGCGATGAGCACAAGTACCCCGAGTACGACCGGCAGATCGAGATGCCGCGGAACCGGTTCGGCGCGATCCGGCTGACCAACACCCGCAACATCGACCTGACCAAGCTGCACCTGTCCGACACCGGGTTCACCGGGATCTACCTGCTGTTCGCCAACGACCACGTGAACATCTCCGACAGCCTGCTGGAGAACATCGGGGCCGACGGCATCAAGGTCGAGGGCGGCTGGCCGGGTGAGGGCGACCTGAACAACCACCACACGATCAAGAACAACTACATCTCGCACATCGGCGAGCTGGTGCCGGGCGACTCGGCCGGGATCGAGCTGATGGACACCGGCAACAACACGATCGAGAACATCGTGGTCCGGCACAGCGCCCGGTACGGGATCAGCCTGGAGTCGCGGCCGGAGGTGAAGGACGGCGACCAGTACACCGACGGCAACAGCTTCAAGTACATCCGGCTGGAGGAGACCGGCCTGGACAGCGGTGACATGGGCTCCTTCTACAGCTACGGCGTCGGCAACCAGGATCCGCACCCGATCAAGAACACCGTCGACCAGATGGTGATCGGCGACGTGATCCCGGACCCGTCGATGCCGGACGCCGGCGGCACCCGTGGTGTGCACATGGACGCGGGTGGCTGTGGCTACGCGTTCAGCAACGTCCAGGTCGGCAACGTGACCGACCAGAAGTACCAGTCGTACCAGTGCAACCAGGTGACGAACGCCGACTGGGAGACGGGCTTCGACGCGAGCAAGATGGAGTACGACAAGATCGGCGTCCTGCCGAGCTTCCCGTACGACGTCCCGAAGAACTGAGTCAACCCCTGGAAGGGCGCGGCCGCACCGGTCGCGCCCTTTCCCCGGACCCACGGGCAAAGGTTTACCCACAGGCGAGGTGAAAGGAGGCCGGCGGACCGCACGAAAGCAGTACTTATTTCCACGTACCGCCCCGAGTGGAAGGAAGCCACAGATGTCCCGCCAACGCAGCAGTACCAGAGCCCGTCTCGGTGCCAGGTCCGGCCTGGTCCTCGGCGCCGCCGTCGGGCTCGTCCTGCCCGCCCTCGTCCTCGGCAGCGGAGCGGCGCTCGGCGTCGCACCCCGCACCGCCGGCCAGGCCGATCAGGCGTCGGAGGCCGCCGGCTGCCCGTCGTTCTGGGTGTCCCCGGACGGCGACGACGCGGCGAACGGCACGCAGTCCAGGCCCTGGCGCACCGTGGAGCATGCCCGCGACACGATCCGCGCCCGCAACCTCAACCAGCGGCAGACCTGTGACCTGGTCGTCAACCTCAAGGCCGGCACGTACAAGGTGGACAAGACGATCGCGTTCGACGACCGCGACTCGGGGTCGAACGGGCACCAGGTGGTGTACCGGAGCGCGGACGGACCCGGCAAGGCGGTGTTCGAGTCCGCCGAGGAGGTCACCGGCTGGCAGCCGTACAAGGACGGGATCTTCCGTGCCCCCGTGGACGTGTCCCAGCCGTTCCACACGCTGTACGTCGACGGCAAGCGCGCCACCACCGCGCGGTACCCGAACCGCCGGTCAGACGAGGAGTGGGCGCCGTACCTGCGCTCGATCCTGTTCGACCCGACCAAGGAAGCGGTCCGGGACCAGCTCGGCTTCAACGCCGGGGACATCGACCCGTCCTGGGACCTGCGGCTCGGGTCGTCGTGGCCGGCGCAGGTCGTGGTCTGGTCGGGCGGTTCGTGGTCGTGGTTCACCGACACGATCCCGATGCTCGACATCAACTACACCAAGCGGCGGACGACGCTGGTGTACCCGGCGCGCTACGGGTTCATCAACTCCGGCGGCGGCTCCCGGTACTTCGTGCAGAACTCGCTCAGCCTGCTGGACCAGGCCGGGGAGTACTACCTCGACTGGGCGGCGAAGCAGCTGTACTACAAGCCGGCCGGCGGCACGATGGCAGGCGTCAAGGTGCAGCGGCCGACCCAGACCCAGGTGTTCTCGCTGGCCGGCGCCTCGGCGTCCCGGCGGGTGGAGAACATCTCCCTGGACGGGCTGGCGATCCGCAACACCGACTTCGTGGAGTGGTACCGGTACGGCTGGAACGGCACCGGTGACTCCGGTGTCAAGCACAAGTACCCCAGGTACGACACCCAGATCGAGCTGCCCCGGAACCGGTTCGGCGCGATCACGCTGACCAACACCCGGGGCGTGCGGCTCGAGAACCTGCACATCTCGCAGACCGGGTTCACCGCGATCCAGCTGCTCTTCGCGAACGAGAAGACGACCGTGTCCGGCAGCCTGCTCGAGCACCTCGGCAACGACGGCATCAAGGTCGAGGGTGGCTATCCCGGCGAGGGTGACCTGGCCCACGACAACACCTTCACCAACAACTACATCCACCACATCGGCGAGCTGGTCCCCGGCGACTCGGCCGGCGTCGAGCTCATGAACACCGGCCGCAACGAGGTCAGCCACACCGTCGTCGAACACGGCGCCCGGTACGGCATCAGCATCGAGTCGCGGCCCGAGATCCCGAACGCCGACAACTACACCGGCGCCAACACGGTGCACCACGTCCGGCTGTCCCACCTGGCGAAGGACAGCGGCGACACGGGACCGTTCTACGCGTACGGCGTCCGCAACGAACCGCCGTACACCCCGGACGCGAAGGTGTCCCAGCTGATCGTCGACGACGCGAACGCCGACCCGTCGATGCCGGACGCCAAGCCGTACGGCGTGCACATGGACTTCGGCGGCTGCGGGTTCGCGTTCTCCGACGTCAAGGTGACCAACACCGAGAGCGATCCGTACCACGGCCCGTCCGCGGGTCCCTGCGACACCTTCGAGAACGTCAGCTGGGAGGACGGGTTCGACGACTCCCGGATGGAGTACGACCGGATCGGCGTGCTGCCGTCCTTCCCCTACGAGAAGCCCTGAGGTTGATGGATATTCACCGTTTCCAGGGACAGGTCGCCCTGATCACCGGAGCCGCCTCCGGGATCGGGGCGGCCTCGGCCCGCCGGATCGCCGCCGAGGGCGGCACCGTGATCGTCTGCGACCGTGACGGCGCGGCCGCCGAGGCGCTGGGCCAGGAGCTCGGCGGCCGCGGCTACCCCCTCGACGTCACCGACCTCGCCCGGACCGAGGAGGTGGTCGAGGCGGTGACGGCCGAGTTCGGCGGCGTGCACGTCCTGGTCAGCGCGGCCGGCGTGGACGTCTGCGACACCGTGCCGAACACGACACCGGACGAGTGGCGGACGATCCTCGACGTCGACCTGACCGGGGTCTACCACTCCTGCCGCGCGGTCCTGCCCGGCTTCCTCGCGCGCGGCAGTGGCGCGATCGTGACGATCTCGTCCGCGATCGGCACCGTCGGCGAGCGGAACCGGTCCGCGTACTGCGCGGCCAAGGCCGGCGTGGAGAACCTGACCCGGGCGATGGCGCTGGACCACGGCCGGGCCGGCGTCCGGGCGAACTGCGTGGCGCCCGGGCTGATCGACACCCCGTTGATCCGCAACGGCAAGGTCGGCGGCGAGGACGACCCCGGCGCGATGGCGGCGATGGTGGACCGGCACCACGCCCTCGGCCGGATCGGGCGGCCCGAGGAGGTCGCCGCGGCGATCGCCTTCCTGGCCAGTGACGACGCCTCTTTCATCACCGGTGCGGTGCTTCCCGTGGACGCGGGCTGGACCGCCCAATGACGACACAGTAAGGAACTTGGACGGTATGGGAATCCTGGACGGCTACCGGGTGCTGGACCTCTCGGTGGCGATGGCCGGCCCGCTGGCCGCGATGCGCCTCGGCGATCTCGGCGCGGACGTGGTCAAGGTCGAACCGACCTCGGGCGAGTGGCAGCGGCACACCGCGGCCGGGGGAGCGACCGGGACCGAGGTGAACGCCTCGTTCCTCTCGCTCAACCGGAACAAACGCAGCCTCGCGGTGAACCTGAAGAGCGACGACGGCCGCGAGCTGCTGTACGAGCTGGTCCGGACCGCGGACGTGTTCCTGCAGAACTACCGTCCCGGCGTCGCGGCCCGGCTCGGCGTCGACTACGAGACGCTGCGCGCGATCAAGCCGGACCTCGTCTACGTGTCCGTCTCCGGGTACGGCGAAACCGGGCCGTACGCGGAGTGGCCGGGGCAGGACCTGCTCGTCCAGGCGATGAGCGGCGCGTTGTTCAGCGCCGGCCGTCCAGGTGAACCACCCGTCGCCGCGCCGTACTTCCTCGCCGACGCGGTCACCGCGTACAGCGCGTTCGAGGGCGTCCTCGCGGCGCTGCTGCACCGCGAACGGACGGGCGAGGGTCAGCTCGTCCAGGTGAACATGCTCGACGCGGTGATCGCCCTGCAGATGCAGGAGTTGTCGGTCCACACCGTCGGCGGGATCCCGCAGACCAGGTCCGAGGAGGTGCACGCGCACAGCTACATCCGGGCGCCGTACGGGATCTTCACGACGCGCGACGGGTACCTCTCACTCGCGTTCGCCGATCTGTCCGTGCTCGCCGAGGTGCTGGACGCGCCGGAGCTGGCCGGGCTGGACGCCGAGCGGGACGGGTTCGTCCGCCGCGACGAGATCGCGGGCGCGGTGTCCACCGCGTTGCGCCGGGAGCCCACGGAGTACTGGCTGACGAAGCTGCGCGAACGCGGTGTCTGGTGCGGGCCGGTGTACGACTACGCGGCTGTCCAGGTGGATCCGCAGGTGCGGCACAACGGGTCGTTCGTGACCTACGACCACCCGACCGAAGGGACCGTGACGACACCCGGGTTCCCCTACACCTTCGGCCGGACACCACCCGAGGTCCGACGGCCGGCGCCGCTCACCGGTGAGCACACGGACGAGTTGCTGACCGAGCTGGGTCTGTCGGACGAGCGCCGAGGCGAGCTGGCGAGTCAGGGCGTGGTGCACGCGCGGCCGAGCGACGCGGTGGTGCACGCTCGGCCTGGCGATGCCGTGGTGCCGTCGTGACGGTGGAGCTTCGCGGGTTGACCTGGGACCACCCGCGCGGGTACCGGCCGCTGGAGGCGTTCGAGGCTGCGGGCGGTGCCGACGGTGTGCGGGTGCGTTGGGATCGGCAGCCGTTGTCCGGGTTCGAGTCCGAGCCGCTGGACCGGCTGGCCGAGAAGTACGACCTGCTCGTGATCGACCATCCGGGCCTGGGCGCGGCGATCGCGGCCGAGGCGGTCCTCGCGGTGGACGACGTGTTCGGGGCCGAGGACCTGGACGTCTGGCGATCGCGGGCGATGCCGCCGACGTGGGCGAGCTACCGGATCGACGACCGCAACTGGGCGTTGCCGCTGGACGCCGCCACCCAGACCTG
Source organism: Kribbella amoyensis (assembly GCF_007828865.1). Classification (NCBI taxonomy): domain Bacteria; kingdom Bacillati; phylum Actinomycetota; class Actinomycetes; order Propionibacteriales; family Kribbellaceae; genus Kribbella; species Kribbella amoyensis. Next base: position 593,973 of record NZ_VIVK01000002.1, read on the forward strand.
CCTGGTCCGGCCGGACCTGCTGACCGGGCCGCCGCCGGCGACCTGGACCGACGTGCTCGGGCTCTCCGGGATCGTGCTGTGCGTGGCCGGACCACACGCGGGGCTCAGCCTGCTCGGGATGGCCGGTGATCGCACGCACACCACGTTGCTCGATCGCGGACGAGCGGTGACCGCGATCGAGGTCCTGCGGGACGTCTGGCGGCGCAGCGACCGGTCCGCCGCCGCCTTGGACCCGATCGCGATCCACGAGCTGCTTGCCGCCAGCAACGACCTGACCTGCTGCCCGCTGGTCTACAGCTACGCGTACTACGGCACCGCCGCCGACGATCGGCGCGCGCTCGGCTGGGCCGCGGCACCGCGGTTGCTGGCGACCGACGGACCCGGGCTCGGCACCCTCGGCGGGACCGGACTCGCGGTGACCCACCGTGCGTACGACCGGGTCCTCGCGGTCACCAAGTACGCCCGTGGCCTGCTCGACACCCGCACCCAGCTGGACGTGGTCTCGCCCGTCGGTGGGCAGTCGGCATCCGCGGCCGTGTGGGAGTCGGATGCCGTGGACAACGCGTGGAACGGGCACTACTCGGCGACGCGGGACACGCTCGCGGCGTCGTACATCCGGCCACGGTTCGACGGCTGGATCGCGTTCCAGGACGAGCTGTCCGAGCGCGTGCGGGAGCTGCTCGGCAACGACGACGACGCCGGTCTCGCCGTGGACCGGATCGAAGCGGACTATCGCGCCCGGGGACCGGCCGCGTCGAAGGTGGGATGAACCGATGGACGACGGCCAGGTGGTTTTCGAGCAGGACGGGTACGTCGGCCGGCTGACGCTGGACCGGCCGGCCAAGCTGAACGCGGCGACCCGGACGATGAGTGAGCAGTTGCTCGACCTGATCCCGCGGATCGACGCGGACCCGGAGATCCGCGCGGTCGTCCTGACCGGCGCGGGGGAGCGGGCCTTCTCGGTCGGCAGCGACATCTCCGAGCTGGACCGGTACGACGGACCCTGGCACTTCCGGAACAGGCTCGACTACTGCGACGCGCTCCGCGGACTGCGGACCCCGGTGATCGCGGCGGTGAACGGGTACGCGTTCGGCGGCGGGCTCGAGCTCGCGTTGTCGTGCGACATCCGGCTCGCCTCCGAGCGGGCGACGTTCGCCGCCGCCGAGATCAAGCTGGGCTGGATCGGCGGCGGCGGGGTGACCGCGTTGCTGGCGGCCAGCTTGTCCGCGAGCGACGTGGCGACGCTGCTGCTCACCGGCGACCCGATCGACGCCGCCGAGGCGTTGCGGATCGGCCTGGTCAGCCGGGTACTGCCCGCCGGCGAGTTGTTGCCGGCGGCCACCGAGCTCGCGCACCGGATCGCGGCCCGGCCACCGATCGCCGCCCAGCACGCCAAGGCGAACCTGCGCGCCGCCCTCTCGATGGGCCTCGAGCCGGCCATCCAGTACGAGCGGGAGCTGCAGGCCGTCGCGATGGGGACCCGGGACGCGAACGAGGGCCGGTCGGCCTTCGCGGAGAAACGACCCGGCACGTTCGAAGGACGGTGACCCGTGCCCACCGAGATCGCCCCCGGCATCCACCGACTCGCGACCGATTACCCCCACGTGTGCGGCCTGCCGTTGTGGCTGCATGTCCTCGACGCAGGCGACGAGCTGATCCTGCTCGACGCCGGGATCGCCTCCACCCCGGAGGCGGCGACCGGACCGGAACTGAAGAAGCTCGGTCTCGACCTGGCGGACCTGACCCTGGTCGTCAACAGTCACGCGCATCCCGACCACATGGGCGGCAACGCGATCCTCAAGGACCGCAGCGGCGCCCGGCTGGCCGCACCGGCGACGGAGGCGGGCTGGCTGGAGGACAACGACGCGCTGGTGTCCGAGCTGTGGGGTTCGGACCCGGCGGCGATGGACCTCGACGACGCGGAGCGGGCCGAGCTGTACGAGATGCTCGGCGACCGCGTCCGCATCGACGTCCTGCTGCGCGACGGGGACCATCTACCGGCGGCTGACCGGCCGGTGCGGGTGATCACGACGAGCGGCCACAGCCCGGGCCACATCGCCGTCCTGGACGAACGGACCCGGACGCTGTTCTCGTTCGACGACGTCCAGGGCCGCGGCCAGCCGTACCTCGACGGCAAGGTCTGGCTGGCGCCGTTGTACACCGATGTGGGGCGGTACACCAGTGGCCTGCGACGCCTGCTGGAGCTGGACTTCGACGCGCTCGTCCCGTCCCACGGCGACCTGCTCGACGCGGATCAGGGCCGGCGCAAGATCGAGCAGAGCCTGGAGTGGGTGGACGACGTGCACAAGTTCACCACCGGCCGGCTGCGGACCAAGGGCTCGTTGACGGTGCGCGACCTGGCCGGCGCGATCGGGACCGAGCTCGGCGACTTCGGCGGGATCTGCCTGCAGACCGTCCGGATGGCGCGCGCCCACCTCGAGCTGCTGGCCCGCCAGGGTGGTGCCGAGCCGCGCTGGCACCACCCTGGCTGAGATCGATCAGGAGCAGCGCAACGTGTCGAGATCCGCGGCGTTGCCCATCGCCTCGCTGCCGGCGTTGTTCGGGTGCAGCCCGTCGCCCGGGTCGTACTCGGCCTTCAGGCGGGTCGGGTCGGCCGGGTCCCTGGTCGCCGCGTCGAAGTCGACCACGCCGTCGAGCTCGGGACTGGTCCGGATGAACTCGTTGAGCTGCTGCCGGATCGCCTCCTTCTCCGGCGTGTAGACGAACGAGGCGCCCATCGGCGTCAGCGTGCCGCCGACGATGCACCGGCCGCTCGCGTGCACGCGAGTGATCAGCTGCCGGTAGCCGTCGATCAGCTCGTCCGCGGTCGCGCCGGCGTAGATGTCGTTGATGCCTTCCAGCACCAGCACCGTCCGGACACCGGGCTTGGTCAGCACGTCCTTGTCCAAGCGGGACAGGGCGTTCGCCCCGGCGCTGCCGGCCTTGGCGACGCCGTTCAGGATCCGGTTGCCGGAGATGCCCTCGTTGGAGATCGCGAGCCGCCGGTGCTCGGGGAGCTCGGCGTACCGGTTGGCCAGGATGTCCGGCCACCGGCGGTTCTCGTCGATCGTGGTCGCCACCGACGAGGTGATCGAGTCGCCGAGGGTGGCGACGGTCTGGACCTGCTGCGGCGCGGTCACGATCGCCGCGTTCAGGAAGAACCAGGCCGACGACTCGGTCTGGTACGCGGTCGCCGTCTCGTCCGCGGCGTGGTCACCCGAAGTCGACTTGTAGCTGTGCTGCATGGCCCGGTTGTGCGCGGTGATGATGCCGCTCTGGCCGACCACGTGCGCGCTCACGGTCAGGCTCTCCTTGGCGCCGATCCGGCCCGGCAGCGGATCGCTGACGGCCATCGCGCCCGGGGGGATCCGGACCGTGGTCCTGCCGCTGAAGGTCAGCTGCCGGCTCGAACCGGGGACGACGGCCGCGCCGGCCTGCTGCTTGCCGACGTAGACAGAGTCGAAGACCAGCGGCTGGTCGCCGTTCGCGTTGGACAACCGGATCCGCAGGTCGTCGCCGCCGACACTGGTCCGCAGGATGTTCCGCACGGTCACGTCGTTGAGGGTGCCGCCGGCGATGTCGTCGCTCGCACCCCAGGTGGTCACCTGGTGGGTGCCGCGATCGCCCGCGGACTCGGGCGTTCCCACCGCGGCCGGCGCGGCGACGTACCCCGCCGCCGCCGTCGCCGTCACCAGGATGCTCGCGCCGATCCGGCGCAGGGAGGAAGTTGTCATGGTGACAAGTCAAGAGTGAATAGATATCACCGCAACGGCTCACCCCGGCCGCTGCGACGAACGGCTGGTTTACCGAGCCGAGCGGTTGTCCGTGCGGATCGACAGGATGTCGCCGCCCAAGCCTGGCTGTCCTGGGCGTCGACACCCTGCCGTCCACCTGACTGCGGGCACTACCTCCTGTCCAACTGCGCGGGCCGGGGGAACTGGTCGCCGTCCAGGGGATCGCCGGCGGTGAGGCCGAGCGGATCGGTCACCACGTGCGGCCCGCCGGAGAAGAGGGTGTCCTCGTCCATGTAGATGTTCACGTGCGCGAACCGGGCCTTGTCGGTGGTGTTCGGCAAGGCCATGTGACCGGTGAAGCCGCTGTGGAAGGTGCAGTCGCCGGCTCGCAGCGGGACGGTGACCCGCTCGGACCAGCGCAGCTCCGGGGCACGGCCGAACAGGTCCTCCTCGTCGCTGAGGTCCTGCGGCTGCAGGTCCGTCCGGGTCTGGGTGCCGGGCAGGAATGTCATGCAGCCACGCTCCGGCGGAACGTCGACGAGCGCGATCCAGGCGGACAACGGCAACCGGTCGTTCGCGTGCGGCCAGTACGGGCGGTCCTGGTGGAAGTGGGTGGCCGCGTTGCTGCGCGGTTCCTTGACGAGCATCTGGTCGTGCCAGATCCGCAGTCCGAAACCGGCCAGCTGCTCGGCGACCCTGGCGGTCCCGGGATGCAGGGTGAGCTCGCGCAGGATCGGGTCGTGTTCCCAGACGTTGACGAGCTGGCTGAAGATCCGGTCCCGCTGGAGCCGGTCGGCGCGGTGCTCCTCGAGGTAGCCGGCCGCGCGGTCGACGTACCGGCTGACCTCGTCGGCGGTCAGGACGCCGCGGACTCGGACGAAACCGTCCTGCCGGTACGCCGCGACGAGGTCCTCGGGGACCCGGCCGTCGGCGTCGAGGTCCGAGGTGGGGAGCGCGGTGGAGAGCTGGGTTGCGGTGTTCATGAGGTCGGTCTCTCCCGTGGGGGTGATCGGCTGGTTCTTCCAGACTGGGCGATCCGGGCCGGTGGGAGCCAGGGCGATCCGGGCCGATGATCGTACGATTCGGACATGCCCACGACGCTGCACGAGTCCCGGCTGTTCCACGGTGGTCCGGTGTGGGGCGGGGTGCACCGGCTGAGCGTGGACGTCGAGCCGCACGCGCACGACTTCCTGGAGATCGCGGTGGTCGGGCCGGGGCGCGGCGTGCATCGGACGAGCCAGGGGGAGCAGGCGGTACGACGGGGGCAGGTGCTCGTGCTGAGGCCGGGGGCGTGGCACGCGTTCGGGCGCTGCCGCGATCTCGTGGTGGCGAACTGCTGTGTCTCCGCCCAGGCGCTGCGTTCCGAGCTCGCCGGTCTCCAGCAGGTCCCGATCCTTCGGGAGTTGTTGTGGACCACACCGGTTGCCGGTGGACCGCACGGGGTGGCGATGACGCAGGTCGAACCGGCAGCCGCCGACGAGGCGATCGACGAGATCGGACGCCTCGTCCAAGACCTGGACCGGGCCGCGCGAGACGCCGATGAGGGCCGAGGCCCGCGTGCGGCTGAGGGCCTTCGTGGGGTTGGGACGGGGCGGGCGGTGGGGCGGTTGGTGACGGTGTTGGGAGTGCTGGCGGACGGGCGGGTCGATCGGGACGCCGGACCTGAACGGGTGGTGCATCCGGCGGTGGCCGCGACGGTGGCGCGGTTCGAGGCCGCGCCGGCGGAGGGATGGCGGCTCGACGAAGTGGCCGAGGCGGTGAGCCTCGACCCGGCGTACCTCAGCCGGCTCTTCCGGCGCGACACCGGGCTGAGCCCGCTCGGGTACCTCGCGCGGCTGCGGGCCGAGCGGGCCGCGACGTTGCTGGTCGAGTCCGACTTACCGGCCGCGCGGGTAGGCGCGGCGGTCGGCTGGGACGACCCGACCTACTTCGCCCGCCGGTTCCGCGACCTGGTCGGGCTCACACCCAGCGATTACCGCTCACGCACCCGCCGCTGACCGCGCGCCCTCTACCTCGCCCGCACGGTTTCGTCGCTCTGGATGGGGGCTACTTGTCGCGTTCGCCGCCGGGAACCCAGAGGACGTCGCCGCCGGAGGAGAGGTTGGCGACCCGGCCGAGGATGAAGAGCAGGTCGGAGAGGCGGTTCAGGTAGGTGACGGCGAGCAGGTTGACGGTCGGGCCGTGGGCCTCGATGGCGGCCCAGCCGGCGCGCTCGGCGCGGCGGGTCACGGTGCGGGCCACGTTCAGATAGGCGGCGCCGGGGGTGCCGCCGGGGAGGATGAAGGAGCGGAGCT